>JAHDFD010000003.1 GCA_020628375.1 Chitinophagales bacterium | reverse complement strand
GCAACTTCTTCAAGTGAATTAAGCTATTCAATAGATGGCGGCATAACCTATCAGGATTCCAATGTATTTACAGATCTAAGTTCAGGCGAATACAATGTTGTAGTTCAAAATAGTGTAGGTTGCACAGAGACTTATGGAATAGTAAATATTCAACCTTTAGACAATGATATCATCATTTCATCAGTAGAAAGCGCTAATGTAAGTGAATGTGGTGGAAGTAATGGTAGCATAGAAATAACAGCAACTTCTTCAAGTGAACTAAGCTATTCAATAGATGGCGGCATAACCTATCAGGATTCCAATGTATTTACAGATCTAAGTTCAGGCGAATACAATGTGGTCGTTCAAAATAGTATAGGTTGCACCGAGCCTTATGGAATAGTAAATATTCAGCCTTTAGAAAGTGATTTGTCTATAGACAATGTTTCTATCAACCTTATTTCGGGCTGTAATGCTAATGATGCTTCGATTACTATTGATGCTTCTGCACAGGGCAGTATTCTGTATTCAATAGATGGCGGTGAAAATTACGAAACTAGTAACGTGTTTTTAAATCTTTCGGCTGGTAATTATATGATCACAGCTTTGTCAGAAGCTACTAATTGCGAACAGTCCTGGACTGAACAGATCCAGATAGATGAATTTAACTCAAACTTAGAAATATTAAGTGTTGAAAGTGTAGATGAAACCGGATGTAATGTCAATGATGGTAGTATTTATATTGAAGCTATTGGTAATGGGGTGGAATATTCTTTGAATAATGGAATTACTTTTTCAGATACGAACGTATTTAATAACCTTTCAGCCGGAATATATAATGTGATTGTAAGAGATGCTTTTGGCTGTGAAATCAGTTACCCTTCAAGTATTATGATCGAAGCTGTTGAAAATAATATTATTATTGAAGAGGTAATAACAGGCGATGTCAGTTTTTGTGATACAAGTACAGGATCAATTTTAATTTCTGCTATTGGTAATGATCTTTCCTATTCAATTAATGGCGGAATCAACTTTTCTAATGATGAGTTATTTACCGATTTGGCGGCCGGAGTATATAATATTGTTGTCAGTGATGGTTTTGGTTGTATTCAGATTTTTGATAATGAGGTAGTTATTGATGAACCTGAAAGTATCATACTTGATGATGTAGAAGTGATTAACACACTTTGTAGCGATAGTAATGATGGTACTTTAATTGTTCAGGCTAATGCTGGTTCAGAGAGTTTAGAGTTTTCAATTGATGGTGGTTTAAGTTGGGAGAGTGATCCCGTATTTGAAGAGCTTAGCACCGGTATTTACGAACTTATAATCAGAACCTCTGACAATAGTTGTAGTTTAAATGCCGGAACTTATGAAGTACAAAGTCCTTCAACAATTATCATAGCAAACATTGGATCGCAAGATTTAAGTGAATGTAATGCAAATGATGGCGTAATTGAAGTTTCTGCAATTGGAGGTACGGGTACGCTGCTATATTCTATCGATGGTACTGAAATTTTTCAGACGGCTAATACTTTTGAAAACCTATTGCCGGGTGTCTATAATATTTCCGTTATGGATGAAAATAATTGTATAGTGAATGGAACGGAGGAAATTATAATTGAAGACCAGGAGTTGACTTTAAGTATCAGCCCGACTTCTCCAAATGCTTGTATTGGAGAGTTGTTGACACTAACAGCATTTTCATCTGACGAAAATGTAACTTACTTATGGAGCAATGGAGCAACAAGTCCTGAAATAGAAATTTCAGTTGATGAACCAACAAGCTTTGAATTAACGATTGAAAATGAGTTTGGTTGTACAGCAATAGCTTCTGTAAATGTAGGTATAGATCAGTCTGCTATTACTATTGCCGGCTTTTCAATAGCAAACACTGAAATATGTGTTGGAGAAACGATCACTTTTCTCGATGCTTCTGAGAATGCTAATACTTACGAGTGGATTTTTGAAGGTGGAACACCCGCTACTTCAAATGAACCAAACCCAACTGTTAGTTATAATGAAGCTGGAGCCTATTCAGTAAGCTTAACTGTAACAGGATGCTCAGGCACAGACAGCTTTCAATTGGATGAAATGATAGAAGTTAGTGAGTTAACGGTTGAACTCGAAAATGATTCCTATCAGATTTGTGGAGAAGAGACTCTATTTATTGAACTGCCTATCGTACCGGAAAATTTTACAACCACAAGTGGTAATTTCGATATAGCAACCGGAGCCTTTACAACAACAGAAGACGCAATAATTATATTTGAATTTACAAATGGTGCTTGTGAAGAAACTTTAGAGGTTTTAGTAGAAATACTGGACGGGCCTGAAGTTAATGCAGGTGAAACTATAAATATTTGTGATGGTGAAGAAGTTACACTATTTGCATCTGATCCTCAGGAGGAATCAACTTATATCTGGTTAATCAATGGCATTTCTTATGATGATGGCTCAACATTTATCCCTGATGAATCAATGAATGTACAATTAATTGCTACAGATGAAAATGGTTGTACCGGAGAAGATGAATTGCTTATTGAACTTTCTGAAGAAGTAGAGATTACAAGTCTTACAACCGATGTAACTATTTGTATGGATGAAGAGGGAGCGGTACTAACCGCAGCAGGCGGTACGCAATACAATTGGACTGCTTTATCAGGAGATACCAGTATTTTAGGAAATACATTCGATGCCTCGATAGTTGTTTTCCCTAATGAAACAACTATTTACGAAGTTACTGTTGGGAATGATGAAGATTGTTCAACATCAGAGCTGGTTACAGTTATTGTTGAAGAATGTCAGACTGTTTCCGAAGGAATAATAAATGTAATTACACCGAACGGCGATGGAGTAAACGATACATGGGGAATATCTCTTTATGAAGATAAGATAGGTGATGATATTTATCTGTTAGTTTATAATCGTTGGGGAAGTTTGGTATATGAGTCTGAAAGTCCTTTAGACAGGTGGGATGGAACAAACTTGAATGGTAAACCAGTATCAGATGGAACCTATTATTTTATATTGGATCTGAGGGATGGTAAAATTCCAATTACCGGAACAATATCAGTTATAAAATAAAAAAAGGCAGGCTTTTAAATTTAGAAAGCCTGCCTTTTCAGTAAAACTATTTCAAGATTTTATTTGCTGATCTTAGTCAATTGTCCATTAATTTCTGCTCCTTCCTCTATACTTATAGATTTGTAAGAAGCATTGCCTTTAAACTTCGCATCTTTAGTAAAAGAGAGGTTTTCTGCTTGAATGTTTTCAATATCTAAATTACCCGAAACAACAGCAGTATTTGTTTTCATTTTACCGGTAATCTTTCCTTCTGTACCTACTATTAATTTTCCTGAAGTATCTAAATCTCCATCAACAATTCCATCAATTCTAATATCTTCGGAAGTCTTTATTGTTCCTTTAATAGTCGTTCCTTTTGCGATTTGGCTGCTTTCGGTAAGATTGCTCATTGCTAAATTTAATTGTGAATAATAACATTAGTTTCAGCGACTTTTTTCAATGGAATAACCACCTTTTTCTCGCCGAGGTCTAAAGTTAAGGAAGTTGAGTCAATCCCCACAATTTCGCCTCGCATATTTTCAAATTCTATTGTCTGACCGATCTTGAATTTTTCTTTAGAATAATAACCACCAAGCATGTTGCTGAACAAATCCCTAGAACTTAATCCAAAACCAAGTGCTAAGCCCAAAAGTCCGGTAGTAAGAATGATCTGAAAATTCTCTGATATCATATCAGTATTCATTCCTGCCTGATTCAATGCAACGATCGCAATCATTAAAAGGAAGAAATAAAACAATATATTAGAAAGGATTTTACCCGAAGCAATACCCATTGCTTCGCATGAACTTGCTACCAGTACTTTTGCCCCATTGGCTAAAAAAGTTGCAATAACAAAAAATACTAAGGCACTTATGATTTTTGGTAAATAACCAAGGGCGTTATATATACCATTCGATACCATATCTAATCCCATAATTCTTAGGGAAAGCATGATGAACACGAACATTAGAACCCAAAAAACCAATTTACTTACTAAAGCTGATAAGGAAATATTCATTCCTGCAAAAAGATCAACTTCACGTAATTTATCCATATAACGCTCAGCATTGAGCATATCAACGAATTTCTTGAAAATACCACTGATGATCTTAGCAATAATAAACCCGACCAATAAAACGATCAGTCCTATTAAAACATCAGCTCCAACATTTAATCCGTCAGAAAGTAAAGATGATAATTCTTTATAAATTACTTCAAGAAAATTCATGCTATGGTTTATTCTATGTTTACTATTTGAAAATTCCTTTGAACAGACTGGCGATCATAGAAAAAACACTATCAACAGAAGTAAAGAATCCACGAATATATTCGCGGGAAGCCATCACTTTATCTTCCACATTTTCAGAAAGTTCAGGCTCTTTATCTTCTAGATAGTTACTTATCTTAGAATCGTCAAATGGATTTTTATATATCTCTTTTTCCTCTGGCATACTTCATGCAATTTACACGTTTCGAGAATAGCTTGGGCAAATATTACTATAAGACGAGTTTTCCACAGTTTTAGTCACAATTTTGAGCAAAAGCTTTACAGAACATTCTTATGTTTTTTTCCATGAATTTTCTTAACTTTTTCTTTAGCTCTTTTTAAACGCATTTTTACAGCACTTTCTGATAAGTCGAATATGGTTTGTATTTGTTTAATACTTAAACCATCTCTGTACTTCATCATTAGTATCATTTTTTCTTCAGGGTTAATATCCTCAAGAATCGTCATCAGGCGTTCTACTTTGATTTCCTGTAGTTCTCTTGCATCAGCAATTTCTTCATCACTAACATACTTGTCGGTTTCCTTTTGGAACTCTGATTGTTGAAACCTCACCTTTTGCCGTTTACGCAAAAAATCAACACAATAATTATAGGTAATTGAATAAATCCAAGTAGAAAACTTAGATTTTCCTTTAAATGAAGCTAAACTCATTAATATCTTCATAAAGATATCATGGGTCAGATCTTCAGCAATTTCCCTGTCTTTAACAAAAGATAAACTACGACTAAAGATTTTTTGTGAATAGCGACTATACAATAAACTAATGGCGTACTCATTTTGAGTGCTGACCACCAGACTTACCAAATCTTCGTCAGTTTTTTTATCTAGCGTTAGGGTAGCAGTTCTGTCTTCCAAATCCATCCATTTATGGTTTCCAAAACAAATAAGTACAAGACTCATTTATACTTTCGGGTTTCCCCTGTGAGCAATAATAAAAAGCTCATCTGAACACTCACTCCACTAATTCTCCTCTACCTAAAAAGGTATATTAGATTCAAATTGTGTGTAAAAGGTTTAATTTGCAAATAATAAATTTACTTTTTTCACATGTAAATTCAATGCCTTAGAATTTTTTACATAAAATTTGTCCATCAGGGGCAGAGTAATTTTACGTCTCAAAAATTGAAAAGTTGCAAATTTTAGTCAGAGTTCCAAATTGGTTAGGAGATTTAGTAATGAGCTATGCCTTTTTTAAAACATTACAAGATAAGTTTCCTGATGCAACCATTCATGTAATTGTGAAAAGCAATATTGCAGAACTTGTAGAATTATTTCCACAAGTATCCAGAATATATTATTTCAATAAAAAAGTATTTTCAGATCTTTGGAAATTAAGAAAATTTGCAAAAACCATTACTGAAAAGTATGACTACTTTTTTTGCCTTCCCGATTCTTTCTCCTCTGCCTGGATGGGCGCTTTTATCAATGCAAGTACAAAAATAGGCTATCGTAAAGAGCTTCGGCAACTATTGTTAACAAAAACAATGTCTGTTCCCGAAAACATGCACAGAGTTGAGAAATATTGTAATCTGCTGAATTTCGATGGAAAGACCAATTCAAATACTATCTATTCCTGTTATTTTGAGAGCAATGATCTATCGGATTTAGAACTAGGAATTAAGCTCGAAAAAGAGCAAAATATTGTACTGAATTTAGTTTCAGTCGATGATAAAAGAACTTTTGATAAGTCGGCAAGTATAAAGATCATTGAAGCCATTCAAACTGCTTTACCTGCAGCAAATATTCTGATTATAGGAACAGAAAAAGCCAAATTACACTTCGAAACATTAAAATCTGATTTAGAATTCAGTGATAATATTACTGATCTAAGTACAAAAACGTCTTTATTACAGTTAAGTGCTTTGTTAAAAGATGCTGATTTACTTGTGAGTACAGACTCAGGACCGGCACATTTGGCAAATAGCCTTAAAACACCAGTTATTGTTTTTTTTGGAGCAGGAATAGTAGAGGAAACAGCTCCGTATATGAAAGAACATCGTAGAATCTTAGATTTTAATAATATCGATGAAAGGCAATTAATAACTGAAATTTGGGATTCATTAGATGTATAACCCTATAGTAATTAATTCAATTTGCGATGTATAATGACATTTTTGTACATAGACGACTGTTTAACAGACCACAGACCACAAAACCTTACTCTTTACGATTGTAATGGTTTTTTTGTGGACAGTGCTATTGTACTGTTGACGGTTGCGATTTATCGCAACTTAGGTTAATTAATACACTATTCTTTCCATCTTCCAACTTCAAATGGAAAAGAATCTTTAATATTATCGAAAAAATATTTACCTACTGATTTGGCAAGCATCATCTCTTCCCAAAAGTTAGCTGGTACACCACTAAACCTATAAATTACTCCATCTTTTTGAGCTACTTCTAATATTTGTTCGGCAAAATCGTAACCAACCGATTTTATTCTTGAAGACTTTACAGATGTATGTTCCATTTTCTATTGTATTAATTTAAGGTCTGAAGCAATTTATGATTGCTGTGTTTATGTACAAGAATATTCATAAGTTTAACTGTCCATTAAATTCTAAAACCTTCAGTATTATATAAACAAATCAAATTTTAGACAACACCACTTATCCAATATTCCTTAGCTTTGTTCTGAATCCAATAAGCTCAATTGAATTTTTCATCAAAGTTAATAGAACAAGCTGTTACAGAATTGAATCGTTTACCCGGAATTGGTAAGAAAACAGCATTAAGACTTGCCCTGCATTTACTCAATCGTCCGGAAGAAGATGCAGAAGCTTTGGGAAATGCGCTCATTAAACTCAGAAAAGAAATTTGTTACTGTAAGCAATGTCATAATATTTCCGATCTTGAAATTTGTAATATCTGTTCAGATCAGCAAAGGAATCAGGAATTAGTTTGTGTTGTAGAGAGCATGAGAGATGTTATTGCCATCGAGAATACAAATCAATACAGAGGTTTATACCACGTTTTAGGCGGTGTTATTTCGCCCATTGATGGTGTAGGGCCAGAACAGTTGAATATTAACTCTTTACTAGGACGTATTAAAAATAAAAAGGAAATAAATGAAATTGTCCTGGCTCTCAGTCCTACAATGGAAGGAGATACAACCAATTTTTATTTATCCAGACAGTTGTCGGAATACGAATCGCTTAAAATTACAACTCTAGCAAGAGGCGTTTCTTTTGGCGGTGAATTAGAATACGTAGATGAAGTAACGCTTGCCAGGTCTCTAGCTGCTCGTCGCCCTTACGAACAAGGGTAAATAGACTATCTTTATATAGGAATCTGAGGAGCGTTTTCGGGAACATTAAAACAACTTCAATTAAATATTGATAATATTTATACAAATTACTGATAAAATCCCTTTGTGAAGAATATTTAATCTGTACAAATTGAGCTTTGAATAGCCTTTTCTAATTGATTTTTTTCACTTTATTGCATTGTTTTTTTTGTACAATATTCGATTTTTGTAGTTGAATGGTGGCAGAACTTATGTTTCATTTGTAATGTAGAAATTGTATCTCAGCTTCAACAAAGCAAAGACGAAGTCCAATTTCACCGATTTTGTTTGATCAAGAAAAATTCAACAGATGAAAAAGTTACAATTATTTTTCGTTTTGTGTTGTATCACAATAAGCCTTGTGCTTCAGGCAAATGATACCAAAAAAGAAATGGTGTTGCATGCTTGTCTAAAGGAAATAAATCACTTTTGGAGTGTGCCCGGAAACTATGAGGTGCTTAGTGCTGAATTATTAAGCAGTAAGCTTTCTTTTGATTCCAGAGAAGCACTCATCCAAAAACATCTGGAATTAGTTGAGTTTGTTTTGAGCAAACGTTCTGTAAAGAACCTGAGTATCACTCAGCAATTGAATAGAGCAGCAGGACTTGATATTTTAAGAGCGTATTGGCAACAAGGTGTTTTTCCTAAAAATACAGATCATACTTATGCAATTCCCTATTTTATCGATAAGTATAATACAGCTTGTGCTGTTGGGCACATAATGCGTGAAAGTGGAGCTGGATCAATGGCACAGCTAGTGGCTAATACCGTTAATAATGCTTATATAGAGGATATGCCTTATCAGAAAGAAATTTCAGACTGGGCAAATAAAATGGGTTTTACGGTTGAAGAATTAAAATGGATACAGCCTACTTATGGCCCACCATTATACTACAATGCATCAATAGTTAACCCTGATTGTAGCGAAAGTAATGGCGCTATTTCTGTTGAGGCATTCCCTGCTGATGGTGAAGGAATCATTATTGATACTGACGAACTTTACTTCGCTTGGAGCAATGGTACAACAGGCTTAGAGTTAAGTAATGTCCCAGCAGGCCAATATTGTATTACTGCTTATTGGGATGAAGCGTTGGAATCACAATTATATTCACAATGTTTTTCACTAAACAATAATGTAACCAGCGATTATAGTTTTTCTGTCCAAAACGAAAGCTGTGGAGGGAATCTGGATGGTGAAATTGCTCTACAAACCGGAAGCAATGATATAACAGTGAACTGGTATGACTTTCAGGGAAATTATATTGCTTCCGGAGAAGTGCTGAGTGGAATAGATGGTGTTTCATTGGATATTATAGGTTTTGGCTTCGATTATAGCCAATTTACTGCTGAAATTATAGATGCAGACGGCTGTGTAGCTTATTACACGAATTTTGTTTTTGAAGACATAGGTTTTGAGGCATCTGTTGTGATTGATCAGGAAGCAGCATGTGGAGAAGCGAATGGCTCAGCAAGCATTCTAACCTCTAATGTGGGAGTTAACGAAATATTGTGGAGTGATGGCGTTACTGATTCGACGGAACGAAATGATCTGGCTGCAGGTTTTTATACTGTATGGCTCGTTGATGAGAGTAGTTGCGAAGAAACGCTGTTTTTTGAAATGACAGAAGAATGTCCGGCTCCTTTAACTTGTGAAGGAAGTTTAGACTGGCTCTACACCGATATTTTAGATAATAGTCTGGGGATTGAAGTAATCTATGTAGGCGAATTTTTCGATCCTGCAATGGGTATAAATATAATCTATATCGATGTTATAAACGTATTCGATGCGCCTGATATGTACACCGATTGTGAAGGTAATTTGCTTTGTTCCCAGAATGGGATTTCCGGCAATACCTGTCAGGAGTTTTTTATTCAGAACCTTGAACCTATACAGGATATTTATGGAGAAAATCCTGATTTATGCAATGACTTTACTATTGCTTACGAAATATTAATGGAGCCAACTTGTGGAGGAGCTAATGGATATGTTGCTATTTATTCTGACGATGAGATAGTAAGTGCCAATTGGTTCGATGGTTTGAATGCTGTAGAACGAGACGATTTGCCAGCAGGAAGTTATACCGTAGAAGTTATCAATAATAATGGATGTGTTTTATTCTTAGAATTTGTATTAGATGAAGAATGTGACCCTTCAATTTCTTGTGAAGGAGATTTACAATGGGTAGAAGATATAGTAGAAACAGATAGTTTGATCGTTGGTATTCATGAATATTTCGCTCCTGCTTTAGGTAGCGGTGGTTACAATATTGTTGTTATAGAATATTATCCATCTGGTGGAAATTACTATACGATCTATAATTGCTTTGGCGATATCGTTTGTATAAATGATGAAGATGCAGGAGGAAATTGCGAAAATATCATCATGGAAACTGCCGAATTAATCCAAACCTTTTACCAAAGCCCCGATGCAAATGATTGCGCAGCATGGCAAGTTTCTTTTGAAAGCTATGATGCAGCCTGTGGTGGTGGAGCTAATGGTGGAGTTTCTATAAGTTCTAATTTTGAATTTACAGCTGTTTGGGAAGATGGTTATGAAGGCAACGAACGCTTTGATCTGACTGCTGGTTTGTATATGGTTTTCCTTACTAATGATTCAGGATGTGAATGGGTGCTATATGTTGATATTGCGGAAGAGTGTCCACCGCCCCCGATTTGTGAAGGAGATCTTAGCTGGGTACAGAGTATTATTGAAGAAGATAACTGTGTTTGCCGAGCTGAAGAATATTTTAGTTACGAATTAGGACTTTCTGTTATTTTCCTTGATAGCGATTGTAATGATATTGATATTCCGGATGCCTATTTTGATTGTGAAGGGAATTGGTTGTGTTCTACCAATGGAGAAATTGCCGATGAAGACTGGTGTGAACTATCATTCACAGAAAACTTGCAATATGTTCAGAACCTTTACAGCTGCAATCCCGATACTACCGATTGTAATGAAGAATGGATTCACGATTTCTGGAATTTTGCAGATCATATTTATTGTCAGGCATTAGTGCTTACTGATGAAGAAGGTGCATTTTTCTATGAACTTGGTGGGTATATCGAAACGGGTGACTTTGTGTATGATATTTATGATTGTACCGGAAATTATATTTGCCGCTTAAATTCTGACGTTCCTGAAGATTTTATATGTGAAGAATTATACGCCAGCCTTATTCCATTATTTGATCTTTATGCCTGTGAAAACAATACAAACCTTGTTAATGCAAACGATGATTTTTCAATAGATTTTAATGGTAATGGTGTAACAAGTGTAGATTTTCTTTTAAATGATTTTTATCCAATTTCAGATATGCCTTTCGAGGGTACGAATTGGCATCAGATCAGTACAACTGGTGGTATTGCAGGAATAAGTACTATTGTAGGTTCTGAAGCAACCAGTATGATACTCGAAGGTGGAACAGCGACTTTTGATAGTCCTTTATTAATAGAATTACCTGCTTTACCTTATTCACTTGAAGATGATAATATAATTGAATTTGATCTTGGTCCGTTGATTGGTAATCCCATAGTTGGTTTTCCTTCCAATGGTCGTTTTTATTATCAGGTTGAAGGTAATCGCCTATACTTAACCGAAGCAGACATTTCTGATGGATTTACCTATGAATTTATAAGTGATCCGGGATTGGATATTCAAATTTTATCTGAACCGTTCAGTGGTACTGCCTTTTTGAATAGTAATTACACTATAACCTATGCAGCCGATACCGATTCTATTTATGAGGATTTCATCTACTATCAAATATGTACAGATATTGCTGGAATTACAACACCTGTTTGTGATGAAGCTTACATTGTTGTTACGGGCATCCCGCCGATCAATGGTTGTGATTATATTGATTTTTGTCAGCAAACCCTGTGTACTCAACCAATAACAACTACTGAAATTTGTTTTGAAGAATGCAGTAGTATTTTAGATTTCGATAATATCGTAATTGAGGAAGCTGTTTCAGTTTTTGAATGTTCAATGATCGTTCAGCCTAATGGTTGTGTTAGTTACACACCTTTACCAGGCTTGGAAGGTGTAGGTTTTGATGAGTTATTCTTCTCAATAACAGATGGTAATAATTGTTTGGAGGTAGCAGTTACCATGAACATACTTGATGATTGTTCAGCAGTTGAAGAACCATGTGCTTTGGAAACAAGTATTCATTCTGAATTAATTGGTTTCGGAGGAACTGAAGATATGGCACAATCGAGCTGGTGGGTGAGTTACTGTTTTACCGATCCGATCAATACAAACAATGCTGATATTATTGCTTATAACTGGACATTGAGTAATGGTGATTCTTCAGCCGATCCGGAATTTTGTGTTGATATTCCAGTGAGAGAAGAAGGGGTGAACATCCCATTCGTTTATGACTTGTGTCTTGAAATACAAACAGTAGATGATTGTATAATTCAAAACTGTTTTAATATTTCCAATCCACTTAATGCAACTCAGGCAATAGATGATGAATTGTTAGCTTATCCGGGAACCGATAACATAATTAATGTTTTTGCCAATGATTGGTGGCACCAGGAAATTATTATCAATACCGGACAGGAGGAAGCAATTCTGACTATTGTTTCTGAACCTGAAAATGGTATTGCAAGCATTACGCCTGATCCGGCTTGTTATGGGCTTTTCTGTGATCTTGTGCAGTATGTTCCAAATGATGGTTTTGTTGGATTGGATCAGATAGGCTACCAGTTATGTGTGAACGATTTCTGTGATATAGCTTTTGTATATATTGAAGTTATAGATGAAGTGCCAATCGCGGTTATTGAAGGAGATGTTTGGCCGGGTGATGCAAATGCTGATGGAACGGCTAATAATTTTGATGTACTGGCAGTTGGTTTAGCATTTTATTCTGAAGGTCCGGAACGCCCTGATGCTTCAATAGAATGGACACCACAGTACGGGCCGAACTGGGAAACAGAAACAACAGCTATTACTTTGTCAGATGCTTTTTCTGAAACAGGAGCCGATTATGTTTCTTATATAATCGACAATAAACATGCAGATTGCGATGGTAATGGAGTTATTCAGGCAGAAGATATTATAGCAATAGAAACAAATTATGGTTATTCACACGGTAAAAAAGGCTTCGACCAATATAAAGCAGCACCCGAAAACCCTGTATTAAGTATCGAAATTCAGGGAGATACTTTATTAGCTGGAAGTGAAGTAACTGCTGATATTGTGCTTTCTATGCCTGATGGTTCTCCGGTTGAGAATGCCTACGGATTGGCATTTACCATTGATTATGAAAACAGAGTAGAAGATGTTCCACTGGTTGTTGAAGGAACTATGCAGCTTGATATGATCGATTCATGGATGGGGAATACATTTAATACTGTAAGGGTTGTTAAAGACTTTGAAGAAGAACAAAATGTAGATGTAGGTTTCACGCGTATTGATCATCAGCAACTTTCAGGTACTGGAAAAGTCGGTACTATGTCTTTCATTATCGAAGAAAATGTGGCAGGTAAAGTAGCAGCCTATTATCCATTAGAATTAAAAATAGAAAATGCTTTTATTAGTAATGCTTTTGGTGAGTTAGTGCCTGCTAATGTAATAAGCGAGGTAATTGAAGTGGCTACAAGTGGAACAACAAATCCTCCTTCATTTGATTATGAACTGAACTTTTATCCTAATCCGGTAAATGATATACTAACTGTTGAATTAGGTGATTTAGAAGTAGAGCAAATTACGATTATTGATCTATCAGGGAAACAGGTGTATTCTAATAATCAGATCACCGATAATATTCTGAAAATAGAAACTGAAAGATTGCCACATGGAATGTACCTAATGAATTTACTTGGAAAAGACGGTTGGATGGTAAGTAGAAAACTTGAAGTGTTTCATTAATAACTAGTTCATTTTCTAATTCATGGTGCGATGTATAACATAAGTGTTAATAGTCGACAGACCGCAGACTAAGTATTTGTATTGACAGTGGACTATCGACTAAATCCCTGAATAGCGTTGACCGTTTAGGTTAGTAAATTTAGATAATCAAATCTCTTTATTATGAAAAATGTATTCAATCTACTTTTTGTATTTACTATTTGCGCTTTAAGTGCTTGTAATGGTACACACGAATTTATTGTTCCTGTTGAAAATATTGAAGGTAGTGTTCAGGTTAAATTTTATAATGAAACAGGTTATAATATTACGGACCTGAATGTTGGTGAAAATAATATCGGCTACCTTTCAAAATCAGGACAAACCGATTACATAGTATTTGAACAATTCCTATTCGACTCGGGTATTCCAAGTGAAGCTTGTTTCGGACATATAAATGGAGTTGAGTTTGATAGCTTTTCTGATTTTTACTGGTGCGGAACCGGTAAGTATTTTGAAGAGGAGGGTATGTTTGAAATGTCTGTTGAGATTACAGAGTACAATGGTAAGAGTTATTTTTTATTGACAATGAAGTCTGTAAATTAAAACGAATCCTCGCCTTTCGTAGTTAAACCCCGATAGTTGAATCAACTATTGGGGTTTTTCTTTTTAGCTTTTACAGCTTACCTTCAATAACAGAGCGTTCCATTACTGATTGGTTCCAAGGGGGATGATCAGAGCGAAATTTTTTTTATACAAATTACAACCTTTTGCTAAAAAATCGCGACTAATAGTTGGAAGAAGAATTCTGTTGGTTGAATTTTTGATTTTAATTTATTCTTACCGCTTACTCCTTATAAAAACCTATTCTGTAAAAGGAATGGGTTTTTTGTTTAATATAATCTCAAAGTCATGTTAATTTGATTGCTTTTGGTAAATTAAAACTGCTCTTGAACAAAATTGCATTTATAAGTTTTTATCTTTGAGCTTATTCAGAAATGAGCGTTGTATAACGAAATTAAATATTTATGAAAAACTTCAAATTGCTTTTGAGCTTAATGTTGATCTTCACTTTAACATTAACAGCTCAAAACACAGAAAACTACAACAATAGTCCTTTCAAACAATTGTATGAAGAACTACCAACTCCGGGTGTTTATCGTACAGCGTCGGGCGCGCCTGGTCATGCGTATTGGCAACAACAGGCAGATTATAAAATGAAATTGAACCTCGATGATGAAAAGCAGGTAATCACAGGCGACGAAACAATTACCTATACTAATAATTCACCAGATGAATTAGAATATTTATGGGTGCAATTAGATCAGAATGTTCGAGCTCAGGATTCAGATTCACATAAAATAAGTAGCCAGAATATTTCTCAGAAAGATATGACCTTAAGAGCGTTCAATGGAATGTTTAAAGATGAGTTCGATGGTGGTTTTAAGATCGACGCTGTTACTAAAGCTGACGGTTCTGAGCAATCACACCTGATAAATAAAACCATGATGCGCATTAATCTGGACGAACCTTTGAAGCCGGGTAAAAAATATACTTTTGGTATTAAGTGGCATTACAATGTAAACGATCGTATGGAAATTGGTGGGCGTTCAGGATATGAGTATTTTGAAGAAGATGGTAACTACCTTTATACCATCGCACAGTTTTTTCCGCGTATGTGTGTTTACAATGATGTAGATGGATGGCAGAACAAACAATTTTTAGGTCGTGGTGAGTTTGCATTAGCATTTGGAGATTATGATGTAGAAATAACCGTTCCTGCCGATCATGTTGTTGAAGCAACAGGTGAATTGACCAATATGAGTGAAGTGTTGACAGCAGAGCAACTACAGCGTTGGGAAAAAGCAAAAACTTCAGATAAACCAGTTTTTATAATTACACAGGAAGAAGCAGAAGCGAATGAGAAAAGCCGTTCAAAAGATACTAAAACATGGAAGTTCAGTGCTAAGAATGTAAGAGATTTTGGTTGGGTTAGTTCACGTAAATTCATTTGGGATGCACAAGGAGTACAGTTTGGTAAAAGAACTGTAATGGCTGAATCACTTTATCCAAAAGAAGGTAATCCACTTTGGGAAATGTATTCGACAAAAGCTGTTGTGTTAACCCTTGAAGTATATTCAAAGCATACTTTCGATTACCCTTATCCTAAAGCTATTTCTGTACACGCTGCTGATATAGGAATGGAATACCCGATGATCTGTTTCAATTTTGGAAGACCTAACAAGGATGGAACTTATTCTGACAGAACCAAATACGGAATGATCGGTGTAATTATTCACGAAGTTGGACATAACTACTTTCCAATGATCGTTAACTCCGATGAACGCCAGTGGACATGGATGGATGAAGGTTTGAATACTTTTTGTCAGTACTTAACCGAAAAAGAATGGGAAGATGAAACAGGAGAACCTTTCCAGTCGAGAAGAGGACCTGCCGATAAGATCGTTGATTATATGAAAGGAGATAAGAGTAATATATCACCTATCATGACCAACTCTGAATCTATTCATCAGTTTGGTGCCAATGCTTATGCTAAACCGGCCACTGCACTGAATATTCTTCGTGAAACAATTATGGGAAGGGAGTTATTCGATCATGCTTTCAAAACCTACTCGCAAAGATGGATGTTCAAACACCCAACACCTGCCGACTTTTTCCGTAGTATGGAAGATGCTTCAAGTGTAGATCTCGACTGGTTCTGGAGAGGTTGGTTCTATACCAATGATCATTGTGATCTTGCTATCGATCATGTGAAAAAATATACTTTAGCACCTCAGGTTAACGAAGAGGGAGAGTTTGCTTTCGATGAGGAGTTCTGGGAGGAAAGAGATGGTATCGTTGCCTTGAATGAAGCACAACGTAGTGGTCAGCCACTTAGTAAAGAGCTTAAGAAAGTAAAGAAATGGAGAGACAAGCTTAAAAAAGAGGGGAAGTATAATTATATGAACAAGAAAACCTTCGATCCTATTGAGCGTTGGTCGAGAAGTAAAGATGCTTACAAAGCAATTTATGGAGGATTAAACGAAGAGGAGAAAAGTAGAATTCACTCTGACTTTAATTTTTACGAGTTCAAGTTCTCAAAAGTTGGTGGCTTGGTAATGCCTGTAATTATTGAGGTTGAATATACCGATGGTGAAAAAGAAATTATGAAGTTCCCGGCTGAAATTTGGTTGAAAGGCAGAAATGAAGTTTATAAGGTAATTCGTACAGAAAAAGAAATTGCTTATATCGAATTAGATCCGGATAAAGAAACAGCCGATACCGATAGAAATAATAACTACTGGCCTTCTAAAAAAGAAGCGACAAGATTCCAAGAGTTTAAAAATAAATAATTGATCTAATCTATTAACTGAAGTTATTAAGCTAATCATAGGCGTACATCAGTTAATAATATTACTTGTATAGTCCAGACATTTCTTTATTGAGATGTCTGGATTTCTATTAATTGCCCTAGAAGATATGAATCGGGATCTTTTTTCAGATCATTATAGTTTTTCTGTATCTTTATCAATGCCGAATCCATATTTTGAACATGCTGTTCTAAATGCTGTAAATAAACCGCCGATTTTGTGTAATCATGTTTTTGTAAACATTGCCTCACCGTTTCAGAATACGCTAACGCAGTTTTAGAATTTTCCCTCACAGTTTTAAATTCACGTTGAGACGTCTCAAACTGACGATCCAATAAATCTCTTTTACGTTTATATTCTTCATATATAGGTTTGGCTACCATCACTATCCCGAATGCAAGTATTAATATCAATAGTAAGGTTACTAATAAAGAAACATTTTGTAGGAAATTAAGCTTGGTCTGCGATGCTTTTTCCAAAGACTTCACGTAGTTGTCCATTTCTGTCAGAAAACTTTCCTGATTTTTTTTGAATTTTATTATTTCATCTTCTTTGACATGCTCGAGCGAATTAATGACCATACTTGCATATTCAACTTCGTCATTTAATTCTTGTAGGGGGTTGTCTATGGTGTTTTTCCTCGAATTCTTCTGTTCGTTAAATAACATATTGCCCTGTAAGCCATAGTGAACATTCTTCCATTCATTATAAATTTTATTAATCGATTCACTATTATTGGCGTCATTATTTATCTGATATAATACCTCAGCCACCAATTTTTGGCTTAACATTCTTTGTTTTCCAGCAATATTTATGGTTTGCGCATCCTCTTTCTTAAAAGAAATGAGAGATTGTATAATAAGCTGACCACCTAATATAGTTAGTAAGATAACTATGATCAGAATTACTAATTGTATATTGTACTTATCACTTTTAAGACGTGTTATAATATCTCTGACTTCCATACAGTTTAACTACTACGACTTTTTTTAAAGTCTGTTTCACAAAATATTGCTTTTCATCTTTTGAGGTTTGAAAAATGTTCAACCTATATCATTGACGTACTGTTTAACTATTGATTGAATTACGATTTTACATAACCTTTTGTAATCACTTTTAAGTACATGGTCATATTTATTCGTCATTTTTGAATCAGGCTATTTTTTTATTATGCAAGGCAAAAATTCTCTGCATAGCACCGCTACGGAGATAATTTTTAACGCAACAGAAAGGATAAATAGGCATTCATAAAATGTGTCAAATAATTTTGTTCAGGTACTTATATTTCTATCAATTACATTTTTTCGTAAATAATTAGATATCTTTATCTTTGTTGCAACAAATAAACCCAAACCTTTTGAAAATCTACTATACGATACTACTTGTTGATGACGAAGAAAATAGTCTAGAGCTCTCGGAGATTATGATAGAAAAGCATTGCCCAAATTTTAAAGTTGTGGGTAAGGCGAAATCTGTTAAAGATGCGATTCCTCTTATTCGCTCAGAGCAACCTGATGCAGTATTATTAGATATAAGCATGCCGGGTGAAAGTGGTTTTGATTTATTGGAAAAGTGTCCGCCTGTAAATTTTGAAGTTGTTTTTCTTACCGCCTATAATGAATATGCACTTCAAGCAATGCGTGCTTCTGCAGTCGATTTTTTACTGAAGCCCTTAAATGCCATTGATCTGGTAAAAGCTTTAGGAATGGTGATCGTTCGTCGAAACCAAATAAATAGTATTGAACGATACGAACAATTAATGCAACGTTTGGATGAACAAAAACGTGGAGGAAAGATCAATAAAATCGCCATTCCTGCAAAAAATGGCTACGTATTTGTTAAGGTTAAAGATATTATTTGGGCACAGGCACAGGGAGAATATTCTGAAATTAAAATGTCAGACGGCGAAAAGCATGTAATCAGCAAAAATTTAGGGGTAATAGAAGAGCTTATCGATAACGACAACTTCTTCCGAATTCATCGTTCAACGCTTATCAATCTTAAATATATTGAAGGAATTTTAACGAATGAAGGTTGTGATGTTTTAATGGAAACCGGTGATAAATTTCCTGTAGCTCGAAGCCGAAAACGTGATTTGTTTGATATATTAAATCTCTAAGATCTTCTCTAATTCAAAGTTGATACGTGAATATAGAACTGGCATATAATTATGAATACATTTTTGCATGCTGGATATTTGGTGCATTCACTGCCTCATTCATTTTTTTGATAACTAAAATGTTACTTTCCAGAGATAAGGTTTATGCCTTTTATGGAATGTATATTTTGTTTTCAGCTATCTATTGCTTTAGTCAGAATCAGTTTGTCGGACAAAGTTTTCTGAATAGTCAATTTATGGGGCATAAATTAAGTACTGTTATTGCATATATTGCACTGCCGGTCTATTCCATTCTATATATTGTATTTATACAACTGTTTCTGGATGCAAGAAAGGTAATGAAGCCTGTATATAAGCTTATTGATATAACAAATAAAGTGCTACTCATACATATAATAATTATGTGCTTGTTCCTGCTCATTGGCATAAGTAAATTATTTATCATCGGGCACTTTATAGGAAATTTGGTCGCCTGGATATTGATTATTGTAATATTCATTTCTTCGATTAAATATAAACATCAACTATTACCTTTTCTATATGTAGGCTCTTTGGCATTGAGTATTGGGAATATTTATTATACAATATCGATCTCTGGGTTTTATCCCTACAAAGGAGCTGTTAATGAATGGTTATTACTATGCTTTTGTATTCTTACTGAAATAGCAGTTTTCTTATATGCTTTATCTTTCAGAGAACACCAACTTTCTGAATCTTTAGCCGCTTCTCAACAGGTAAATATACAAACGCTGAAAGAAATGACCAAGCTGCAAACTGAAACTGAAGAAGAGATCAAAAGAGAATTGAAAACTAAGATCAAAATTATTGAGGATAAGAAAAAAAAGGAATTATCTACACTTTTTGAAAAAGAAATAAATGAATTGAAAGTAAAGTCTTTGCGTTCACAAATTAATCAACAATTTTTATTCAATAGCTTAAAAACAATTAAACAATTGGCAATTGCAAAAGAATGGGAAAGAACAGAGGCTTACTTCAGTAACTTTACGCAATTACTAAGGAAACTACTGGAACATTCAAGAGCAGACAAAATAACGTTATCAGAAGAATTGAAGGCAATAAAATTATATGTAGATATGGAGAAGGAACGTTTCCAACTTCCATTGATCTACGAATTGAAAATAAAAAAGAATATAAATACAGAAGAAATATACATACCACCAATGTTAATACAGCCTTTTATTGAAAATGCAATAATTAATGGCTTGTTACTACAAAAAGATAAGCTCCCTTTTTTACAGATTTTTATTCAATTCATTAACAACGAGCTCGAAATTGAAATCAGAGATAATGGCATTTCCAGAAAGGAATCGAATATAAGCTTTCAGCAACTACCAGGTATAAATACAATTGATGAAAGAATTAATTTACAAAGTAAGTTGAAAAGCAATAATGCTATTAATTTAGAATTATTCGAAATAAAAAATGCAAAACAGGAAGTGTTGAGTACCTGTGTGAACCTCAGACTTTCGATTTAAATTTCTTATTTGATACTATATAATATACATACAAATTTAACGAATATAGATTTCTACCTTTTCTGGTGGACATTGGGGCTTGCTAGCTTTCTTTTGACCTTTATTCTATTCCGATTTATCAATACCAGAGATTTGTCTTACTTCTATTATAGCATATATATACTTATGGTAGGTGTATTTTGTTTATCACAAAATGAAATTTACTTTACCGAATACTTGCAAACATACTATAATGATATAAGTCTTAGAGAGATTATCAGAAAAATAATCTATCCATTAATGACAGCTATTTATTTCCTGTTTCTTGGAAGATTCATTGATTATACTAAAGAAGTAGCTCATTTCCATATACTAATTTATTTCAACTGTTTATTCTACTTTATTTATGGTTTAGCATTGATGTTATTGATTGTTCATGGATATACTTCAGCCTTTCACTACTTTTATTTTATAGGGTATATTGGTGCTTTTGTTCTTATACCTCCACTTCTTTATATGGCTAAAAACCACATTAATTATTTAGTGAAATTTGCATTTTGGGGCTCATCTTTCCTATATATCGGCTCAATAAGTTTTGCCCTTTCAGAACATGGCTTTAGTTTATTTGATTCAATACGACCGATAAATTTTTTAGTATGTTGTATTCTTCTGGAAATTACGGTGTTTCTTATAGGACTAGGATATAGAGACAGTCTATTGAATAAAAAATTAGAACTGGTTCAGGAGCAAAATATTCAGACTTTACAGAAAAAATTTCGCTTTCAATCGGTAAGAGAATTAAATATCAGGAAAGCTATTCAGAAACAATCTTCGATTATTGAAGTACAAAAAAATAATGAGATATCGGCTCAATATGAAAAAGAAATAAGTGCTTTAAAAATAAAGACTTTGCGTTCTCAAATGAATCCACATTTCCTTTTTAATAGTTTGAATACTTTGAAGTTAATGATATTGAAGGAAGACTTGAATAAAATTGAATCCTATTTCAGTAATTTTACTGATTTACTAAGAAAAATACTGGATCATTCAGAATATGAAAGTATTAGCTTAAATGATGAGTTAGAGGCACTTAAGTTATATGTTGATATTGAAAAAGAAAGATTCAGTTTTGCGCTTGATTATGAGGTTAACATTTTTCAGAAAATTAATACAAAAGAAGTTATTATTCCAACATTACTTATACAACCGTTTATAGAAAATGCAATATGGCATGGTTTATTGCCACTGAAAAAACGCAAACCTCTGTTACAGATTAATATCAATTTAATAGAACAATTTTTAACGGTAGAAGTCAGAGATAATGGCGTTGGTAGAAAAAAAGTCAATGATAATGTTAGTGAACACAATTCTCTAGGCGTTAAAATGATACAAGAAAGAATTCATTTACTGAATAAACATAGAAAACATAAACCTATTGATCTGTCTTTTTTTGATTTAAAAGGAGAAGATGATCAGCCAATCGGAACGAGTGTCGTAATTTCACTTTTACTTTGATAATTCAATTTGCGATGTATAATGACATTTTTGTACATAGACGACTGTTTAACAGACCACAGACCACAAAACTTTACTCTTCACGATTATAATGGTTTTTTTGTGGACAGTGGACTATTGTACTGTTGACAGTTGAGATTTATCGCAACTTAGGTTTGATAGTATTATTTTCATTTAGCAGAATCGTTCTGATGTATTTTTCCGATGAAACCATTCATTTCTTAAAAATGACCATTTATTGCTGAATTCTGTTGGTTTACTAAGTTGTAGTATTGAAAAATAAGTAATAGTCTTACTTTTGTAATAGTAGTAGTATTTAGGGTGTCCTATAATTCATACTTTCCAAATTGTATTGAATTTAGAACAACCTGATAAATCACCCTTTAAGCTTAGTGTTGTATTTTACACACTAAGCTTTTTTATTAGGTAGAAAATTAAGTTGATCAAGTTTTACTATTAGGGAACTTTCACATAGCCACTCATAATACTGTTTCCTTATTTCCTTCTTGTCAAAAGTTTCAACATGTTTTAGTCGACTGATCAAAACTAAAGTCAGTTTTACATTGGGATTCCTTGCCAAGTTTAAATTGTATAAATTGATACAGATAGTCTATTGTTTTATATATATCTGTTTGATATTTAGCTTGAAATGAATAGTAAAAAAAAGTATTGAATATTTAACAAATCGGAATTTTTACTTATCTTGAAAAAGTTTTTTCTGTGATAATTAATCTAAACAGTTTGTTATGAAAAGAAATTTTTTACTTTTTACACTAATCTTTTCCATTTTCTTTTCGCTCAGTGTATCTTCTCAGGATGATTGTAGCACTGCAATAGCCATAGTCGTCGGTGGCTTGGATGTTTGTACACCAACCGCTGGTGATAATACTGGTGCAACAGCATCAGGAGAATTACCGGATCCAACTTGTGGTTCCTTTGGTGCAGGACAAGATTCCTGGTATCGTTTTGTTGTACCAGCCTCTGGAAATGTAACGATTGAAATGAACGACAATGGAGGTCCGGCCGATTATGTGATGTCGATCTATTCAGGAACTTGTGGAGCTTTGGCACAAGTTGAATGTGACGATGATGATGGTGATGGAACTTTTCCTAAAGTAGAATTAACGGGTCAAAACCCGGGAGATATTCTTTTTGCAAGAATATTTGAGTATGCCAATGATGATGCAGGTCCTTACAATATTTGTGCTTATGATCCTGCTCCGCCACCACCGCCGCCTGCTAATGATGAATGTGCCAATGCAATAGCATTAACAGTAAACCCAGATTATGCTTGTGGAACAGTAACAGTCGGAACTATAGAATCGGCTACAGATTCGGGTGAAATTGGAGGTTGTAGTGGTACAGCAAATGATGATGTTTGGTACAGTTTTGTCGCTACATCAACAGATCACAGAATCACTTTGCAGAATATTAATGGTTCAACTACTGATCTGTACCACAGAGTTACAGATGCTTGTATAGGTGGAGCAGATATTGTCTGTAGTGATCCGAATACAAGTAATTTAACTGGATTGGTACCTGGAACTACCTATTATCTTCAAGTATATAGTTGGGCTAATGCTACCCATGATTCTACTTTTGATATTTGTGTAGGAACACCCCCACCGGCTCCGCCTAATGATGAATGTGCAGGTGCAACTCCTTATCCGGGAGATATTAATGGTAATTGCATAACAGGTTTTGATTTTTCTGCATACACCGATTCAGGAACAGATAGCCCAAGTCCTACTTGCGATTTTGGTGGTGACGCTGTTGCATGGTTTACCTGGACTGCTCCGGTAACGACAAACGCAGGTGATCCACTGAATCTCTTTTTTAATAGTGGCGATTGTGCTATTGGTATCGAAGCGTATGAAACAGATTGCACTACAACTGCTACTAATTGTTTAGGTAATGTTGATGGTGTGTTAAGCGGATTTGTGCAGGGTAATGATTACCTACTATTGATCTATCAGGATTCACCTGGTACTGCAAATTGCGATTTTTGTTTAACCGATGCAAGTCAGGTAGGGTGTACCGACATAACTGCTTGTAACTACGATCCAGGTGCTATCACTGATGATGGCTCATGTATAGCTGCCTGTACAGATGGAAGTTGTCCGGGGGATCCTTGTACTGATGGATTCGTAGGAGCAGATTGTAATTGTTATGGTGCAGGAGCTACTTGTGCTAATGCCGTAGATATAACTTCTGTACCTTTTTCTGTAAGTGGAAATACCGCTGACTTTGGCGATGATTATGACACAAATCCCTGCGGGAACAGTTATTTAGGTGGTGATGATTATATAATGACTTTTACGCCTGCAGCTACAGATTCTTATAATTTGACAGCAACTAATTTAGATACTTGGACAGGGTTATTGGTCTTTGATGGTTGCCCCGATGACCCAACTACTAATTGTGTAGCAGATACAGTTAGTTCTGCAAGTGGAACCAAGAGCATTGAGAACCTCGAATTAATGGCTGGAACAACTTATTATATTATCATATCTACCTGGCCAACACCTCAATCAACAAACTTTGATTTTACTTTAAATGCTGGCATCAGTGGTTGTACAGATCCTGGCGCATGTAACTTTGATCCTGCAGCTACAGCTGATAATGGTTTGTGTTTTAACTGTCCTCTAGGCTGCCCTGGCGATAGCTGTGATACTGAAGGGGGAATTTATGATAGCGATTGTAATTGTGTTCCTCCTCCACCTGCTAACGATGAATGTGTTAACGCTAAACTATTAAGCTGTGGAGATACACTTATTGGAGAAACGAATGTAAGCTCAACCGATAATGGTGATGTAACAGGTTGTTCGATCGGACCTGGAGTATGGTACTCGATTGTCGGAACAGGAGAAGACATTACAATTGACGTTACCAATGTAACCGGAGGTTTGGATGCTGAGATAGCAGTTGCAAGTACAGATTCTGATTGTAGTGGAACGCTGACAAATGTAGATTGTGTTGATGCTGGTTTTACTGGAGATTTACCTGAGTCAGTAACTTTTACCTCTACAGATGGTATAACTTATTTAATATTTGTTGGTGATTATGGTTCTACTGCTGGTACTGAAGGTGTTTTTGATGTTACTGTTACCTGTGGAACTATACCACCAGCTACGGAATGCCCTACTTATACAACAAGCGGAGGGCCTTATGTTGTATTTACGCTAGATGATCCGAACCCGTCATGTGATGTGAATGTACCTGACTGCGCTACTTTTCAGGCTTGGGCTAATGAGTCTTATATTTTTGATCCGGTTCCCAATAATGCCTACGAATATAATTTCTGTAATGATTGCGATGGTAATGCGGTTTATAGTAATACCCTTTGGGGTGGAGATGCATTAATTACAGTAGGAAATGATACAGATAATGATGGTACTATGGATGTAATTATTGCAACTGGAACAGGTTGTAGTATTAACTTCACCGCTCCAGACGCTAACGCTATTATTATTCATATTACTGCTCCGGGTCCGTGTGGACAAGCTGAACTTACACAAGATAACGGATTCCCAACTCTAACGAATTTAGGTGGTGGAGCTATTATTTGTGATGCTGAATTCGGTCTATACGATCCAGTTAATAATGCTGATAGTACCACACCTGTTTTCTCTTGCCCAGAGGATTTAAGTGGCATAAATAATGGAGGTGTATTCGTAACATTCTTTGTAAATAGTTCAGAAACGGCATGTGCTGATTATATCGATACTGGAACTAATGCTGTTCCTGATGATTTTGGGGTGCTTTCTGCTTCAGAAGGAACATTCTACGATTCTACGACACCGCCTTCAGCAGCAGCTAATGATTCTATCGATGGTTTCTTGAAGCATATTTATTTAACTCAGTCTGAAATTGATAATGCAATTGCTGGTTCAGGTGGTATCGTTACTATTGGATATCAAAGTGATCTGGGAGGCTGTACAACTTCAATCGATATTGATGTTTCTGCATTTGGAGGTGGAGCGGTCGATGCTACTTGTGTGCCTGAGCCTACCGACTGTGCTTCTAGTTCTGGCTCAACTATTCCATCACCTTTGTGTAGCCTAGATGATATGGTGTTGAATTTAGGGACAACTAATTTAACCGGAGACCAAAATGGATTTTCTTTGGTTTATGATGTGGATATTTCAACTACACCAACCTTGTCTGAAATTTATGGAGCTGCAATTGGTAGTGCTAGTGCGCCAACAGATTTACAATTTTACAATGAATTCTTCGATGGTTTAGGTGGAGGAAATACAGATCTTAGTGCTATCGAAGGTTATGTAAATACAGATTGTGAGATTTTAGATGTTGGTGTCTATATTATTCCCGCCAATATTACTGATAGTTCATTCTCTGCTGAATGTGCTGCTGAAGGACCAATTATTATGTCTTTTTATCCGGATCTACAAGTTACTATTTCAGGTGAGGGGACTTGTGCACCAACAGCTACATTAAACACACTTGATGAAAGTGGTTTCGTGATTACTGAATGTGCGTCAGCTGGTGATAGTAGTACTGATTGTTCAGAAGATTTGAGCTATGATTTTACAGCCGATTATGTAAACGCTAATTGTTTAAGCGGAGATATTTCAGGAACGATCACTTGTACATGTGGATGTCAGAATCCTCCAACAATTTCTGCTGATGCTACGGCTACAGTATGTGAAGGTTCTGATTTAGACCTTTCAATGGTAAATGCTTCATTTGGAGGTGGAGCTAATTCTGCTTCTTGGTCAACTTCAGGAGATGGAAGTATTTTCTTCCCTAACTACACACCTGGATCAGGTGATATAGCTGCAGGAACAGTTACTTTAACTTTCTCTACAGATGATCCTGATGGAGCTGGTGTTTGTGAAGCTGCTTCAACTCAATTAGTGTTGACCATTACTTCACCTGAATTCCCTACAGGACTAGCATGTTACCAAATGGCTACACTTGATCCTGCAACTTGTACTTACACAATTTCAGGTGAGCAAGATCCAGAGCCAGCAACAGCATGTTACGAAACAGCAACATTCAATGACGCTACTTGTGTTTGGGATGTAACTGGCGAACAAGATCCAGAGCCAGCAACAGCATGTTATGAAACAGCAACATTCAATGATGCAACTTGTGTATGGGATGTAACTGGCGAACAAGATCCAGAGCCAGCAACAGCATGTTACGAAACAGCAACATTCAATGACGCTACTTGTGTTTGGGATGTAACTGGCGAACAAGATCCAGAGCCAGCAACAGCATGTTATGAAACAGCAACATTCAATGATGTAACTTGTGCATGGGATGTAACTGGCGAACAAGATCCAGAGCCAGCAACAGCATGTTATGAAACAGCAACATTTAATGACGCAACTTGTGTATGGGATGTAACTGGTGAACAAGATCCAGAGCCAGCAACAGCATGTTACGAAACAGCGGTATTTAACGATGCAACTTGTATGTGGGATGTGACTGGTGAACAACCAGCTGAGCCAACAACGGCATGTTACGAAACAGCAACATTCAATGATGCAACATGTGTGTGGGATGTAAGTGGTGAATTACCACCTCAACCAACAAATTTAGCATGTTACCAGTCTGTGGGAGCGTTTAATGATGCAACTTGTATGTGGGATGTAAACGGTGAAGAGCCAGTGGTAGATGATGGATGTGATCTTACTGCAGATTCTTACGATCCAGTAACTTGTGCAATAATCAATGAGGCATCTTGTCCTGAAGGAACCTCATTCAACTCGGTAGATTGTTCATGTGATACAGACGTAGTGCCAGGATGTACTGATCCATGTGCTACTAACTATAATCCGGGGGCAAACTCAGATGATGGCTCATGTACTTTGCCAGAAGCTCCGACTACTGCGTGTTATGAAACAGCTACCTTTAATACGACAACTTGTATGTGGGAAGTGAGTGGCGATCAGCCGGAAGCCCCAACAACAGGATGTTATGAAACGGCAACATTTAACGATGATACATGTACATGGGAAGTAAGTGGCGATCAGCCAGAAGCCCCAGCAACAGCATGTTATGAGACAGCAGCATTCAATGCGGATCCTGCAGTGTGTGCTTGGGAAATAAGTGGCGATCAGCCAGCAGCTCCAGCAACAGCATGTTATGAAACAGCAACATTCAATGGCGATGCAGCGGTATGTGCTTGGGAAGTAAGTGGTGATCAGCCAGAAGCCCCAGCAACAGCATGTTACGAGACAGCGACATTCAATGGTGAAACTTGTATGTGGGATGTAAGTGGTGAAGAGCCAGTAGTAGATGATGGATGTGATGTAACAACGGATTCTTATGATGCAGAAACTTGTGAAATAATCAATACCCCTGATTGTCCTGAAGGAACTTCATACAATTCAGTAGATTGTTCATGTGATACAGATGTAGTAACAGGATGTACAGATCCATGTGCTACTAATTATGATCCAGGAGCAAACTCAGATGATGGTTCATGTACTTTACCAGAAGCACCTGCAACTGCATGTTATGAAACTGCAACTTTCAATACTGAAACATGTATGTGGGATGTAACAGGAGAAGAGCCAGTAGTAGATGATGGATGCGATGTAACAATAGATGCTTATGATGCAGAAACTTGTGTGGTTAGTAATACACCTGATTGTCCTGAAGGAACGACTTATAATGCTGAAGGCTGTTCATGTGATGAAGATGTAATTCCATGTGATATAAGTTCAGGGGAAATTGTATTAGCTTCAACTGTTTTTTGTGATGATGAGCTTATAGATTTTGGAGCAACTACAAGTTCATTTCCAGTAGGATATTCTGTTACTTATATTCTGTCTGGTAATGGAATAATCATAGATACTAGTAATTCTGCTACGGAATTCCCTGCTCAATCTATTGCTGGAAATTACCAAATACATTTATTGATTTCTTCTTCAATATTAGATTTATCTACTGTGATTAATGGTACAACTCCAGTTGCTGAAATTGAGTCTCTATTGATTCAGGGTGGAGGAAGTATTTGTGGAAGCTTAACAATAAGTGGTGGAGAAATTACAGTTCAGGATTGTACTGATCCATGTGAAGTTACAGCAGGTACAATTAGTGCAGATGTAAGCTCTGTTTGTGTAGGCGATGCAATTGTAAATGTAACGATCGATGATGCAGGATCAAGTGAATCAAGTTTATTCGTGATTACTGACGGTGATGGTACAATGATCTTAGCAACACAGGATATTTCAAATACAGCCTTAGATTTAAGTGGTGCACCAGCAGGAACTTGTCAGATCTGGTTATTGAACTATGATGGTGAAATTACTTTACCTGCAAGTGGTATGGTGGCTGATCTAGTAGGTTGTTTTGCTTTGTCAAATGCAATAGATATTTTACGTGAAGATTGTGTAGAAAAAGGATCTATCAGTAGTACGGTTTATAACGATACCAATAGAGATGGTGTTCAGGGAGTAGATGAGCCAGGTATCGAAGGAGTAACAGTTAACTTAATCGATGGTGATGGCAATATAGTAGATTCGACTACTACAGATGCTGATGGTAATTATTCATTCTCAGAAGTGGAGCCGGGTAATTACACAGTACAGGTAGTTTATACGGGTGATCTTGTAAGCACAGGTTCAGGTTCTTATGATGTAACAGTAGGTTCTGGTGAAGATGTTGTAGCAGAAAGTGATTTCGGTTTTGCTGAAGAAGAACAGGGTTTTAATTGTGATGATTTAATTGTTATGGTATCTGGTACTTGTAATGATTCAGATTCACAATATCAATTGACAATTACGATTGAAGGAGCATTTGGTGATTCTTATACTGTTAGTTCAGCTTCAGATGATGCAATGAATGGTTCAACAGTAGGTGGTTCATTTACAACGGACTTCTTTGATGCAGGAGCAGCATTTGATTATATGATCACTTCAGTGAATAATCCTGATTGTTCAGTAACAGTATCTGCGAGTCAATTCGTTTGTACAGTAACTGCAATCGAATTAATTGATTTCGATGGACGTACAGTAGATACGAATAATGAGATTTTCTGGACAACTGCAACTGAAACAGATAATGATTATTTCACTTTACAGCGTTCTGAAGATGGAATCAACTTCGAAGTTGTTGATTTGATTAATGGTGCTGGAAATTCAAGTACACCAACAGCTTATACTTTCGTAGATGTTGATGCACCTGCAACAAGTTACTACAGATTATTAGCTACTGATTTTGCTGGTGTTACAGAAATTGTTTCTGATGTGATTTCATTGAATCGTTCAAACGATGTAACGGTAGAGGTTTATCCTGTGCCAGCTTCAGATGTATTGAACATTGAATTAGGTTCAATTTCTGAGGACTTTACAGTTGTTGTAATCGATATTACCGGAAAAGTAGTTAAGTCAACTGATTTTGATGGAAATCAAAATGAGATCAACTTAGATATTACAGACTTGTCAACTGGAACTTATTTCTTACAGGTTCAGCAAACAAATGGCGAGTTTATTACAACGAAATTTATTAAAGAGTAATCTTTAGATAAAGTATAAATTAAAGCCCGAATCTTTTAAAGATTCGGGCTTTTTTTATAAATTTAAAATTGTCTTTTTAAGATTGCGTAAAGGGCAAGTCAAGCTGAGAACTCAAATTTTGGAAAAACCTAACAGACAAAAAAGACAACACACTAGTCATTCAGAACGAAACGAAGCCAAGCGCAGTTGAAGTGAAGAATCTGAAAATTATAGGTTTGATGAGCTGCTTTATTTCAAATTTCACTTTACTCAATTTCTTTCATAATAAAAACTTCCTCATTAGGCTTTTTTACAAAATACCTTTCTCTGGCAACTTTCTCCTGTACTATTTCATTGTTTTGTAACTCGTGTAAATAGGTTTTCAATTCTACAATTTCCTTGTCATAGAAATCACGTTGCTGTCTCAATTTACTAATTTCTTTGCCCATTTTTAATTGGGCAATTAAACAATTGGTTCCTGCAAAGACAATCAGAAATAAAAATACAATGGCACTTAGTATGTATTTATTTTTGAGAAATCCCGGAACAGATTCCTGAAGATCTTTAAATTTATTTTGTTTCTTAGCCATAGCCTCATCACTTTTCTCTATCGAAATTATAAGAATTATTTATGTCTTTCCTTGTAGATTATTAAATTGTTTATAAATTCAAACAAGTGTTAATAATTTGTATTTTTGGAGCATGCCCTTTCAAAGACTCAGAGAAGATAAAGAAGCTATAGAATTCAATGATGAATTAACGGTGAGGAATATTCAGGTAAACCTTGAACGCCTGAATAATAAAATCGTAAATTCTTTAAATGAGTCTGTTCTTGACCTCGATAAGAAATGTAAACAAGCACGTAATTTAAAATGGGAAGCTATTGAAAATATGGCAGATCTGTTAGAATTGTTTGAAGAGAACTGGCTGAGTAACCAACAAGGTCATATTAAGAGAAATAAACTTATCTGGGCGAATAACGACCAGGAAGCACGTAGATCTATCGACGGTATTATTCGAAATAGAAAGCCTAAAAAAGCAATAACCTTATCAGGAGCCGAGCTTACAGAATTGGAAATAAGCGAATTACTGAAAACATATAAGTTAACTGAATTCTGCGCAAATTGGGAGCATCAATTTGCTCATTTCTTGGGCGAGCAAAAGTTTCACCCTTGCTTCCCTCTGATACATAAGAACTTAGAAGATCTAAATGATGCATTGGAAAAAGTAGAAGGCAACGAAATCAGTCCTTTTGAATATTGGTTGGCAGAACACAGAAGTCAGTTAAATGAGTTTAAAAAGAAAGAAACCATTTTATTTATTAATGCACATTTCATTTGTCCTGACTTAGGAGGTATTGCTTATATAGATAATGACGGAACACTAGGACAAACATTAGAACACGCAGATACCGTTGTGATCTTAGCTGGTATTGACAGGGTTTTGGCAAGTTCAGATGATATTAGCCCAATTGCCAATTTGATGAATACATTTAATGGAGGTGAATACATTGCGCCTCAACTTAGATTAATAATGGGAAGTACCAGAAAAAATCAGGAAGTATCGATCATATTGGTGGATAATGCGAGAACAGAACTACTCAAACACCAACAATGGCGAACATTATTGTACGATCTTGACGGAATTTGTTGGCTGAATCAGTGCCACGATTATCCATATATTAGCCCATCTAATTATCACCCTTTTCACTTCGGACCAATATCGGCTCTATTGAGTATTTTATTATACGACGATCCGGGATTTATGAGTAATCATTTATTTTGGGCAGATGCCCAAGATGGATTATTAGAACACCCACTTAAGGTGAATTTTAAAGAATTACTCATAAGCCTTAGACATGAAATATTGAATGATGGTCAGGAGAAATATGATACTTTTCATAATTATTGGAAGGCACATGAAAAAGCAGAAAAAGATAGTACAGGTTTTAAAAAATGGCAATTAAAGCGTAAATTGAAGGCTGTTTTAGGAAAAGAAAGAAAATTGCCTGATTTAGCCAAAGTTACCTTTTTGGAAGAATGGCAAGTTCACATTAATCGAGCAAAAAAAATGTAATGCGTAAAGAGCCATTAAAATTAAAGTTATTCGATTTATTGTCAAAAATGGACGTTTACGAACGTAATCGCTTTTTGAAATATGTACGATCACCTTTTTTTAATGAGGTTAAGGAATTAGTTGAATTGCTTAAGTTTTACTTACCTTTTTTCAAAAAGAATAAACCTATTCTTTTGTCAAAGGAAGAGGTATGGGCAAAGCTTTCTTTTACAGAAATTTATAATGATGTGAAGTTCAGAAGGTTGAACTCAGACCTTTCAAAACTGGCAGAGCAATTTCTGGCCTATCTCGCTTATGAGTCCTATCCCACAAGAAATGCAAATAACCTTCTGAAGATCGCGAATGAAAGAGAAATAGACAAACTATACCACACAGCTTACAAAAGTGCTAAGAATACTCAGGAAAAATGGGTATATAGAAATGCCGATTTTCATTACGAACAATATCGTTTGGAAACAGAGTTTCATTCTATGTTAGAAAGAGGTAATAGAACTGCACAGAATTTACTTCCTGCCGTTGAGCAATTAGATAAATTTTATTTGAGCGAAAAGCTTCGTTTTCTGTGTAGTTTACTTACCTATAAAAATGTAGTGAATGCCGAAGATGAAATGTTATTGGTAAATGAAATATTGCAACATCTTCAAATTCAAAAATACGACGATGAACCTGCTATAGCCGTATATCATCAGGCATTACTTAGTTTAATGCACCCCGAAGCAGTAGAACATTATCATCAACTTAAAGTTTTATTGGCTAAATTTTCGGCATATTTCCCTGCCGAAGAGGCCAGAAACTTATACATTGTTGCTCAAAACTATTGTATTAAAAAAGTGAATGCAGGTAATAGTTATTTTCTGAACGAACTATTGGATCTGTACAAAGCGCTTATAAATACCCAATTGATCTTTAAAGGAAATATACAAGAAGATAATGTACTGTCTCCATGGACTTATAAAAATATCATTACTGTATCGCTCAGGGTAGGAGAGTTGGATTGGGCACTTAAGTTTATCGAAGATTTTAAAGATTACATTCCAGAAATGTATCGCGATAATGCCTATACATATAATCTGGCTAAATACCATTTTTATCTTAAAGACTATGATGAAGTAATAAGTCTCTTGATAAATGTAGATTATCAGGGAGTTTTCTATATACTCGATGCAAAGTCGCTTTTGCTCAAAACGTATTATGAGACCGATGAAAATGCCGCACTTACTTCTTTAATGGACAGCTTTAAAGTATTACTGAACAGAAAGAAAATGGTTGCTCCGAATTATCGGAAAATGTACAAGAACCTGATCAGATATATTAAAAAGATCCGAAATATAAGAGATGGTGGAAAAAAGAATATTGAAGAAGTAGAAAAACAACTTACAGCAGAAAGTCAGGTAGCAGATATTACCTGGCTGAAAGAAAAAATAGAGGAACTCAAATAAATAGTGCCTTACTATTTCTAATGATCATCGTGATCGTGTAAACGCTTACGAGGAGTAGCAACACGACCGATAGCCATAAAAACAGCTACAATTCCAAATAAAATAATTGCAATAAAGAAAAATTCCATTATTCTGTTTTTAAAATGAGGTGCAAATTTACAGCTAATTCGATTAAAGTAGGAGTTTATAATTGAGAATTGATGAACGATAATTGATGAATGATAAAAATTACCTATCATTCATCAACTATCAACCACGAATTATCAACTATCAATTATAGTAAACTATGTAAGAATTCAGCTGTTTTATCGTTGATTTCAATCGCTTGGTTTTCATCACGCCAAGGCTCATGACCTTCTCCGGCGAAATTATGTATTTCATTATAAATTCCTAAGCTGTTCAATTGATCGTGCATAGGAACAGAACCATGAAGTACAGGGAAAGTTACGATACCACTAACCCCTGGTAAATTTGATAATGTTTCTTCAAAAGGAGCACCTGAATAAGGACTAACAATGCCATCAGCGTCGCCATAAAATGATATCATTGGTTCGTGTTGTGCATCGTTGATCAAATCCAAATCACCAATAGCACCCCATAAATTAACAATGCCGGCAACATTATAATCACCTGAAGCTAAATAATTTAAACCACTCGCTGTGTTTCCTTCTGTTGGTTCTCCCAAATCAGGCCATCCGTTCACATCGTAGGTAGAACTGAACAGATCATTTCCTGATCTTTCCGAAGCTTCTCCATAAGCAGCATGAATTGCAGAAATAGAACCTGCACTGTTTCCGCCTACAAAGATCTTGTCAGGATCGATACCATATTGAGCCGCATTTCCTTTGAAATATAAAATAGCTGAAATAACATCCTGTGCACCACGATAAACAGCACGAACGGCTGTATCATCATCAAAAACATTGAACCCTAAACGATAATCGATCGAAGCTACAACGTATCCTCTTTTTGCCATACTTTCACAAAAACTTACCAACTCTGGTTGTATTTTCGTTCCAACAACAAAAGCACCACCGAATGCCATAATAATTAATGGGCGATCGGTTGCGGTATCACCTTCCGGCTGATAAAGATCAAAATCTAAATCCTTGGAATAAGTAATATTTTGTGAAGTAATAGAGTAAGGCTGAACCCATATCAAAGACTCTGCTTCTGCAAACTCTATATTACTTGTTTTTTCAAATGTGAAAATTTCATCGATATAACGGGTATTACCATTTGTTTCACTAGTATCGTTATTACAAGAAACCCAGGTTAACACTACAAAGGCAGCGAGAATAGAAAATATTTTACGCATTGAATATATTTTTAAAATGCTAAATTAATAATTTTTTTTGAGATTTTAAATGCTGAGTAGTAACATAAATTTTAGTACCCCATCGCTTTATCTTCTCCTCTTGGATCAGCTGCGCCTTCCAAGCGTCCGTTTTCATGAATTAAAATAGCATCAACCCTGCCAATTTTTTCTTTTTCAATAAGTGTATGACCTGATTTTTTAAGTTCATTTACAATATCAGTATCAAAACACGAAGGTTCCATAAATAAAGTGTCTGGTTTCCATTGGTGATGAAAACGACAGCTGTTTACCGATTCCTGCATTTTCATGTCATATTCAACTACATTAATAATATTCTGTAAAACAGACGTAATAATCGTTGAACCGCCAGGAGTGCCTAATACCATATATAATTCGTTATTTTTTTCAACGATCGTAGGAGTCATAGAGCTAAGCATACGTTTGCCCGCCTGAATGGCATTTGCTTCTTTTCCTATTAGACCAAACTGGTTTGGAACGCCCGGCTTTGCACTAAAATCATCCATTTCATTATTCAGAAAAAAGCCAGCATTACCTACTACTACCTTCGAACCATAATTACTGTTCAAAGTAGTTGTTACAGAAACAGCATTTCCTTCGCTGTCAACTATCGAATAATGGGTAGTTTCCTCGCTTTCTTCTTTTCTGTTTTTACTACCCGATGAAGTTTTAGATACAACCCCCGCTTTAATTACTGAAGAAGGGGTACGTTCCTGCTCATTTATTAAAGTAAGTCTGTTTTCTAAGTAACTAGCGTTTAAAAGTGCTTCTATTGGAACATTGTAAAAATCAGGATCACCTAAATGTTCTGCTCTGTCGGCATAAGCCAATCGTTCTACTTCATTAATAATATGAACACTTTCTTTAGAATGAAATCCCCAATTTTCTAGTGGAAAATCTTCTAACATTTCTAGCATTTGTAATAAACATATTCCACCACTGGAAGGAGGAGGCATAGAAATGATATTGTACTTTTCTTTATAAATACCCTGAAGCGGTTCACGCCATTTTGATTCGTAATTTTTCAGATCTTCTAATGTAATAATACCATTTCCTCTTTCCATTTCTTCAATAAATAATTGGGCTATTCTGCCCGTGTAAAAACCATCTCTTCCTTTTTGCTGAATTATTTTTAGTGTATTAGCCAAATCTTGCTGAATGAAAGTTGAACCTGCATTTGGTGCTTGTAGTTGAGTAAAGAGGTTTTCTTTTGTATTGAATTGAATAATATCTTCAGCATATTTTTCCATTTTTTCTTTTTCACCAATCGTAAGCCTATATCCTTTTTCTGCAAGTTCTATAGCTGGCTGAACAACTCGCTCCCAACTTAATTTGCCAAATTTCTGATGTGCTTCCCACATTCCATCTACGCTTCCCGGAATCCCGACTGCCAAATGACCATCCAGACTAAGTCGGCTAATCACCTGTTTGTTTTCATCAAGATACATATCTCTGCTGGCTTGTTCTGGGGCCGTTTCCCGAAAATCAAGTGTATGGCTTTCTCCTTCATTGTTCCTATATACCATAAAACCACCACCACCAATATTTCCTGCTCTAGGGTAGCATACTGTAAGCGCAAAATGAACACCAACCATTGCATCGATGGCATTTCCTCCCGACTTTAACAAGTCGATCCCAATTTTACTGGCTTCAGGATGTGCTGTAACAACCATAGTATTATCAGCATAAACACCCATTTCAACAGTATCGGATTCAGTTTTCTCAACTGATTTTTTTTCAGAAAGTAACTTACAGGAATAAATGGTTAAAATCAGGAAAAAGTATAAAAGTAAATTTTTTTTCAATCCCATTCTTTTGTATTTTAAAGTGCTGTATTTCGGGTATTGGGGCTATTTATCGTATGCTAAGTTACACTTGCTTTTTAAATAGGCATACAAATTGGTATCGTTTTTGGACAAGCCTTGTTGATGTTCCCGAATAACTTTGTTTTAAAAGGAATTTTTAAATCAGATACAAGGAATATTATTGAGATAGAATATAGATTTTTGAAAATAAAAAATTACCGATGAAAAAGTGGTACTACTTATTAATTGTTGCTTTGATGATAGCAGTTGTACCAAACAATTTGCATGCTCAGAAAGGTAAGTTGAAAAAAGCGAATAAACTTTATGAAGCTTTTTCCTATCCGGAAGCTGCCGAGTTGTATAAGGAAATTGCTGATAAAAAGAACACCCCTGAAGCCATAATCAAATTGGCTGAATGTTATCGTTTAATGAATATGCCACCCGAAGCCGAAGCGTGGTACGCTAAGGTTATCGAATTACCGGAAGCAGAAGATATTCATTATTTGCGTTATGGTATGGCATTGAAAATTAACGATAAGTGCGATGAAGCGCGGGATGTGTTTCTTGAATACGCGAACAGAGTTCCTGCCGATACACGTGGAATGCGTCAGGTAGAAGCCTGTGACAGAGAAACTTATTTCAAAAGAGATCCTGGAGTTTATGTGTTAAAAATCACAGACGTGAACTCTAAGGCATCTGATTTTGGTCCGGCTTTTTATGAAGATGGGATTTTATTTGCTTCAGCCAGAGGTGAAAAGTTTGAAGAGCGTGTTTATAACTGGACTAATGCTCCATACCTGGATCTTTATACAGCTGATAAAGAGAAAAAAGATGGTAAACCCTGGGAGTTAAAACGACCGAAGTTATTTAAAGGAAAAGCCAATACATGGTTACATGAAGGTACTGTTACTTTTTCTAAGGATGAGGAAATAATGTTCTTCACCAGAAATAATTATATAAGAGGTAAAAAGGGAAAAGATAAGGACAATACGATTCGTTTAAAAATTTATACAGCAAAAAGAAATGGTGATAAATGGGGAGATATAGAAGAGCTTCCTTTTAATAGTGATGAATATTCTGTTGGTCATCCAACTTTATCTTTCGATGGTGATGAACTTTATTTTGTTTCAGATATGCCGGGCGGATATGGAAACGAGGATATTTATGTGAGCTACCGTCAGGGAGAAGGCTGGAGTGAGCCTGAAAATTTAGGACCGGTTATCAATACTGAAGGACGTGAAATGTTCCCTTTCATTCATGAAGATGGAACATTGTATTTCTCTTCCGATGCACAACCGGGCTTAGGTGGTTTGGATATTTTTGAGTCTAGAAAAGTTGGAAATGATTGGACTGCTGCTGAAAATTTGCGTGTGCCGATCAATTCTTACTTCGATGATTTTGGTTTTATTATCAATGAAGATAAATCTGAAGGTTATTTAGCGTCAAACAGATATGGTGGCGAAGGAGATGATGACATTTATAGCTTCACCCGGTCAAAATATACTTTAGAAGGCTTTGTAGTTGATTGTAATACCGAAGCATTACTAGAAGGAGTAACGGTAAAATTATATGAAGATGGAGAGTTAAAACAAGAAAGTGTTACTTATGATGATGGTAAGTTCTCTATGCCTATTTTAACCGATGTAGATTATAGAATAGAAGCAAGCCGCCCGAATTATGAAGGCTTTGAGCTTGAATTACTTTCTGAAGAATTGAGTGAAGGAGAATTAGAGGTTAAAGTGCCACTATGTCCTGAAGACCTTGTATCGGGTATTGGTGATCCGGATGGTGAAAATGGTGACGGTTCTGGCGATGGTAGTAATGCAACGGATGGATCAGGCGATGGATCAGGAAATGGTAGTAGTGGTTTGAGCGATACCGATTTAAGTAAGAAATGTCAGCTTAAAGGGACTGTTTTCAACAGAGACAGCCGTCAACCGGTTTCGGGAGCAACTGTTCGTGTTACAAACAGTGTTACCAAATTCACCAAAACGGTTATTACCGATAGCAATGGAAATTATTTTATTGATGTTGACAGAGAAATGGATTTTCTGGTAATGGCTTCTAAGGAGCAATATTTTACAGAAACAGAAAATTTCTCAACAAAAGGCAGAGATTGTTCTTCTCCTTTAACAAAGGATATTCCATTAGACTTGTTCCTTACGAAGATCGATGTTGATCCTTTAAATCCATCTTTAGTACCTAGCGAAGTTCTGAACTTGAATCATATTTATTATGACCTTGATAAAGACGACATCAGATCGGATGCTGCTGTGGAGTTGGATAAAGTTGTTAAAATGATGTTTGAAAATCCGGGAATTATATTAGAATTGGGTTCTCATACAGATTCAAGAGCTTCCGATTCTTATAATATGAAATTATCACAACGTCGTGCTCAATCGGCAGTTGATTATATTGTTAGCAAGGGTATTGCTTCAGATAGAATTTCAGGAGTTGGTTATGGAGAGTCGCAATTAATAAATGGGTGTGCCAATGGTGTACCTTGCTCAAAGTCGAAACATCAGGAAAACAGAAGAACAGAGTTTAAAGTTGTCGGATACAATAATAATGCGATTTACAGTTTACCTCGTTATTTTGGTGATGATAGCTATTATATAGAAGAAAATACAACAACCTATTCGTCAGGTTCTACTTATACGCCAGTTATAAGTGATACTTATACTAAAGATAGTTCATCTGGTTCTTCTAGCTCGAACAGCTACAATTCAGACGGAACTTTCTTCGATAGTGATTTCAGTAGTTCTTCTACTGGAAGCTCTACTTCAGGAACGACTTTTAGTACTTTTGATGCAAATGCTGATTATAGTGGAAGTGCAGCGAGTTCAGGAAGTAGCTTTGGTACTTTTGGTTCCGGGAATGAATTCAAAATACAATTAGGTGCATTCAGAAAAGATCCCAATCTATCTAAATTTGAAATGGCACTTGGAGATTTGGGTTATAGTATTTCAACAGAAACTAGCTCAAGTGGTGTAAGTAAGGTCGTTTTAGGACCTATTAGTGATAAGTTTACTGCTGAAGATATTCTTCAACGTATTAAAGCACGTGAATATAGTGATGCATTCATTGTTGAATATATTGATGGTGTAAGGAAGTAAAAACAATTTAATATGTTTACCGCTGTTAGGGTTTTAATACTTTAACAGCGGTTTTTATTTATACTAAATCCATCATCCATCATCCATCAATCATCAATCATGATTCATGATTCATCTCCTAGTAGCTTTCTGAACCAATTGTTCGTAAAGAAGCGACCAGCCTTCCCAACCATCGGTTTCACTTAAAGTATGATTGTGAAATATAGTTATGAATAAGCCATTCACCTTTTTTACTTCTTCCAGCATATCTAAACATTCCTTCAAAGCTTTTTTTGTATCTAATTGCAAATAATCTTTCAGGGTAACATCCATTATACAAAATGGAAAAATACGCATTGGAGTTTTGGTTTCAATACTAAGGTCATAAAACAAATAGGAAGAAGCGATTCCCGCCCTGAACCCGATTCTGTCGGGATAACCCATACTGAATTCACGCCTTATTTCATTTTTTAAAAGTTGCTGATAAATTTGAGGAAAATGCAGTAATATATAGTGCTGACGGCTATGGGTAATATCACGCTTAATTAATCTTGAAAGTAATTTTATCTCCTTGATTACCAGATCAGGGTTTTGATATGATTTGAATGACGGGTGTATGCCAACTTTGGCATAATCTGCAATAGATTGCATCAGATGTTGGTAAGCAGGTGTGTCAGAAGATATATTCCTGTCTAACGTACTGAATTGCCCAAGAAGAAAAAAGTAAATAGGGCTTAAGTTGTACTTTTTCTGTAATTCGATTTGAAACCCATAAGTATCGTAAGGGTCTTTTTTACTGCCAAACAACACTTTAGCTCTTTTGGAAATTCCTTTGAAATTAAAGTTTCTTAATTCATTTAAAAAAGCTCCTAAATTTCTGATAAAACCTTTGTATTTATAGGAATAAGCTATGTCAATATCGTAAGTTGGAATAAACTTGAATTTTCTTTCTTCTGTAACCAGGTTAGGGTATCTGTCACGAAGGATAGCTGCTAACCAGTATGCCCATATATTAACTACTGGTTTCTTTAAAAAACCATACTTAAATGAAATACTTTGATCCGAATTAAAACGACCATATCTGTCAGCATTGAATTCGAGGTATTCCTCGTAACGCGTTACCAGATAGAAAGCAGCTGCAAAGGGATCAAAGGGAAGTACTGAATCTTTATGATTGTGATAAAAGATGCATTTGATATTCCTAAATTCTCCAACTTCAATATCGAATGCTTTCTGGTTCTTTTCAAACAGAATATTTTCAGCATAACAGAAAAGCTCATTTTCCTGTTTCTGTTTGCCATAATTCAACTTTGCTCCGTTAAAATCCCTGAAAACTTCTTCATCAGTGGTAAACCGCAGGTTAATACCTAATATTTCTTTGAATATAAGATCGAAGATGTATTCGAGTCTGTTGGTTATTTTTATAGAATAAATTAAAATCAAATTCAATACTTAACGATTACACCAATTCCCAGTCCGGGATTGACGAAAAAAGGTACTTCAGCTTTCAAATTTAACCAATCACTCTGACTTGTTTCCTTATAATAAGATGGACCACTCCAAATTCCACCACCGAAGGTAAGCGACTTACTTATTTCTGTTACTTCTCCATAAGTATTTATACATTCTAAAGCCAACATGAAATCAGTGTCTATCAATATGTTCAAATCAGAAATATCAAATTTTACAATACCGTTGTCGGCTTTAAATGTTTGAATTACATTTTCCGGTAATAATTGATTTTCAGGCATTTTGTTTTTTGTAAGATCGTAAATTTTTAAACGAAAAACAACCGAATCAAACGAACTTTCATGAACATAAAATTGTGCTTCTTTTAGCCAAACTTCTCCTTTCCTATTTTTTACATACTGACCAATTTCACCGCCATAACTATCGTCCTGATAAGTATAAAAAGCTCCTTTGGGTTTAGGTGGATTCCCTAATAGTTTTTCTTTTTTAAATGCCTTTGCAGATACTTCAGCATCAGGCAAATCATATACCGTTTCATTCAAGTTAACGGTAGTTCCAGAAGCGAAATCGGCTAATAGTAAATCTTTGGTTTCGTAACCGATCATAGAAAAGCGAAGTGTATCTTTTGTATTTTCTTTCGCATCATACTCAAATGAGAATGCTCCGGAGCCGTCGCTGACAGTTCCCGCACTTTTGCCTAAAATACCTACGTTTACATAACTGAGTATTTCATTGTTCTGATCTTTGATAAAGCCCGAAATTGTTTGCCCATTTACTGAATTGTAAAGAAAGAACACACATATAAGTATTAAAGTCTTATTAATCATATTACAAAATAATGTAATTTAAGTGTTGTATTATTTCAAAAAATCTTAAAAAAGTTTTAAATATCTTTGAGCTTTCAAAAGAACCTAAATATAAGTGATGAATAAGGTAGTTGATAATGCAAAAGTTGCAATAAATGATATTCCAGATAATGCCACAATTATGCTTGGTGGTTTTGGTTTATGTGGTATTCCTGAAAATAGTATTCTGGCATTAAGAGAAAAAGGAGTAAGCGGACTTACTTGTATTTCTAATAATGCCGGAGTGGATGACTTTGGTTTGGGCTTATTATTACAAACACGCCAGATCAAGAAAATGATCTCTTCTTATGTTGGTGAAAACGATGAGTTTGAGCGCCAGTTATTGGCAGGAGAGTTAGAAGTCGAATTAACACCACAGGGAACACTTGCTGAAAAGATCCGTGCGGGTGGTGCTGGTATTCCGGCTTTCTTTACACCAACGGGTTTTGGTACCGAAGTTGCGGAAGGTAAGGAAGTAAGAGATTTTGATGGAAAGCCACATATACTAGAACATTCATTACGTGCAGACTTTTCTATTATTAAAGCCTGGAAGGGAGATACGCATGGAAATCTGATCTTTAAAGCAACAGCTCGTAATTTTAATTCGATGATGGCAATGGCAGGAAAAGTAACCATTGTTGAAGTTGAAGAATTAGTAGAAGCAGGTGAGTTGAATGCAAATGAAATACATGTTCCGGGAATTTTTATTCAACGTATTTTCAAAGGAGAAGCCTACGAAAAACGTATCGAGCAAAGAACGGTAAGAGAAGCTTAAAGGATATGATTCGCCTAAGAACGATTAATCCCTTCGTTAATTACTGACAAGTCCCTCATTGGTTGCTGATCAATCCTTCATTGGTCGCTGACGAGTCCTTCGTTGGTCGCTGACCAACGACTCTTTTTTATGCCGGTAGCCTGACTAAAAATAATTCCTGTATTGGTTGCTGACCAACAACTCTTGGGATATTTATACAAAGAAAGATTTATCAAAGATCTTTTCAAATCGTTTGGTGAATCTATCTTTCAGATATAATTTTTCTCCAGTGAATGGATGCGAAAAAATAAGCGAAAAGGCGTGTAAATACATGCCTTTTCCTTTTAAAATTAAATCATCAAAGGCATATTGTTTATCACCCAATATCGGATTACCAATGCTGAGCAAATGCCTGCGTAATTGATGGGTTTTACCGGTTTTTGGGTTGAGTTCTACCAAATTAAGTTGCCCAAACCTTTTTGAAACAACAGTGTCGAGTAAATTGTATTCAGATTCAGCAGGTTTGTTATCAATGTTTGAAGTAATATTTCCCGATTTGTCCATATTGCCAATAGTAATGGCAAGATAACTTTTAGCAATCTTTTTTTCAGCGAATAGTTTACTTAATTCACGAATAGCTGAGCTTGTTTTTCCAACTAATAAAATTCCGGTTGTGGCATAATCAAGCCGATGTACTGGTTGTGGATTTGTAGCATCATTTAGTGTACTTATTTTGATATTTTGACTAAGCGCTCTAGCAATTGTTTTAAAACTATTTCCACTTACTAAAATTCCAGCTGGCTTATGTATTGCCGCTAAATATTCATCTTCATAAATTACTTCAAGTGGAAATACTAGTTGTTTCTTTTGTGTTTTTATTGGCGGAACAGAAAATTCGATCCTTTCTTCTCCATTTATATAAGTGGCAGTAGTAGCTACTTTCCCATTCACTTTAATACATTGTTTCTTTATAACCTTTTTTAAAGCAGATTTTGTTGGAGCATTCAGGAAAATGCCAACTCCGTATTCCTGTAAACGAATAGGCTTTTTTAGTTTTGGAACAATATGTATTTCTATTCTTTCGATGTGTTATCATTTTTCTATGCTGTCAGAGTGAGCTTGCCGAACTCTGACCTCCGTTGTGTCTCCAGACCAACGGATACCTGAAAAGTGGAGGTTTTTTTGTAATATATACGGTTATATATTTTTCAAATTGTATTAGTATGACTTTGATTATTAATTATTTCTTCATTGTCAGGGTGAGCTTGCCGAACTCAGGTGAGCCAACCGAACCCTAACTATCTATAACTAACATAAGGTTCTTCTTTTAATATTTCTTCTATTGTTGATTGTAATCTTTTTTCAGACCCAACTATATCTAAAACGATCATTCTGTAAATTTCCTTTTTTCCTTTGTCGGTTTCCTCCATGTTTTGAAATAGAAAATCCATTTGCCTTTCAGTTCTCTTACTTAAATTTTTCTTCCAATCTTCAATATCGGCCAATGCAGAAAGTTTTTCATATTCTATTAATTCAATTTTAGAATTAGCTAAAGCATTCCATGAATTGGTTTTTATTGAAGGAGAATGAATACCATCCGCTTTGATCATTATATCATATATAGAATATGCGTTATTATTCAAATAATTATTTATAGTATCAACTGCTGCTAATTGTTTGGGAATATTCCTTTTAATATCTGCAACACTTTCCTCTAATTCGTTTTTTATCGAAGAATATATTTGATCTAAATATCTTCTCTCTTTTCTATTATCATTCCAGTTATTAATTAATAATGCGATTAAAATGCCTAATATTACCGGAATGATTTCTCTTATCAGTTGAAGTACCTTTTTCATTTTGTTATGTGTTTTTATTCTATAAAAGAATCATAGTACTTATTTTCTAATTCTGTTATTCTTTCAATATTCTCTCTACGAACACATTCGGTTAGCATACATTCAAAAGAATCTTCTTTCCAAAGCCCACCGCCAACTAAGATAAGTTTATCTATAAAATTTAAAAGATCACTTTCTGTATCAACTGAAAAAGGAGCACTAGCGATTACATATCTTTCATGTTGAATGTTATTAACTAATTGCATAAGGTTATTTTCATATCCTTTAAAAACAATTCCTGTATTTTGATTGCTTTCCAATATTTGAGCGAATTTATTTCCAATAGTATGTCTAATATTGATAAAAACAGTAATTGGCCAATGATCTTTATTAAGTTCAAAAATTGCTGCTGCTACTTTTTTAACCTTTGGATCTCTACGTGTAACTCTTGAAGCACCAATCACTTCCCAGGATTCTTCAATAGATAAAGATGTGTTTAATAATTCTTCTTCTTTTTTAAAAGTTAGAAAGTCATTAATGTCATCATATTCTTTTTCAGTACCTGGAATTTTAAAAGGTATTTTTACTAATGGATAACAGAAAATACCTGAGCTTTCTTTGTTAATTTTTCTATGATTTGGCTTAAGAGAAAGTCCTTCTCTCAAAACTATTTCCTTGGAAGCAGCATCTATAAAGTGAATGAATTTCATTTTTCTTATGTTATACATAATTTACCAATAAACGTATTCTTAAAAATTGTTCATATAGTAGACTTTATATTGCTTAGGGTTTGTCTATGGTAAATTGAAAAAGCCCTGAGCGTAGTGGCAGACACCGCTGTCGAAGGGCATATTACAATAGAAAATAGTTTTAAAGTTAAGTATTTCAAAATTACATTGTATTTTTTTCAATTATATTTGAATTATGACAACTACCAAAACAGAAGCTAAATGGCAGCAAATGGGTTTGCTCGAACCACTTCCTGATTATTTACTGCCTTACGTATATGAAGTTGTACGTGGAAAACCTGTTTTTTATAAAGGTTATCAGGAATTTATTTTACTCACCAAACAACCACAGGAAATGGGAAGCAGTAGTTTGCAATCCAGATTAATTACTTTATTGATATTATTGCTAGGTAAAAAAGGAATAGCAGAAAAATTTGATCTGTTCACATCAGAACTAGGTATTCTTTTGTCTAAGAATAATTCTAGATGTTTAGATTTAGCCATCTATGAAAAAAATGAAGTTTTAATTGATAAACACTATTCAAAAATTCCACCTAAGGTTGTAATTGAAGTAGATATTGATGCCGATCTAAGCAATTATGAAAACGATGTAATGTCGTATTATCAGGAAAAAACTACCGACTTGTTAAATTTTGGTGTAGAAAGAGTAATTTGGATTTTTACTGAAAGTAAGAATGTAGTAGTGGCAACCCAAAAATCCCCCTGGGAAATTTATCAGCTTGGAGACACTGTTAATATTATTGATGATTGTAATTTTTGCCTGAAAGAATTGATCGAAAAGAATTAATGAATAAGAAAATACTTTTTGCTTTTAAAGCAGACCCTTCACTCAAAGATTATATAATATCTAAACTCGATTCAAGGCTCAATTACTATTTCACAGAAAGTTCGAAAGAAGAAGCTATTCTTCCACAGTTAGAAAATGTATCTGTTTTAGTTGGTTGGCGGTTTACTGATAAAATTTTTGAAAAAGCCAAAACACTCGAGACCATCATTAACCCGGGAGCTGGGGTTCAACATATTGTCGAAGCATTTAAAACTACCTTACAGAAGAAAAATATTCGTTTAATGAATAGCCATGGCAACGCTTACTTTACAGCTCAGCATACGGTAGCACTTCTGCTATCACTCAGTAATAAAGTTATATTACACCATAACTTACTCAAAAATGGACAATGGCGTTCAGGTGATAAAGAAGGAATTTCTATTCCGTTAAGAAATAAAAGAATTGGATTGTTAGGTTATGGAGCTGTAAACCGAAATGTTCATCAAATGCTACAAGGCTTTGGATGCCGTTTTTCAATTTGTAAAAACAAAAAATGGCTTATTAAGCCTGAAAACTGTTCTTTATATTCAATAGAACAACAACAACTCGAGCATTTTCTTAAAGAAATAGATATATTGATTGCGGCAGTACCTTCAACTGCGGAAAGTAAACACCTTATTGCAGAACATAATATTCATTTACTAAAGAAAAATAGTCTTGTTTTGAATGTTGGAAGAGGAGATCTAATAGAAGAAAAAGCACTTTATTCAGCACTGAAGGAAAATAAAATTACAGGAGCAGCAATAGATGTATGGTATAATTATCGACCTGAACCAGATGAAGAAGGGCGAAAATATCCATACCAATATCCTTTCCATGAGTTAAACAACATTATTCTGTCTCCACACAGAGCAGCAAGCCCTATGAACGACCTTGAACGCTGGAACGATGTAATTCACAATTTGAATGAATCAATTAATGAAAAACCTGAATACATTAATGTAATAGATTTACAACAAGCTTATTAACTCTTGAACTCTTAAACTGTTAAACTGTTAAACTCATTAACTAACAAAAAATGGCAGAATTTTCGCAAAAGGAAGCCAAAGCCGTAGTTTCTTAATCATTCGAGTAGTAAATTTGTGAAAAATTCTTAAAAGCATATTATGAATTGGATAACTAACTTTCTGTTTTCTTCGGTAGGAAAAAAGTTAATCATGAGTCTTACAGGATTGTTCCTGTGTTTATTTCTGGTAGTACACATGGCCGGAAACTTAGTTTTACTGGATCCAAATGGTGCAAGAGCATTTAACGAATATGCTTACTTTATGACTACATTTCCACCAATTAAAGTAGCCTCTATTTTTACTATGTTAGGAATTGCTTTCCACATTATTGATGGAATCGTATTAAGCCTACAAAATCAAAAATCACGTCCAACCAAATATGCTGCTTCTAAGGCAGGAAAAAGCTCTTCTTGGGCATCTCGTAATATGGGATTATTGGGAGTAATTATTTTCTTCTTTATTATAATTCACCTGAAAAGCTTTTGGTTTGAAATGAAATTTGGAAGTGTACCTTATGTTGAGTACGATGGAAATAAAGTAAAAGATCTTCATACCATTGTAATGGCAGCATTTAAAAGCCCATTATACGTATTATTTTACCTGATATCACTTGCTGCGATCAGTTTTCACCTTTGGCATGGATTCCAAAGTGCATTCCGATCATTAGGTTTCGTTCATAATAAATACACACCTATTATTAAAATATTGGGTTATATCATCGCAATTGGTGTTCCTTTTGGTTTTGCTTTACAGCCAATTGCTGCTTACCTTATTGCTAATGGCATTATTTAAGTATTCGGAAATTGCTTTAATGAAGCAATAATTCAATATCTGAACATAAATTCAAACATTAGCCAAATTAGCGTGTTAAAATAATAGGTCAATACAAAAAAAGAAAATATGTCAAAATTCGATTCAAAAGTTCCTGCTGGTGCACTTGCCGATAAGTGGACACAATACAAGTCAGAGGTGCCATTGGTTTCACCAAATAATAAGCGCAAATTAGATGTGATTATTGTTGGAACCGGTTTAGCCGGAGCTTCTGCAGCAGCAACGCTTGCAGAGTTAGGATATAATGTAAAGGCATTCTGTTTTCAGGATTCTCCACGACGTGCACACTCAATTGCAGCACAAGGAGGAATCAATGCCGCTAAAAATTATCAGAATGATGGAGATTCCAACTATCGTTTATTCTACGATACGATCAAAGGAGGAGATTACCGCTCTAGAGAATCGAACGTACATCGTTTGGCTGAAGTGAGTGCAAGTATTATTGACCAGTGCGTTGCACAAGGTGTTCCTTTCGCGCGTGATTATGGTGGTTTATTGACCAACCGTTCATTTGGTGGTGTATTGGTCTCCAGAACATTTTATGCTCGTGGTCAAACCGGACAGCAATTACTAATTGGTGCTTATAGTGCTTTAAGCCGCCAGATTGCTTCGGGTAGAGTAAAAATGTATAATCGTCATGAAATGCTTGATGTTGTTAAGATCAATGGCGAAGCAAAAGGCATTATTACCCGTAATCTGATAAATGGTAAGATCGAACGCCATGGTGGGCATGCCGTTTTACTTTGTACTGGTGGTTATGGTAATGTTTTCTTCCTTTCTACCAACGCAATGGGTTCTAATGTAACTGCTGCTTGGAAAGCTTATAAGAAAGGAGCTTATTTTGCGAATCCTTGTTTTACACAAATTCACCCGACTTGTATTCCGGTTTCCGGACATAATCAGTCTAAGCTTACTTTAATGTCTGAAAGTTTGCGTAACGATGGGCGTGTTTGGGTGCCTAAGCGTAAAGAAGATTGTGGTAAACACCCAAGTGAAATTGCAGAAGAAGACAGAGATTATTATTTAGAAAGAATATATCCGTCGTTTGGAAATTTGGTTCCGCGTGATGTTGCATCGCGTGCAGCATTATATGTAACGAATGAGGGTAGGGGCGTTGGAAAAACAGGAGTAGCTGTTTACCTTGATTTCTCAAGAGCAATTAAAGAACAGGGGAAAAACCGTATTGAAGAAAAATACGGTAACCTGTTTGAAATGTATCAGCGAATTACCGACGAAAATCCTTATGAAGTACCAATGCGTATTTTCCCTGCGGTTCACTATACGATGGGTGGCTTATGGGTAGATTATGAATTAAGTACTTCCGTTCCGGGCTTATATGCCTTAGGAGAAGCGAATTTCTCCGATCATGGAGCAAATCGTTTAGGTGCTTCTGCCTTAATGCAGGGCTTAGCAGATGGATATTTTGTTATTCCTTATACTGTTGGAAACTATTTGTCAAAGAAAATTTCTGATCCTAAAGTAGATATCAATCATGCAGCTTTCGATGAAGCAGAGAATGCTGTGAGAGCAAGTTTGGATAAACTGATAAACATTAATGGTTCTCGTACAGTCGATGATTTCCACAAGAAGTTAGGTAAGATCATGTGGGAAAAAGTAGGTATGTCGCGTAATGGTGAAGGCTTACGATGGGCAATCAGTGAAATTCAGAAATTGCGTAAAGAGTTCTGGGAAGATGTAAGAGTGCCGGGAACAAAAGATTCAAAAAACCAGGAACTGGAAAAAGCAGGTCGTGTTGCCGATTTCTTAGAATTAGGCGAATTAATGGCACGCGATGCATTGGCTCGTGAAGAATCTGCAGGGGGGCATTTCCGTGAAGAATATAGAACAGAGGAAGGAGAAGCAAAACGTAATGATGAAGATTTTACACATGTAGCTGCTTGGGAATATACTGGCGATAACCAGGAACCAATTAGAAATGTGGAAGAACTTGTTTTCGAAAATGTAGAACTTAAAACACGTTCTTACAAATAATAATACTTTTTTATTGGTGGGTAATAGTTAATCAGTTAATTATTATGTATCAGTGCTGATAAAATAATATAAAATATGAAACTTACATTAAATATATGGCGACAAGCTAGCACCAATGCTTCCGGATCGATGCAAGCCTACAAATTAGATGGGGTAGATGAAGATATGTCTTTCCTTGAGATGATGGATATGTTGAATGAACAGATCATTCGGGATGGAGGAGAACCTGTAGAATTCGATCACGATTGTCGTGAAGGTATTTGCGGAATGTGTAGTTTATATATAAATGGACAACCACACGGACCATCGAATCTGACTACGACTTGCCAGTTGCACATGCGTTCTTTTCAGGATGGTGATACTATAGACATTGAACCTTGGAGAGCTAGTGCTTTCCCTGTTGTGAAAGATCTTGTTGTTGATCGTTCAGCTTTCGATAGAATTATTCAGGCAGGTGGATATATTTCTGTTAATACAGGAAATGCGGTAGATGCTAATGCCGTACCTGTAGAAAAGAAAACTGCCGACGAAGCTTTCGATGCTGCTGCATGTATTGGTTGTGGCGCCTGTGTTGCTGCTTGTAAAAATGCTTCTGCTGCGTTGTTTGTTTCAGCTAAAGTATCGCACCTTGCTTTATTACCACAAGGAGATGCTGAGCGCAAATCGAGAGTGCTTAAAATGTTAGATCAAATGGATGAAGAAGGTTTTGGTTCATGTACGAATACTGGTGCCTGCGAAGCCGAATGTCCTAAAGGTATTTCTATAACTAATATTGCGAGAATGAATCGCGAGTATATGTCTGCAAGTATCTTTGGAGAAAAGTAAATAATAACATTCATATTTTATTGTAAAAGTCAGGCTGGAAAAATTCAGTCTGACTTTTTTGTTTTAAAAAAAGCCCTTATCTTCACTAGTTATATTAAGAAACTTTTTTCAAACTACTTAATATGCCTTCTATTCTTGTAATTCAATAATTCTACTTTTATGAAAATTAAATTTATTTTGGTCACACTTGTGTGCTTGTATTTATCTGAAATACTTCAAGCACAGTGTGTACCTCAAGCGGAATCTGTTTGTGGAACAACTATAACAGAATGTAAAACGGTTGCAGATTTAATAGGGCCAGATAGAAATCAATTTCAATACTGTTGTGCTTCACCTGCGCCTTCTCCAAGTGAAGGTTATTTACACAATTTTACTATTCCTTCGCCTGCATCTTGTTCAGCTCCTACGGTAACATCAGCGATAGTAGAAATTAACACGAATACGGTTACACTAACCGATCCGAATGGATATACTGACGCTTGTGGTTTTTTCTCTGTTTTTGGAAATGTATATTACGATGCTGGAGGTACGTTGACATTAACTGATAACAGTAACTTCAACTACTTGGATGTAAATACCCCTGGTGATGATGGATTTGGAACAGGAGCTTGTGCCGGTGGAGGTACATGTAATTATTCTGCTTGTGCTGATTTAACCTTAACTGACAGAGATAATGGTATTCCAGATTATGCTGCAAGCCCCGATTATGTTATAGTACCTGGCGGTACTATTGGTGTAGATATTATTCCTGCATTTTCATGGGTCGAAGGTAATTCACCAGCTGCAACAAATTGTGAAAACTTCGTTAATGGGCAAGCAATAACTCAAGCTTTAGTTGATGTTGACTATGAAATTTGTATTACCTATGTTTTTGATAATGTTGTTCCTGAAGTTTCTGCACAAGTTGATAATTCGGCTACTATTTGCGATGGTGGTTTAACCACAGAGATTACCGATTGGCAAAATGTTGTTGCTGCAGATGCAACGATTGCAGCAGCCTCTGCCTCTTGTAGTGCCACTTTAGTTTATTCATCAGTAGCAGTGCCTGCTGATGCTGCAGTACATGATGATTTAACGGCTAATGGTATTCATAGCGGAATCTGCGATGTAGAGGATCAGCTTACTTATGCTTACTTGCTATGTAATGGAGTATATTCATTAGTTGGAACTCATACGCTTACAACTATTCCTCAGTATGATATTGTTGTTGTTGAACCAGTTTGTGATGGAGCGGCTGGTTCAGCGGAAATACAAGTTGGTGGAACTATGTGTAGTAGTGTGGCTGGAATAGCAGGTGTTTCTAATATTTGTCCGGATACAAATGACACTGATGCCACATTAACCTACGATTTCTCAACAGATGGGAATATAATGGCAGCTACCATGGCAGGGTGTGTACCAACAGGAGCAGCACTCAGCGGTGCTGTAAGTACAGATTGTGCAGTCGTTTGTCAGCCAACTTGTGATGCAGTTAACGGTACCATATCAATTTTAAATGTACCTTGATTATCGTCTTCATGCTTTAACCAAAACAAATTATGCCCTAGTCTGAATTATGATTAGGGCACTTTTGTTTCCCACTCAATTCCACTATAAACATCTTTTAATGAAACAGACAAATTCAAAGTTTCTATTTTAAATGAACTTTCTAAGCCTTCAAAATAGTGTATCGACCATAAATTTGAATCATGCCTTACAAATGATTCAACAAGCGGTTTATCTTGATTAATCAAAATATATTCTTTGAATGTTGAAATCTGCTTATATTTTCTGAATTTGCCTCCTCTGTCATAAGCTTCTGTTCCTTTCGATAAAACCTCTATAATAACAGAAGCATTGGTAATACCATTTTTATCGAACTCACTAGTTTTTATTCCATCACAAACAATAAAAAGGTCAGGGTGAAAAATATTTCTGAATTTATCAAGTGCTAAATTGGTGTCACTGCCAAAAGGCTCGCATTTTGCCCCATCTAGTAAACTTCTTATAGCATAGTACAAATTTCCAGATATCCGAGAATGATTGATCGTTCCACCAGCCATAAACCAAATTTCACCATTATAAAATTCAACCCGGTTAATAACTTCACCTGCTATAACTAAGCCCTCAGTACTGATCTTATCCTGAAACTGATAATATTCTTCTAATGAAAAATCTTTGCGGTCTTTTATAAGTGGTAATGCTCCCATTTTACAAAAATAAATGATATTAAATAAGTATGAATTAAAGAAAAAATAATTTTTTTTCATCTTTTTTATTACTACGCAAATAGGCTGCGCACACCCCCTTTTACATTTGTCCTGTCGATAGGAAATAAAGATATTGATTATCATAATTCAAATCGGAATTGTTCTTAGAAATAACATAATTGCAGGTCAAGTGTAAGTTACTTCCGGCTTTTAGCCACTTCGCTGTCAACGAACCCTAACTTTCACAATTACCTGCTTTTTGAGACAGTAGCTCAGCTGGTTAGAGCAGTAATCTTTTAAGTTACGGGTCGTCGGTTCGAATCCGACCTGTCTCACAAATTAGTTCTTTAAAATATTTGCAGGTCAAGTGTAAGTTACTTCCGGCTTTTAGCCAATTCACTTTTAATGAACCCAACTTTCACAATTACCTGCACTTTGAGACAGTAGCTCAGTTGGTAGAGCAAGGCCCTCTATAGTTTTTAAATTATCAGAATTGGTCAATAAAAACTTACTACAGATACCGTTAACGCCTAGGTCGCTGGTTCGATTCCAGCCTGTCTCGCAAAAAATAAAATTCAGGGAATCTTTTTTCGCTGAATGTAGTTCTTTGAAATTCTTGTAGTTAAGCAGTATTTATTTCTAATTACCATGCTACTCTATACATTTATTTACTTCCGTTGTGTCTTCAGACCAACGGATACCTGAAAAGTGGAGTTTTTTTGAAACAAACTTTTTCTAAAGAAACAATGAAAATGTATATCGGTGTGTCTAATTACTAGAAAGTATAGCCATTATACTAAAATGGTTTTAATAAAAGTGCTTAATCTGCAATTACGGGTGGTAGCTCAGTGGTAGAGCAGAAGACTGAAAGTTGATAAATTACCTTTTTGTTTTGAAAAATATCGAATTAAGCAACGGTTGAATATTAAGTTCATCATTTTTGGAAAAAATATTTTTTGAAGAATGAGCTAAAAAAACGAAAACATAGCAGTTCTATGGTGAGTGTTTTTGGCGAAATTATTTGTAAAATATTACAAACAAAAAGTTGAAGTTATTATTTTATCGTTGCTAAACAACAGGTCAATTTAAACATACTTCCATATTGGTAAAGTCATTCGACTTTAGGTTCGATTCCTGATGATGTTTGAAGATTACCTAGGTCAATATCAACTTACTACTTCAATATCAACACTTTGTGCGCTGGTTCGATTCCAGCCCACCCGACAATTTGATAACGAGAAAAGTACAGGTCAAGTACAGGTTACTTCCGACCATTCGGTCACTTCTTTCAGGTAGAAACTTACTTGTACAATTACCTGCTTTTCTTTTTTGAGACAGTAGCTCAACTGGATAGAGTACAGGGTTATGGATAGTTGATAAATTACCCATTAAAAGGTCAATATCGACTTACTTCTTTTAGGGCTCCTGAGGTTGTTGGTTCGAATCCAACCTGTCTCGCATTTTGGGTCAAGTTTCCGGCTACTTCTTTTTGGACTAAAAGTCGCCGAGCTTATACCTCGGAGTTTTGCCGGAACAATTACCCTTAACCTTTAAATCTTATTAATTCATGAAAAACTTAATTAAAGTAAGTCTTCGACAAAGTGCCATCTTTATTCCTGCAGCAGCATGTGCGCAGAGTGTAAAGGAAATCTCAGAAACCAGTACTATTTTACTGGCGAATGCACGTAAATTAGGTTTTACCTTTTCAGAACCTTTATTGCATGCACTAAACGCAGCAGCACCAAAGCTGAAACATGAAATTCTGGAAGCTTTACGTGAAGTAATGGGGACGAATAAAAATTGGACACCATTGGTGAAAGGTTGGGATATTCCTACCGGAGAATCACGTTCAGATCATATTATAGCATTTTTTGCTAATGTGCTGAAGCTGAATTGGGGATCAAAGTTGAAATGCGGACACTATATTCCGAAGAAAACTTTCCCTTTAGAAAGATATAATGGTTGTCCTTTCTGTGGAACACCTTTCCAACAAGAAGAGCTGAAATTGAACGAGCAAGGTTCTAAATTGAAAGTGCTTGATCTGTGGAAAGAAGACGATATGACGAACTATCTGAATGATCTATTGAAGTCGAAAACGGCTTTAGATGCAACACAGGTAGAAAGCCTGAAAACATTGATTCTTTCTTTCGATATACCAAACGTAGCAGTGGCAATGAAAGAAACCTTAATGTTATTGATCGATACTTTGGTTGAAAAAGGAGACGCTGAAAAAGCAGCATCTTATTTCTCTACACCGAATGATATCTTACGTTACTTGTGGTATAAGAAAACAGGCTTCTTACAAATTGTAGAACCTAAAACCATTATCAATAAAACGAAAGAGAATAATACACATTTGTTCAACTTTTTCAGTAATTGTAATACAGCAAGTTTAGATAAGAAAAAAGCTTTGAAGTTGAAGTACAGCCGTAAAGAATGTAAAATGGTAGCTTCATGGTTGAATGGCTTGTCGATGTCGCCTAAGAAAGTGTGTGAGATCATGCACCCTAAAAGAAATATGTGGGTGCGTTTTATCAGAGCTTTACGATTGGCAGAATATAGTAAAAAAGCTGGTTTCGAGCAGTTGAAAACAATACTGGATATTTTCTATAACAAGAAGTATAAAGTATGGCAAGGGATTTTGAACAAGAATCGTCAGCAGTTCAATGCCGAAAAATCGTTGAGAATTTTGAAAGAAAAGCCAGGTGTGTTTGCTCGTTCTTTATTCTCGAATATGTTGTGGTTCGGCGATGATATAACGATCAATGCTTTTGCTGATGTTGTTGATCAGGTTCCGGCTCGTTTGGTGTTCAGCTTGAATATGTATGCCGATAATTACTTCAAACCGAATGGTAAAAGAAGTGTGAAAACGCTGGGCGGTATCCGTAAAACGATCGATACACACCCTTTGTTAGAAATGTACGATCAGAAACAATTGGATGGAATGAAAGCCAAAATCGAAGATTTAACGCTATTGGCGATGAAGAAGCGATTTGCAGGAGTTCCAAATAAAAGCAAAACGATCTATATCGATCCTGCTTTATTCAATATGCCGGTTTCGATCGGAGAGCGAAGCGAAAATGTTCAGGATATGCCTTCAGCATTAATGGGAACAAGATTTCCTTTAGAAGGAAACGAAGTTCGTTTGTTCATGCAGTGGGGAGAAGGAATGCCTGCTCAACACCTGGATATGGATTTGAGTTGTTATGTAGCTTATGAGCATAAAGCACAGTTCTGTTCATATAGTAGCTTAACGATTCCGGGATGTCAACACAGCGGTGATATAAGAAGTATTCCTTCAAAAGTAGGAACAGCAGAGTATATCAATATTGATGTAGATAAATTGGAAACATTAGGTGCTAAGTATGTAAGCTTTACTTGTAATGCCTACAGCAACGGAAACCTGACAGCGAATATGGTAGTCGGTTGGATGGATAGTAAACATTCGATGCGTATTTCCCGAAAATCAGGTGTAGCTTACGATCCGAGTTGCGTACAACATCAGGTAAGAATTACACAGCCTTTAGCAAAGGGTTTGGTCTTCGGTGTGTTGGATGTTGAAGCCAGAGAAGTTATTTGGTTAGAAATGCCTTACTATGGTCAGGTGGTACAAGGCTTGAACCTGAACGGTGTTGAGACTTTACTGAATAAATTAGATAGCCGTTTGAATATAGGTACTTTGCTGAACATAAAAGCAGAAGCACAAGGTTTGAAATTAACCGAAGATGCAGAAGCAGATGAGGTGTACGATATTCAATGGGCGACTAATACCGCAGCCGTTACACAATTATTGGTAGATTAACAAACCTATTTTGCTTATCAATCCACGTCAACTCAAATGAGGAGACGTGGATTTTTTTATTGATTGATTTGCGCCTTATCCTAAAAATATTATTAGTTAAATTCTAAAGATCGTCCGCCTCGCTTTTCTTTCCCAATATTGATTACTAATCAATTGTGTTATATAGAAACATTCAGAGGTTAAAGAAAAACTATACAACCATGTCATTCTGGTGTTTACCAGAATCTACAACCCTTACATTTAGTCTTTTTCCTTGTGTAAAAGTCTAGCTTAGGGAGGATTCGCAGGACAGATAATGACCGAACAATGAAAGTTTTGGGAATAGAAGATATATGCACAATTGAGTTTTATTAAAGAGAAACTTACAGAGTTTAAGTAAAAACTATACAACCATGTCATTCTGGTATTTACCAGAATCTATAACCCTTACATTTAGTCTTTTTCCTTATGTAAAAGCCTATCTTAGAGTGGACATCCGCAGGACAGAAAATGACCGAACAATGAAAGTTTTTGGTAATAGAAGATACTTGTACAGTTGCTTTATTAATACAACGTACATTTATGAGCGTATAAATCACTGTCAAATGAAGCCAAATAATACGAATTATCCAAAAAAATAGCGAGGTGTCTATATTTCGGCTTCATTACATTGCGCTCAATATGACACGATCATTTATACGTTTTTTTATTTTTAAATTTGTATAAAGAGAAACTTACAGAGTTTAAGTAAGAACTATACAACCATGTCATTTTGGTGTTTACCAGAATCTACAACCCTCACTATTAGCCTTCTTCCCTCATTAAAATCACTATTTCTCGATCTTGTTTGCTGACCAAAAGTCTATCTAGGTCAACCCTAATAAGGGTATATGAATTCTTTTATTTATTGGAGTTGCTGTATAATAAAATGCGGATGAATTATTAGTTTTACATCTCACGAACCTAAAACCTTATCAGCATGAAAATCTTACTACTGCTATTGATGCTTCTTTTCAGTGTTAACTTATCTGCCCAAGAAAAGTACTTTTTGAAAATTTATGCACCTGCATTTAATAATAATGCTGATGTTGTTCAAAAATTTGGAAGTGATTATTTTTTAATGGGTGGAGTAATGAAACCTAGTGATGGTACTTGGGATACTTTTATATACCGTTTAAATGAATATGGTGATTCTATCAAATTTGAATCAATTGATTACGAAGATAGAGATGATTCTATCGAAGCATCAATTGTAATAAATAATAGGTTGTATGTGATTAGTGATATAATACCTAATTATCCAACTCCCATGAAATCGCTGGTTATTCAATATGATTCTTTAATGAATTTGATAGATACCACTTTTTATGAACCTATGGGTATAATGGATATTTTTGAGCTAAACAGTAATAAACAAATATTGGCCGGGATGATGCGTTTAGCCCCTGAATTTAAGGTAAAACCTGTATTGTATTATGTAGATTTAGTCAATAAAGAATCTCTTGACTACAAAACCTATGATAATTGGTTAGGGCAAGATGCTTATTGTTGGGGATTTACAAAAACGGAAGATTATATTTATGCTATACCAAATGTTAATTTAGATGTGTATGAATATTGTGATACTTATTTAATGAAGTTTGATTTAGAGGGTAATGAATTAGATACCCACCTACTTCCTAAAGATGGATATAATTATTTTAAGGGAGATCGTTTAGCAACATTAAAAAATGGCAATTTACTTGGTGCTTTTCAAGTAAACAATCAAGCTGAGTTCCCTAATGCATACTTAGTGTTTTTTGATAAAGAAGGAGAAATTTTATACACATTAGATGATTTTCTACCAAATACAATCATAAGTGAAATTAGAGAATTTAACGATGGTAGTTTATTATTCGGAACGGGGAGATTTGATCCATCCTATGAGCAATATGTAGATATAGGATTGGTTAAATCAGATAGTCTTGGAAATATACTTTGGGAGAGATATTATGGAGGTACAGATGATGACTATATATATGACATGAAAATTGAAGAAGACGGTAGTATATTAGTCACAGGCAGATATGAAAGTGGACCAGGTGTTTCCACTTACTTATTAAAAACCAACTGCTTAGGTTTACTAACCGAACCAAATGCACAGTTTAGTTTTGAATTACCAAACGAAGAAAATTTACAGATTCAATTCAGTAATGAGAGTGAAAATGTTTATGAAAACCAATCAGATGGTGGTCATTTTATCTGGGATTTTGGTGATGGTAAAACATCTAATGAGGTAAACCCATTACACCAGTTTTGTGAAGCAGGTACTTATGAAGTTCAGCTAACTGCTGTTGTTTGTCAAGATACCGCAGTTTATTCACAAATGTTACAAGTTACAGGAACAGCAGATTGTGAAGATGTTGCGATATCTGATATTAATGAAAAACAATTTTCGATCAGTCCAAATCCAGCTAGTGATGAACTATATGTACATTCTGCATTTACAAAACCAATAAAATATGAAATATTCGATTTATCAGGTAAAAGTTATTTAAAAGGTATTACACAGAACGAAACATTTATTGATATTTCTGGTCTTGCCAATGGTATTTACACACTTATTTTCGAGAATGGCGAAGAATTAAGGTTTGTGAAAGAATAATATAATTTACGTTTCAATCTCCCAATGTTGATCACTAATCAATTGTGTTATAGAGAAACTTACAGAGTTTAAGGAAGAACCATACAACCACGTCATTCTGGTGTTTACCAGAATCTACAACCCTTACATTTAGTCTTTTTCCTTCTGTAAAAGCCTAGCTTAGAGTGGACATTCCCAGAACAGAAAATGACCGAACAATGAAAGTTTTTGGGAATAGAAGATATATGCACAATTGAGCTTTATTAAAGAGAAACTTACATAAGTTAAGAAAGAACTATACAACCATGTCATTCTGGTGTTTACCAGAATGACCCTTACTGATAGCCTTCTTCCCTCGTTAAAATCACTATTTTTCGATCTTGTTTGCTGACCAAAAGCTTTCCCTTCCCCTCGCTTGAATCTTCGTAGTGATTCGAGCAACATGGCATGACTATTTCAATACATAGTTTTCTATTTTTACCTTTTATTCCACTACTGCTTCATTTTATCAAAACATCAATTCGTTTTAGAACCGATTGTAAAGTGTCGGTATCTATATTGGTTTCATAGACCGCATTTCTTGTTTTCCAATCTATGCTTTGTATTTGATTGGTCAATAAAACGCCCTCAATAGAACAATCCTTGGGTAGAGGGACTTCAATTCCGAAACCTTTTTTTTGACGAGTGATAGGAATGATGATCGCTAGTTGGTAAACTTCATTGTGTTGTAGGTGGGATATTACTAAGACAGGTCGATGCCCTTTTTGTTCTCTTCCTTTTTTGGGGTCTAAATCCAGCCAAACTATATCTCCACGTTTGGGGGCTGTCGTTAGTATGTCCATTTTTCTTTCCCTACTTCATTATCAAATATGAGATCGTGTTTGTTTTCTGGTGTTACCCCTGAACACAAGTCATCTAAGGTCAACTCTTTTGCTTCTTTTAAGATTAATTTACCTTCATCGTCTAAACCAATGGTCATAGTCGTTCCTGCTTTTAAATTGGCTTTTTGGGCTATGTCTTTAGGTATGCGGATCCCTAAACTATTTCCCCATTTATTAATTGTTATGGTCATTGTTATTCTTTTAATTAGCACAATTATACTTTGTATATCCGAAAGAGGCAAGTTTTTATTGTGTAACAGTCCTTAAAAAATAGAAATGCCATTTCCCCTCTCCTTGTTGGTCGCTAACCAACAAGCTTTTCCCTCGCTTAAGTCTCTGAAGAAACTCAACAGCATGTTAGAACAATCTTAATAATTAAATTTTTAAAAAACACTTGAACAAATGCTAAAATATTCATATATTTGCGCTATGAAACAGACTAAACGTCAATTGTCGATCGAAAAATTACAGTTTGCAGCTAAAACACTTAAAACCATTGCGCACCCTGTAAAGCTCGAAATTTTAGAAGTTTTAGAAACAGAAGAACCCTTGGATGTAAGTACCATTTGTGAACGTATTGGTATCGATTGTGAGATTTCGATGATGTCACATCATTTGGCAAAAATGAAGGATAATGATATTCTTAGTTCAGTAAAAAAAGGTAAGCAGGTATTTTACAGTATCAAAAATAAGCAAATACTGAAAATTTTTGATTGTCTGAAAAAATGTGAACTTTAAAATTGAGTTTTTTTGTGTATTTATTTGAATATTTTATCAAATGAATGAATATTAAAATATGGAAGTTTTTGGATTCATCGCAGCAGGACTTATCGGTATTTCACTTGGATTAATTGGAGGAGGCGGTTCAATTCTTGCCGTACCTGTATTGGCGTATATCTTTTTATTAGATGAAAAAACAGCAACAGCTTATTCTCTTTTTATTGTTGGCTTTTCTGCATTAATTGGAGGAATTCAGCAGCATAAGAATGGTAATGTTGATTGGAAGACTGCTACTATTTTTGGGATTCCTGCTGTAATTGGCGTTTGGTTAGTCAGACATTATGTGGTTCCAGTACTACCAGATGTGTTATTTAATATTGGGTATTTCTATTTTACAAGAAGAATGGCAATGTTTGGTTTATTTGCCTTATTAATGATTGTAGCTGCATATAATATGTTATATCCAAAAAGTAAACATGAAGTAAGAGGTGTTGTTGTGTATAATTATCCTTTAATTTTACTTGAGGGACTGACTGTCGGTAGTATTACCGGATTCGTCGGAGCAGGAGGTGGTTTTTTAATTATTCCTGCACTAGTGATGTTTGCAAATTTAGAAATGAAAAAGGCCATAGGAACCTCGTTGATTATTATTGCATTTAAATCTATTCTTGGTTTTTTACTCGGCGATGCACTAAGTATGCATATTGATTGGGAATTTTTAGGAATATTTACAATTATTGCACTTTCTGGTATTTACATTGGTGTATTTATTAATAATTTTATCGATGGAAAAATATTACAGAAAGGATTTGGTTTTTTCATAATTATAATGGCAGTTTTTATAATAACTAAAGAATTTATAATACATTAAAAAAGATAAAATGTATATAGAACAAATTTATACCGGTTGTTTAGCACAAGGAGCTTACTATATTTCAAGTAATGGAGAAGCAGCTATCATCGATCCATTACGTGAAGTACAACCTTATATAGACAAGGCGAGTAAAGCAGGAGATACGATCAAATATATCTTTGAAACCCACTTCCACGCTGACTTTGTAAGCGGTCATTTGAGCTTGTCTGAAAAAACAGCTGCACCAATTATTTACGGACCCAATGCGAATCCAAAATTTGAAGCATACATTGCCAAAGATGAGGAAGTGTTTTCATTGGGAGATATTACAATTAAAGTATTGCATACACCTGGGCATACAATGGAAAGTACCACTTACCTGATTTTGGATTCCAAAGGAAAAGAACACGCCATTTTTACCGGAGATACGCTTTTCTTAGGAGATGTAGGACGTCCCGATCTAGCACAAAAATCAGAAGAGCTAACAATGGAAGATCTGGCAGGCTTTTCATACGATAGCCTACGAAATAAGATCATGCCTTTACCCGATGATGTAATCGTGTATCCCGCCCACGGAGCAGGTTCCGCCTGTGGTAAAAATATGATGAAAGAAACCGTCGATACCTTAGGTAATCAGAAAAAAATGAATTATGCTTTACGTGCCGATATGACCAAAGCAGAATTCATTAAAGAAGTTACCGACGGCTTGTTGCCACCTCCTGCTTATTTCCCATTAAATGTAAAGCTGAATAAAGAAGGTTACGAACACATTGATACGGTTTTAGAAAGAGGGAAACGAGCATATTCTCCGAAGGAATTTGAACTATTGGTAAATGAAGAAGATATTTTAATGCTCGATGTTCGTTCACAACAAGAATTTGCAGCAGGACATATTCCCAATAGTATTTTTATTGGCTTAAATGGAAGCTTTGCACCTTGGGTAGGGGAGTTGATCGTTGATATTCATCAGAAAATATTACTCATCGCACCGGCAGGAAAAGAAGAAGAAGCAATAACCCGATTAGCTCGTGTAGGTTTCGATAAAGTTTTAGGCTATTTGAAAGGTGGCTTTAGTGCTTGGAAGCAAGCAGAGATGGAAATTGATACCGTTGATTCAATCAATGCAACCGAACTTGAAAAAATTCTAAAAGAAGATAGTAATAAACTCGTTCTTGATGTTAGAAAGGAAAATGAGTTTTTATCTCAGCGTATAAAAACGGCACAAAATATACCGCTTAGTGAATTGAATAACCATTTGGCAGCAATTCCTAAAGAAGAGCACTTTTATGTACACTGTGCAGGTGGTTACCGCTCAATTATAACAGCATCTATTTTAAAAGCACGTGGGTATCATAACCTTACCGATATTCAAGGAGGTTTTAAAGCGATAGAAAAAACGAACATTCCCAAAACAGCCTTTGTTTGTCCGTCAACTTTATAGAATGAAAAATTGTTTTGTTTTACATATGTGTCTTCTTTTTATTAGCAGGAAAAATATAATATTGTATAATCTTTTAAATTGTTAAATCAAATAAATGGAAAATCAAAACAGCGACCTTTCAAAATGTCCATTTCATAATGGCGAACTCCAAAAGCAATCAGCGGGTGGAGGTACTACAAATCGCGACTGGTGGCCTAATCAGTTAAAGCTGAATATTTTGAAGCAACACACTTCAAAAACAAATCCTATGGATGAAGACTTTAACTACGTTGAAGCTTTCAAATCATTGGATTACGAAGGTTTGAAAAAAGACCTGCATGCTTTAATGACCGATTCGAAGGATTGGTGGCCTGCCGATTTTGGACATTATGGCCCGTTTTTTATTAGAATGGCATGGCACGCTGCAGGAACTTACCGTACTGGCGATGGTAGAGGTGGCGGAGGAACAGGACAACAACGTTTTGCTCCGCTAAATAGCTGGCCGGATAATGGGAATTTAGATAAAGCCCGCAGACTTTTATGGCCTATTAAACAAAAGTATGGCAATAAAATTTCATGGGCAGATCTAATGATCCTGACTGGAAATGTTGCTTTGGAATCTATGGGATTCAATACATTTGGTTTCGGTGGAGGACGTGAAGACGTTTGGGAACCGGAAGAAGATGTTTACTGGGGATCAGAAACCGTTTGGGAAGCTGGAGACAAACGTTACACCGGAGAACGTGATCTGGAAAATCCGTTAGCGGCAGTACAAATGGGTTTAATATATGTAAATCCTGAAGGACCAGAAGGAAACCCTGATCCGATTGCGGCAGCCCACGATATTCGCGAAACTTTCAAGCGTATGGCGATGAATGACGAAGAAACCGTTGCCTTAATCGCAGGTGGACATACCTTTGGTAAAACACATGGAGCTGGTGATGCCGCTTTGGTTGGTGCTGAACCAGAAGGAGCGCCAATCGAATTTCAGGGCTTAGGGTGGAAAAACGAACATGGTTCAGGAATGGCAGGTGATGCTATTACAAGTGGCTTAGAAGTTATCTGGACACAAAAGCCAACAGAATGGTCGAATTTATATTTCAAGAATTTATTTGAATACGAATGGGAATTAACCAAAAGCCCGGCAGGAGCTAATCAGTGGGTAGCTAAAGAAGCAAGCGCAGATGTACCTGATGCACATGATGCTGATACTATGCACAAACCTATGATGTTGACGACCGATCTTTCGCTACGTTTTGATCCGGCTTACGAGAAAATCTCAAGAAGATTTTATGAAAACCCTGAAGAGTTTGCTGATGCCTTTGCGCGTGCATGGTTCAAGTTAACACATCGTGACATGGGACCTAAAGTGCGTTATCAAGGGCCTGAAGTTCCTGCTGAAGAACTGATCTGGCAAGACCCACTTCCGGCACCAACGAAAGATGTTATCAGTGATGAAGATGCTAAGGCTTTAAAACAAACTATTTTAAATTCAGGTTTAACAGTTTCAGAATTGGTGAGCACTGCATGGGCTTCCGCTTCAACTTTCAGAGGTTCTGATATGCGTGGAGGTGCGAATGGCGCACGAATTCGTTTAGCTCCACAAAAAGATTGGGAAATAAATGATCCTGCTCAATTAGAAAAAGTTATTAAGGTATATGAACAAATTCAAAGCGATTCTGGAAAAAATGTTTCTATTGCCGATTTAATTGTTTTAGGAGGAACAGCAGCAGTAGAAAAGGCAGCAGCAGATGCAGGTTTTCCAACCAAAGTAGCATTCACTCCAGGAAGAGTAGATGCAGCACAGGAACAAACAGATATCGAGTCTTTTTCTGTATTAGAGCCGGTTGCTGATGGTTTCAGAAATTATCTGAAAACCAAATTGTCTGTTGATTCAGAACACTTGTTGATCGATAGAGCACAGTTACTAACTTTAACCGCTCCGGAAATGACTGTTTTAGTGGGTGGTTTGCGTGTGTTAGGAGCTAATGCGAATAATAATTCAAACGGTGTGTTTACCGATAATGTTGGTGTATTAAGTAATGACTTCTTCGTAAACTTATTGGATATGGATATAAGCTGGAAAGCTATTGATGACGACAGAGAAGTTTTTGAAGGTACTTCTTCAGCAAGTGGTAAGGTGAAATATACCGCTAGCAGAAATGATTTGGTATTTGGTTCAAACTCTGTTTTAAGAGCCATTGCAGAAGTATATGGTAGTTCAGATGCAGCAGAAAAGTTTGTTAAAGATTTTGCTAAAGCATGGACTAAAGTTATGGATCTGGATCGATTCGATCTGAAATAATTTTGTTTAGGTAATTACTAACAAGAAAAGACTGTGATCTCAATAACAGTCTTTTCTTTTAACAACCTTCGCGATGGTAAAAAATAGCTGTCTGATTTCATTATTATTGCTTTTTGTTATGCTTGTACAAAGTTGTGAAACCGCCAACGATTTTATGAATAGTTTTGGTTTTAATAGCTTGGTAGAACGCTTTGAAGGAAAAGAAAGAACTGCATACCAAAAGCCTAAAAAAGTAATGGAATATATTGGTGATGTAAGCGACCAAACGATAATAGACATTGGAGCAGGCACAGGTTATTTTACTTTTCGATTAGCCGAAAAGGGTGCTAAAGTGATTGCTGCCGATGTGGATGATCGTTTTTTGAATTACATGAAAGAAAAAATGGATACTTTACAGTTTCAATATCCTGTGGAACTTCGAAAAGTTCCTTACGATTCACCAAATTTGAAAAACGCTGAAGTTGAAAAAGCACTTATTGTAAACACTTATCACCACATAGATGAAAGAGTTAATTATTTCAGCAAAGTGAAAAAAGGCTTGAAACCAAATGGAACATTGATCGTTATTGATTTCTTTAAAAAAGAATTAGAACACGGACCACCAATGCGCTATAAGGTTAGTGCTGATGAAGTAGTCGAAGAACTGAAAAAAGCAGGTTTTACTAGCTTTAAAAAAGAAATGGAACTACTGGAATATCAATACATTATTACCGCACAATAACAAACAAAAATTTAAAATTTAATAATCTAACATTATAGCAACCTTTGTTAAAACATTTGAATATAAGAATAAGTATTAAAGTATTCATTTAAAAAATAATTATGATAGAATATATAAGTCAACCCTGGGCATGGTACGTTTCAGGACCTGTTATAGCTTTTGTGATGTTTCTGCTGCTGTGGGCAGGAGGTGAGTTTGGTGTTTCTTCTAATTTAAGAACGATTTGTTCAATGGGAGGAGCGGGTAAAAAAATTGGTTTTTTCAATTTCGATTGGAAAAAACAGATCTGGAATCTGGTTTTTATTTTCGGAGCAATTTTGGGTGGATTTATAGCACAGAATTATTTGAATTCAAATGAAGCCTTACAATTGTCACAGAATACGGTAAATGACTTAGCGGGATTGGGTATTGCTTTTGACGGGGCTTTAGTACCTGCTCAGTTATTTAGTTGGGAAAGTATTGCCACGATTCAAGGCTTTTTAGTTTTAGTGGTCGGAGGCTTTTTAGTTGGATTTGGTGCACGTTGGGCAGGGGGCTGCACTTCTGGGCATGCCATTAGCGGACTATCGAATTTTCAACTACCATCTTTAATTGCAGTCATTGGTTTCTTCATTGGAGGCTTAACCATGACTTATCTGATTTTTCCACTCATATTTTAAACTTACATTTTAATGAAATTCATAAAATTTTTATTCATAGGCATTTTATTCGGAATAGTGATGACCAAATCAGAAGCTATTTCTTGGTACAGAATTCAGGAAATGTTCCGTTTCGATGCTTTTCACATGTATGGCATTATTGGAACAGCCTTAGCTTTTGGCATTTTAATAATGCAGTTTATCAAACGTCGTGAATTAAAGAATACTGAAGGTGAAATAATTCAGCTGAAAGATAAAAATCCTGCTACTTATCGTTATTTCTTAGGAGGAATTGTATTTGGTTTGGGCTGGGCATTAAGCGGTGCTTGTCCGGGACCAATGTTTACTTTAGTAGGGAATGGTTATTTGCCAATCTTAATTGTAATAGGAAGCGCTGTTTTAGGGACACTCGCTTATGGTATTTTGAGAGAGATTTTACCGCATTAGAATTCTTTTAAATTTAATATTTTACAATTGGAAAATGGTTTACGCGAAAAATTATATTTCAAATTGTATTAAATTTCAATTAACTAACGTTTCAAAACTTCATACTATGAAATTCAATACTAAGTTACCTAAAGTGTTAAAGCCTTACTTTGAGGAAGAAATAGTCAATTTTGAATCAGCATTTTCAAAAAATGATTACGTGCTTGCATTTCAGCATTTAGAAAATGCTCATATAATTGGACAGGCATACCCTTTTGCTCACACTTTTGTACATTGGAAAATGCTACATTTTGGTATTAAGATCAAAAATACTAAAGAAGTGATCGGGCAAATTCCTCGCTTGATTTTTGGCGGGATAAAATCTTTTATTGATGTTATTCCTACAGGAAATACCGGAGGCGCAAATGTTTCAGCGTTAAAACCAATGCCTATTCGTCCAGAGTTACAACGAATTTTAAATTTGTTGAAAAATGAAAGTATCTAAAAATTACCACCCAAGTATGTAAGCAAAAATTAGTGGAGCGACAATACTTGCATCTGACTCTATAATAAATTTAGGAGTATCAACAGAAAGTTTGCCCCATGTTATTTTTTCATTGGGAACTGCTCCTGAATATGAACCGTAACTGGTTGTTGAATCGCTTATTTGAGAAAAATAAGACCAAACAGGTACATTGTCATATTCTAAATCTTGGTGTAACATTGGTACTACACAAATTGGAAAATCGCCTGCAATGCCACCACCAATTTGAAAAAAGCCGATGCCGTTATTTTTACTGTTTTTCAAATACCAATCTGATAAATATACCATATATTCAATACCGGATTTTATTATATTGGATTGCAACATTCCTGTATAAACATAAGAAGCAAAAAAATTACCGCAAGTTGAATCTTCCCAACCAGGAACAACTATCGGAATGTTTTTTTCTGCCGCAGCTAACAACCAAGAATCTTTAGGGTCAATTTGGTACTTTTCTTTTAATTCGCCACTCAAAAGAATTTTGTAAAAATATTCGTGTGGAAAATGGCTTTTACCCTCATCATCGGCTTTTTGCCAAACATCAAACAAATGTTCTTCAATATTTCGCATTGCTTCTTCCTCTGGAATACAAGTATCGGTAACTCTATTGTAATGTTGCTCCAACAAAATTGCTTCATCTTTTGCCGATAAATCTCTGTAATTTGGAATGCGTTTGTAGCTATTATGTGCTACTAAATTAAATACATCTTCTTCTAAATTGGCGCCAGTACAACTTATAATATGCACTTTATCTTGGCGTATCATTTCAGCTAATGACTTACCAATTTCTGCCGTACTCATTGCACCTGCCAGGGTTATCATCATTTTATTTCCTTGCAAAATTTGTTGCTTGTAGGCTTTAGCAGAATCTACTAAACTGGCGGCGTTAAAGTGCTTATAGTGATTTTCTATGAAGTTGGAAATTGAATGGTTCATTTTAACTAAAGAATTTATAGGATAACATTTTGTAATACAATTTTGCCACTAAGAAATCAGGAGCATTAATTCCCTTTATTGGAGCCAATTCCACTATATCGAAACCAACCACATTTTTATTGGCAAATACTTCTTTCAGATAGGTTGTAACGGTATGAAAATTTAAACCATCAGGTTCAGGAGTTCCAGTTGAAGGCATGATTGAAGGATCAAAAACATCTAAATCTAAAGTGATGTAAACATTGTCAGTCATTTGATTGATCGATTCCTTGATCCAGCCATTCGTATTGTGCATTTCATGAGCATAATAGCATTGAAATTCGTTTATATATTTTTGCTCTGAAACATCCATACTTCTTATCCCTACTTGAATAAGATTTGTTGCTTTACTTGCCTGATGCATAGCACAAGCGTGGTTGTAAGCACTGCCATTATAAGACGGTCTTAAATCGGCATGTGCATCTAATTGTAAGACTGTCAGATCTTTAAAATATTCATTGAAGGCATTTATTATTCCAATGCTTATAGAATGTTCGCCGCCAAAAAAAGTAAGGAACTTGTTTAATTGAAGTAGTTTTTTCGTTTTATTATAAGTTACCGCAAACATTTCTTCGGGGCTATCGAAGTCGTACAATTCTCTAGAAACATAAATACCTTTTTTATAGACTTCTGAAGCTGTTTCAATATCATAAAGCTCCATGTTTTCAGCAGCTTCTAAAAATGCGTCAAAACCTTTATCAGCTCCTTTACCCCAAGTGCTTGTTCCGTCATAAGCATAAGATTGTAATATGATAGAAGCTGATTCTTTTTCAGAAAATTTGCGATCAATACCTGCAAAGTTTTTTAAGGTCATTTTTCTAATCATTTTCTTCTTCTTTAAAATAGTTGCAGATAATAGAATCAATAGGAATATGTTTTTTTGATTTTGCTATTACATAAGTCCATTCTTCATCGGTGAAAAACTTGGCTAAAGGTTGATTCAGTTGGTGTAAATAGCGAAAAGCATCCTTGATTTGTCTATCCCATTGTGGATAATATTTTAGTAAATCATCTGGATAAACGACTTTTCTTGAACTATTTTCTTCTCTGGGTACAAAAGATTGCTCAATATTCAGATAGCCATAATCATTGGTCAGTTCTTCACCGATTTGTATGTCCCTGACAGCGATTTCAAAATCGTATGCCGTTGAAAGGCAATTTGAATGGAAGCTGTGATTTATATATTTTCCATTGTCCCAACAAAGAATATAATCACCAGAATTATTTCTGAAACCATAGTATTCTAAAATGCTTTTGTAGGCTTGTTCCATTTTTTTATATTCGACTTTAGGAATTACCTGATCGAAATTATCCTGTACCCAGGTAATTGTGCCTTTTGGTATAAATTCGGTAGCAAATACACCGAAGCCCATTTCTGAGCTTATGAATTTTAAGGTTGTTGAAGGATGAAGCATAATTATTCAATTTTGTATCCTAAAATTTTGAGCATTTCTTCAGGATTTTGTTGATCTCGATAAACCGAATCAACAAAATCGCCTTTTTCATCGGTATCAATTAACACATATTTTGGCGAAGGAATCAAGCAGTGTTTTATGCCCCCGTAACCACTTATCGAATCTTGGTACGCTCCTGTATGGAAAAAGCCGATGTACAAAGGTTCTGGGTCAGCATCTTCATAGCTTGGCAACATTACTTGCTGGTTTAGTTCTTCGGAATTATAATAATCGGAATGGTCGCAACTTATACCGCCAATATTGGCTCTTGTATATTCATTGTCCCATTTATTGATGGGCAGTAAAATAAATTTTTCTAAAATCGACCACGCATCAGGAATGGTATTCATTAAACTGTTATCAACCAAATACCAAAGCTCGGTATCGTTTTGTTTTTTCTGTTCCAAAACTTTGAAAATAATTGCTCCACTTTCGCCTACGGTATATTTGCCAAATTCGGTAAATATATCAGGGTGTTCAATTTTTTCTTCTTCGCAAAGTGCCTGAATATTACTTACAATTTCTTTAATCATATATTCGTAATCGTATTCAAAACCCAAGTTGTTTCTAATAGGAAAACCACCACCCAGATTAATAGCTCGAAGTGATGGAGCTTCTCGTTTTAGGTTAGCGTATAGTTTCAAAGCCTTTTGAAATTCGCCCCAATAGTAAAGCGTATCTTTTATGCCCGAATCGACAAAAAAGTGAACCATTGCTAAATCGAGTTTATCATTTCCCTTAATTTCTTTGGTGTAAAATTGTGGAATTTCCGAAGGGCGAATCCCCAAACGAGAGGTATAATATTGCGACTGTGGTTCTTCGTCTATTGCCATTCTAATACCAATTTTTATTGGCGTTTTTAGCTTTTTCGGCAACAGTTGCTCAAGGCGTTGCAGTTCACTTTTTGAATCTAAAATATTTATGGAATTTTTGAATCCCATTTCATTTAGTTTAATAATTTTTTCAAGATATTCTTGGCTTTTGTAACCGTTGTGAATAATGATGATTGATTTTTTAATTTCCTTTTCTTTCAATAATTGAAAAATCAGATCAATATCGTAAGCCGATGAAGTTTCGAGGTTTACACCTTCTTGTAAAGCAGTTTTTACTACTGGTGCAAAATGATTGCATTTAGTACAATAACAATAGTGATATTTGCCTTTATAATTTAATTTTTTTATCGCTCGATTGAATAAGTTCCTAGCTTTTTTAATTTGCTGCCCTATTTTGGGTAAATACATAATTCGGAGTGGAGTTCCATGCTTTTCTATTAGAAACTTAAGAGATATTCCATTGAATTTTAAAAATTTGTGTTGTAAATCAAAACCGTCTTGTGGAAAATAATAGGTTTGATCGATCAGGTTAAAATAGGTGTTCTTCATAATTGTTATTTCCAATTATCAGTTGATTAATATTAATAAAATCGATAATTACGCCTATCGCTATTTGATATGCTTTTTTAATAGTATCTAATCTGAATTTATGTATCTCAAAGATCAGGTCAATCATTACTTTGTTATCGTTCATTTCTTTATATTGAAATTGAACGGTATTAATCTTTAATGGAAGTTCTTTTTCCAGTTTATGGAAGATTTCTTTTTCTAATTGCCTTAAACTACTTTGTTGTAGTATAGCTGAAAATTGTAATGGGAAATGAATTTTACTCTTTGAATACTTAGAATAATTAGTTATTTCAGAATGCTGTACTTCATAATTAGGAATAAAAATCAGTTCGTCTTCCAAGGTAAGTAAATGGGTTTTAGTAAGACTTATTTGTTTGATCTGACCTTTGTAAGTCCCAATTTTAACAAAATCCCCTATGCTTATATTCTTTGAAAAAGTGATAATAAAACCACACAGTATCGCCGACAGTTCTTCTTTGGTAACGATTGCTATAGCAGCAGCGACTATACTTATTGAAGTGAAAACAGTGCTTAGTTTAATATTAAAAAGTGAGAGAGCTGCTACAAATACACCAATAATGAAAATTATTTTATAGATATTATTTACAGCTGCAACGATATTATCTTGTTTAGGGTACAAGAGGTTTACTTTCCTCCTGTACCCACTTATTACTATTTGAAAAATGATACTTACCAGCAAAAGGATCACCATCAAATTAGTAAGTGTTTGAGATAGCCCTTTTAGGTATTCTATCTCAATGTCATTCATTAAGTAGTAATTAACAAATAAACATAAAATCAACAAAACTGCTCTTGAAAATATAAAATGAAAGATGTTCATTTTTTAGATTTTTCCTTTTTTATTTGAACAAGTTTTGTTGTTGTTGGTACTATACGTAGCCTGTCTTTGGAAATTTTTTCTCCTGAGTTTACGCAAATGCCATAAGTTTTATTTTGAATTCTGAATAAGGCATTTTGTAACTGAAATTTATAAATCTTTTGTCGGTTTAGAAGATTTATAAGCACTTCTTTCTCATCTTGTCTGCTCGAAACATCCATGAGATCACCACCATAGCCAACACCACCATCCTCGGTATATTCTTTCAATGAGTTTTCGAGCTCAATGATCTTAGATTCACAAATTGACAATTTCAAACAAAGCAAATCGTTGAATTCATTCAGTTCAGAATCACTATAGCGATTCTGAAACTTTTTAGATAATTTCTGAGTCTTCATAATCATTTGTTTTAAATCGTTTGTACTTTCTCTGTTGTTTTGGAGTATTAAGAACATATTTCTTCAGATAATATAATTCTTCTTCGTCCAGGTCATCCATATCTATATCTCCCCAATCATCCTCTTCATCATATTCCTCATCTTCTTCCTCCTCTTCATCGTATTCCTCATCCTCTTCATCCGTTTCCTCATCCTCTTCATCCGTTTCCTCATAATCATCTATATTTATTTCACCCCAATCTTCATCCTCTTCCTCATCAATATCATCTTCATCGTAGTTGTCTTCTTCATTCAGCTCAAAATCTTCCTCTTCAAAATCTTCTTCATGGATCATTTTGTGTGTTGATGAAATTTGTTGTTTATCGGTATTTTTATTTCCACCAAAACAAGCACTAAAAAACATTAATAGACTTAGCATAATTCCAGTTTTTTTCATGAGAAAATAAGTTTAATTTTACACAAGACAAACGTATTCTGGATAGTCACATTTAATTTTAGAAAATTATGGAACAAACAATAATCAAAGGTCTTCCTGTTGGTATTTGTATAGTCAATAGTAAGGGAGAAGTAAGGTGTTTGAATGACCGTTGGTTTTCTTATCTGGAATTCGATGGAGAACAAGAAACATTAATTGGTCAGAAGATATTGGAAATCTTTTGGATACCAAGACAAATTAAAATTGGAGTTCAAAAATTGTTAAATCAAAAAAAAGGAAGTTTCGTTTTTTCTGAGATTCAGCTTGATGAACTGTATATAAAAGCAAAGGGTATTTATATTGACAACTCAGTAATAATAACTTTAGATGATATTAGTGTTACGAAAAAAGTCCAATTTGAGTCATTGAAAAAAATATTACGTGCGCAGGAAATGGAACGCAGAAAAATAGCTAAAGAGTTACATGACGGAATTGGACCATTATTATCAGCATCAATTTTACAATTAGATACTTTCATGCTCGAAACAAAAAATGAAAACTTGCTAAGTGTAAAAGAAATATTAGAAGATGTATCAACAGAGATCAGGAATATTTCACATAATCTTTTACCTGCAACCTTAATGGATTTTGGTTTAGTAAAGGCTATTGAATTACTGGTTGAAAAACTCAATAATAAAGCAAAATGTAGTTTTAATTTTTATGCTAAAGGGCATTTTCTAGAACTTGAAAAACAGACTTCTTTAAATATTTATCGTATTATTCAAGAGTTGATTAACAACGTAGTACGACATTCTGAGGCTAGAAATTGTTTTGTGCAGTTAATAGAACACGAAGAAACCATACTTTTAACGGTAGAAGATGACGGAATTGGGATAAATGATTTTTCTACTTTATCCAACAACAAACGAAAAGGTATTGGTTTTAGAAACTTACGAAGTCGAGTGCAAATTTTGGAAGGAACAATACATATAGATACTGCCGAAAATAAAGGCTTACTAACCACCATTGAAATACCTTTACCATATAATTTTGATGAAACATGATTAAAGTACTTGTAGTCGATGACCATAAAGTTTTCAGAGAGGGGATCGCGACCTTATTGGAAAAACAAGAAAATATTGAAGTCGTTGCTTTGTCAGGTAACAAACAAGAAATGTATAATGCGCTCAATCAGTATTTGGTCGATATTATTCTTATGGATATAACTATAGGTAAAGAAAATGGTATCGAAATTACAAAAGAGCTGACAGATAATTTTTCTGATATTGCTATTATAGCACTATCAATGCACAACGAAACCAATTATATTCTAGAAATGATCGAAGCGGGTGCATCAGGCTATTTACTTAAAGATACTGGTAGCCACGAATTATGTGAAGCAATAAACACCATTTACAATGGAGGGAATTACTTCAGGGGGGAAGTTGCCAAGGCAATGCTCGATAGATTACGTAATAAACAACATCCGCAAAATACGAAAAAGTCAAATATCCCACTCTCCAAACGAGAAACCGAAGTGCTTAAATTGATTGTTGATGAATTCAGTAATCAGGAAATTGCCAACGAACTTTTTATTAGTATTCGCACCGTTGAAACTCATAAGCGAAATCTTATCGAAAAGCTAGATGTGAAAAATACAACTGGACTTGTTAAGTACGCTATAAAAAATAAAATCGTTAATCTGGATTAGGCATTTTACCTAGTAGGTAAACTAAGTATTTTACGTAGAACTAAGCGAAATAACCATTTTGAAAAATCAGTGAAATTCCGCTTAAATTACCTATTTAGGCGCATTCATATTTGCATTAATTATTTAATCAAATTTTTTTGCAAAATGACTGCTTTATCCAATTACGCTATTTTAGAAACTTCCAATGCAGTATTGAATTATCAAAAGAATTCAAATGATCAGATCGCTTTCAGTACTTTGTACAAAAAGTATTATGGAGAGGTGTATGCTTTTGCTTTACATAAAGTGAAAGAAGCCACTGCTGCTGAAGATATAACACAAGAATGTTTTCTTAAGGTACACAAATATGTTAACTCTTTAAAGAAACAAACTTCATTCAAATCTTGGTTATTCAGTATCGCCAATAATTTATGTTTGAACCACTTTAGATTGAATAAACTAAAACAAAACTCTGTTCAAAGTGGAGATATAGAACTAAGATTAAATCTTGTCGAAAATGGTAAAGATTATAAAGAGTTTTTATTTGGCGTTTTAGAAAAGTACATGAAATTAATTAAGCCTGCTGATCAGGAACTACTGATTGCCAAGTATATCGAACAGAAATCTTACGATGAGCTATCAATAGAATTAAAACTATCGCATTCTGCACTAAAAATGCGTATTAAAAGAGCTAAGGAACAAGTTTATATGCTAGCTAAATCTGAAATTAACAATGAATTTACATACTAATTATTCAGAGATTGAAATGATACAGACAATAAGCCCGAATTCGTTTGAAAGCGAAAACCACTGGTATCCGAAAGCCTTAAATGCTACTATCCATCCAATGATCGCATTTTTTCTGAATTTAGATAAACAGCGAATCATAAACCGTTATTGCCACCTTCACCCAAAAGTAAGCAGGTCTTTTTTAGAAGAAATATTAAGTTATAAGTGTCGCTACTTTTTGTGGTGCGGAGCTGATTTAATCAATTCAACATCGGCACAAGGGAACAGAAAAATGGTGGTAATTGAAAATAACTCTTGTCCTTCAGGGCAAAAATCAATGCCATTATTAGATGATAACAAAGAACAAGGAAGCTACCGGCTTTTGGTAGAAAACACCTTTAAGCCTTACATAAATTCGAGAAGTAGTGGTAACAAAATTGAAGGAAAATTAGCCGTAATTTACGATAAAAATTTTGTAGAAACTTCTGGTTATGCTTCAGTAATTGCCGATGTTTTTAATGAAGAAGTATTATTGATTGAATATTTCAATAACCAAACCAATGAACACATAAAATTTGAAAACGGCATCTTAAAAGTATTTCATCAAAACGAATGGCACGACATAAGAGCTTGCTTTAAATATGTAACCCAACAACCGTGGAATAGAGTACCCATAAAAACCAAAACAAAAATTTTAAACCCGATAGTGGCTTGTTTGGCTGGTGGACGTAATAAAATGGTTGCTGCCAAAGCCTATGATTTGTTTAATGCCGAAATTGCCGAAAGTGGGTTGGCGATAAATATGCCTCAAACAATTTGGGACGTGAGCAAAGCCGAAATACCACTTTGGGTTAAAAAAATGGGTGGTCAAGCCGTTATTAAAATTCCGTACAGCAACGCAGGGCAAGGCGTTTTTACTGTTGTAAACCAACAAGAACTCGATGCTTTTATGCAACAAGAATTTTCTTACCAACGCTTTATTGTTCAAAGCCTTATTGGTAACTATTCGTGGAGTTCTACCAGCGAAAAAGGGAAGTTTTATCACGTTGGAACAATTCCAAATTTAAAGGGAAACACTTTTGTAAGTGATTTAAGAGTAATGGCAAGTGCTACCAAAGAAGGCATAAAACCCTTGTGTGTATATGCTCGTAGAGCCGAAAAACCACTAAGCGAACAACTTGAAAACGGTGCAGATTCGTGGGCAATGTTGGGTACAAACCTTTCGGTAAAAAAAGGCAGTAACGAATGGGGAAGCGACACCAATAGATTGATGCTGATGGACAGACGAGATTTCAATAAACTGGGTTTAGGATTAGATGATTTGATAGAGGCTTTTATTCAAACCGTTTTATCAATGATTGCCATAGATAAAATGTGCCAAAACCTGATTGGTAAAAATGGAAATTTCAAAAAACGCCTTTTCAAATCGCTCAATAATGATGCTACTTTAATTAGAGAAATAAATCAAGCAAATATTAGCTTATGAAACTGAAAGTATTAATTCTAACAAACCATACAAATCACACTATTCAAAATTCGGTGTATGATTTGGCTCGTGAATTATTTGTCAATCAACATTCAGAATACGTTGATATTGCAACAGTAGGTAACAATAAAAATAATAAGTTTTTTAAAGGAAAAAACTCAAAACTATTTGTTCAGGAAGTAGATAATGATTTTAAATTTAGTGATGATGGAAAGCATTATTTTCCTGCCGATATTGAAGCTGATATTAAAGAATATGATCTTGTATTATTACGTTTACCACAACCCATTAATCCAACTTTTTTTGAATTTTTATCAAAATTTAATTGTGTTTTCGTAAACGACCCAATGGGCGTTATCCTAACAAGTTCAAAAGCATTTTTAATGAAATTCAAAAACTTTTGTCCACCAATGAAAGTTTGTAAAACCATTGAAGAAGTAAATGAATTTGCACAAAATTTTCCAATTGTTTTAAAACCTATTTATGGCTACGGAGGAAAAGGTATTGTTAAAATTGAAAGCAATATTATTTCCGATGGAACTAAGACTTTATCAGTTTCAGAAATTGAAAAAAACTTGGAAGAACAGCCTTATTTAGCCGTTAAGTTTTTGAAAAATGTAAGCAAAGGCGATAAAAGAATTTTGGTGGTAAATGGAAAAATATTGGGAGCTTCGTTGCGAGTTCCAGCTTCCGACAATTGGCTTTGTAATGTAGCGCAAGGCGGAACTTCTTTACCTTCGGAATTAACCATAGAAGAATATGCGATAGTCGAAGCCGTAGCACCAGCAATGGAAGCCAATAAAATAACGATGTACGGAATAGATACACTTGAAAACGACGAAGGTAAACGAGTGCTTTCAGAAATAAATACCACCAGTATTGGCGGTTTTATTCAGCTACAAGCACAACAAAAAAAGCCTTATGTAAGAATGGTAGCGAATGAAATCTTCAAATCGGCTTTTGCTCAAATAAACAACACAAAAACACAATGAATAACATACCATTTATTGAGAAAATAAACATAAACAACACGCCTGAGTGTAGCATTAATCATTACTGGTTAAAAATTATAACCGATGGTTTAGGCAACCCAATTTACCTGCCTGTAATGGTGGCACGAGGTACACAAAAAACACCAGTTTTGGGTATTACTGCTGCCGTTCACGGAAACGAACTTAACGGCATACCCGTTATTCAGCGGTTATTTAACGAAATAGATGTAAACACATTGAAAGGCGTAATAATTGCTATTCCAGTAGTAAATATCCCTTCTTACATTCGTAAAAAAAGGCGTTTTGTTGATGGTGTAGATTTGAACCACATAATGCCTGGTAAAGCCAACGGAAACGTTAGTCAGGTGTATGCACATAGATTTATTGAACGAGTAATAAGTAAATTTGAATACCTTTTAGATTTGCACACCGCCAGTCATGGAAGGGTAAATTCTTACTACGTTCGTGCCGACCTAAGCGAAGCAAGAACCAACGATTTGGCAAAGCTACAAAACGCCCAAATCATTGTTCACAACCCACCAAAAGATGGCACATTGCGAGGAGCTGCTGCCGATATGGGAATTCCTGCTATAACCTTAGAAGTGGGCAACCCAAGTACGTTTCAGAAAAAAATGATTAAAAGTGGTGTTGAAGGCATACACAATGTGCTGAGTTACCTTCAAATGACAAACGATGAACCTATTAAAAGCGACACAAAAACAGTAATTTGTCAAAAATCTTATTGGCTTTTTACCGATACAGGAGGACTTTTAACGGTTCACGTTGAGTTACGCCAATTGCTACAAAAAGGCGATTTAATAGCCACTTTAAGAGATGTTTTTGGTAACACTTTAAAACAATATTTTGCTCCTGAAAATGGTATTGTGATAGGTAAAAGTATTAGTCCTGTAAATCAAACAGGTGGTCGAATTATTCACCTTGGTATTTTGTGACTTTTACTTTCCAGATAATCATATAGCAAATAAAAAGAAAATGAAAAAACTATTTTTCACATTTGCTTTCATCACCACTTTAAATGCTAATCCAAATTCTGTTATCTGGTGCGATCTGGCTGTTGTAAATGCCGATAGTAATAACGTTCAGTGTATTGACAAGCCTACAGTTATTAAAACCACTGTTAGTGAATTTACAAGCGATATTAGTTTGATGATCGATGGTATAATGGTCGGTACAGAAACTTTCGATGAAAGTATTTATGCTGCCAATAGTCAGTTAACTTATATCTGGTCTTCCGATATTTATACGAACCTGGCAGGTTTAGCAATAGGTAATCATATTGTTAGAGTTGTTACTGAAAATGCAAATACAGGAGCAGCTTGTTATAGTGAAATTGAGTTTACGATAGAAAGCTGTGAAACAAGCTCAGGTTCGATAGTAGTAGATGGTTTGAACTTATATAAGTTGAATATAAAGATGTACCTCGAAGCATACCTGAATGAAGAAAGTCAAACAATGAAAACTACGATCAATGAACTTAGCTTAATACCCGCAGCTCAACCTTTCAGAAATACGCCTATGCGTTACGCTGGGAATGAATCTTTTTTAGCAATTAACGACCAGGACACGAGCATAGTAGATTGGGTATTGGTTTGTCTTAGAAGTCAAAGTGGACAAATATTAGAAAAGAAAGCCGCTTTACTTTTTAAAGATGGTTCTGTGCGTGAAGCTACTACTTTCGATGAATCGATCATCTTTAAATCATCTGTTAAAGGAAGCTATCATGTTTCAGTAAATCACCGTAGCCATTTAGGAATCATGTCTGAATTAGCATACCCAAGCGAGAGTTTATTGGATTTTGGTGAAGGAATTGAGAAAGGAATTGTACAAACAAAGTTTATAAATGGGGTGCATGCTTTGTTTGCAGGAGATATAGATGGAAATAATGTAATAAATAATATAGATTATAATATCTGGGCAAGAAATAACGCAGTCGTCAATACTTATGAATGGCAGGATATAGATGGTAATGGTATTGTTAATAACCAAGACTATAACTGTTGGGCAGGGAACAGATCTGTTGTTGGTGTAATCGAAATGTTAGACTACCCATTTTAATACAAAAACTTCCCGATTTTTTGGAAGTCGGGAAGTTTCACTAATTGATGTTTTAATCGAAATGTAAATTATGAACTCACTAAAAACAATTTGGACCAAGAATCAATTCATCGCCTATGTCTTGATTTTCTTTATGGAAGCTGACTTTGAAAGCTCAAGTGAAGAAGTTGATTTTATTCATAAAACAGTAGGAGAAACAACTTTTATCGAAATGCTGAACGAAATCAAGTTCGATTCAGATTTTAAAAGAATCACTAAGATCAGAGAGTACTATGAGATATTGAATTTTGAAGAAATGGAAAAACAAGAACTAATTAGTGTTATTTCAGACTTGATCGATGTTGATGGTAAAAGGGAATTTCTGGAAAACAATATGTTTAAAGGTATTTGCAGACTTTTGGGCTTGACGAAATCTTGAAAGCGAATTGGGGTTTTTTTATTTTTTGATACATAATACAGCATAAATTGTATAAGTAAGAATCCCTGATACAGAAAGTCTGTTTGACCATGAGATTTACTTATTAATTCATGAAAAATTACTAGATCAAAAATGGGAATATAAAAATAAGATTTACAGTCCATACAAACCTTTTACGACTTGGAACTTCAAAAAGTGAATCAAAGTTTTAAGAGAAAAAATCCTTTTTTATTGTTTTTTTGTAGTCAATCACCTGAGCAATAAAAAACCGAATTGGAGTTGACAAAGAGCGACTAAATAAGAATAATATGAAGTTAAGCTAAAAAACTTTAGTACAAATAACTTAAATGGTTGATAATTTGCATGTTTTGGTAGTTGTATGATTGCCCATTTATTAGAAATTTGTTAAATAAATCAGAAGTAAGTTTAATTAAAATAACATAAATAGTAGATTTTCGCCTGGATCGTTTTATTACGATTCAGGTGTTTTTTTATTAAGTTACACAGTATTTAACCATACTTTTAGGGAAAATAAGCTAATAAGTAAAATATAGAAAAATTGATAAATTGAAAGTCTATAGTTTTAATAAAGCAAAGTATAATAATGGGTTATTAATAGAAGCTGGTAAAATCGAAGAGTTACCTTTTTTTGATTTTAGTGACAACTTACATTGTTCCGATTTTTTTGTGATTTTAATTTTCTCTAAAATAAAAGGATATCTTGTTCTTGATGCACACAAAATTAATGTTCAAAACGGGCAATTATTATTTATAAGCCCATATCAGAAACGTCAATGGAATTTAGAGAATAATGATGTTTTAGGTTATTATTTAGTTTTCGAGAAAGAGTTTTTAAACGACTTTTTTGCAGATAAGTTTTTTGTTTACAGAATGCAATATTTTTTTAACCCTTCTATAAAATGTACAATAAAGTATAAAGAACAGGATTTCTCACTTTACAAAAATCTTTTTCAAGAAATAAGGAAAGAAATTATTAGTCCTAAAGAAGATAGTGAACATCTAATAAGATCAATTTTATATTATATATTAGCTCAATTAAATAGAGATTTCTGTCAATTTCATAATATTGATATAAATGCCCAATTTCACCAAACCTTAATTGAGTTTAAGAAGAAATTAGAAGAAAACTTTGATAAATTTCATCAAGCAAAGGATTATGCTCAGATGTTGAATATTACAGGGGTCGCCTTAAATAAATTAACTAAAAAATATTATAATCTTTCAGTAAGAGACATCATAAAGGAGAGAATAGTTAACGAAATTAAGAGTGAATTACTTTACACAAATAAAACAGTTTCTGAAATTGCATATAAATTAAACTTTAATGAAGTACATCACCTGACAAGGCTCTTCAAAAAACATACTGGGCTTACACCAAAAAACTTTAGAGCTAATAACTTAAATGGTTGAAAATTTGCCTGTTTTGGTAGTTTCATAATTAACCATTTATTAGAAATTTGTCATTTTAACATAAATTCTATTAGATGATGAATTTTAATTCTTTACTTTTTACACTATTAATGCTATTTACTGTTAGTATTTCAGCACAACAAGTAATTGAAGTAACAAGGTTTAACTTAAACACCGGAGTTGATACAAATGTTTTTGAAGACAGAGATGCAGAAATAGAAGCTGATTTTGCCAGTCAACAACCGGGCTTTTTAAAGCGTGAAACTGGAGTTGATCAAGATGGAAGATATGTGGTAATGGTTTTTTGGGAATCCTTAGCAGATGCAGATGCTTCAATAGCTGCTTTTGGTGCGGATCCAACCGTAGGGGACTACTTTGGTATGATTGATACCAATACTTTTACCGCAGAAAGATTTGAAGCTCTTGAACCCTTAGATTTGAATTTTGAATTAGATATAGATAATGTAATAGAAATAACAACATTTGATATAAATGACGGAGTCGATGCCCAAACATTTGAAGATAGAGATGCTGAAATCGATGCTGATTTTGCCAGTCAACAACCGGGGTATATCAAAAGAATGAGTGGGGTTAATGTTGAATCGGCTGGCAATTATGCTGTTATTGTATTTTGGGAAGCCTTAGCAGATGCTGATGCCTCAATTGCTGCTTTTCAGGTAGATCCAACCGTTGGTGATTATTTTGCAATGATTGATGTTAACACTTTTGCAGCGAATAGATACACTGTTTTTAATGAAAACATTTCACAACAAGTAATTGAAGTAACAAGGTTTAACTTAAACACCGGAGTTGATACAAATGTTTTTGAAGACAGAGATGCAGAAATAGAAGCTGATTTTGCCAGTCAACAACCGGGCTTTTTAAAGCGTGAAACTGGAGTTGATCAAGATGGAAGATATGTGGTAATGGTTTTTTGGGAATCCTTAGCAGATGCAGATGCTTCAATAGCTGCTTTTGGTGCGGATCCAACCGTAGGGGACTACTTTGGTATGATTGATACCAATACTTTTACCGCAGAAAGATTTGAAGCTCTTGAACCCTTAGATTTGAATTTTGAATTAGATATAGATAATGTAATAGAAATAACAACATTTGATATAAATGACGGAGTCGATGCCCAAACATTTGAAGATAGAGATGCTGAAATCGATGCTGATTTTGCCAGTCAACAACCGGGGTATATCAAAAGAATGAGTGGGGTTAATGTTGAATCGGCTGGCAATTATGCTGTTATTGTATTTTGGGAAGCCTTAGCAGATGCTGATGCCTCAATTGCTGCTTTTCAGGTAGATCCAACCGTTGGTGATTATTTTGCAATGATTGATGTTAACACTTTTGCAGCGAATAGATACACTGTTTTTAATAATGGCATATCAAGCTCTACAGATTGTGTGCCAATAGGAGAAAATGCTTTTCCAGAAGATATCGTTATTAACAATGGGCAACTTTATTCTTCAAACTTTTTTAATGGTGCAATTACTCAAGTAGATTTAACAACAGGAACTATATCAGAATTTTTATCACCAGCAACAGGTGCTTTGTCGACTGCTTGGGGACTGGAAATTGATGTAGCGAATAACTTATTATTATCGGTTGCCAATATTGCTTGGGATTTTAATCCTGCAAATGCAGCAGCAGGTGCTTTAAATGCCTATGATTTATCAACAGGTACCTTAGTTAATTCATGGACTTTCCCTGCACAAACTATCGGACATGAAATAACCATTGATAATAATGGTAACTATTATGTAGGTGATTTTGGACCGGATGCAAGAGTGATCAAAATTGATCCATCTACAAATACAGTTTCTGTTTGGGCAGATGATGTTCAGTGGCCTGATGCAAATGGTGGAATTGGAGGAATTGTTTTCAATGGAACAAATGGTATTTATTTAGCTCAGAGTGATTTATTCTGGTATGTGCCAATAAACCCCGATGGTACTGCCGGTGTAGCGCAACAAGTAACTTTTACAGGTGGAAACAATACAGTTGCAGCAGATGGGATAGTTTGGATGGGTAATAATACAATTTACTATTGTGTGAACGATGCGTTTACACCCGGACCAAACGGAACTTTCAATCAAATTGTTTTAGATTCACCTACAACAGGAACACAAACTGTACTAGCTTCTGATATCGCAGATGCCTCAGGGGCTGCTTTTGATCCGGCAACTAATACTTTATATGCCGCTGCTTCACAATTTGGTGCAGCCTTTGGTGTCGATGGAGCCCCTAATAATCCATTCTGTTTAAGAACTTTTGAATATACACCTATTCAGAATGATAATGTACCAACAGTTGGTGAATGGGGACTTATTATTTTATGTCTTTTATTATTGAATACAGTGTTAATTAGTGCTGTTGTTAATGGACAAACTTCGTTACTATTCAGTAATGGACAAACATACAATAAGCAATTTAGATGGAACGATATTAATGCTTATCCATTTAACAAAGAAGTATTTGTTCAGGCAGTTACATTTACTGTATTACTTGTTACTTTAATAGCTTTATATGCTCTGACTTTTTATGGTTTCTTTACCCTTGTTGATATTATTGGTATAACTATAGCAAGCCCATTATTTGCTTACTTAATGCACTTGATGATCCTGAGTAATCAAAAAGCAGCTTAAGTAAAAAATGTAGCAGTTGTTTTTCGCCTGGATTGTTTTATTACGATTCAGGCTTTTTTATTTGCGTAAAGTACAACCCTTTTTTATAATGGTTTTTAAATGTTTGTGTTGTAAAGTTGTGATTATCAGTGCCTTGAAGGTCTGTGTGTATCGAGATATAAATAATTTTGCTAACAAAATATAATTTGTAAAACTCAACTGGTAAAATAGATTTGCTTTCTGAATAATTAAGAAAGGCACATAAGAACATGTGTAAATCAATTTTTTAATACACAAATCAGTTAGATCATGAAAAACATCAGAATTCTTTTAGTATTGATAATATGCTCAGTGTTATCTATTGATACTTCAGCACAGTTTAATAAAAATTTTAAAATAGGCAAGAAAAACTCATCAAACAAAAGTAGTTCCTCGCCATTTGATTTTAAATCTTTCCTTTATCAAAAGTATGAGATAGCACAACGCCTATACAGTAGTGAAAGTGTTTATCGTGCTCCTAAAGGACATGACTACCTACAAAATGCTAAAGATTACAACAGAACAGAGGTAGAAAAGAAGCTCAAAAAAGCGAAGTTTATGCCTAATAATTCTAGCGCTACTAAAATGCACATTCGTACTTTAGAAGATTTTCATAAAAATTATGATCAATTCGTCGATAATGTATTAACTGGAAAAGTTAATGAGTTAATTGAAAAAGCTTATTCCTATAAAGAAAAGAATGTTGGTTTAGGACTAAATTTTGCTCAGGAAGCTAAGGACTTTACAGATGCAATTGAACTTATTTCACCAAACCATCCGCAAATAGGAGCTTTAGGTGCTGAAGCCGAAAAGGTAGTTAATGCTTTAGGTGGTAGTGCCAGCAATAACGTTAGCGCTTTTCATAAAGATAACTTGAATAAAATAGTTTGGTCAAACAAACCGCTCTCAATTAATAGTGAGTCTTCAAGCGATATCAAAAGTTCTTTTGAAACAGGAGAAACTATTTATGGTACTGCATACTTAGGCAGAAGTGTCAGAGCTGCACAAGGAAAAGATTCAAGATTAGATATACGCTTACGTATTGATGGAAAACAAATGACAAATAGATATGAATGTCACCTACAATTAGAAAACGACCAGTTGGATAATAATTATCTACAATTTGTATTAGTCCCTGATCCATCTTCTTACAATGCTGCTTCAGATATTGAAAAGGGTAATTATACTACACAACGTTTTAATGAAGAGTTGTCTCGTATATCTCCTCGTAAACATAAAGTAGAACTTACCTTATTATTTGATGTAGATAGAAATACTGAAGTCAAAGGTGATTTCTCTATTAATTTAAGTGGAGACCAGACTTTTTATAAAAATATAGCTAATAAGATTGCCGATAGTCGATTTGCCGATATACAATTACCTGCAGCTCGTATGAATGATAGTAGCTTAGAGCAGGCAATGGTGAAATCTGTTAATAATCAAGGGCGAAAAGAAAACTTTACAAAAGCAATTATTACTAATCAAAATTGGACGAATATTACAGAAGGAGGTGCTTTAGTTGCTAGAAAAATAGATGGAGCTTGTGTAGGTAAAAATGCTAAAGGAGAATGTGTTTATCAGGTTTTTAGTTTTAGACAAAACTATAATGGTAATGGTTTTGGAGAGACTTATCAACACAGTTCCGAAGAAGTACAAAAAATTCCTTGTTCAAACATAAAGTAAAAAGAAACAACTTTTAGGGAATAGGCATAAAGCTATTTCAAAATATTTTGTTGTATTCGCCTGGGTCGTTTTATAACGATTCAGGCTTTTTTATTAACGAATTGCCAATAAGTAACACCCATATTGTCGAAACTATCAATAAACCAAAGCCCATAAAATTGACTAATAGATAAATTTGGTGGGCTATTTTAAGGCCTGTCTCAGATTCAATACCTGCTTGAAATCTTGGGTAATTCTCTGCAAACTTTACACTTTGGGAAAACCAATTTTTTATGGAAATAAATAGAATTATCAGCACTAAACCAAAAGAGAAAGAAATTGTCTTTTTCTTTAAATTCACAGAAGATACAATTATTAGACTCGTAAAATATACGATAAAGATACCAAGGTTATTCCAACTATTGATTGTGAATTGCATAGGTGTTATTTCTGTAGTTTTTCTTCCTGCAATCCTTGCTTTTTCTCTTGCTTTTTCTTTCTGTTGTTGACTCATAAAGATCATCAGAACATCATATTTTTCATACTCTGCTTTTCTTTTTCCTATTCTTTCTTCATCAGTTATATTTCTGAATGAAATTTCCCCACCATTGTAAAATGTACTATTAAAAGTGTTTCCTATTGCACAATAGAAAACGGGCAGTGCTTTTTTTAGAGGAGTTTGTTGAATCAATAAGCTGAGTGAAACATACAGGATCAGGAAGTAGGAACTTTTTAAAAGTAACTGTTTATTCATGAAGTAGTATTACGTTTGTTAGTCCATTTTACCCAAATAAATAAAGTCAGCACTGTAATACTAATGAATAGTACCTGCCAAAAAGTTACATGGAAAAACTCAAATAAATGGGGGAAATGAATTTTAAATAAATATAGATTTAAAATACGAAGAATATTGACAAGCACTAATGCCATTGAACCAAGTAGAATACCTGTTATTTTGTCTTTAATTGAGGTAGGGTAAATAAGTATAGCAACTAAAAGAAGCGCTAACCCTTCTATTCCATCACAGCCATTCTGAATACTAATAGTAAAGTTATCTTGACCTATTGAACTAACTATTTGTTTAGCTGGATAAGATAGGAAGTTTAATAACATGGTACTAGTAAAAGCAAAGAATACTGATACTGGCTTTACTATATAATCTTGAAAAAGATCAGTAGGCCAAGTCAGATAAAACAGAAGCATATATCCAAAAAACTTGAAGACTAATACGTTAATATTAATCTTCAAGTTTTTATCAGAAATTGTATTTTTCTTTGTCAATCCAAACTAGGTAAATAATGAAGTAAATATACAATACAAATGCTTAATAATCAAATTATTGTGCTGTTTTAGAGTGTCGCTAAAAAAGTGGTAAAATCAAACATGGATTGTGTCGGCCTGAGCTTGATTTTTATCACAATAACGAACCATTAGAGAAACGGAAAGTCATTGTCGCCAGACGTTCCTGCGAAGATTAATAATCTTACCACTTCTTTTAACTTTTCTCGATTTACGGAAGGTAAATACTCGTCTCACCAACCTTACTCTTATTCACATTCCAAAGGTTGAAATCCTGATTATTCGCTACTGTATTGCAATCACCATCCCAATGTACATACTGGTTAACAACAGCTGCATTAGTCGTCCATAAGTTAAAGTCCTGATTGTTGATAATTCCATTATTATCATAATCTCCTGCATGTAAAGCATAAATACTGCCCACTAATGTCGTTTGTGATATGCCCTCAGTCATTGCTGAAGAGTTAGTGAAATCATATACTCCTGAAGTTGGGATATCCATATCTGAAGCACTTAAAATTCCTAAATGACTTTTATGATAAACCGCGAAACGATAACGGGTATTTTCATCTAATGTATAGAAGTTCACACCAGTGCTTCCGTCTATATCCATCAAAGTCCCATCTTTCAATACAAAACAAGCCCTGCTTTCAATTACCGTATCCCAATTATTAATATCTCTTGCCTGAATGAATACCCAGTCAACAATTGATGGAGAAGGATAACTTGCAACGCTTTCACCGCCATTATAATTGAAAGGTGCTACATTATAAGGCTGATTAAGTGGAATAAGGTTGGCACTATTCAGATCGGTAACCATTTCCCCAAGAATCGGATCATAAGGACCTTCTAAGAAGAATTTAAGCTGAATATTAGCAGTACAAGCACCATTGAAGCAATAGTCTTCACAAAACTCAGGTGCTCCACCATCTATCCATGCCTGTAAGGTTGCCAATTCATCAGCATCAACAGCACCAGCAGCGTAACTACTTCCATTCATAGGGGCAACATACCCACCCGAACAAGTAAAACCATTAGTAATGATATCGGTCAAAATTGTTCCGCTTGCCAAATCACTACATTGGTTGCCACCATTTAAGAAGCTTGCATAAGTTGTTAAGTTAAGACCACTAGTTGCATTAGTATTATGGCAATTGGTACAGCCGCTATCATCAAATATAGTCAAAGCATCTTCCCAGCCTAAAGCACCATTATCACAACGATCATCACTATTACTTACATAGCCAACTGGTTGTTCACACTGTTCTAACATTACTAGATCATTACCCAGTCCATCATTATCAGCATCCTGATACCAGGTATTCAGACAATCAACTCTGAATTGTACTTCGGCTATAGAAGCACACAAACTATTGTCGTGTGTTGAAAGTATGGTTATCAATATTTTATTAACTGAAACACCATTGAATATAGGTCCTAAGAATCCACTATAATTGGCACTTTCGTTTGCTTGCGGAAAAGTGTAGCTTCCCAACTCTATCCAAGTGTTTCCATCTTCAGAATAATCTATAACTACATCTTTAGCGCCCCAGCCACTTTCTCCTGCACGATTGGCATTCCATATATAAGTAGAATCAATGTTGTGATTCTCATGGAATTCATAAAGTATCCAATGCGTGTTTCCTCTTATAGAATTAGGATTTTGACTGGTTTGACAAGATACCCAGCTTTCATTCCAGTAATTGCCGTTATCAACGCATTGCGCACTTACAGAAATAGAGAAAATCAATCCTAAAAAATAAAGTAAATTTTTTCTCATGAATAGAAAATTAACCAACTGTTAAAAAATAACCATTATGGGAAGTAGGTTTTGGTCTTGCCTATAGAAGAACAGATGAAACTGTTTGTGAATGTTGAAATTAATACATTTTTATCAGAACTTATTATTTCATTTGAACATCAGCCGTTTTTTTAGCAAAAAGAAAATGTTAAGCGAACTTATGTAAAAGAAAAGACAGTAGATATAGCTCACATATTAGAGTATGTTTAAAAATTATTTTAAATAGAAAATCAATAGTTTGTGGTTCTGAATAAGAAAAATTGTGTGCGTTTATATAAGCTGAATAAATACGATTTTTCAAAATCAGGTTCATGAAATATTGTTTTTCAGTTGACAGAAATTTAAACATACTCTTAATTCAACTTAATTTTTCTACCAAAAAACTACAGCATATTACGTAAATCACAACTTGATAGTTTCATTAAATACCACTTCAATAACTCATGTAAAAGCTGAATAATAAAATCATTAAAATTTTGGTGTAAAGAATTACCTGGTTTTTATATCAAATTTTAGACAAGAAAATAATTGTCTGTTCAATAATGAGCTTTACTACTTTATTAAGTGTTGAAGTAGTAATTTGTGGTAGTCGAAAGTCTGTATTAATCGACTTTGAATTTGATTGATTAAGTAAAAAATAGCAGAATAATCTACCTTAAATTACCAAATTGTGGTGTTTTTTTCAATTAAATCTGATTATGTTAAAGATTTCTAAAAAAAATATAGTGAAAAATAGTTCAAGTAATTACCACCAGAATGTCTTGTGTTGTAATTTTGCACCACTTTTTTACAAAACTCTGACAATGTTAGGGAAATATTACAATCATTCTACACGTATGGTGTCAGTACTTCAGAAGTTCGTTTTCATATTTTGCTTTGTTGTTTTAGGTGTTCAAACCGTTGATGCTCAGGATTTTGCATCTCGCGCTGAAGCAGAAGCATCGCCTGAATACCAGAAAGGTTTAAAGATCTGGGAGAATAACTGTGCGTCGTGCCATAAGGTAAACGCTAAGTTAATTGGTCCGCCTTTAGCTGGAGTTTATGACAAATATGAGCGCGAATGGCTCTACAAATGGATAAAGAATAACCAGGCATTGGTTAAATCCGGAGATGCATTGGCTCAAAAAGCAGCAGCTTACGATGCTTCTATCATGACTGCCTTCCCAATGTTGAAAGACGAAGACATTGATGCAACCTTAACTTATATCAAGGTTGAAGAAATGTTTCCTGTTGTTAAAACAGATGAAGGAACAACTGATAGTTCTCAAGATGATAAAGGTGAAGAAGATACTTTCGCATTCACACCGGCAAATATTTTCATAGGCGTCGTTACCTTATTATTATTAGGTATCTTATTCGCTTTAGGTCGATTGATCAAGTCATTAGACTCAATGGTACGTGAGAAAGACGGGGAAGCACCTGCTGAACCTGTTACACTTTCTACAGTATTAGGTAATCGTTGGTTCAGATTAGCAGCTACTTTGTTATTATTCGGTTTCTTAAGTTATACAACTTATGATAATGCGACTAGTTTAGGTTATATGCAGGGCTATCAGCCAGATCAGCCGATCAAATTCTCTCACGCATTACACGCAGGGAAATGGGAAATTGATTGCCAATATTGCCACTCTGGAGCAAATAAAGGTAAGTCGGCGGTTATTCCATCGGTGAATGTTTGTATGAACTGCCACAAATCGATCAAAGAAGGACCAGAATACGGAACCAAAGAAATTGCTAAGATTTATGAAGCTGTAGGTTGGGACCCGGAAGGTCAGAAATATATCGAAGGATACGAGCAAAAACCGATTGAGTGGATTCGTATTCACAATTTACCAGATCACGTTTACTTCAATCACGCACAGCACGTAAATGCAGGTGGTTTAGAATGTCAGACTTGCCACGGTGAAATTCAGGAAATGAAAGTTGTTGAACAACATTCCGAATTATCAATGGGTTGGTGTATCGAATGTCACCGTAATCAAGAAATTAATTTTAGCGGAAATGATTACTATCTGCACCATTACGAAAAACTACACAAGGCAATAAAAGATGGCGATAAATCTAAAGTAACCGTTCAGGATATCGGTGGTTTAGAATGCCAGAAGTGTCACTATTAATCAAACCGGTTAACGGCTACTTTATAAACGTTTATAGTTAATTCAATAACCTTAATTGAACCAATGGATACTAAGAAGTATTGGAAAAGTTACGAAGAATTAGAAAACTCACCTGAATTTCAGCAAAAGGCTCATGATGAGTTTCCTGAAAAACTGCCATTGGCGAATACGCTTAGTAAAGCTGAAAAAGCTAAAGCACCACGTCGCGATTTTCTTAAAATGTTGGGCTTCAGTACAGCAGCTGCAACCATCGCAGCAAGTTGTGAAATTCCATTACGTAAAGCAATTCCTTACGTAGATAAGCCGGAGCAGATACTGCCAAGTATGCCAACTTACTATGCATCTTCTTTCGTTAATGGAAAAGATTTCTGTAGTGTATTGGTTAAAACACGTGAAGGTCGTCCAATCAAGGTCGAAGGAAATGATCTTTCTTCAATTACACAGGGTGGGACAAGTGCGCGTGCACAAGCTTCAGTAGTAAGCTTGTATGATAATGCACGTTTAAAAACACCTAAGTCGAATGGCGCAAAAGTAAACTGGCGTCAGTTAGATACTGAAGTGAGTGGTAAATTACGTTCAGCTTCTAATGCTGTTCTACTGACTTCTACAATAGCTTCACCTTCAACGCAAGCAGTTTTAGATCGTTTCCCTCGTTTAAAAGTAGTAACTTACGATGCTTGTTCAAACGCTGGTATCCTTGAAGCTAACGAAAAGTCGTTCGGAAAAAGAGTAATGCCTTCTTATTTATTCGATAAGGCAGAAGTAATCGTTGGTATAGAATGTGATTTCTTAAACACTTTCGGTTTAACTACCCGTCAGACTGCCGATTATATTAAAACAAGAAAAGTATCGGCTCATCACGTTACGATGTCTAAACATTTTCAGTTTGAGTCGTTTGTTACATCAGCAGGTGCAGCAGCTGATTATCGTGCATCAATTTCACCAAGTCAGGCAGGCGCTGTAGCTTTAGAGTTATTGAAGGCTGTTGGTGGAAGCGCAAATTCTTCAGCTCAATTAGATGACTACACCAAGAAAACCATCAAGAAAGCAGGAGCAGCGTTGAAAGCAGCACGTGGGAAGGCTTTAGTTGTGAGCGCTTCTAACGATGTAAATGTTCAATTAGTTGTGAATGCGATCAATGATAAATTGAATAGCTTCGGAAATACAATTGATTTCAGTCACCCGATCATGATGAGTCAGGGAGATGATAAAGCAATGAATAAATTGGTTGATGACATGAATAGCGGAAGAGTAGATGCTGTTCTTATCAACAATGTAAACCCGGCTTATGATTACTTTGAAGCAGATAAGTTCGTAGCCGGCTTAAAAAGAGTTGGGACTTCTATCTCTTTCAGCGACAGAGAAGATGAAACTTCGGAGTTTTGTAAATATTTAGCACCTGCTAATCATTATTTGGAATCTTGGGGAGATGTTGAGCCGGTTAAAGGTACTTTGAATATTATTCAGCCAACAATAGCACCTTTATTCGATACAAGATCAATGGAGGAAAGCCTTTTGGCTTGGTCTGGATATAATAAGTCATACTACGACTTCATGCGTGAAAGATTTTCTGGTAATGAAGAGAAATGGTTGAACTTATTACACGACGGTTCAAATGCAGCAGTAGCAACTAAAATGTCTGCTAACCATGCCGATGATCATGCGCATCATGGAAGCGATCATGATCACAATGATGAACATTACGATGATCACGATCATGGACATCACGGAGAAGGGCATGCCGAAGGACATCAAGAAGAGGTAAATGAATATGAAATTGCAGCTCCGGCTGTTGTTCGTTTCAATGGAAGCGCACTTTCATCTGCACAATCTGCCATTAATAACATTAAGTCAGGAGGAGTAGAAGTTGTTTTATACGAATCTGAAACAATGGGGGATGGTAGATATGCCAATAACCCTTACTTACAGGAAGCTCCTGATGCAATTACTAAAGTTTGTTGGGATAATGTAGCAGTAGTTTCTAAGAAAATGGCTGCCGATAATGGATGGGAGGATAACGATATTATCAAGATCAGTGCCGGTGGTAAATCTGTTGAATTACCAATAACTGTTCAGCCGGGATTAAAAAGCAACGTTATTGCTGTAGCCTTAGGTTATGGACGTACTAAACCGGGTTCTGAGCATTGTGTTACAGGACAGAACTTATTCCCATTCGTTAGTTTTGATGGAGATACGTTTAACTATGTTGTAACCGGAGCAACTGCAGAAAAAGTTGGTTCAGGTTATCCTTTACCTCAAACACAAACACATTATTCATTGAATCCTGAAGATGTGGATGCAATGGGTAATCACCGTGAAATAATTAAAGAAACAAGCTTAAAAGAATATAAAGAAGATCATAAATCAGGAAACCACAGCCATGTACACATGGTTGATCTATATCCTGGTTGGGACGATCAGTTAAAGCAGGGGCATCACTGGGGAATGGCAATTGATTTGAATGCCTGCATTGGATGTAATGCCTGTACTGTTGCTTGTAATGTAGAAAATAATATTCCAATAGTTGGAAAGAATGAAGTATTCAGAGCTCACGAAATGCACTGGATGCGTATAGATCGTTACTATTCTTTCGATAAAGAAAATGATCCGTATGGTGAAAATCCACATGTTGCATTCCAACCAATGATGTGTCAGCACTGCGATAATGCTCCATGTGAAAATGTTTGTCCGGTAAATGCTACCAACCATAGTTCAGAAGGATTGAACCAAATGACTTACAACCGTTGTATCGGAACGCGTTACTGCGCGAACAACTGTCCTTATAAAGTACGTCGTTTCAACTGGTACGATTATCAGGGTGCAGATAGTTTCTACGCTTCTTCCGGGGCAACGAACGATGAGTTTGTATTGGCAGATAACCTTAGCCGTATGGTCTTGAATCCGGATGTTACTGTTCGTTCTCGTGGGGTTATTGAAAAATGTTCTTTCTGTGTTCAGAAAATACAGGTAGCTAAATTAGAAGCTAAAAAAGGAAAGAAACCTTTGAAAGATGGTGATGTAAAAACAGCTTGTCAGGCTGCTTGTGCAACAGGAGCTATTTCTTTCGGAGATATAAATGATAAAAACAGCGAAACAACTAAGTTGAAAAACGATGATCGTGCTTATGTTTTATTAGAAGCATTAAACGTGAAGTCATCGGTTAGCTACTTAACTAAAGTTCGTAATATTGATGAAAAATTGAATGAAGGGGAAGTGAAGCATGGCGGACACCATGATGGTCATCACGACGATGGTCATGGAGGCGATCACGGACATCATTCATAATTCAAAATAAAAAAACTATTGGAATTTGAATTTCGATGTGCAAATTATCTGAAATTCAAGATCTGAGCAATAAAAAATAATAAGTATGTCAGCAGGTTATACTTCTCCCGTTCGGGATCCATTGATCACTGGTAGCAAAACCTACACAGATATATCTAATGATATTTGTGGGCCAGTGGAGAGTGCACCAACGCCCATGTTTATCATTGGCTTTTTAATTAGTGCGACCTTTGCCGTTATAGGAGTGCTTTCTATTGCATGGACTATCTGGAAAGGAATTGGAACTTGGGGATTGAACAAAACCATCGGATGGGCTTGGGATATTACCAATTTCGTTTGGTGGGTAGGTATCGGACACGCAGGTACACTAATCTCTGCGATTCTATTGATCTTCCGTCAGAAGTGGCGTACAGGGGTTAACCGCGCGGCTGAGGCGATGACCATTTTCGCCGTAATATGTGCCGGTCTATTCCCACTGATCCATATGGGACGTTTATGGAACGGATTCTTTATCTTTCCTTATCCGAACTCACGTGGTGGCGAAGGCTTGAATTCATTATGGCCTAACTTCAACTCTCCGCTTTTATGGGACGTATTCGCGATCTCAACTTATTTTACAGTATCGCTTTTATTCTGGTATTCAGGGCTTTTACCTGACTTTGCTACTATTCGTGACAGAGCTACCGGAATAAGACGCAAAATATATAATGCTTTAAGTTTTGGCTGGACAGGAACCGCTAAGCAATGGCAACGTTTTGAATCGTTAGCTTTGATCCTTGCAGGTTTATGTACACCATTAGTACTTTCGGTACACTCTATTGTATCCTTTGACTTCGCAACTTCGGTTATTCCAGGTTGGCATACAACGATCTTCCCACCCTACTTCGTTGCCGGAGCGATCTTCTCTGGTTTTGCGATGGTATTAACACTAATGTTGATCGCACGTGTGGTAATGGGCTTGAAAGACTATATTACTATAGCACACATCGAGTCGATGAATAAAGTAATCTTAATGACTGGTTCTATTGTAGGGGTTGCCTACTTAACAGAGCTTTTCATGGCATTCTATTCAGGAAACGTTTACGAGCAGTTCGTGTTCCAGAATAACCGTATTGCAGATCCGGTTATTTTCGGACCATTAATGGGCGTTGAACCTGCACCTTACTGGTGGGCATACTGGGCAATGATGACTTGTAATGTTATTTCACCTCAGATTTTCTGGTTTAAAAAGATGCGTAGAAATATCGCTGTTACCTTTATCATGTCGATCTTTATTAACATTGGTATGTGGTTCGAGCGTTTCGTAATTATTGTAACTTCAGTTCACCGTGATTTCATTCCTTCAAGTTGGTCATATTATTCACCAACATGGGTTGAAGTAGGTATTTATGTAGGAACAATGGGAATCTTCATGACGCTGTTCTTATTATTCTGTAAATTCTTCCCGGTAGTAGCGATCGCTGAGGTTAAATCTATTTTGAAATCAATGGGAGACCAGTATTTGGCAAAACAAGCTGAAGAGGATAAAGCTGAAGGTGGTATTGATTATGGTTTAGGTGGCGCTTCACCAGCTTACCGTAAAGACAAGGAAAATTAATTGATTTACTGAAGATCAATTATCGTTTATCAATTATCAATTATTTAAAGATGCATAGATATTTAGTAGGATTGTTCGATGATGAAGAGCCTTTATTAGCTGCGGTTCGCAGTCTTAAAAAAGAAGGCGTCAAAATTCATGATGCTGTTACACCTTTTCCAGTGCATGGTTTAGAACACGCACTTGGTTGCAAGGAAACTAAATTACACACAGTCGGATTCTTATTCGGTGCATTCGGAACTACACTTGCATTAAGTGTGATGACGCTTGCTTCGGTAGTTGACTGGCCAAATAACTTTGGTGGTAAGCCAGCATTTGCTTTACCATCTTTTATTCCGATCACTTTTGAGCTTACAGTACTTTGTGCTTCTATTGGTATGGTAGTTACTTTCTATCTTAGAAATGGATTTTCTGTTTTTGCCGATACAGAAGTGTACGATGAGCGACTGACCAGTGACCGTTTCGGCGTAATTTTTAACCTTGCCGATTTTGAATCAGAATCAGATCAGGAAATGCTGGTAAGCAAATTACGTGCTTTGGGAGTTGTGGAAACAAAAATCAGAGAAACAAGAAATTATAAACCTAATTACGATGAGCAAGCATCCTAAGCTTTAGGGTATTTCTCTTTTTCTTTTAGAATAAAAATTAATAATGAGACTGGATCGTACAACAATAATGTGGATAGTGTTGATACTACTGGCGCTTTATGCCTGGCAGTGTGGCGTAACATCGCATGGTAACTTTACCGGACGTGAATATATGCCTGATATGGCACACTCGCGTGCTTATGATGTTTACTATCCTTCACCGGGAGCAGGATCTGATATTGAGAAAGAAAGTGGTGACCAACAGGTAGAATTGGTGTTCGCCGATGGAAAAGTAGCCCGTGAGCCAGTTAATGGAACGGTTGCCCGTGGTTATATGCCTTATCCTTATTCTGATACACCGGAAGGCTATGAAGAATCAGCTTCTTTAGTGAATCCTTACGCTTATGCTTGCGCTGATGATTTAGAAGAAGGTAAAAGATTATATACTGTTTACTGTGGTGTTTGCCACGGTGCAGCAGGAAAAGGTAAAGGAAGTATCTCTGCAACGAATGGAGGACCTTTAGCTGGTGTGCCTAACTACATGGCTGCAGCTTACTTACAAATGGAAGAAGGAAAGATGTTCCATTCTATTCAATGGGGTAAGAACAACATGGGGTCTTATGCTTCTCAATTAGATAAAGAAGAGCGTTGGAAAGTTGTCGCTTATATTAAAGATCTTCAGGCTAAATACGCTAAAAGTGATCAGAAGTTAGACAGTGATGATGCAGCTTTGGCTTTTGTACGTGGAAAAGTAGGTGGTGTGATGCCAAGAACAACTTTAGGTGTTGCTCCCCCGGATTGTGAAGCGAAGAAAGCAGCAATGGATAAGCAAAAAGCGGAGATCGAAGCACGCTTAAAAGCTGCTCGTGAAGCTGAAAAGCATGATGCTCATGGTCATGGTGATCACGGACATGGTCATGGACACGATGGAGGACACCACGATGATGGACACGGACATGATAAGCATGGAAAAGATCATCACGGGGATAATCATGGAAAGAAAAAAGAAGGAATTCTGGATAAGGTAGCGAATGCTGCGTCTTCTTTCAAAGAAAAAGCAGTTGTAACATTTGCAGATGCAGTTAAAACTGGAAAGAGCTTTGTAAAAGGAGATCAGATCGTATTGAAAAATGTAACTTTCAATACTGGTTCTGCTGAAATTAAAGATAGTTCCTTCCCTGAGTTGGACAGTGTTATCAAAACACTTACTGCTAATGAAGAAATGAAACTATTGATTACTGGACATACTGATAGTCAGGGTAATGGTACTTTGAATCAGCGATTATCTCAGAACAGAGCAAGAGCGGTTTATAATTACCTTATTGCTAATGGAATCGCTAAAGAAAGATTAGAACATAAAGGAATGGGTGCTTCTTCACCAGTGGCAAATAATGCTACTGCCGAAGGTAGAGCCAAAAACAGAAGAATAGAATTTGAAGTACTTTAATCTATTCGATCTAAAACCTAATAATTAACAAAAAATAAGCAGACGATAATGGGACATTTAAAGCCAGAAGTCGAAAGATACGAATTTGGTGGCACCGCAAAAACGGCAAGCCTGATCCTTATGGGACTAGGAGGGATATTAGCCGTTGTTGGTGTTATTTTTAATCTTGAGTTTATGACCCGAATCTGGGTTAGCTTGCTGCACAACAGCTTTTTCTTTATTGCTATAGGCTTTGCTGCTATGTTCTTCGTAGCATCACAAACTGTAGGATATAATGGTTGGTTTGTTTTGGTAAGACGTATTCAGGAAGCCATGGGAACTTCCGTGCTAGTCGGTGTACCGATCTTTGCCATAGTGCTCCTATTGGGCTATCACAATATTTATGAATGGGCTCATGATGGAATTACCGATCCGAATGCTGCAAATTACGATGCATTGATCGATCATAAATCATGGTTTCTGAACCCAACTATCTTCTTTGCTTTTTCAGCAGTTTATTTAGTGCTCTGGTGGGTTTGTACTTATTTATTAAGAAAGAATTCAGCCGATCACGACGAAAATCCGGGATTAGGTTTATACGTTCAGAGTAAGAAACTATCAATGGTATTCTTAGTAGTATTCGGTGTTTCAAGCTCAACAGCTTTATGGCATTGGTTCATGAGTATCGATCCGCATTGGTTCTCTACACTTTATGGCTGGTACTGCTTTGTTTCGATGTTCGTGGCAAGTATGGCTACTTCTACTTTGATTGCTATTTACCTTAAAGATTCTCAGGGCTTATTAAAATGGGTTACCGATGAACATATTCACGATTTAGGAAAGTATGTTTTCGCTTTTAGTGTTGCATGGGCTTATTTATGGTTCTCACAATTCATGTTGATCTGGTATAGCCACATTCCGGAAGAAACAATGTACTTCCGTGATCGCTTTGATAACTACTCAATTCTATTTATAACGAACTTTGTTATCAACTTTTTAACGCCTTTCTTTGTTTTAATTACAGCTGGTGCAAAGAGAAACAGAGTTGCTTTGATCTTTACTTGTTGTATGGTTATTTTCGGACACTGGTTAGATTACTATTTAATGGCTACACCAGGAGCGATCAAACATTCTCACTATGTAGTTGAGGGACAGCAAATCTTCAACTTCGGAATCGGACCTTTAGAAATCGGCTTGGGCTTATTCTTCGCAGGTTTGTTTATGTTCGTAACATTACAGCGACTTTCAAAACTTTCATTAGTGCCTGTGAACCATCCGTTTGTTAAGGAAAGTATGGTTCACCACGTTTAAATTTTAAGCAAAAGAAAATTGGAAAGAGAAGATAAAATAAGTTATTTCTTTAGCATTTAATTTTCACTTTCCGAATGAAATATTTAAAATAAACAGCAATGTCAACAATAGGTATAATTGCAATATTCTTAATTCTGATCATAATATTTCAGATTTCCAGAGCAAGTGACTTGTTAGGTAATCTGAAAGGAGAAGAAAGAACACAAGACGCACGTAACAATTTGCATGCAACCTTGTTCCTGATTTTCCTGATCTTAGGTATGTTTGGGGCAGTATGGTCAACTTTTCACTATGCACCTCTTTTCTTGCCTGAACCATCTTCAGAGCATGGAGTAGTATTACGTAATATGTTTCAGAGAACATTATGGGCAACTGTTCCGGTGTTTATAGTAACACATATTCTATTATTCTATTTTGCATGGAAATACAGAAAAGATAAAACACGTATTTCTAAGTACTTTCCACACGACAACCGCTTAGAGTTGATCTGGACATTGATTCCGGCAGTGGTTTTGGTATTGTTGGTAATTGATGGTTTAGTAAACTGGAACAGAATAATGGGACCTGCTCCGGAAGATGCTGTTGTTATAGAAGCAACCGGACAGCAGTTTTATTGGACCTTACGTTATGCTGGAAAGGATAATGAATTAGGTCGTAAGAATGTTCGATTAATAACTGAGAATAATCCGTTCGGTCAGGATTGGGATGATCCGGCAAATAAAGATGACTTTATGGCCGATGATCTTTATTTACCGGTTGGTCAACCGGTATTGGTAAAGATCAATTCAATGGACGTATTACATAATTTCTTCTTACCACACTTCCGTGTTAAAATGGATGCTGTTCCTGGAATTCCAACGCAGTTCTGGTTAACACCTACTAAAACAACTGAGCAAATGCGCGAAGAGTTGGATAATCCTGAATTCGATTATGAATTAGCTTGTGCTGAGCTTTGTGGTAAAGCACATTACAACATGAAAAAGAAAGTAATTGTTGTAGAAGCAGAGGCATTTAATAAGTGGAAAGCTGAACAAGAACCACTTTCTAAAACTTTTGCGAGTTCTATTGAAGAAGATTCTGAAAATAAAGTAGTTAAACAAGAACAAGCACGCGATAATGCTGTTTCTTCTCTATAAGTAATAAGGTATTTTCCAAATTAATTATTTGAAAATTTAAAGAAACAATGGCACACACAGATATAGATATTCACGAAGGACACGCTCACGATCACGAACATGGTCATGGACATGACGACCATCACGATCATGAACATCATGAGACTGGATTCATTATGACCTATATTTTCAGTATGGATCATAAAATGATTGCTAAACAATTCCTGATTACAGGTATATTGTGGGCTATCATTGGTGTGTTGTTCTCAGTTTTATTCCGTATTCAGTTAGCTTGGCCTAACGAAACATTCCCTATTTTAGAAACATTATTAGGCGGATGGGCTGAAGGTGGAAAATTAGATCCCGAATTTTATTACGCATTGGTTACCATGCACGGAACCATAATGGTATTTTTTGTACTTACGGCTGGTCTATCCGGTACTTTCAGTAATCTTTTAATACCGCTACAAGTGGGTGCCAGAGATATGGCGAGTCCGTTTATGAATATGCTTTCCTATTGGTTCTTCTTTATTGCCGGGGTAATCATGTTTATCTCCTTGTTTATACAAACAGGTCCCGCTTCAGGTGGATGGACTGCTTATCCTCCGTTAAGTGCCCTTCAAACGGCTTCCTCTGGTTCAGGAATGGGAATGACGCTTTGGATTGCGAGTATGGCTATGTTTATCGTATCATCTTTATTAGGTGGTTTGAACTATGTAGCAACGATACTGAATATGCGTACTAAGGGTATGACTATGTTCAGAATGCCTTTAACGATTTGGGCGTTCTTCTTTACTGCTGTATTAGGGGTATTATCTTTCCCTGTATTACTTTCAGCTTGTATATTATTGATCTTCGACAGAAGTTTCGGAACTGCATTCTATTTATCTGATATCTTTATAAACGGTGAGGTTTTAAGAAACTCAGCAGGTCAGATCATTGAAGGTGGTAGCCCGATCTTGTATCAACACTTATTCTGGTTCTTAGGACACCCGGAGGTATATATCGTGATTTTACCGGCGATGGGTATGGTTTCTGAAATTCTTGCTTGTAATTCTAAAAAAGCAGTTTTCGGTTATAAGGCAATGGTTTATTCGATCATGGCAATTACCGTACTTGGTTTCTTGGTTTGGGCACACCACATGTTCATGTCAGGTATGAATCCATTCGTAGGTTCAATTTTCGTATTATTCACATTATTGATCGCTGTTCCTTCAGCAGTAAAAGTATTCAACTGGATTACAACGATCTGGAAAGGAAATATAAATTATACACCAGCAACTTTATTTGCCGTTGGTTTCGTATCATTATTCATTTCAGGTGGTTTAACAGGAATTTACTTAGGTAATTCAGCTCTTGATATTCCTTTACACGATTCTTACTTCGTAATTGCTCACTTCCATATTGTAATGGGATTAGCAGCAGGTTTCGGGTTATTCGCTGGAGTTTATCATTGGTTCCCTAAATTATTCGGTGGAAAAATGATGAATAAGACAATGGGGGAAATCCACTTCTGGATCACTTTTGTTGGTAGCTATTGCATATTCTGGCCAATGCACTATTTAGGAATGACCGGTGTGCCACGTCGTTACTATTCATTCCAGGAATTTGAGACATTCGCAGTATATGGAGAATTGAATATTTTCATGACAGTTGCAGCTATCGTTGTTTTCTTTGCTCAGTTCTTATTCGTGATCAATTTCTTTGCAAGTGCAATTTCATCAAGAAGAATGAAAACGAGAAATCCTTATAATGCTTCTACATTAGAATGGACAACTCCAATTGAAGCAGGGCACGGAAACTGGCCGGGAGCAATTCCTGAAGTTCACCGTTGGCCATACGACTATGGAAAAGATGGGTATGAGACCATACCTCAAACAGTTCCTGATAGTCAGTTAAATGAATTGGAACGTGCTAAAGGCGTTACCGTTAGATAAAATTTATGCACCTGCCCGATAATAAAGGGCGGGTGTTTTTTTCATATTATCAATATCGATTTTTGAAATAATATAAACTTGAACCAGACCTCAACATATAGCTTACAATTAAAATCACTGATCGTTCAGAAGTGGAAAGACTATGAACAGTTAGTAAAACTACGTTTGAATTTAACCGTTGTTTTTTCTGCTGTGATCGGTTTTGGAATGGGGGCTGTCGTTGAGAATTGGTACATGGCATTGTTATTGGCAATCGGAGGTTTTCTGGTAACAGCTTCAGCAAATACAATCAATCAATTGCTTGAAATAGATTATGACAAGCAAATGAAGCGTACTGCTAATCGTCCTTTGGCAACAGGAAGAATGAGCATTACTGAAGCAGTATTGATTGCTGGATTACATGGCTTAGGCGGACTATTGATACTTTGGTTAGTATTTAATCCACTTACGGCTTTATTAGGAGCTATTTCATTAATTTCCTATGCGTTTATCTATACACCTTTAAAAAGAATAAGTCCGATTTCTGTTTTTGTAGGAGCAATACCAGGTGCTTTACCTTTAGCTATTGGTTGGGTAGCAGCAACAGGAGAACTTAATTTCGTTGCCTATACGCTTTTTGCTATTCAGTTCTTGTGGCAATTTCCACATTTCTGGGCAATTGGCTGGTTAGGATACGACGATTATAAAAAAGCAGGATTCAAGTTATTACCGACTGAATATGATGGTAGAAATATCAATACTGCTATTCAGATAATTCTTTACACACTTGCAATGGTCTTGGTAGGTTGTTTGCCTTATATGATCGGTTTGTGTGGTGGTATTTATTTAGCCGGGAATATTATTCTGGGTGTTTTCTTTTTATATCGTGGATTTCAGTTGTATTGGCATTGTAATAACGAATACGCATTGAAGGTGATGTATGCTTCATTGTTCTATTTGCCAATTACCCAAATTCTGATGTACGTAGATAAAGTGTAATGATTGATGAATGATGATCGATAGTTGATGTTTTACTAAACTTAAAATACAAATAGCGTTTATATAAAGTAAGGTTGAACTAAAAAACTATAATATGAATGTTGCAGTGAATAAAAATGAAAATAAAGGCGTACTGAGTTCGGGGAAAATCCACCCGAAAATGTTCGCGTTGATGATGGGAATGGCGAGTATTCTAATGATGTTTGCCGGTCTTACTTCTGCATATTTGGTTCGTAAAGCAGCTGGAAATTGGGTGGAATTCAAAATACCTGATGTGTTTTTGACAAGTACATTGGTTATTGTGGCAAGCAGCGTCGTTTTACACCTTTCTTATATTTTCCTTAAAAAGGAAAATTATGGAATACATAAGATATTATTACTGATAGCAACCGTACTTGGGTTTTGTTTTCTAGGATTACAATATTCAGGTTGGATGGAAATGAATAATATCGGCATACATTTGAATGGAAATCCATCGGGGTCTTTCATATATGTAATTTCGGGGGTGCATGCATTGCACATAGTTGGAGGTTTGTTTTTTATGGTTCTTTATTTATTCTATTCTTTGTTCAAAAACAATAGTTTAAATGATGATCCGGTTAAACAATTATTTGAAAAATCGAAATCACACAGATTTATTGGAATGAAACTGTTGTTAGTATATTGGCATTTTGTAGATGTACTTTGGCTATATTTGTATTTCTTTTTTCAAAGCCAGTCTTTAGCATAAAATTTGAATTAAAATAAAGAATTGATTGGTAATCTTTAAATTGCAAATCAATTTTGACTATATAACTAAACACTAAAAATTATAAAATGGCTCATGATGTAGCAAATCCGGAAAGTGCCTGGTACGGTGGGAAATCACCGTTCAATGTTAGTTACGGAAAACTGATGATGTGGTATTTTCTATTGTCGGATGTATTTACATTCTCAGCTTTATTGATTTCTTATGGTGCGATCAGAATGAGTGCACCGGAATGGGCAGAACCAGATGTGGTATTCAGTGCAATGCCTTTCTTGGGAGAAGGTTATCCTTTGATCTTCGTAACGATCATGACCTTCATCTTGATCCTTAGTTCTGTATTCGTTGTACGTGCAGTACAGGAAGGACACAGAATGAACAAAAAAGGTGTAATGCTTTGGATGTTCATGGGAATATTAGGAGGTGTTGCTTTCTTAGGTTGTCAGGCATGGGAGTGGTCGCACTTGATCAGTGGTTTGAGCCACGGTCATGGTATGACGATCAGTGAAATCGACTTTGGTAAAGGAACGGAAAATTACCCAATGGCATTTGCCTATTTGTTCTTCCTTATCACAGGATTCCACGGATTTCACGTATTCTCGGGAGTTTGTATCAATATTTGGGCTTTCTTTGAAACGGCAAACGGTACCTTTGAAAGAAGAGGACATTACGAAATGATCGAAAAAATCGGTCTTTACTGGCACTTCGTAGATCTGGTATGGGTGTTCGTATTCCTTGCTTTCTATTTATTATAGAATAATATATGTTGAGAATGTGAGGCTTTGATAAAGTCAGCATTTAACAAGTAACTAATTAAAACTTTTATTTAATACACATTTAGGAAATGTAAGTTTTTGATTTGTAAAATGTAATCAAAAATGCTTTCAATATCTAAAATTTAAATATCTAAAAATGGGACATCATTTAACCGATGAACAATATAAATCACAAGTAAGTGCTGTTTGGAGAGCAACTTGGATCATGGCTGTATTGACAGTAGTAGAAGTTGCTGCTGCACTTATGTGGCCTGAAGACATGAGCAGGGGATTGTTAAACCTTGGATTCGTATTAATGAGTATTGCTAAGGCATATTTTATCGTAGGAGAGTTTATGCACGTTAGATACGAAAAAAGAGCTTTAACCTTAACTATATTAGGTCCATTGTTCTTTTTGATATGGTTCATCATTGCATTCATGTGGGAAGGCTATGAGTGGTTAGCACTTCGTGAACTTTGGGGAATGTAATTTCCTTTTGTTGAATGAAATAAAAAATGAACCCGATCTGTAAGTGATTTACTTGCAGATCGGGTTTTTTTATTCAATTTGAAATAAGGCTGACTTGTTTGGTAAGGTGACTGTGCGTCTCAGACTATGCGTCTCAAACTATAAAAGGTTAAACCTCTGCTGTGTCTCCTGACCAGCTGATATTAATATAATTTGAAATATATACAGTCAAATATTTTTCAAATTGTATAATTTGAATTCGAGGTATTATCTACCGACCAATTAACCATTAGTACCCAAAATAAAACAATAAAGAAAGTAATCTTTTGAAGTAGTGGTAAATAATAGATACCAAGTTTTGTATAGTAAATGAAATTATTAACAGCCATTAAAATAATACAGAAGAGTCCGAAGTAGAGCAAGTTTGAAAACCTGTTCAAAATAAGTCCTCTCACTAATCCGATCAAAGCTATAAAAGCAAAAATCGTAGCAACCAATGTGGCTTCATCGTGATAATCAGTCATTATAAAAAGCGCTATAAGCATTGAGCTGATACCAGCGAATTTGATCAAGCTTTTCCAGCTTTGAGAAATATTAATTTGATGTGCAAAATTGTAGAAGAAAATAGCTAAAGTAAAACATAGAATAATGGTTGCTGAAACAGCGAAAGGGCGAGCAGTATTTAACTGACCATTGAATGCAATTGGATTATCTAAGTTACACCAGTAGTTATGCTGCCAGCTATAGCCAATCGCTTCAGGATCGAATTGTGAACCGCCAGGGTATAAATATGCTGCAATAAAGAAAAGTAGGAAGTAGAGTATAATTCCAGTTGTAATAACGATTTGTAGTTGTTTGCTATTCATTGTTAAAGCTGAGCAATTTGCATCTTGGCATTTCTGAGCCACATCAATTCTTTTCGACTTTTCTCATCGAAGTATTTTCTCGGATTTCCACACATATAACAAGAGCACGGCTTAGGTGTATTTATACGAAAAATTATATTTCAAATTGTATTATTAGACGAGGATTAGTAGATAAAAAACATAAATTATTTTGTCCCCAGTAGTTTCTTCTTTTATTTAGAAGCCTTTTTCTATGAAATATTCTGAGCGCCCGTTTAGAAATTAGTTGTTTCATAAATATCAGAATTCTTATTCAATTTACAAAATGTTATAGCGTAAATTCAACCATCAACCATGAATCATGAATCATGAATCATGAATCATCAACCATTTCCCTTAACTACAAGGTGCGGTTCCCCAATGATCATGTCCTCGGTCTTTCCAACAACGCCAACTCTTCTTCCAATTAAGCAATTGCCACTTTTTACCAGTTTGCTTAGTTTTGAATAAATTCTTTTCAGCCCTAACTGAATCATCAAGAAATTTATCATGTACAATCAATACTTCATAAGTATTATCCCCTAAATTTTTGGAAGTAATCTCAACTGTTGGGTTTCCTTCAAGATCGAAAAGGGCATATTGCGTTAATTTGGTTTGCCCATCTTGAGTTACAGCCGTAGGTTCTTCAGTCTCCGGTGGAAAGTCATAATTCATAATGCGTGCTAATTCCTCAGGAGTTTCGATATCAGTGCGGTTTGCTATCTTTTCATTGAATTTATAGACATCCTCATTTCTATACTCTTTTGAACAAGAGATAAATGATAACAGTAAAATGATAAGAAAGAGCTTGTGCATATACTCTTAGAATTAAACAACTTTTTTAAATAAATTATCAACTAAAATATTGAAATTTTCAATAACCTCTTCAGCTGAACAATAATCATTAATGCCTAAATATTCGATTTTGTTATCAGGTCTGAAAGTAATCACTTTATTATGTCTGTAATCAATGATCCAAACAACTTTTACACCAGAGCTCATATAATCATCTACTTTGTCTAAGTAATACGATAAGGTGTCAAATTTTGAGGCAATTTCAATTACAAATTCAGGAACAGTTTTTCCTCCTTCATGGCTGGTGTTAATTTGGTCATTTGTGTAAAAAGCAACATCTGGTCGCCTTCGATTTCCATTAAAAAAGTTATCGCCTTCAGTGATAAGTTCCCCTTTAATTTCATTTTTGGAATTTAATTTATAGAAAAATCTTTGAAGATTCCTAATTATTAAATACTGTTGCCTGTTCATGTCTCTGAGTATTTTCATGGTTCTGCCATCTACCCACTCATAGATAAACTCATCCTCTAAATGGTCATAAGTTTGTTCGAAAACCTCAAGAGAAATGGGGGTGTCATCGTGAAAGTTATTATTCACTTGTTCTAATATTTCTTCTATTAATGGTGTTGACATAATTAATTCTTTTATCCAAATTTAATATATTTCGACGTCAGGTTCATAAACTATTGGTTTATAAAAGTTTAAATATTTCCTAAATTCACGACAAACAAATAACGTTCCCTATCAAAAATCAATGAGCCCTTAATCGTTCGACCATTCACCTTAAATGTACTTTGCTTTGAAATAAGCGTGATTGTTCCGTTTGAAGCAATTGGGTTTTTGGTAATATGAATATTGCCTTCTTTTTCTGAAAAACTATCAATTCCATTACCCGTAAATAAATGAATATTGGAATGTGCCAATTGAGTTTCTTTAGAATTATCAATGTCAGTAAAAACCTTAGTCTCGTAAGCTTCTAAAGTAAAGAATTCGGGGAAAATAAGCGCTTTGTTTTCATCAATTAACCACTCATTCTCAAAAGTATCAACCGATTGCTTATAGGCAGACATGTTGGTGAATATCTTCAATTTTGAGAATTGAGTTTCAGCATGAACGATCAGCAATTGATCATAAAAGTCAGCTTTTGTAATCTGAATATTTTTTGCAGGAAATTGTTGTTGATATAAGTTTTGAGCACTTGGCGAATAAGTTGAAATATCATCTGATGTAAATATCAAATTGCCGAATAACTGATTAATAATGTATAAGGTGTATTGTTGATCTTTACTTAGGTGTTGATTTTTATCTCTTAATATAAATACATCCGGATCATTTCTAAACGCTTTATGATCTATTGGAAAACGAAGAATAGAGTTACGTATGGCATTTTTAGTTGATAACCGTTCAGCATGGTTTACTATTTTAAGCCAATTAACATCCCAGCTTTCCGAAACGTCAGGACCAATTCTGCAAAAATCACTATTCCCAAATGCAACATTTAATGGAACGCCACAACCTAAGATCTCTACGTCTTTCAATTGTTCACGTAGCCAACACATAGCTTCCCACATAACTTGTCCTCTGGATTTGTTATGTTGTGGAACAATGCCAACAGCATAAAGAAAATCAAGTTTCAACATAGAAAATCCCCATTCCTTTGTCACTCTTTTCAATGATTGAGCTATATGTTCACGAGCTTCTTCATTATAAAAGTCAAGTGCATAAAACCAACCACTCCAAAGAGGGTTATAGGTCATTTTTATAGGTTTGCCGAGTTTGTTTTTAAGTAACCAGTCTTTCTTTTCTCTGAATATGAAACTATCCTTTTCTGCAATAAAAGGTGCTAACCATAAACCTGGCTTTATATTGTGCTTTTTTGCTCGGTCAACTATTGCTTTAAATCCATTTGGAAATTTTTCGTTACAGACCCAATCTCCGATCGAAACTTGCCAGCCATCATCGATCTGGAAATAATCAATAGGAGTGTTCGTATTTATAAAGTTGTTTAAGTTTCTGCTGATAATATCCTCGTCAATATTTGTGTAATGTAAATACCAACTTGTCCAACCAGTGAATTTTTTAATAGATTTGAAATCGTTTTTTGCAGGAAATAAATTAAAATATTCACTAATAACTACTGCTTCTTTATCTGTATCACAGAATAATGAAAAAGAAAGAGTTTCATTTTTAGATAACTTTTTTTCGCAAAAATGATTAATTATTAGTGTTTGGGTTTCTTTGTTCCATTCAAATGCCGTATATCCTTTTTCAGGACTAAGAGAACCAAGAAAAGTGATTTTATCGTTCTCATTCAGAAAATGGATATAATGCCACGAGTGAAAAAAGTCTTTTTTGAGCTTATATGGATAAAAAGTATAATCGCCCGATTTAGCCATAAGCGGTTTAGCAATAGCTCTGAGGTTTTTTTGTGAAACCCGTTCATCAACCAACTGGCACTCACTCCACGATTGAAAGCCATTTAGTACTGCTTTTCCTAAAGAGGTTTTAGGACTCAGACCGATTTCTATTCTACTGATCTTTAGTTCTTTTTTTACTTGGAATTTTAGATTTACAGTATCCTTTTCCAACTTACTTTGCCAGTCAATATTCTCAAAACTTACAGGACTTTGTCCTTTGATAATTTGAATACTTTTAAATTCCCATGCTTCCCAAAATTCCATTCTAAAGTTTTAGCCAATTACTTGATAAAGATTTTTTTCATGATAGGAGAGGGGGCATTTTCAATTGAGATCATTATATAATAAAAACCACTTGTATGTTGTGCAGGTAAAGCATTCAAATCAATCGGAATATCATCTGCATATTTATAATTCTGAACAAAAATAATTGCACCTTGAGTATCAAATATCTTTACTCTTCGAATACTTTCTCCTGTAATATTCAAAACATCTTTAGTAGATAAAAGATTAGGATATACGTTTATTTCATTTGTGGAAATCTGATTAATATTGGTTGCTGTATCACTTTCAATTATTTCCAATTGTTGATTACCTGGTACATCATAAATTACTTGTCTCTTTCCACCAGGCCAATAAACTTCCACAGAATCTAAATTGTTAGAATAATCCGATAAACCAAAATGAGCAATACTTGAATTTTGAGAAGCATGACTTTCACCTCCACCAATTTCTCTTAATTGTACAAGGCTACCAGCGTGAGCCAATACTTTAGCACCAAAAGCATCTTTATTTGATGCTACACCGTTTAATTTTACTTTTAACCAGTTATTTGCGTTTGAAATATCATTGCGATAAATAAATGAATGTGGATTTTCTGAGAATTCAAAAGCATCTGCTGTAACTGTAATGATATCAAGATCACCATCATTGTCTAAATCGGCAACTGCTGAGCCTCTGTTAATTTCCGTGTTTCCAACACCAAATTCGTTTGCAAAGTTGGTGAAGTTCCCGCTTCCATTATTCATATACAGAAAATTGGGGTCAACTTCATTGGCTTGGATGAAATCTGCAGTAGGAACGTATCCATTAGCTACAAATAAATCTAAATTGCCATCTTGATCGAAATCAGCAAAATTACAACCCCATCCGGTCGCAAGTAGGTCTTCGGCATAAGTGTTCTCCACCCCCGCTTCTGTAGCTACATCTGTAAAAATATTGTTTCCATCATTTCTGTAAAGGATATTCCTTCCCAAGTTTGTTATGTAATAATCAAGGTCAAGATCATTATCATAATCACCAACAGCTATTCCCATCCCGAACATTTGTGCGTCAAGACCACTACTGAGGGAAATATCAGAAAATCCTTCATTCGGATATTCATTCAAGTAAGCAGCATTAGGTAAAATATATTCCCCGAAATCATTGGCAAGGTAAAGATCAGAAATATGATCATTATTAAGATCAGTAAAAGCTACCGCCAAAGCACAACCTGAATTAGATAATCCAAGATCAATTGCACTTTCAGTAAATGTTCCATCACCATTGTTTACATAGAAGTGGTTATCCCAGCATAAATGGGTAAATATTTCGTTCCCTGAACTATCAGTTTCTGAACGAGGTTCGATAATATAATTCGCAACAAACAGATCTAAATATCCATCTAAATTATAGTCACCAAAACTTGCACCCATAGTAAAAGCTGTATCAGCTATTCCAATAGATGGAGCTATATTTTCAAGTATGCCTTGTTCGTTTTGTTTGAATAAATAATTAACTGCTGGTGTCATTACATTGAATTCAGCCGGCATCGTGCTGTAAACGAAAATCTCTCTGATTCCATCATTATCTATATCACCGGTGCAAACGCCTGCGGTAATTGTATTTCCTGTTACAGACAAGCCAATTTCTTCACTTAAATCCTCAAAAGTACCATCACCATTATTAACGAAAAGCTGATCTTTATTTAAGCCCCCACTGATATAGAAGTCTTCCCAACCATCATTATTGTAGTCAAAGACAGCAACGCCACCACCCATAAATGTTGGTGTATCACAAAATATATTTACACCTGCAGATTCAGAAATCTCTGAAAACTGTGCATTCAAGTCCAGAAATGCAAGAAGCATTATTAAATAGCTGATCGTTAGTGAATATTTCAACACATTCATAAAATTGATTAACTTCAAAACTATACATTTTAGCAAAAAAAAGATAAAAATCAAAGGGATATCTCATCTAATTCACTATTTTTATCCCTTTTGTTTAAATTGAAATTAAGTTCTTTACATAAATAAATAATTAAGCTATGAATTTAAAACTACTCTTTTGGATTGCAGCACTATGTTGTTGCTGCCCCGATTTAATTCAAGCCCAATGTGTTTCGGGTGCCATTAATGTTGGCTCGAATGCTAATCTCGTCGATGATGGGAATGGAAATTACAGCATTGCCTGTGATGGTGGAGGTGTGGATATAAATGCTTCATTGTCAGGATCATTGTCTAACGTTACGCCAACTTGGACGAATGGGCAAAGTGGTAACACAATTACATTTTTACCCGATTGTAATAATCTTGGTTGTCAGGAATTTACACCTTGTATTCCGGCAAATACACCTATCCCGCAGCAGTGTTTAACCTTTGGTCAGTTGGGAATTCCTTCGACTGGATCAGGTAATAACTTTAATCTTGACTTTAGTATTTCAGATTTTTGCTATGTAGAAGGTATGACTTATTCAGGTGAATTAGGTATCAATTTATCTGGAAGTGGTGATGTAAGCTTATCTGTAATACAACCAGATGGAGCAATACAGGGCCCACTAACATTCGATATTGCGCTTATTAATGATCTTTCGCCTGTTCCTCTAAGCTTATTAGGTTTGAATGTGGATCCGAATGGAGATTGGACGATTCAAATATCTGGTGGTGGATTGACAGGTTATAACATTGACTCAAATAGTGAAATATGTCTTGAGCCAACAACAACATCGGTAGTAACTTGTGGTGATCCTGTTGAGATTTGTGTATTCGGAGGATGCCCTTCATTTATTTCTTTAGATGTTTCTACAAATGAAATTTGTTCAGGAGGAGCTATCGATTTAAGTGCTACACTTGACCCGGAAGGAGCTCCGAATGTTACCTATAACTGGACAGGAACAGGTATTGCAAACGCAAATGCAGCAACACAATCACTTACATTAACGAATACAGGCTGTGCACCCATTACAGAAGTATATACTTTGGATATAATTTGTACGAATGATGGTTCAACTGTAGTGTCCGGACAACAGGTTTCTGTTACTGTTTATCCTGAAATTGATGCTGCTCAGGCGGTTATCGACAATACAACAAATATAAATGACCCGAACTGTAGTATTGATATTTCTTACCCTCCATGTCCGGGATTCACGATAACAGGTAATACTACGTTTGCTCCGGGTGATAATGGAACAACCGCAGACTTTGTGATCTCAAATGGAAACACTGCTTGTGATGTAACAGTTTCTTCAGTAGTCAATTGTATTGGTGATTGTACACCGCCAGATGTCACAGTTACACCTTCAGCTTGTGCTAATGGAGAATTTACGATCGACGTTGTTATTGATGCATTGAACGACGTTGTTACTGCTGATGTGGAAGTTTCAGATGGAACGGTTTCGACAGCTACGGCAGATGGCGATTCATTTACTTACGGTCCTTATCCATCAGGAACTATTATAAATATAAAAGTATTAGATAGTAATGACCCTAATTGTAGTATCAATTTAGGGGAATTTACAGTAGATTGTTTTGCTTGCCCTGAATTAACCGGAATTTCTCCTGTAGCACCAAGCTATTGTGATGGGGCTCAGATTGTTTTAGGAGCCAATGTAAGTAGTGGAACAGATGGTGTTGATTATACTGTTCAGTGGTTCGAAAATGGTAATCCGATTGGTGCCGGTGATGTATTGACTTATAATGTTTCAGCAGGTAATAGATGTAATGTTACAGCAACAGAATATACTGCTGAAATAACCTGTTTAAATGGTGGTACAGAAGCTATAATGACTACAGCTTCTGTTATGGTCGATGTTTATCCGATTCCAGAAGAAGGGATTGATTTTGTATTTGAAAATTGTTCTGTAACGCCTATCGATAATTGTGGTGGAACTTTAGAAGTTGATCTGGGTGGTGCAACAGACCCTGCTCCGGGTGGTTCTTCAATTGTAAATTATGTAATCGCTGTTGCAGGAGGAACTGCTGCCAATTGTACAGCAGAAGCCTCAACGACAGTAGTTTGTCCGAATTGTACAGATTATCCGGGTAATGGCGTAGCTTCTGAAACGGTATTGTGTTGGGGTGATAGTTTTGATTTTTCTAATGCTTCAGCACTAGTAAGTACTCCCGGATATCAGGTAGGTTATACGATAACACCAAATCCTCCTTCCGATTATCCTTCTACTCAGGCAATGATTGATGCAAGTATAGGCGGTGCACAGGGACCTTTCCCTGCTCCGGGTTCTATCTCAGGTGAAACTTATATCAATGATGGTTCATTGATTGCTAACCCTTCGGCTTGTGGTGATGTATTATACTTTACACCTTTCCTGAGTTTTGTTTGCCAGAGTTTTAATGCTACTAACGAAAGTGGAACCATTGTAACAGAAAATTTAGATGGAATTGATGTGCCAGGTGTTGGAGGTACTAGCCTAGCTGTACCACAAGTACCTTTTTGTTCTAATGGATCGGTATCATATAATATTCAGGTTTGTGTAGATGATGCTACAACAGATGGAGAAGAGCCTTTGCAAGAAGATGCTCTTTTGGGTATTATAGGTGGTTTGCCTGGTGGTATCTTCTCTAACTTTCCAAACATAGATGATATACATGATTCAGATGGGTTCCCATGTTATAATCAAAATGGTTGGACACAAAACCCTAGCGGTGAACAAATTAGTATTGTTACAGTAAATCTTCTTGATTTGAACCCATTTGAATTAGGACCAGATGAACTAGACTGGACATTCAGTGTTGACGTGAATTGTAACAGTCCATTTCCTGCACTATGCCCAGATTGTGATGTGATGGGTGCACCGGTAGCTGTTCGTTTCTTGCCACAGGAAACGTTAACTGCCATTGCTGCCCCGGCACCAATTTGTGAAGGAGATGCAATTGATTTAACAGCTTTAAATCCTACAGGAACAACAAATACAGGCGGTAATTACACTTGGTATGAAGGTGCAGCATCTGCTGGTATTACGGTTGCCAATGCAACAGCACTTGTGCCACCAGTAGGTACGACACAATATTGCGTTACTTATGATTATTGTGAAACAGGTGATTGTATTGCTGAAACTTGTGTAGATATTACGGTGAATCCTTCACCTGTATTAACAGCTCCTGTCTTAGGACCTATTTGTGCAGGAGAAAGCTTCGATCTTACAAGTGTTGAAGCAAGTATTACCGCTGATGCCGGAACCTTTACATGGTCAGTTGGTAGCGGAGCTTCACTTGCAACACCAGCCAGTGTTACACCAGTAGCTTCTGAACAATACTGTGCCACATTTACAGATGGTGGAACAGGTTGTGAAGCAACGATATGTGCAAGTTTCACTTACACGCCAGTACCTGTTTTATTGTCTGCGGCTCCTGTTATTTGTGAAGGAAGTGATATTGAATTAACTGACTTTAATGCTGAGTTTACAACAGATGCAGGTTCTTTCGATTGGTATGATGCAGATCCTGCTACAGGAGCTGTAGCCTTGACATCAACAGTAGTTGCTAATGTTACAGATGGAACAGAATTCTGGGTGATTTTTACTGATGCTGCTTCAGGTTGCTCAGCAACAGCAAGTATGATCGTTACAGTTACACCGGCGCCAGTTTTAGTGGCACCAACAGCAGAGTTATGTGAAGGTGATATGATTAGCTTAGCTGATCTTGAAGCGAGCGTTACGACCGATGCAGGAACTTTTGAATGGTACTTAGGAATGTCAGATATAGGATTCCCGGTTGCTGATCCAACAATGGTAAGCCCTGTGGCTGGTGATGAATACTGTGTGGTATTCACCGATGATGCTACGACTTGTTCTGCAGAAGTATGTTTCACACCGACTGTTAATCCTTTACCGATCTTTACAGATTATGCTCCACCTGCACAGTGTGCTGGAGTTATAACTACTGACCTTACAGGATATGAAGGTTCATTAGGAAGCGATGACTTTACCTGGTTTGATGTAGATCCGGTTGGTGGTGATCCAGCAATTGCCGATCCAACGCTTGCTCCAACACCTGATGGATCAACAACAACTTTCTGGTTTACTTTATCAACAGCAGAAGGGTGTACTGACACATCTTCAATTGATGTACAGGTTTACGAACCTATTTCTGGCGCAACAGTGGCTTATGATTGTGGAACAGGAGTACTTTCTGTAGATGCAGCTACTGCAATTGGTGGAAGTGGAAGCGGATATATAGTTGCTGCTGATTCACCTAATATGGATGGAGATTTGTTAAATGATGGAGATACTTATACGGTGATAATTGAAGATGGTTTTGGATGTCGTGTTACAATTACAGAAATGATTATGTGTTGTCAGGCAATGGGACCTACAATAACATCAACCGGTGTTGATTGTGGTGATGGCTCTTTAGGTTTACCTATTGTGTTGGTAGATGGTGCCGATGGTAGCACGAATCCGGGCGAAGTTACAGAATACATTCTTACCACTTTACCAAATGATACGATAAGATTAGTAGGCAACTTTGCTGATATGCAGGCATATATTGATACTATGTCTTTAGGAAATACAGCATGCGTTCAGTCAATTACACATACTCAATCAGAATTGGATATAATTATCGGTGATCTGGATGCATGTACTACAGGCGGTATAGGACTTTCTTTATATGATTTCCTTGGACTACCGGCTACCGGTAATACTTTACAGGGAATTATAGATGCAATTCAAGGTTCAGCGATTGGAGCTGGAGTTACTTTTACTATTGGTGATATAGAGACCTTGATCGGTGGTTCTGGCGGAGGACCTGGCGAAGGAGGTCAGGTAGATTTAGGAGAACTGCTTGGTTTGGGAGCTGGGATTTTAGTTTGTGATATTTTGCCTTTCTGTTATAATATTTCAGATCAGGTTTGTGTTACAGTGGGCGATTGTGGATGTAATGCTATTGCCCCTACACTCGAGATTTCAGGGACAGATTGTGGAGATGGTACTTTAAGTGCACCGTTCGTTTTAATAGATAATATGGATGGTAGTAATGAACCGGGTGAAATAGTAGAATATATTTTAACAACTGCTCCAAATGATACGATCAGATTTGTAGGAGATGCTGCTGGAATTGCCGCTACTTTAGATGGCTTACCTGCTGACTCTACGGTTTGTGTGCAGCCAATTATCCATAATCAGGCTGAATTAGATCAGGTTATTGCTGATTTGGATGCTTGTACTGTAGGTGGTATAGGACTTTCGCTTTATGGCTTCTTAGGCTTGCCAACAACAGGTAACTCACTTGAAGGAATTATTGATGCAATTCAAGGCTCTGCAATTGGAGCCGGAGTAACCTTTACGATTGGTGATATTGAAACGCTGATCGGTGGGTCAGGTGGTGGACCTGGTGCTGGTGGTTCTGTGGATCTTGGCGATTTGTTAGGTTTAGGACCAGGAGTTTTGGTTTGCGACATTCCAGCTTTCTGTTATAAAATAGGAGGTCAGGTTTGTGTAACTTCTGGGGAGTGCTCAGCTTGTCCAACTGTTTTAAATATTACACCTCCAACAAGCTTATGTTCTGCTGTAGGAGCAACAACTCAAGTTTGTGTTGATTTTGACGATACAGTAGATGCTACTGTTTCAATAACTGTTGACGGTGTTGTTGCCGATGGAACGGCAGGTGGAACACAAATTTGTGCAGATGTAGCCATACCTGCCAATAATGGTTGTGGTGCCATTCCTTATGATTTTGTAATTTCTGCTGATTGTGATGGAACAGCTATTGACGTGTCAACTATAATTTTGACTTCAACACAAGTTTATCCTGCTCAACCAACAGCATCGATTACCAATGCTGGTAATGTTTGCAGTGCTGCAACAGGCGTTGTTTCAGTTGAATTATTAGCTGCTGATGGCGCAACTGTTTGTGGAACAGTGCAAACTTTTGATGCTTCTGCTAATACAACTTGTAATTCAGTAGATGAATTATTTGATTATTCATGGACTGCTGCTGAATTAGAGGCTTTATTGGGTGGTACGGGATGCTATACTGATATTTCAGGAACGGAAACTGTAACGGTTTATCCAGAGCAACCAACCGTAACACTTACTGCACCTGCCGAGGCTTGTTCGAATGATGTAGATGTCATTACAGCTGAATTAGTTGTTGGCGTTGAGGTTTGTGCAACAGAAACTTTGAATGCTCCAATGAATGATGGTTGTGATGCAAGTAATGAAACAATAAATTATGGTTGGTTAGGTGCTGATATTGAAACTATCTTAGGTGGTACAGGTTGTTATGCAGATGCAAATGCTTCAACTACTTTAAATGTTTTACCAAGCGATTATACCCTAACAATTGTAAATCCTGACTGTGTTGGAGAAAATGGTTCCGCAAGCTTAGTTGCGATTGACGGTACTAACTGTGAAACACAAGATGGAATAACAGGTGCGCTTAATGTATGCCCTGCTACCGATGGAACAGACGCTTCGTTGTCTTATGATTTTTCAACATTTAATACTAGTTGCTACACTGCACCTGTTGATGTAGTAACTGTTAATTGTGATCAGCCTTGCGATTGTCCAGCTGACCCTGATTTAACTATAGATGTAACAGATTTGTGTGGAAGTGGAGATGTTACCTTGTCCGCAGCATTCTTGGGTGGAACGGGAACAGGCACACTTACGATTACAGAATCTACAGGTACAATTACCAATATTCAATCTGGTATTGCTGTTAGTGTACCTGCAAATACAGGTTGTGCTCCTGTAACCTATACTTTCGACTTAAGTGCTGAATGTAGCGATGGAAGTCCGATACCTGGAGGTTTAGGAACAATCCAGCAAACGGTTACGGTATATCCTGCTCAGCCAACTGCATCGATTACCAATGCTGGTAGTGCTTGTAGTGCAGCAACAGGCGTTGTTTCTATTGAATTATTAGCTGCTGATGGCGCAACTGTTTGTGGAACAGCGCAAACCTTTGATGCATCTGCAAATGCGACTTGTAATCCAGTGGACGAATCTTTTGATTATTCTTGGACTGCCGCTGAATTGGAAACTTTATTAGGTGGTACAGGATGTTATACAGATGTATCTGGTAGTGAAACAATAAGCGTTTTCCCTGAACAACCAACAATTACTATTTATGCGCCACTTTCAACTTGCGCTACAAATACTACAACACCAGCCCAGTTAATGGTAGGAACAAACTTTTGTGGTGAGTTAAAAGAATTACCAACGCCCGAAAATGAAGGTTGTTTTGGAGTAGATGAAACATTAAGTTATACGTGGACTGCAGCAGAAATTGCAGCAGAATTAGGTGGCGATGCTACTTGTTATGAAGATGTAACCGATTCAGCTACGTTTACTGTTTACCCTAGTGCTTATCAACCAGTAGTAGTTGTAAATCCTGATTGTAATGGAGGTAATGGTTCTGCAACAGTTCTTGCTATAGATGGTACAAATTGTGGTACTGTTGAAGGAACTGCTGGTATTTTGAATGTTTGCCCTGCAACTGATGGGGTTGATGCTGTTCTGGATTATGATTTTACAAATATTTTGAACAATACTTGTATAGGTGAACCAATGGATATGATTACCATTTCATGCGACCAACCTTGCGATTGTCCGGCTGATCCTGACTTAACAGTGAGTGCTAATGAAATATGCAGTGGAACGGATGTTTCATTTACAGCAGAATTCTTAGGAGGAACAGGAACAGGTTCATTGATTATTACAGAAACTAGTGGAACCGTTACAAATATTCCTATAGATGGAAGCTTGGTTAGTTTACCTGAAAATACAACTTGCTCTGTTCAAACTTATACATTTGAATTGTCAGCAATTTGTAGCGATGGAAGCCCAATACCAAATGGTAGCGGAACTGTATCACAAACAGTATCGGTATATCCAAATGATGTTAGTAGCTTTATTACAACCTCTGGTGAGAACACTTGTAATACGGCAATTAATATAGATGCTAGTTGTGGGGGAATTTTAACAGCCGATGTAGCTACACAATCTGCGAGTACAGGAGATGGAACAGGAACTCACACATATAACCTTACTTATGATGCTGGTGGATTTGGTGCATCTTGCATTCCATCTTTTACCATTGAAGTTTCTTATTTATGTACTGATCCATGCGATGGTGTCAATGATATAACAGAAAGTGGAACTATTTGTTCGGGAGGAAGTTTTACTGCTTCAGATGGAAATACTTATTCAGCATCAACCGTAGTAGCTCAGAGTGACGAAAATGGTTGTGCTTATGACTTGATCATCGATATAACAGAATACACCGTTATAGATCCTGAACCGATCAATGCAGAGATTTGTGAAGGCGAAAGCTATACAACAGCATCGGGAACGGTTTACACTGAATCAGGTAGTGAGATTGTAATAGATGGAAATGGTTGTGAGACGACTTTAGTTGTAAATATCACTACCATAACTTGTACTGATCCGTGTGATGGAGTAAATGATATAACAGAAAGTGGATTTATTTGTCCGGGCGGAAGTTTTACGGCTTCAGATGGCAATACTTATTCAGCATCAACTGTAGTAGCTCAAAGTGACGAAAATGGTTGTGCTTATGACTTGATCATTGATATAACAGAATACACTGTTACAGATCCTGAACCGATCAACGCTGAGATTTGTGAAGGCGAAAGCTATACAACAGCATCGGGAATGGTTTACACTGAATCAGGTAGTGAGATCGTATTGGATGGCAATGGTTGTGAGACGACTTTAGTTGTAAACATTACTACCATAACTTGTACTGATCCATGTGATGGTGTCAATGATATAACAGAAAGTGGAACTATTTGTCCGGGCGGAAGTTTTACTGCTTCAGATGGCAATACTTATTCAGCATCAACTGTAGTAGCTCAAAGTGACGAAAATGGTTGTGCTTATGACTTGATCATTGATATAACAGAATACACTGTTACAGATCCTGAACCGATCAACGCTGAGATTTGTGAAGGCGAAAGCTATACAACAGCATCGGGAATGGTTTACACTGAATCAGGTAGTGAGACCGTATTGGATGGCAATGGTTGTGAAACAACTTTAGTTGTAAACATCACTACCATAACTTGTACTGATCCATGTGATGGTGTAAATGATATAACAGAAAGTGGAACTATTTGTCCGGGAGGAAGTTTTACGGCTTCAGATGGAAATACTTATTCAGCATCAACTGTGGTTGCTCAGAGCGATGAAAATGGTTGTGCTTATGACTTGATCATCGATATAATAGAATATACTGTTATAGATCCTGAACCGATCAACGCCGAGATTTGTGAAGGCGAAAGCTATACAACAGCATCGGGAACGGTTTACACCGAATCAGGTAGTGAGATCGTACTGGATGGCAATGGTTGTGAAACAACTTTAGTTGTAAATATCACTACCATAACTTGTACTGATCCATGCGATGGTGTAAATGATATAACAGAAAGTGGATTTATTTGTCCAGGAGGAAGTTTTACAGCTTCAGATGGAAATACTTATTCAGCATCAACTGTGGTTGCTCAGAGCGATGAAAATGGTTGTGCTTATGACTTGATCATCGATATAACAGAATATACTGTTACAGATCCTGAACCGATCAACGCTGAGATTTGTGAAGGCGAAAGCTATACAACAGCATCGGGAACAGTTTATACTGAATCAGGTAATGAGATCGTAATAGATGGAAACGGTTGTGAGACAACTTTAGTGGTAACACTTACTATCTTGGATTGCACTGATCCGGAAATTGATATTGTTGACCCTTGTTCTTGTGATAATCCGAATAATTTCTTTGTCGATGGAGTTGGATATGTAGAAGACCATTTAATAATTACTTCTGACCCGGGTGAGATCTGGACTTCAGATACATATACTGGATTGGTTAATAATGATGGAACACCATTCTCAGGAACGATTACTGCTGAAGAAACCGCTTCAGGTGTTTATGATATTTATGTTTATTATGAGCCGATTGCAGGATACTCAATAGTATTTACTAATGAAGCTAGTGAAGAATTATCTATTGGAGCAAGTAACCTTACCCAATGTCTTTGTGAAGAGCCAAAAGGTTCGATTAGTGGAAATGTGTTCTCTGATGATAATAGTAATGGTAATAAAGATGGAAATGAAGATGGAATCGAAGGAGTGGAAGTAACAATTACTTATCCTGATGGAACGACTGCTTCAATTACTACCGATGCTGATGGAAATTATATGTTCGATGATCTGGAAGCTGGTAATTATACAATTACAGTTACGGGTCAGATTCCAGGTACAACTATTACTACGGTTAGTACTTATACAGTTGATATAGATGCTGGTGAAGATTACATAGATGGTACTCCATTCGGATTCGGACCGGAAGCACCTGAATGTATTGCACCAGTAGCAACCTTTACCGCTGCTTGTAACGACGATGGAACATTCTCAGTAATCATAGATATTAGCGATGTTGGAAATTCAACTAGTTTGGTGATTGTTGATAATGCTGGTTCAACACCAATTATAACTGGCTCAACAGGAACTTATGCCATTGGTAATTATAGCAGTGGCAGTAGTGTAAATGTTACTGTTGCCGGAAATGTAACAAACGATTGTTTCGTTGCTGCTGAAGGTTTATCAATTGATTGTGGAACTACTGAACCTTGTGAAATTTCTATTGCTGTTACTGAAGATTGTGATGACTTTAATGGAACTCAAGCAAACACTTTTATTATAACTGGTGGTTCGGGAGCATACATTATGACGGGAGATTTCAATGGACCAGTAAATGAGGGGCAAGAAATAGATGTTCTATATGTAGATGGCCAAACTACAAATATTCAAGTAGTAGATGCCAATGATTCAGAATGCACAGCAGCTTATGAAGAAATTATAAACTGTGCATCTTCAGGCGGTTGTGAAATATCAATTACTACTATAGAAGATTGTAATGAAGATACCAACGATCAAACGAATACGTATTTTATTGATGGAGGTTCAGGTGAATACACGATTTCCGGCGATTTCAATGGAACAGTAAACGCAGGAGAATCTTTCTCTGTTGATTATGTAGATGGTCAAACCACGAATATTCAGGTAGTAGATGCAGCTGTTTCAGAATGTACTGCTGCTTACGAAGAAATTGTAAATTGTGCAAAAGCAGGTTGTGATATAGAAATTGCTGTTTCTGAAGATTGTGATGATACAACGAATGATCAAACGAACACTTATATCATTACCGGAGGATCAGGTGAATACACTATTTCAGGTGATTTCAATGGAACGGTAGAAGCAGGTGAAACCTTTACAGTAGATTATATAGATGGTCAAACCACGAACATTCAGGTAGTAGATACAGCTGATTCAGAATGTACTGCTGCTTACGAAGAAATCGTAAACTGTGCAAAAGCAGGTTGTGATATTTCAATAGCTGTTTCTGAAGATTGTAATGATGTAACCAACGATCAAACAAACACTTATATCATTACCGGAGGTTCAGGTGAATATGCTATCTCAGGTGATTTCAATGGAACGGTAGAAGCAGGTGAAGCCTTTACAGTAGATTATATAGATGGTCAAACCACAAATATTCAGGTTGTAGATGTAGCTGATGCAGAATGTACAGCTGCTTACGAAGAAATCGTAAACTGTGCAAAAGCAGGTTGTGATATTTCAATAACTGTTTCTGAAGATTGTAATGATGTAACCAACGATCAAACAAACACTTATATCATTACCGGAGGTTCAGGTGAATATGCTATCTCAGGTGATTTCAATGGAACGGTAGAAGCAGGTGAAGCCTTTACAGTAGATTATATAGATGGTCAAACCACAAATATTCAGGTTGTAGATGTAGCTGATGCAGAATGTACAGATGCTTATGAGGAAATAGTGAACTGTGCAAAAGCAGGTTGTGATATTAGCATATCTGTTACCGAAAATTGTGATCCTGATGCAGGAATTCAATCTAATATTTACTTGATTACCGGAGGTTCTGGAAGCTATACCGTTTCTGGTGACTTTAACGGAACGAATGAAGGTGAGCCAATAGAAGTTTTCTATAATGATGGCGTTACAACGAATCTGGTTGTTACAGATGTCGCCGATGATACTTGCACACAAAGCTATGAGGAAGCCGTAAATTGTGCTAAGGCTATCGAATGTGATTTAGCAGTAACAGTTTCTTCTGGTTGTACAGATAATGATGGTAATGAAGCAGAAAGTGGTTTCTATTTCGTTTGTATAGACCAAATTAGTGGTGGTTCCGGAAATTATAATTATATAGCTGGACAGTGTATCACAGTTCCTGCCGGACCTTATGTGCTTACAGTTGTTGATGAAGATTTGGAAGATTGCTCAGAGGTAATTTTCATAGAAGGTGATGATTGCGATAAAGTAGCGTGTGATTTGGCTGTTGTTGCAGCTTCAGGTTGTAACGATTTAGATGGAAATACGGCTCCTGATGGTTTATATTATGTATGTATTGTTGAGATTACAGGTGGTTCTGGAAATTATAATTACATTCCGGGCGAATGTATCCTTGTTCCTTCCGGACCATATATTTTAACAGTAAGCGATGAAGATCTTGAAGACTGTATAGAAACTGTTTATGTAGAAGGCAACGAATGTGATAAAGCCGATGAATGTGATCTTTCAATCGAAGCAATTGCCGAATGTCCAACAGAAGATGATGGAACTTATAACTTATACATCTTGGTAACAGGTACTACACCAAATCCTGCAATTGTTTCAGGAACTTATAATGGTGAAGTGAATATAGGAGAATTAGTATTCGTTGGTGCTTTCGAAGATGGCTTCCAATATACTTTCACTTTAGATGCCCCATGTGATGCAACGATTACCGATTCATACCAATGTATTAAAGATTGTGCTGAAGTAAATGCAGGTACTGTTGAAGATATTACTTTATGTAATGGTTCAGGTGAAGGATTTGATGGTTCATTGCCAAGTTCTGGAACATTTACTTCTGACGGAGATGCAGGTGGTACCTGGACGATTGACGGAGTTGAATTCGATGGAACTGTAAATGAAGGTGATTTTGCTGTTGGTACTTACACAGTAGTTTACACTGTAGAAAATGAGGATGTTGAAAATGGTACAGTCGATTGTGCTGATGCAGTTTCAAATCCTGCTACTTTAACAATTGTTGATTGTGCTGTAGTTGAACCAACTTGTGATACTCCTATTTCAGCTGAATTAACTTTAGACTGTGAAGAAGATGCTAATGGCAACTTAACGAATTTATATGCTTATACTTTAACAGTAAGTGGTGGTTCTGGTGCTTATAACATTTCTGGTGATTTGAATATTTCAGACTATGATGGTTCTGAACCGATCGTCGGAAGTGGAAATTCAACAGATGGAAATATTACTATTACAATTACAGATGCAGACCCTGAAAGTGTTTGTGATCCTGTAACTATTGATGAGGATACTTCAGCGTGTAATAAAGCGTGTGATGCGCCATTATCGGCAAGCTCAGAGTCTTTCTGTAATGAAGATGGAACTTACTCAGCAACGATTACTATTTCAGGTGGAAGTGATTCATACTATATCGGAACTTCATCAGGTGATCCTGTTTCTAGTCCGGTTATAGTTGGGCCTTTTATGACTGGTTCTGATCAGACGGTAGTAATTTTCGATACTAACCCAGGATGTGGAAGCTTGCCGGTTACTGTTGTTTCGCCAGAAGATTGTACACCTGAAGAATGTGGCTCTGTTGATGCCGGAATGATCGCAGACATTACACTTTGTGATCAGGAAGGTGGAGCTGAACCTACAAGCGGACAGTTCGTTACAGACGGAGTTGCTGGTGGTAACTGGTCAATCGACGGCGGTGCTTCTATAGCAGATGATGGAACAGTTGATGCTACCGGATTGATTCCGGGTGCTTATACGGTTACTTATACGGTTGTTAATCCTGATTTAAGTGATGGAACAGTATGTGAAGATGCAGTTGCAACTGCTATACTAACAGTAATTGATTGTACGCCTGCCCCAGAAACTGGCTCGATCGGAGATACTGTATTTGAAGATACAAATGGTAATGGTGTTCAGGATGCTGACGAGCCGGGTATCTCTGGTGTAACAGTAACTTTAACAGATGCAGATGGAAACACAATGACAGTAACAACAGATGAAAACGGAAACTACTTATTCGATGATCTGCCTGCTGGTGATTACACAGTAGAAGTTGGAGCTGGACCTGATGGTTCAACATTAACAACTTCTGGTTCTTATGATGTAAGCTTAGGAGAAGGAGAGGATAACTTAGATAATGATTTCGGATTCCAACCTGCTACACCTGAAACTGGTTCAATCGGAGATACTGTATTTGAAGATACAAACGGTAATGGTGTTCAGGATGCTGACGAGCCGGGCATCTCTGGTGTAACAGTAACTTTAACAGATGCTGATGGAAACACTATGACTGCAACAACAGATGAAAACGGAAACTATTTATTCGATGATCTACCTGCTGGTGATTACACAGTAGAAGTTGGAGCTGGCCCTGATGGTTCAACATTAACAACTTCTGGTTCTTTTGATGTAAGCTTAGGAGAAGGAGAAGATAACTTAGACAATGACTTCGGATTCCAACCTGCACCTGCATGTGATTCACCAATTACTGCTAATGCAACAATTGAATGTGGTGTTGATGTAAATGGATTCCAGGATGGTACATTCAACGTAGTTGTTGCAATTTCAGGCGGTTCAGGTTCATACAATTTATCAGGAACAGTACAGGAGACTGGCAATGATGGTGTTGTCGCTATCTCTGGTCTTGCAGGTGAAGCAGTGAACTTTACTATTTCTGATCCCGATGGTCTTTGTGATGATGTTACAGTAACAGTAGATACCAATGAATGTGCTAAGTCTTGTGATGAACCTTTATCTGCATCTGCTGAAACGGTTTGTAATGACGATGGAACATACTCCGCTATCATAACGGTAGATGGTGGAAGTGGTACTTATGTTGTGAATAATGCTTTAAGTGATCCACAAAATAGTCCTATTAATGTTGGACCGTTTAATGTTGGAGAAAATATTACGATCAATATATTCGATCTGAACCCTGCATGTGGAGCTATTCCAGTTAGTATTGAATCGCCTTCAGATTGCGATGATGATAATACCGGATCTATAGGTTCAACAGTATTCTTCGATGAAAATGGAAATGGAGTTCAGGATGGTAATGAACCTGGTATTCCTGATGTATTGATAACATTGGTGGATAGTGAAGGAAATGTAATCGGTACAACGCTGACAGACGAGAATGGAAATTATATCTTCGATAATTTACCGGCAGGTGACTATACCATTATTGTAGGTATTGGACCTGACGGAACGTACAATTCTTCTCCGAATACAGTTGATGTTAGTATCGATCAGGGTGAAGATTCAACAGGCGAGGCTGACTTCGGATTTGCACCTTGTGCAACGGTTTCAGGTGTAGTTTATATCGACGATAACGGAAATGGAATGTACGATGTTGGAGAAGGTTTAGTAGCCGGAGCAACAGTTACATTAACGGATAGTGATGGAAATGTAATTGGCGTAGTTACGACTGGAGCAGATGGAGTTTACGATTTCGATAACTGTTTAACTGCTGGTGATTATACTGTAACTATTTCTGGTTTACCGGATGGCTTTACACCGACAACAGATATTAGCTTCCCTATTTCAGTTGAAACAGGAGATACCTTAACAGAAGCTGATGGTAATAACTTTGGCGTAGCACCACCGGATGCTTGTGATAATCCAATTGTAATTGACTATGAAACAATTTGTATCTCAAGTGGTAATGCTTATACACTTGCCTTCACTATTTCAGGTGGTTCAGGAGTTTATAATATGCCGGCTGGTGATTTCATCGCTAATGGATTAGTAACCGGTATCGTTTATGAATTGGTTGTTGCTGATGGTGATAATTTCACTTTGGTAGTAGAAGATGCTGATGCAGCTAGCACTTGTGCACAATTCTCAATTACAGCAGGACAAGATGAGCCATGTGATATTGAAGAAGTTTGTGATGGTTTCGATATTGGAATTATACAAGTTTGCCCTGAAGTAGAATCTACAGGTTTCTATGATGTGATTATTAATGTAATCGGCGGAACTGCGCCATATACGATTAATGGATTAACCTTCTCTGATAGTTCAATTCAATTAGGACCTTTCCCTGAAGGAGAAAATCTGACGATTTTTGGTACCGATTCAAATGATTGTACGGTACAATTCAGCGGAAACTTAGGTATTTGCCCGATTACTTCTGTAGAATTGATCCGTTTCGAGGGTGAAGTTCAGGAAGCTGGAAACTACATTCACTGGATAACCGCAACAGAAACAGATAATGATTACTTTACTTTAGAACGCTCATTAGATGGAGTTCATTTCGAGGCAATTGCTTATGTAAATGGTGCAGGTACAAGTGTTACACCGAATGCTTATAGCTTCATGGATAATGAGGTAAGTACAGGAGATCATTTCTATCGTTTGAAAGATACTGATTTCAATGGCAATACAGAAATTGTTTCTGATGTAATCGTATTGAACAGAGCTGCAAGTTTTGCTGATATCGCTGTATATCCAATACCTGCAAGTGATGTGATAAACGTTGAGTTTACAAGCTATAGTACGAATTCAGAACTTTCATTGAAAGTATATGATGTTACAGGTAAGGTAATTGATATAATTTCAGTTACAACTGAAAACGGATTGAATGTAAATCAATTGGATATTAGTGATTACGCAGTTGGTGCTTACTTCATTTCATTAACAAATGATGATGAAGTAATTACAACAAGGTTCATTAAACAATAGCTTAAATTTTAAAGTAACGCTGTCAGGGTTCAAAATCGATTATAATCGAAGATAAAAAACGCTGACAGCGTAAAAACATAATTTTGGATCTGAAGTTACGCAAGGTGTCATACTGAGAAAGTGAAGAGACAAGGTTTTTTGTAAAAACTTTGTCTTTGAACGCATCGAAGTATCTTTCATGTATGCATACATTTCGCAAGGGCGTCTGTGTGATGCACTACATTTTTTCTTCTGGTTTGACATCTCGATTTTCGCTATGCTTATTTTTCATTCTGAATGGTTCGTCATACGATGACTTAAAATGTAAGGAAGTCAATAGTCGTAAAATCAAATGAAGTCGAAACATAGACACCTTGGTATATAACTAAAAGTCTTGTAGGTAAAGAAATTGAACTACAAGACTTTTTTCTATATTAGATTATAATGGTTGATGTTAAATTATACAATTTATGGTTTAATTTGTCAGTCATTACGAAGTATGAGAAATCTGCTCATTTTCTTAAAAAGCTATATATCAGATTCTTTCGAGTGTCGAACCACTCATAAAATCGTCAGAATGACCCACTTTTTTAGTGACGAATTAACTAGTAAATTATATTATACAAATTTAAATGTTAAAAAACGTACAAATTTTCGTGTCATATTGAGCGTAATGTAATGAAGTCGAAATATAGACACCTCCCTATTTTTCGGGGCATGACTCGTATATTGGGCTTAATTTGATAGTAGCTAACGCTCTCATAAATGTACAATATATTAAAGTTAAAATTGTATTAATTAGTTTTTATACAATTTGAAATAAAATGAAGCTAAAAAATCATCAACTATCAATTATAAAAAATGAAAGTACTAGGAATAATGTCGGGAAGCTCCTTAGATGGCGTTGACCTTGCGCTCTGTCGTTTTGAGCAAAATGACGATTTATGGAAATATGAAATTTTAGCAGCTGAATGTTTGGATTATACAAATGAGTGGAGGGAAAGACTAAAAACACTTCCAGAAAAAAGCGCGAAAGTATTTTGTCAAACCCATTTTGACTATGGACATTTATTGGGTAAATACGTCAATCAATTTCTATTGAAATATCAGCAAAAAGCTGATTTGATAGCCTCTCACGGACATACTGTTTTCCATTCGCCAGAAACAAAAATGACCGTTCAGATAGGGGAGGGAAGTGCCCTTGCTATGGCAACCAAAACAAAAGTCATTACAGAGTTGAGAACGGCAGATGTGGCGAATGGAGGACAAGGTGCGCCTATTGTCCCATTGGTAGATAAATGTCTGTTTCCAGAATATAAAGCATGTTTAAATTTAGGAGGAATTGCGAATATTTCTATCAGACGAAGTAAGGATAAAGTATTGGCTTTTGATATATGTCCTTTGAATCAAGCACTGAACTTTTTAGCAAATAAGTTAGGACTGAAGTATGATGACAAAGGAAATATTGCTCAAAAAGGTAATGTTTTAGTTGACTTATTAGCTAGCTTGAATGAGCTTGATTTTTATAAACGATCTATACCAAAATCAATGGCAAATGTATGGATAAGAGAAAAAGTGCTTCCACTGATCGAATGCCATGAAGGAAGTACCTCGGATAAGTTAAGGACAGTAGTAGAACATATTGCGATACAAATGCAAATAGCATTAAAGGAATTTAAAATAGAAGGAGCGATTTTAACCACAGGCGGCGGTGCTTACAACGATTTTCTAATTGCTGAAATAGAAAAACAAACAAACTTAAAACTGTTTATTCCTGCACCAGAAGTGATTGAATATAAAGAAGCTATTGCAATGGCATTTCTTGGTTTTTTAAGAAATGCTGGAATAGAAAATGTACTATCAAGTGTAACAGGTGCCTCAAAAAACACCATCAACGGAGCTTTATACTTACCATAACAGATCATTCCGGCATATGCAGTCGTTCCGGGGCGTCCTCGGTCATTCCAGCGCCCTTGGTCATTCCGGCGTATGCCGGAATCCCCTTGAATTAATGGCGTACCTCTCACGCCGGAATCCCCCCGAACCATCGACATACCTTTAATGCCGGAATCTCCTAAAAACTAACATTCCACCACATTCACAGGAATATTGATCGCCAAGCCACCCTCTGAAGTTTCCTTATACTTCTGATTCATATCCTTTGCTGTCTCCCACAGCGTATTGATAACATTATCAAGGGAAACTTTTGCATTTTTTGGATTGCTTTCTAAAGCGATATTAGCAGCTGTGATAGCCTTTATTGCGCCCATCGAATTTCGTTCTATACATGGAATTTGTACCAATCCTCCAATAGGATCACAGGTAAGTCCAAGGTGATGTTCCATAGCAATTTCCGCAGCCATTAACGATTGTTCCACACTACCACCTAAACATTCGGTTAAAGCACCTGCTGCCATAGCCGACGATACACCAATTTCAGCCTGACAACCTCCCATGGCAGCAGAGATCGTTGCTCCTTTCTTAAAGAAGGTACCCAATTCAGCAGCAATACACAAAAATTGAATTACAGCTTGCTCTTCATGCTCTTTCACTTCTGTTTCAAATCGTTTTTCACTGAAACATAAATAATACATGATAACAGTTGGAATAACACCAGCAGCACCATTTGTGGGAGCAGTAACAACACGACTAAGGGAAGCGTTTTCTTCATTCACAGCAAATGCGAAACAGGAGATCCATTTCAAGATTTTACTAAAACTTGCAGGAGCATTTCTGATGTACTTTATCCAATCATTAGGATTAGAGAATTTCATGCCTCCACTCAATTGACTGTTCAAGTCGGCAGCTCTGCGTTTTACTTCCAGACCACCAGGTAGAATACCATTTGTATGACAACCTTTATAAAGACAATTCTTCATTACCGACCATATCTCAATTAAGTCTTTGTGGATAGTTTCAGCATCTTTCCAGGTTTGCTCATTTGCCCAAACCATATCAAATATCGAAAAATTGTTATCCTTACAATGACGAATTAGATCTGAAGAAGAATTACACGGAAAAGGCAGTTGAACTTCTTTTTCTTCTTTAGTTGTTGAAGTATTTTCCTGAGCAACAAAACCACCTCCGATAGAGTAATATTTTTCTGACGATAATAACCTGCCTTCATGGTCATAGGCTTCAAACAACATTCCATTAGAATGAAATGGAAGCTGTTGGTCAAAATGAAAAATTAGGTCTCTCGAATAAACAAAGGGTATAGTTTTAACTTGTTTAAGTTCAATACTTGAGGCAGATACAACCTGTTGGAATTTTTGACCTATCAAAGCAATATTCGTTGTTTCAGGCTGTTCGCCAAGTAAACCCATAATAATGGCAATATCGGTTCCATGTCCTGCTCCTGTTTTTGCCAATGAACCATACAAATGAATCTTAATTTGATGTGTTTTTTCTACAGAAAAAGTCTCTAACCACAAAAGTATAGCTTTCCAGGGGCCATAAGTATGAGAACTCGATGGACCAACACCAATTTTTAACATATCAAAAATACTTAAACGTTCCGGTGCTAAACTTTTTTTGAGCATAACACAAAACTAATCAATATCAGTCATTCCAACCTCCTCGGTCATTCCGGTGTTCTTGGTCATTCCGGCACATGTAGTCATTCCGGCGTATGCCGGAATCCCTCGAACTAGCGGCATCCCCCTCATGCCGGAATCCCCTCAAACTATCGGCACACCTCTCATACTGGAATTCCCTATAATATCTCCCAAACCTTTACAACAAACCCTCTTTTTTTATACCTTTGATACTTATTAATGGACTTTAAAACTATTTTTTTCGTATGGTCAGTGAGCGTAGTGGCAGCCACCGCTGTCGAACTGCCATAAAGAAAAAACCGTTTTAAAGTTTAATATTCAACTCAGTTTTTTGATAACACTAAAGTCATTAGGTAAATTTCTTTTAACAGCAATAATTGCTTATGTGGTACTATTAGGTATCTTTTCAGGTTTAAAAGGTGATCTTGCTTACAAATCATTTATTATGAATTGTATGAAGACCATGCACAGCACTTACACCGAAGATGGGCAAGTAGTTTATTCTTATGAAATGGGTAAGTCTAAAGCGATGGAAATGACTGAATATATGCTGGTAACGGTTACTAGCAAGAAAGTTCAGAAAATGATGGAACAAGAAGCTGAAAAAATCAATAAACAAGCGGGTTTTCAGAAAATCAAGAAGTTAGATGTGCCTCAGGCAAGGTTTCGCCTTGAAATTTGGGAATTCTCTTTGGTGCCGATGATCTTATTAATGGTTTTAGTGTTGGCAACCCCTATTTCATGGAAGCGCAGAATTGGTTCACTTGTTATTGCATTGGTGCTATTTCACTTATTTCTCTGGTTTAAATATTGGGTGAAGTTAACCGTAGAAGTCAATCGCCATGAATGGATGAAAATATTGGACTTAAAAGGCTTCTGGAAAAGCTTCTATCTATACGCAAACACTTACTTGTATTTTATAGGAACAAGCTTAGCAATCGTTATTATAATTTGGATGATAAGCTGTTTAAGAAAAAACGATTTTGAAAAATTAAGTGAAGCTTTTACGAACCTTGAAGGTCGTTAGAGTTCGTTAGTTCGGCAGCAGTGGCTGCCACAACGCTCACTAACCTTATCGAAGTTGCTGCAAACCTAAAGGAGCGCAGCCGAAATTAGGTCCCTGAGCGCAGCCGAAGTACCAACCCCCAAGGTCCCTGAGCGAAGCCGAAGGGCCGACACCTCTTAGCCCCCCTGAGCATACCCGAAGGACTATCCCTCAAAGTTTTTATAATGCGTATCATTCTGACATTCAGCCAACTTATGTAGTGCATCAAATTCATTACCTATTAAAGCCTCTTTCTTCTTTCGAGACCATTTTTTCAATTGATGTTCTCTTTTAAAGGCTAAGCTAACATGTTCAAAAACCTCAAAATAAACCAACTTTACAGGTAATCGTTTGGCAGTATAAATTGCACCTTTACCTTCATAATGTTGTTGTAATCTTAAGTGTAAATTTTTAGTTGAACCTATATAATAACTACCGTCATTACATTTTAAAATGTACATAAATCCTCCTATCATGGCAGTGATAATTAAATTTAAGAATAAAGATAAACTATTTCGTTAGTTCGACTACGCTCACTAACCTTGCAAAGCTTGTTGAGCATATCCAAAGCTAGGTTGCTGAGCGCAGCCGAAATTAGGCCCCTGAGCGTAGTCGAAGCACCAAACCCCGGTCCCTGAGCGCAGCCGAAGGGCCAAACTTAAATGAGCGTAGTCGAAGGACCGACTCACAATGATTGCTGAGCTTGTCCTGATTGGACTGGAACACCAGCGCAGCCGAAGCACCAACCCCAAGGTCCCCAGAGCGCAGTCGAAGGGCCATTTTCACCCCTCAATATGTTTAATAAATTACAATTACTGTATATTTGTAAACTTTACTCAAAATTTACTAACAGTGGCTGAAACAAATAAACAACCCGAGTACAAAAAAGGTGATAAATATCAAATTCCACCAGAAGGATCACTAGGATTATTGGCTTTGGGATACCGCGGATTACAAATGTGGCGTGAAGCAAGAGACGCACATTTAGAAAACTTAATGAAAGAAAAGGAAAATAACAAAGAAGATAAATAATTTTCTTTCTATTTCGGTGCAACATATTTAACCGAGAATACGACTTACTATTTATACAAAACCTCAATTTAGAGAATGGCGAAACGAATTGCTAAAAACGTAATGCTGATTGGATGGAGTTCAGCAGAATGGAATATTTTATCAAGACTTGCAGAAGAAGGAGAGCTTCCAAATTTTAAATCATTACTTAAACTTGGAGTTCATGGTTTAACCAAATCTAGTACACCAACTTTACAACCCTCTCAATGGACTACGCTAGTAACTGGAAAATATCCTTTTCAGCATAACATAGCTTCCTATACAGATATAGATGAACTAGAATCACTTGCAGGTTCTAACATAAGGGTAACAAAAGCAATCTGGAATATTCTGTCAGATAAAGGAATGAAAGCCCATCAGATTGGTTGTTGGGCAAGCCATCCAGCCGAGAAAATAAACGGTTATTCAGTTTCTGACCAATTCTTGTTCGATGAAAATAATGATTCAGTCGCACCTGCTGATAAGTTAAGTGAATTTAATTCACTGAAAGTAAAAACGGAAGATGTTACGGATGAAGACCTCGCTTACTTTATCCATGACATTAAGAAAGTAGATGTAAATGATATAGATGTTAAAAAAGCATTAGAACCGATCAAAAAATTCATTGCAGATACGCTAAGTATTACTGCTGTTTCAAAGCATATACTCGAACAGGATAAAGAATGGGATTTCTGTGGCGTATTCTTTAACGAGCTTTATCTGCTTCAGAAGCAATTTATGATGGCGCATATAGAAGCTTCAGATGATTTAAAAGATGTTGTTAAAGGAGCTTATAAATTCCTTGACAAACAACTTGGAGAATTACTGAACTACTGCGATGAAGAAACAGATGTCATTCTCATTTCGGAATGTGGTTTCCTGGAAGATAAAAACTGGTGTGAGTTTCAAAATAGAAAAAACGAGGCATTAGAAGTTTATACAAACGGAACATACCTTAGAAAAACTAGTAGAGTTGCCAGCCTGCAAACTATATATGACATAAACCCAACGGATATTGTACCAACCATTTTACTTGCATTAGGCCTTCCTTTAGCTAAAGATATTCCTGGTAAAGCACTTGTATTCAGAAAATTGAATAACATAGAAGAGGAAGCAATAGAAAGTTATGAAACAGAGGAGCATCAGATAGTTCAATACGGCTTAAATAAAGAAGCTCAAAAAAGAATTAAAACTTATGGTTTTACACCTTCAACTACAACTAGTAAATACCTAAAGGCACAACTGCAAACTAGTGTTAATAACCTCAATGCGGCTATTAGTAATTATATAGAACTAACTAAATTAGAGCCTGATAACCCTTGGTATGCTTGTCGTTTAGCGAATTGTTATCTTTCGTTAGGAATGAAAGATCAATTAAAAGAATGTATAGAGAATGTATTGCAAAATTCTAACCGAGAGCTTGTTGAAGTTAGAATCTTAAAAGCAAATATCTTAGCTGCAGAAATGAAATTCAGGTCTGCTGATCAAAGTTTGAATATAGCTTCTTCTAAGGTTGGTAAAAGAAGAGATTTGCATCGAATAATAGCTGAATGCTATTTGCAAATGAAAAAAATACCAGAGGCACAAAAGGAATTAAAGAAAGAAATTAATAATCATCCTAGTCCGGGAGCTTATTATCAATTGGCTACTATTTTAATGAATCGTAAAAGATTCAATGTAGCAATTGAACCTTTAGAAAGTCTTCTGGAATTACTTCCACAACACGCTTTAGGTCATTTTCATTTAGGAACTTGTTTTATGAGAACTAGTAAATTTGAAAAAGCGGTAGCAGAATTTGAAAAAGTACTAAGATTGCCTAATGTTCCTGAAAATATACTTAAGCAAGCAAACCAAATGCGCATTACCATTTATCGCGATTATTTGAAGGATACTGAAAAGCTAGAGGAGCTTCGTAAAGCTTATGAAGACTCTATAGGCTCTAGAGGTGATATGATCATTGTTTCAGGTTTACCAAGATCAGGAACCTCTATGATGATGCAAATGTTAGTGAATGCAGGACTAGAAGCATTCACAGATGGCTTAAGAGAAGCGGACGAAAACAATAAGAAAGGTTATTACGAGCATGAAGCAATTAAAGCTTTGGCAACCAATAATAAAATTTTACACGAGGTTGGAGGTCAAGTGGTGAAAATTATTTCACACTTGTTAACGAACTTACCTCATGTTTATAATTATAAAATTGTATTCATGGACAGACCAATTGAAGAAGTATTGACTTCTCAACATAAAATGTTGGGTAGATTGGATAAAGCAAAAGCACTACAGGAATCTTTAGCACTGAAAGATACTTTCGAGAAAAACCGTAATGATGTGCGAAATTGGGCTGAAAAAAGTAAGAATGTTGAAATGATCGAAGTGCCTTATCATGAAGCAATTGCTGATCCACTTAAATATGCTCAGGCAGTAAAAGATTTCCTGAAATTAGAAAATGCTGATGTAAACAAAATGGCAGCAACGATAGATCCTACATTGTATCGTGAAAGAGCCGATGAAATAAATGCATAACAATTTGTAAATTATGAGAATCGAACTTAAATAATTTGTTCAAATCTCAAAATCTCAAAAGAATAATGGGAAAGAAATTAGCAAAAAAAGTAGTTTTAATAGGTTGGGATGCGGCCGACTGGAAATTGATAAATCCATTATTGGACCTTGGAATGATGCCTAACCTTGAACGCATGATCAACGATGGTGTGATGGGGAATTTGGCTACTTTAGATCCGCCTATGTCTCCTACCTTGTGGACAGCAATCGCAACAGGAAAGAGACCGTATAAACATGGTGTACATGGTTTTACAGAACCTGATACATCTGGTGAGGCAGTAAGACCGATATATATTACAGCAAGAAAGGTGAGAGCTATATGGAATATGTTGACCATGAGAAATATGAAATGCCATCAGGTCGGTTGGTGGCCGAGCCATCCTGCCGAACCAATCAATGGAATTTCTATTTCCAATTTTTTCCAGAAATCGAATAAAAACCCAAATGACTGGCCGCTTGCACCAGGAACAGTGCATCCGGAAGAAAAGGCTGATTTTTACGCTAGTTTAAGAGTACATACTAAAGAACTAACCTCTGCGCACCTAGCTCCGTTTTTAAGTAATATGGATACGATTGACACAAAAAATCCAAAATACCAAAAATTGTATGGTTCTATTAATAGCATAACCTCAGATGCAGCTTCTATACACGCTGCCGCTACACATGTAATGGAACATGAAGATTACGACCTTTTCTGTGTTTATTATGATGCCATTGACCATTATGGGCACGGATTTATGAAATATCATCCACCATACCGCGAACATTTACCCAGAGATATGTATGATCTCTTTAATAATGTAAATGTTGCTGGTTATCGTTACCACGATATGCTATTGGGTAGATTACTCGATTTGGCGGGTGATGATGCTATTGTAATGTTGGTTTCTGACCACGGTTTTCATCCAGATCACCTTCGTCCTACTAAATTGCCTTTGAGAGATGAACCTGCAGCTCCTGCATTAGAACACAGTCCTTATGGAATTATAGTGGCAAAAGGACCGGGTATTAAACAGGATGAACGTATTTATGGTGCAAGTTTGCTCGATATTACTCCAACAATATTACCTATATTAGGATTGCCGGTTGCCAAAGATTTTGATGGTAAAGTATTAATGAATATTTTCGAAGAACCCATAAATGTTGAAGTGATCGATAGTTGGGAAGACGAAGAAGGCTATGATGGGCAGCACAAAGAAGAAATAGAAGTAGATCCTGACGAAGCAAAAGCATCATTACAACAGTTAATAGACCTTGGATATATTGAAGATCCCGGACCAAATGCTCAGGCAGCGATTGAACGTACGATCATGTACAATAAGTACTTTCTGGCAAGAGCTTATGTAAATGGTGGGAAATTGTTGGATGCTTTACCATTATTTGAAGAATTGTGGGAAGAGAATAGAGATAATTCCAGATTTGGTATTCGTTTGGTAAATACTTACTTAGGTTTAGAAATGCTTCAAGAAGCGCGTAAAGTCGCTGATGAAGTATTTGAACTGAACCTAACAGATACACCTAACTTACGTATTTTAGATGGTACTATTTTAATGAAAGAGCAGAAATATCAAAAAGCCTTGGAAGCTTTTAATGCTGCTTTTGAGAAGAACCCAGAAGCTGCTGGTTTGAATCTCTTATTAGCAAGAAATTATAATAACCTGAGACGCTTTCAAAAAGCATTTGAAGCAGTTAACAGAGAGTTAGCGATCAATTATGAAAACCCGGAGGCACACCGTATTCTGGGAACGATATTTATGCGTCAGGGGGCATTTGAAAAAGCTGCAGAATCTTTCTTGAATGCCATAGGTTTACGATACCAATTCCCACTAGCTCATAAAGCACTTGGCGATTGTTTATTAGAGTTAGGTATATATGATAGAGCAGCAGAAGCATATCAGGTAGCATTGTCTATGTTTCCTAAATTCAATCAGGCACGTGAAAAATTATTGTATATCTATAATGAGAAATTAAAGAACCCGAGCCATGCACAAAACATAAAAGAAGAATTAGAAGAATTAACCAAAATAGAAGGAACGATACACATTGTAACTGGTTTGCGAAGAGCAGGTACTTCTCTGGTGATGCGTATGCTGAATGAAGGCGGTATGGATGTCTTTACGGATGAAATAAAGCAGGCGGATGAACATAATCCGCATGGATATTTCGAACATGAGTTCATTAAAGATATTCACCACAATAGAAGAAAACTAAAAGAAATAAAAGATGCTGTGGTTAAAATTCCGGCAAGTAAAATAGGATATTTGCCAGCTTTCTTCAGATATAAAGTAATTAATATTAATAGAAAACTTGCTGATATATTAGATTCTAAATTAGCAGTAGCTAATAAGCAGAAAAAAGTGATAGGCTTGTTTGCTTTTGAAAAACTAGAAAGAACAATTGCACGTTCTCGTAAGTGGTTTGAACGACGTTCTGAGGTTGAGGAACTGCAATTAAATTATGAAGATATAATTGCTGATCCGGAAAAAACTGCAAAACAGATGGCTGATTTTTTAGGAAAAGAATTAGACATTGACAAAATGATTGCTGCTGTAGATAATGATTTAGTGGAAAGAAAGAAGAAAAAAGAAGCGGTAAAAGAATAATAGCTTTTATATGTAATCTATACTGTTATGAAATCTTTAATTTATAAAATATCAATTGTAATTTTTGCTTGTCTTTTTTTGTTCATTGTCAAATCTTGTAAAGATGAAGTACAATTTAGTGATGAAAATAGAACTGAGATATCAAAAAAATTAGATAAAACCATTTTTACTTTATTAGATGAAAATACACTTGACTTTGTAAATGAGCTAAAAGATACTCGTGAAAAGAATATACAAACTTATGATTATTTTAATACAGGTGGAGGTGTAGCTGTGGGAGACATTAATAACGATGGTTTATTAGATGTCTATTTAACAGGTAACTTAGTTGCAAATAAACTTTTTATAAATAAAGGGAATTTACAATTTGAAGATGTTACGAAAAAAGCAGGTGTAGCAGATGAAAGTTTTTGGTCAACTGGTGCAAATATGTTTGATATAAATAATGATGGTTGGCTAGATATTTATGTCTGCCATTCTGGTTCTAGGGAATTTCAAAAAAGCCATCAAAACCATTTATATATCAATAATCAAGATGGAACGTTTACAGAAAGTGCCAAACAATATGGGCTTATTGAAAATACACAAACATCTCAAGTAGCACAAATTGATTATGATTTAGATGGAGACTTAGACTTGTATTTATGTAATCATGTTGACTTTTTTGATCGATTTAAACGCAAAAAAGTAAATGAAAAATTTGATTTATATGAAGAGTATCTAGCCGAAGGAAATAATAGAAAAGAGTGCTCAAATATCCTTTTTGAAAATCAAGGAAATAATAAATTTATAGATGTTACTGAAAAGGCGGGTATTTATGATTGGGGCTATGGACTAGCAGTGGTTGTGAGTGATTTAAACAAAGATAACTTACCAGATATTTATGTAGCAAACGACTTTTTTGTGCCTGATTTTATGTACTATAATAATGGAGATGGAACATTTTCAGAAAAGCTAAATGATAAAGTAGGACATATCAGTCAGTTTAGCATGGGATGTGATATAGCAGATTTTAATAATGATACCTGGCCAGATATCGCCATCGTAGATATGACTTCCCCTGATCGCATAAGGAATAAGACGTTAATGCCCTCAATGAATGAGTTTAATTTTAGATATTATGTAAATCAAATGGGGTATCAAGAGCAATATATGTTCAATGCTTTTCAGGTGAATAATGGAAATGGTACTTTTAGTAATATAAATCATCTTATAGGAGTCGCAAGTACTGATTGGAGTTGGTCATCATTATTTGCCGATTTTGATAATGATGGAGATAAAGATTATTTAATAACTAATGGTGTTCGGCAAGATTCAAAAAATAGAGATAATGTTTATAATTTCAAGAAGGAAAAAAAGAATACTGCCGAATCAATGGATCAACGCGTCTTAGATTTGATTAATACTTTTCCCTCTGTGCCCCAATTAAATTATTTGTATGAGAATAAGGGGAATTATGAGTTTGAAGATGTTTCTTCTAAGTGGGGATTTACCAAAAAAGGTTTTTCAAATGGAGCCGCCTATGCCGATTTTGATAATGACGGAGATCTGGATTTAGTTTTAAATAATGTAAATGATAAAGCACATATTTATAAGAATAATAGTATTGAAAATAAGTTAGGTAATTTTCTATCAATAAAGTTTACTGCTGATCCTAAAAACCTCAATTCAACAGTTTTAGTGTTTACAGACGAAACGGTTCAGCACCAAGAGTTTAATCCAACCAGAGGTTATTACTCTTCAATGCAACACGCATTGCATTTTGGAGTAGGTAAATCAGAAAAAATTGATAGTGTAGTTGTGAATTGGCTTAATGGTAAATCATTAAAACTTTTTGATATAGATGCAAATCAAGTACTAGAGATTTCAGATGAAAAGGCTCGAAAAAAACCTTTTAGAACAAAGGATGTCAATAAAATATTTACAACAATAGATCCAGAAACTAAAGGATTAAATCTCAAACACACTGAAAATCGTTATTCTGATTTTAATAGTGAAGTTTTACTACCACACATGGAAAGTAGAAATGGCCCTCATGTTTCTGTTGCAGATATAAATGACGATGGCTTAGAAGATGTTTTTATTGGAGGAGCACACAATCAATTGGCTAAATTATTCATGCAAAATTCTAATGGAAAATTTATAGAAAATCAACAATCCATATTTAATCAACATAAAAAGTTTGAAGATATAGGAAGTATCTTTTTCGATTATGATAAGGATAATGATTTAGACTTATATGTTGTAAGTGGAGGTAATGAAGCCAGAAGCCCAATTGGACCTATTTTACATGATAGACTATATGAAAATGATGGAAAGGGTAACTTTTCAATAACCGAAAATGTGATTCCGATAGTTAATACTAGTGGAGGAAAAGTGAAAGCTGCCGATTATGATAATGATGGAGACCTGGACTTATTGGTCGCTGGAAGAATAACGCCTAAAAATTATCCTATACCAACAAAAACAACGATACTAGAAAACCAAAATGGGAAATTCATTGATGTTTCAGAACAGCTATCTACTAATCTGAAACAAGCAGGTTTAATAACAAGCATTGAATGGATCGATTTTAATCTCGACGGAAAATTGGATATACTCTATGCAGGTGAGTGGTCGAATATTGAAATATTGGAACAAACCGAAGAAGGTACATTCAAAAGAAAAACCAAAGAATATTTTGAGAAGGATCAACGCGGATGGTGGTTTAGTATGGCAGTTAATGATTTCGACCAGGATGGAGATATGGACATTGTAGCTGGAAACTTAGGCTTGAATAATAAATTTCATGCTTCTACCAAAAAGCCTTTTGATATTTATTTCAATGACTTTGATGGTAATGGCATTAATGACATTGTGCTGGCAAAAACCGATAATGGTGAACAGTATCCCATGAGAGGTAAAGATTGTTCTACAGAACAAATGCCCTTTATTAAAGACAAATTCCCAACCTATGAAGGATTTGCCAATGCTAAATTAGAAGAAATTTTATCTCCTGAAAAACTTGATAAATCTTTACATTATTCTATCACAGATTTTTCAAGTGCTTATTTTGAAAATGATAATGGTGTATTAAAACGCAAACAATTACCAATTGAAGCGCAGTTTGCTCCAATTCAGGATATGCTGATTTGTGATATTAATAATGATGGATTCAAAGATTTAATATCAGGAGGTAATTTATTCGATACTGAAGTTGAAACAGCTAGTTATGATGCTGGAACTGGAAATATACTACTAAATGATCAAAAAGGTTTCTTTAAAAATATTAATTTTAAAGAGTCAGGTTTATTACTAAATAAAAATTTAAGGGATATAGACTGGATAAATATTGGAAATGAAAAGTATTTGATTGTAGCTAATAACAGAGATGTTTTACAATTATATAAACTTAATAAATGATATTATCCTAAATTAAGAAACCACAAACCCAGAAGTTGCAAATACCTTACAACCTAAAATCAATTAAACAAAAGAATTTGTCACTCAGAGACCACAGATTTTGAAAAATCTAACGCATGAAAATGACAAAACAATAGTCATTCAGAACGAGACGAAGCTTAGCGTAGTTAAAGTGAAGAATCTATAAATTATGGGTAGATTCTTCTTTACAAATTTCGCTTTGCTCATTTTCCAATCAGAATGGTTCGTCATACGATGGTTCGTCATACGATAAACTAAAATATAGTTGTCAATAGTAGTAGAGAAAACAACGTAAATAAAGAATGCTTACAGAATTGAGTCATTTTGGCGCATGCTGAAATCTCCACCCGCCGAGTTCACCAAAAGCTCAAACGAATAAGCGTACTAAGAACAACTATCATTCTTATTCATTAATACTTTAATTGAAATATGTATGGTTATACAAATTTAAAAATTAAAAAACGTACAAATTTTCGTGTCATATTGAGCGCAATGTAATGAAGTCGAAATATAGACACCTCCCTATTTTTCTGGGGATGACTCGTATATTGGGCTTAATTTGATAGTGGTTCACGCTCTCATAAATGTACGATATATTAAAGTTAAAATTGTATTAGGTGAAAGATAATGATAATATCAAGCGAATCCACCAGATCAGTGAGCGAAGCCATTGAGAGATCAGTGAACGGAGCCATTGAGAGATCAGTGAGCAAAGCCATTGAGAGGTCAGTGAGCTGAGCCATTGAGAGGTCAGTGAGCGAAGCCATTGAGAGGTCAGTGAGCGAAGCCATTGAGAGGTCAGTGAGCGAAGCCGAACTGCCAAACTACAAACCCTCTAACGTATAGAACAAACTAAATCCTGAAAAAGCATAAACATATCATTCATCACCGATCACCCATCAATAATCAACAATCACCCATAAAACCTCTACCCCAACTGCACAATTGCTACGCTGAAGATCTCTTCACTATCTTCATCTTTCACTTCCTCGATCGATATAGAGTAGCCAGCTTCTTTCAACTCTGCTAAATGAGCATTAATATTTTTGTTCCAATCCTTGGCTGTTGCCATTTCAGGATAATGTTTAATATACTTCTGAAACTTCGGATCGCTTTCTTCCAAATGATAATAATAGTTCAATCCAAAAATAATCGTTCTGCATTGTTGTAATTCAGCTATGATTATATCAATGATCTCTTTACAATGAGGATAAACGATCCACATATAACAAACTTCAAAATCAAGACCCTCATATACGTTCTGAAACGTGCCATAATGACATTTTAAATGTGGGTATAAAGCCCTACAATTATTATAAAGTTTGGTATTCTCTTCTACACCATATTTCTTCTTCGCTCCTTGAAGGGCGTTTAAAACATGCCCATTACCAATACCTATTTCACAATATATTTTATCTTTTGCATATTGTTCTAATAAGCCTTGTATATTCGCTGGAGCTCTGTCTGTACGTATTAATTCTCGGTCGTTTTTTGTACGGTATAGATCTTTATCTACAACATTAGCCATTTGTGCCACATCGAGTTTGCCCCCTAAGAAATTATTGATCTTTTCAGCATTGTTTTGTGCATCATTTATCAGATTACGATGATCTATAAATAAAACCTCCTGATTGTGTTTGCTGATCCAGTTTTTAGCAAGTATATTCACATATATAAACCGTTCAATAACATTAGAAGGATACACATTATTAGCTAATTTATGTCTTGCTGTATTGGGGTTCATTTTATTCAGAGAAAGGATAACTTCTACAAAATTTCGCTCTATAAAAAGAAACTTATATTTATATTTATTAACAGGTAAAAAAGGAATACCTGCTGCAGGGATTTTAATACACTGCCCCTTAACTTCATCAAGAAAATAATGATTTTTATTAATATTTCGAGTTGCCTTATGATCATAAAAACCATTTATATTGTGTTGATTCGCAGGTGTTGATTCATCATAGAAGCAAGGCAATCCTGCCGCTTCAAGCATCTGCATTAATATACTAGTACCACTACGGCGCACACCAACCACCACAATTATTGTGTTATCTGTCAAAGTATTTGCTTCACTCATTAGCTTGTTAATAATTTAATTAGGGAATAAATATTTTTTTATAATTTGTTTTCAAACCAGTTTTAAATTCAAAAATACAATACTGGCTCGAAAATATATCTTCATCTAAAGGAATAAAAATTTCACCTGCATTCAAATTCGTATCGACAATCTTTAAAGGCTTTTCATTTTGAAAATAGGCAGTGATCTTTACAGGGTTTCTAAGGTTTAAATTCAGTAATAAGCCATAAAAATCTTTACTGGGTATAAGAGTTAAAGTATCAGCAGCTTGTTGAGATAATTTGAATGACTCTTTGTTATCTAGATTTAATAGAAGAAACCTTTTGGGTTCAATGATTAATAGAGCATTAGCAACAAATGTGTTTTTCAAGTTTTCTTCAGCTTTAGGGTAAAAATCAGAATAGATGTTACCAATGTCCTTTTCCCACTTCTTTCTATATTTTTCTAAAGGTTGAAGAGATGAATTAACCTCATTTTCAAGCCTGTGTAAAATACTATAAGCCTTTACTATATAATCAGGAGTTTTTTCTTTATATAATTTTAAAATTCTATTACAGTTTATTTTAGCGGCACCTTTAAGTGCTGTACAAGTTTTATTTCTTTCCCAAAGATCGTCATTATAGTTCCTTGCTTCAATAATTAAACTGTCTATATAAACTTTATCTTCAGGGCTTATTTGTTTGTTAAACTCGGTTCTTGCATCAAAAATTATATCTACTGCATTTATAGCTAAATATTCATTTACCTTATTTTTAAGATTGATATTGTGAGCAGATCGTTTTAAACTATTTTCTCTGGCATGTTGCTTAACAATATTATTTAATTTCGAAATATTCTTAATATGCCCAACATGTTTTTGAAGTTGTTTCCTTTTTTGTTTATTGAATTTTTGAATTAATTCAGCTCTTTTTTTAGGATCTCTCACTTCAATTGCATTGAGTTCTTTCATACGTTCACCATGAGCTTGTAATATCGATAAAATTGAATCTACATTTGCTTGTGGAAGCTGAAGCTCACTAAAAATTTTTTCACCTAAACTTATAGATTCTCCATCTTGTCCGTAAGTATATGATCCAAGAAAAAATAACAGAAAGTAAAGTGTAAATTTTATACGCATAACGCACGATTTTTGAAGCTATAAAAGTAGGAGTTTTTTCTTTAAATAAGTATAAAACACAAACCCTTTCTAAACCAACAGAACGCTAATTAATAAAGCTTTATTAAACTCACTAATCCTTACAAAACTACCCATCATCCATCTCCCATAAAAAAATCCCGTCGTTCTGACGAATGTCAGAAATCCCTGCAATAAAACGACCAACCTAAAATATTCATACAAACCTAATAGTCCATAGTTTATAATTCATCCTTCATCATTTTTAAATCACAATTGTTAGTCCTTATGTCAGGCTGAGTAAATAAAATAGAATTTCGTGAGAAATTATAATTTATGAATCGAAGCTCGACATCCCCCATCCCCCATCACTCATCCTTCATCACTCATTAAAAATTGACTAATATCAACTAAGTGGGGGTGCCTACTTGTGTTATAAAACATTCCTTAAAAAAAAAATGCCTAAAATTTTGTATTCCGGAAAAATGTTGTAAACTTTACAAGTTAAATGTCTAAGCTTCAAATTATCTACTTATGTTTAAGTTATGTGTAAAAAGAAACATGCTGATAAAGTTTTGAAATACTTGCAACCATTTTATGGGAGTAAAAGGTCTTTGATGTGAAAATTGTTAACTTATAAACCAAATAAAATTTATTAACCAAATTAATCAAAAATCTAATTCAGATGAAAAAATTTATTTTAGGATTAACTGTATGCGGTGCTTTCTTAGTTCTTGGGAACGATGTGAATGCACAAGCAAGCACTAACGCTGATTTTCAGCCGAAAGTGAAAGAGAGTTTAGTTGTTAAAGGAGAGAACGCTAAATTTAAAGGAGAAGTAACTAAGGTTACTAACAATAGTTCAGACAGAATTGCTGTTGCTAAAGAAAAAATGGCTAATAAGAAGTTTGAAAAACCAGTTGTTACTCGTAAAGCATTAGCTAACAAAACTGTAAATGCAAATGCACAGCTTACACCTGAGCAACGAGCTAGTAAGAAAGCTGCTAAAAAAGCCAGTTCTGATAACAAATAATCTATTTAAACGCTTAAAAATTTTAAAATGAAAAAATTAAAAAAATACAACGGAAATAACGATTCTGATAAATTATTATCGAAAATGGCATCTTATGCTGCTATAGCAGGTGCATTCGTAGCCTTCGATTCTGATAGTGTTATGGCACAATGCGCTACTGCAGGTGCACCTTTGCCCGTAGATATCGATGGTGATGGTACCACTGATGCAAACATAGTATTAAACAATTTTCCTGGTCCTTATTTACTGACTAGTGGAATGAATACTACAGCATTAGCTTCATTCACAACTATGGTGAATTACAGCGATGTTCGTACAATTACTGCTGCCGCTATTCCTACAACTACTACTTTTGGTTGTCTCGTAACTACTGGTCCAGCTCAAGCTGCTATTAATCCTGCTTCTACGGCAATGGGTACTCTAATGTGGTCAACAACTTTAAGTTTCTATGATTTGAATTTATTTTCAAATTTTGCGTACTTCTACTCTGTAAATCAAGCATATATTGCAGTTAGTGGAGCAAATGTTTTAGCTTCTGCTGCATCAGGAGCTGCGGTATGTAGTGCAGTAACAGCTGCGCCAGCAGCTACGGCAATTGCTGGAACGGCATTCAATATTTCATCTAGCTATGTGCAATATGTTACAGGAGATATCAACTCTATGTACTTCCCTAATCCAGCAAGTAATGGTTCATTTACATTACAGCACCCTGATTGTACCGATAGTTTTGGGTCTATTTATTTAGGTTTAATGCAGACTTTAGCACCACAAACAGGAACTTTTGCTACAACAAATGTGTTAGCCTCAGGCCCGAACTATTACGGTCCAAACTTCGTTTCTACTCAAGTAAACCCTGCTACGCAATTCGTTGGAGTTGAGTTCGCTGGGGGCGATGGTACTCAATATGGTTGGGTAGAGCTTTCTTTCGATGGCACACAAGCCTGTGTTGTAAGCACTGGTTTCAATGGTTGTTCTGCTGAAGAAGTTGCTGCTGCAGGTGCTGCTGCAGGTACTGAGTGTATCGCTGTTGGAGATGCTTCAACGAACCCTGCTAATGAAGCTTGTTCTGTTGCACCTCCTGCATGTAATGCCGATAACGGAACAATCTCGATAACTCCTGCACCTTAATTATTATTTTAGGTTGTTAATTTTTAAAACTAAAAAAAAATAATTAAGATATGAGAGAATATTTAAAAAATAAAGGTAGCTCTTTCAAAGAGTTACTGTCTTTATTCTTTGTATGCTTAATGTTATTAAGCACGCAGAATATCGACGCACAAAATTGTGCAACAGAATACGCACCTGGTACAAGCGTACAGGTAGCTGCAGCAGGTTCTACTGCAGCTCCGAATACCGACTTGTTTGTACTAACTGATGCTGCGGGAACGATATTGGATGTGAATAACACTGGTCTATTCGATCCAACTGCATTGGCACTAACCAACGATACAGACTATAATGTTCACGTACTGAATTATGATGCAACAGATGCAACAACAACTCCAACTGTTCTACCGGCAGTAGGTGGAACTATTGCAGGTGTTTCAACCGATGGTTGCTCAAACGCAAATGCTGGTGGTGATTTTGCAACAGACTTTCTTTGTTTTCAGTTCGTAGCGTTAGAATGTGAGGCTACAACAACGATCTGTGCAGACGGAACAGCAACAATTACTGCAACAGCTCAAGGTGAGGATACAACAGTGTTCTTATCGGTAGGTACAGATGGTATCGTAGATGCAGTATTACCAATAACTTCAGCAGCAGGTGTAACACCTGTAACTGCCGATATTACTGGTGCAGAAGCTGGTATAACTGTAGATGGTGTAACATCAAATGAAATTTACATAATCAACTATTCAAGCGTTGACACACCTGATCCTTTACCGATTAATGTTGGTGATGATGTAGCTACTTTAGGAACTACAACAGCAGGTTGTTCAGTAACGAATATCGCTTGTGTAATTGTAAACGCAGTTCCTGCATGTCCAACAGATGGGATTGCGGCTTGTGTTAATACTCCGGCTCCTGCAGCAGGAACGTCTTTAAGTGCAACAGCAGCAAACCCAACAGGTGGAGCAGCAATAGCAAACTGGGATGGAACAGCATACACGGCTCAGCCGGGTGATGCGGCAGGAACTATTGAAGTAACGGTAACTGATGATGTAACTTTATGTACTGCAGTTTGTGTAATTAATACACCTGCATGTCCTTTACCACCTGCAGGTTGTGAAGGAACAACAACGATCTGTGCAGATGGAACAGCAACAATTACTGCAACAGCACAAGGTGAGGATACAACAGTATTCTTGTCGGTAGGTACAGATGGTATCGTAGATGCAGTATTACCAATAACTTCAGCAGCAGGTGTAACACCTGTAACTGCCGATATTACTGGTGCAGAAGCTGGTTTAACAGTAGATGGTGTAACGGCTAATGAGATTTATATAATTAACTATGCAAGTGCTGATGCACCTGATCCATTGACAATTAATGTTGGAGACGATGTAACTACATTAGGTTCAACAACCGCAGGTTGTTCTGTAACCAATATTGTATGTGTAATTGTTAGTGCAACACCTGCATGTCCAACAGATGGTATTGTAGATTGTGTTAATACACCTGTTCCAGCAGCAGGAACTTCTTTAGGAGCAACCGCAGCTAACCCAACAGGTGGAGCAGCAATAGCAAACTGGGATGGAACAGCATACACTGCATTGCCAGGTGATGTAGCAGGAACGATTGAAGTAACGGTAACTGATGATGTAACTTTATGTACAGCAGTTTGTGTAATCGCTACACCTGCATGTCCTCAGGCTGGTGTTTGTTCAGTCGTAGCAGGGGATCCAACTACAGCATCAACAGATATTTGTCCGGCAGGAACTGGTCCTGGAGATGGAGGAGAAACAGAACTTACTCCAACAGTTGTAGATTTATCTACGATGGGAGATGGTTTCTCAGCTCCTACAGGCTCTAATGCTGGTGGTGTTGCAGTACCTTCTACTAACTATTTAATTACAGATGCTAGCGGTAATATTTTAGATGTTGTTGGAAATGCGGAGTCTATGGCTTATGATTTAGCACCTTACTATGGTGGAATTGGAGATCAATTCTGTATTTATCAGGCTGCTTATACGCAGGAAACCATTGATAATATTGCGAATGCTCTAAATGATTTCTTGTGTACGACTTCATGTATTCCTCTTGCTGGTTGTGTAGGAGATTTACTACCGGGTGGATGCCCGGTAATAGCAACTCCTGCCGAATTAGCAGGCGTTTTAGATGTACTGAACGATGTGTTTACTTTAACAGGAAACCCTTTAACTGCAGCAGACGTAGATAATTTCTTAGCAAACCAACAAATTACTATTCCAACAAGTCAATTACCAGGTGGTTTATTCCCTGATATTGTATTTAATCTTGCTGATTTCGGATTAGACATTTGTGGTGATCTATCAATGAATAGTGCTTGTTACAACGTTGTTGATTGTTCAACTGCTGGAACTTGTACTGATTGTTATCAAATTAGTTTTGAAGATTTATCACTAGCATGTAATGATTTAACTGATGATGGAATTGGTGATATTGAAATTACTCTTTTAATTGATGGTATTTGTTACACCTTCGATGGTGCGGGTCCATCATTCCCAATTGGTGGTTTACCTCCAATTACTCAAGTAGTATCTGGTCAGCCATTCTCAGTTACATTTGAGATTTGGGAAGATGATTCAGGAGATCGTTGTGTGAATGATGGCGGACTAGTGGCCGATGATGGTTACCAAACTTTTACATTCACGGAAGCAGATATATCTGAACCTGGTGGAACTATTACTATTCCAGGCGGTTGTGGTACTATTTCTTATTCAACAATCTGCGCACCGTGCGGTGGTGGCGGCTGCGAACTTACTATCGTAGGTGCGAATTCACCAATTTGTGAGTCAGATGTAAACTACACAATTCAGGTAGCTGATGATGCTGGTTTATTAGATGTAATCGCTGATGGTGGTACTTGGACAATTGATCCAGCTGCGCCGGCAGGTTTATTCACAGTAAACGCAACAGGTGGTGTAGATGTAGATTTAGAAACAGCCTATGCTGCAGGTACTGCTACGGCAGGTACTTATACTATTCAATACACTGATGGTGCTGGAGAATGTGTAGCAACTGAAATTATTACTATTGTTCCTTCTATAAACGCATGTGATATTGACTTTAGTAGTGTAGTTCAAAACCAGTGTTTTGAAGATATTACTGGACCAATTACTTTACCTAATACATTAGGTGGTACTTGGTATTATAACGGTGCTGCTCTAGCAACCGATGAGTTAACGGTTACTTCTTTTGGGGTTTACACATTAACTTATGTAGTTGGTGAAGATCTTTGTCAAACAGAATGTGCTTATACAGTTAATGTAATAGATTGTTCTTGTACGCCACCTGTTGCAACTATCGACGATGCAACAACTTGTGTTGGTTCTTCAGGACAATATGACTTAACAAGCTTATTTAATGGTGCTGATAATGGTGGTATCTTCTTATTAGATGATGGTGCTGTAGTTACATTAGGAGCTGACGGAACGCCTATCGATCCTGCTAATGCTTCTATTACAGTGAACGGTGATGTATTATCATATACTCCAAGTGCTATTGCAGATCAAACAACAATCGATGTAGCTTACTCTGTAGGTGTTGCTGGTTGTGCTTCTGTAGATTATGCTACAGTTACATTAGTACCTCAACCTGCTGTTGACATCGATCTTCCAAGCGGAATCTGCTTAGGGGAGTCAATTACTTTAACAGATTACTTAGTTAGTACACCAACAAATGGTGCTACAGTAACTTGGGTAGCAACTGATGTTAATGGAGCTGCTTTAACAATTACTGCTGGAGCAATAACACCAACTGTTGCAGGTAATGTATCAGTTTGTTATACAGAAACAATAGGTGATTGTGTTGATACAGATTGTGATGTATTAGGTGTAAGTGAAGGTGTTGCAACTATTGAAGATGCAACTGTTTGTGCTGGTTCTACAGGACAATTTGATTTAACAAGCTTATTCAATGGTGCAGATCAAGGTGGTGTATTCACTGCTGATGCTGGAACGGTTGCCGGAGATATTTTATCTTACGATCTTCCTGTAAATGCAACAATTACTGCAAATGTTACTTATACTGTTTGTGGTTCAACTGATACTGCTGTATTAACTATCGAGCCGGGACCAGCTGCAGATCTTGATCTTCCAAGTTCATTCTGTAGTGGTGATGCGCCTGATTTAGATGATTACTTAGTACCGACAACTACTGACTTAAACGGAACATTTACTGCTTATGCTGAATTTGCAGATATTCCTGGAACTCCTTTAGCAAATATTATCAATGCTGATAATACATTGAACTTAAGTGGATTCACAAGTCCTGATAATATCATTATCTGTTACGAAATTGCTGGTACAGGTGGATGTGAAAACGCTTTAGATTGCGAAGTTGTAGGAATTACACAAGGTTTACAAGCTGATCTATTAGTTGATGGAATGGCTTCTCAAACTTACTGTTTAGGTGAGTTCTTAGATTTCGGAACAATTGATTTAACGCAATACTTAGCGGAAGGAACTGGTGGTTCTGGATACTTTACTATTGCTCATGCTGATAGTTCAGTAACGGCTACTTACTGTGTAGATGGTCCTTCTTACGCTGGTTGTGTTGACGGATTTATCTGGAACGTAGAAGGTGCTGCTGAAGGTCAGATTACAGTAACATATACGATCGATGCTGATGCTACTTGTCCTCAAATGGATATGATCACAATTAACCTGATCGAGCCGGCTACCGATTGCTTGGATATTCCTTCTATCGTTTGTGAAAACGAAGCTGGAAGCCCTATCGATGCAAATAACTGGTATGATCCAGATTGTGGAGATTGTATTAAGACTTGGAACTCATTAACAGATGGTGGTCAAGATCAATATTCAGTTGAAAACTATGCTGATGTTAATGCAACAGGAACACAAATTATCGCTGGTACTTACGATCCGAATTCAATTCCTGGATGTAATCCATTTATCCAACCGGATGAGGCGACCAATAGTGTTACTTTACCTGAAATTCCAACAGGTGCAACAGTATTAAGTTTAGACTTCATGTGGGATTACCAACCAACTTGTGAATTAGCAGAAGGTGATATCGATAGCGGATTCATTACTTTCCCTGACGGTTCATCGGCTCAGATTTATGGTAATGCTGGAGGTCCTGGATCAAACGGAAACGATCACTTCGGATGGCAAATGGCTTCTTATGCTTTCAATTTAGAAACAGGTTTATTAGAATTAACTTCTGAATTACCTGAAGGAACGCCAATGGAATTACCTGCTACATTAGATCCAGCTCAGTTCGCTGATTGTGAAACTGATAACGATATTAGCTATGCATTGACTTCTAATGCTGCTAACTTCACTATTGGATTTGAAGCAAGTATTACATGGGCTACTTGTGTATTCGAGGCATACTTACATGAAACTGTAGATGCTGATGGAAACCAGATCGATCCAATTCAACTACCAAGCACTGAGTACGGTATTACTGCTGGATTCATTGATAATGGTGATGGAACATGGAGTTTCGATGCTAATGGTTTAGATACATTTGGTGAAGTTGACATCGTATTCTACGAATTGAATTGTAGTGTTGGTGGTTGTCTAAACCCTCAAACTGAAACAGTGATCTTTGTTGATCCTGTAGGTGCTGCTGCAACAGGTGGCGAAGTTTGTCAGGATGCTGGTCAGATCGACTTAACTCAATTCTTGGATGAAGGTTCCGATAACGGAGGTATCTTCACATCTGCTGATGCTACTATCAATGGAGACATCTTAGATGTAACTTCTTTAGATGGTGCAATCAATATTACATATACATTACAAGATGGTGTAGCTAATGGATGTGGTGTTGCTTCTGTTGATTTCATCGTTACTGTAAATGTTTCTGGTGATGCTTCAGGCTTAACATTCGCGCCTTACTATTGTGAAGGAACAGATGTTACTTTACCTGGTGATGCTGCTGGATCATGGGATATTTTAGGAGCAACTTATGCAGGAGGTGATGTATTGTCAACTGCTGGTTTATCTGTAAATAACCCTGTACAGGCTACTTACACAATTGGTGAAGGTCAATGTGCTGATAGCGAAACTTACTTAATTGTAATCGAATCTTCTTACGATGCTGTATTGGCTGAGAGCGTTTCAGCTTGTGCAAGCGATTTAGGAGGTGCTTTAATTATGAATAGTAATGGATGTATCGATATGGATCAGTTTGTATTACCTAATGCAGACTTTGGTGCTGGATACTGGGAAGGTCCTGCTGGTTTAAGCGGAGCTATCTTCTGTCCTGCTGGTCCTGGTTCGTATGACTTCACATTCACAGTTCCTGGTTCAGGAGATTGTGGTGCTGTTCGTTCATTCAATATAACAATTAGCGAAGAAGCAGATGCTTCATTCGATATAGAAACTGTAGTTTGTGCTTCTGACGGAGATGTAGATTTATCGGCATTAGTTCCGGACTTAGTACAATCATGGAATGGTCAGATCTGTATGTCAGGTGATGATGTAGAAATCGTAAGCCCATCTTTCGATGCGCCTGATACTGCATTATTAGTATTACCTGCTTTACCTGCAGATGCGATCATTACTAACTTCACGTTAGATTATAGCTATACTGCTGGTCCGGGTAACCCGAATGCAGATGGTGATTTAGATTTATTGTCAATTACAACTCCTGATGGAGTAGTATTACAACAATGGTTAGATAACGAAGGTCCTTTAGGAAATGATAACCACTTCCCATTAGGATCGGATGTAATCAACTTTACTGATACAGAAGGAGACTTTGCATTCGATGTTAACTCATTATTAGGATGTTCTGAAAATGAGATCGTATTAGCAGTAGTTTCTAACTCGGCTTACTGGGATGCTTGTATCGATGTTACATTAGAATATACAACTGGTTCATTTGATGTTTACTTATCTGAATCTGGCGAATCATTAGAGGATGCTGGAATCGCAGGTGGTGTAAGTTATAACGGTGCTGGTTCTTATACATTAGATGTTTCATCATTATGTGAAGTAAACGATGTAACGATTGAATTCACAAGATTCGATTGTGCTTGTTCTGCTACTTCAACTGATGTTATCGAAGTATTATGTGGTGCTGATGCTGTATTAGCTGATGACGCTTCATTCTGCTACACAGATGATATCGACTTAACGCAGTTCATCTTAGGTACAACTGGTGGTACATTCTCTGGCGATGGTGTTCAGGGTGAATCATTAGTAGCTGGTGCTGATGGTGGTACATTCACAATTACTTATACAGTAGGTTCAATGGATAGCCCTTGTGGAATGGATACAGATGAGATCGTAATTACGGTTGCGCCTTCATTAGATCCTTCATGGGATGCTCCTGGAACACTTTGTTTGAATGAGTCTTATGACTTAGCTGCTTATATTACAGGAACTACTGGTGGTTCATTCACAGGTTCAAGTGATTTAGATGGTTCAAACTTTGCTCCTACATCAACAGGATTAGTGAATATTACTTATTCAGTTTCTTCTGGAGATTGTACTGAAGGATGGACAGAAGTTATCAATGTAATTGGTGAAGAAACAGCTTCTATTCCAACAAACTTACAAGCTTGTGATTCTGATGATCCAATCGACTTGAGCGCTACATTAATGCCAACTCCTGAAGGAGGTACATGGTCTGGTGCTGGTGTTGCAGGTGGATGGTTCAACCCAACTAACTTAAGTGGTACTTATACCTTAACTTATACCGTAGGTGAAGGAAGCTGTATTAGCTCAACAACAACAGATGTAACGGTAAGCCCGGGACCTGATGCAAGCTGGACTTCTCCAGTTGAAGTTTGTGCTGACATGCCTTCATTCAACTTGAACAATTATGTTTCTGGTAATGCTGGTGGATCTTGGTCTGCTAATGTTGAAGGAGCTGTAAGTGCAGATGGTTCATTCGATCCTTCGGCTGCAGGTGCTTCTGCTACTGAAGAAATGATCTTTGTACAAGTAACTTACTCAGTAACTGAAGGAGCATGTACTGCTACTGAAACTGAAGTTATTGCTGTTGCCTATGTTGATCCATATTTCGATATGCCGGCTTCTGCTTGTGTAGGTGATGTGGTAACAATTACGGCTAACGTTCCAGGACACTGGTGGACTGGTGCTGATGCTACTGAAGATGGTAATGCAACATTTACTGCTACTGAAGCAGGTACATTCAATGTAACTTATTCTACAGGTGGTTTAATTTGCCACAAAACATACACTGCTACGATCACAGTTTGTGATGTTCCTGCTGCTCCGGCAATTGCAGGTGAAGGCTTAGAAGTATGTGAAGGCGGTGAATTAGGAATGATCTCTGTAGCTGGTTCAAGTAATGATCCATTAGTTGATGGTTCTGATTACTCATTCTTCGAATACTATACTGTAACTTATAATGGAGAAACTTATTCTGGAGGTATCTATTATGGTCAGACATTAGAGTTTGATCCAACAGCGATCTTAGGAGAAGACTTCACAGGAACAGCTTCATTAGAAATTGCTTCTGTAAATCAGTGTGGTTGTTCAAGTGATCCGGTAACGATCGATGTAACTGTTAACCCTACACCGGTTATCGAATACATCTTAGGTTGTACTGATCCTCAGTCTAACTTAGCTGCTCTTGAAGTTGTGAACTTAGCTTCACCATTCCAGATCGCAGTTTATCCTGAAGGTCAGGAGTTAACTGAGATGAGCTACAATCCTATGGATGATCCATTAGCAATCATTGCTGCAGGTGAAGTTTACAACATCGCAGTTATTGACGAGAATGGTTGTGCAGCTATCACTGAAGGTGTTGTTGCAGAATTTGCAGTTGACTTCGCTGCTGCTATCTCTTGTATCGATGATAATGGTATGGTAACTGTAAGCATTGATGTGGATGAGAATACTGGATACGGAGCTCCTTACGCTTACTCTTATGATGGTGGTTTAACATACACAGATTCATCAGAAATGATGTTAGCTGCTGATGCTAACCCTAATATATCTGTAGTAGTAAGAGATGATAAAGGTTGTTTAAGTGGATTCCAGACATTCACATTAGGTGAAAATGGTTCATTAGCTCCAACGGCTACTTGTGCCGATGAAAACGGAATCGTAACAATTGATCTTGGATACTCTGGTTCTGATTTCTCTGCTACTTATAGTATTGATGGTGGAGCTGCTGTTGATGTAACAAGTTCAGTATTTGATCTTGAAGTATTAACTGAATCTACTATTGTATTTACAGTTATTGACAATTCAAGTTCAGCTGAAGGAGGATGCGAGTTAGTAAGTGAGCCAATCACTATAGCTCCTGCATTAAGCTTAACAGTTTCTCCGAGTGATGAGTGTCCGATTGGTGGAGTTGAAACATCATTCTTAGCGGAAGGTGGTTCTTCACCGTATGCATTATCGATCGATGGTGTAGAAATTGGAAGCTTCTCTGTCGTTTCAGTTGAAACATTAGCTGCTGGTACGTACGATATTATGATTACAGATGCGAATGGTTGTACTGCTTCTGAGTCTGTAACAATTGAAGATATCGTAATCGGAACGCCTACTTTAGTGTATAACTCTTCATTAAGTTCTGCTACTTCGGTATGTGGTGATGAAGCTTTAACATTAACAGTTGCAGGAGGTAGTAGTTATACATGGGCTGTTGATGGTGTTGCTCAAGATGAAACTGGTGATTCATTCACTACTTCATATAGTGGAGCTTCTGTTGTAACAGTTGCTGTTTCTGAAGATGGATGTGTAGGTGATGCATTGGAAATTCCAATTACTTACTATGCGCCATTAGCTAACACTGAACCGGTTATTGTTTGTAACGGTGATAATACTTACACAGTATCATTTACAATTACAGGTGGTAACTTAACACAACCTTACTTCGTAAGTGCAAATGGTGTAGTATTGGAGAACTTCGGTACTGTAACTGCAACTTATGACTTAGATACGCCATTCAGCTTCGATATTTCAAGTCCTGAATCAGGATGTAGCTTGAACGTATCAGGTGCTGATGAATGTGAAGATCCAAGTGCTGGTCAGGGTTGTTTCCCTACGTTATCACAGGGTAACCTTGATTGCGAAACTGGTATGGTAACAATATTCGTTTCAAATGCTGGTCCTGACTTTGATGTTGAATCAATTACAGGAGGTGCTACAACTGATGTAAATGTTGATAGTGATGGATTCGGAAATGTTCAAGTTTCATTTACTTTAGATGACACTAACATTGGAAACTATACTATGACTTACAACCCGGGTGGTGTTCAGTGTAATGGTACTTCAACATTCGATATCAGCGTTGATTGTAACGATGTAACTGCAATTGAATTATTACGTTTCGACGGAGAAGTGTTAGCAGATGGTAACAACTTATTCTGGACAACTGCAAATGAAATTGATAGTGACTTCTTTACTTTAGAGCGTAGCGAAGATGGTACTACATTCAAGCCTGTTGGAACTGTTGTTGCTAAAGGTAATTCAACAGTTAATATCGATTACAACTTCTTAGATGCTGAAGCAGCAGTTGGAACAAGCTATTACAGATTGTTAGAAACTGATGTGAATGGTATTACAAGAATTGTATCACAGGTAGTTGATTTAACACGTACTGCTGAAGGTACATTCGGAGTGGTTAGCGTTTATCCTGTTCCTACTTCTAATAGTGTAACGATTGAGTTCAACACTATGAACGGTAACGATCTGGTAAAAGCGAATATCTTCGATGTAACTGGAAAGTTAGTTGATGTAATTGATTACACAGCTAATGCAGGTGTTAATGAAATGAACATTAACGTTGCAGATTACGCTGCTGGAACTTATTTCGTAACTATGATCCAAAACGATCAGGTATCGAATACTAAGTTCATCAAAGAGTAAGACAACTTCTGAATAGTGGAGTGGGTCGTTCGTAAAGTTCGACCTGCTCATACTTACATTACTCATATTAATAACCCCTTCTTATCAATTGATAGGAAGGGTTTTTTTTATCAATTCTTTTTTCCAACCTTCTATGTAAGCTGTTCAATATGTGATAAAATCTTTCTACGTTTTTGAGTTCTAAAACTGTGTCAAAATGAGATTCCAGATTTTGCAAAACCTAAGATATAAAAATGACATAATACAATTTTAACTTTAATATATCGTACATTTATGAGAGCGTGAACCACTATCAAATTAAGCCCAATATACGAGTCATCCCCAGAAAAATAGGGAGGTGTCTATATTTCGACTTCATTACATTGCGCTCAATATGACACGAAAATTTGTACGTTTTTTAATTTTTAAATTTGTATAATTAAAAAGTTTTGGTCATTCAGAACGAAACGAAGCTGTGCGTAGTTGGAGTAAAGAATCTATAATTATGGGTAGATACTTCTTTTCCAATCAGAGTATTTCGTCATACGATGAATGAAAATTTGAACTAATGTTACGCACTATGTCAAACTGAGTAAGTTTTGAACCCAATTTTGAAAAAATTAGGGTTCGGAACGCATCGAAGTTAAGTTCTTGACGGTCAAAGACTTCGCAGGGTCGCCTGGCGATGCACTACGTTTTTTCTTCGTTTTCACTCGAAAAATCTCCGTTTACTCAGTCTGACACAAACTCTGCGTAACATCAGTTTGAATAAGAAATCTTCTGACATCTGAAACCTGAAATCTATCGATCTGAGTTACCAACTAAAAAATAACTCTTAACTGTAATCCTAATTGATGGAATGAAAAACCTGCTATATTTTCCTGAGCAGCATTAGAATAAACATAACTAAGCATCAATAAATAATGATTGGATATATCATAGCCTAATTTCAAATCCATTAACTGCGTTAATTGACGATCATTATTTTCAATCTTTTGTGTACCTAAAGAATAAAGTGCATGGTATCGAAATTTATCAAAAGGATTATCAAGATTATGGAATTGAGCGAATATCGCATAATTACTGAACTTTTCAGGACTGAAGTATAATGTCGGCTTTTGTTCCTGATATTGGAACCAGTTTATAGTAAAACCAACTTTTAAAACAGGCACTTCCAGGAAATTATAATATAAAGCAGAATATATCAGATCTCTTCGATTTTGATCGGATTGAAAACTGGAGATATATTGAATATACCAGCCTATTTTTATCGGAGAATAAATATGGTGTGTAAGCAGTAGGTCATTTGAACTGATCTTACTATAGATCAATTCAGCATTATAATTGAAGTTTGTACGCTTGAAACCAATTTCAGCTTGTTGCCATTTAGAAAATTCATACCTTGCCGAACTAGTGATCTGAAGATCGAATTGTTGCTTTCCGTTTAGATCATTAAAAGTGTACAAATTTGCTCCGGCATTTAATTTCAATTTTGCCAGCGGCTGCCACAAATGGCCTATACCAAATGAAAATGAATTGGCTTTGTTGATATTTTCTGATAATTCGCTATTCCAGGCACTTCTGAATTCTGTATTAAGCGTTGAAGTATGCTTTTCATTATGTACAAAGTGGAATGCATTGTGCGTGTTTAAAGAAAGATTATTCCCTTTGTCGAAGGCATATTTTGTTTCAGAAGTAAATGAATGCTTTAGCTGTCGTTTTAATAAGTTCAGTGTTTTTTGAGCATTGGTGAATGTAGAATCGATGCTTAAGGCTTCCTGAAAATAACTAATTGCTTTTTGTTTTTCATTTTTACCCTTTAAATGGTCTGCATAGGCGAGGCATATATATTTCTTGGAAGTTAATGCACTCGGATTATCAGGTGATATTTCCAAAGCAATATTAATTGAAGCGACAGCCAATTCATGATTCTTAAGATTGGTTGAAGCATTAGCAAGTCCTAAGCGCGCAACAAAATTATTACTATCTTTTTCTGATAAATACTTATAAATAGAATCAGCAGTTTCAAATTTTTTCTGCCACATAAAAGATTCAGCAAGATTCAACTCTAATTCATAATCATCGGGATATTGAATTAAAAGTTCTTCAAATATACTTTGAGCCTTTTCAGGATCAGAAGATAAACCTAAAGCACGGGCATAACACAATTGTGCCGTTTTATTTTGAGGATATTCTTCCAAAGCGTTTTCAAAATAATCTGTCGCTTTTTCAAACTTTCCTGTTTCTAAATACTGATATCCTTCGGTGAAATCCTGAGCTGTAATAGAAAAACTAGCCCCTAAAAAAGAAGCCGAGACCAAAATAGATTTCAAATCGAATTTGAATATTGTAACAAATTTTAATTTAAGCACGTTTGACTATTTATAAATTATACGTAATGAAAGCATTAGAAGTTAATAATTTTTCAAAAGATAATTTCGAGACTTTTAGTTTGAAAGGAGAATTTAAAACCTTAGAAGCTATTCAGTTTAAAGAATTATTATTGAATAAGATCAGTAGTAATGATGCAAAAAACATTTGTATTGAATTGAATGAGGTAGAAGAAATGGATATTACTGCCCTGAATAGTTTGATTATTGGAAAAAGAAGGACGAATAAAAAAGGCAATATATTCAAAGTTAAGGCTACTAAAGATCATGTTATCAATAAGCTGTTAAATATAACCAGATTCGACAAGTATTTAATTCCTGAAGTGTGATCTTACCTCCCTATCAGGACTCTCAGCCCTGATAGGGAGGTAAGATTTCTATCAAATACAGTTAGAATGATCGCACGACTCAAAGCATTATTATTAAAAAATGAGGTAACATTCTTATTTGCAAGCACCATAATTGTGAATGCAGGTAATTATGCCATTAATTTACTTTTAGGAAGATTTTTAGGACCAGAACAGTTTGCTGAAGCCGGTGCTATGGCAACATTGGTTTTGATATTATCATTTCTTGCTGTTGGACTTCAGTTAGCAGCTGCAAAATTCAGTGCCACATATTTTGGAAAAGAAGCCATAGAACAACTTTCGATCTTCAAAAACTGGATCTATCGAAATGCTAATAAATTTTCGATCGTAATAGTAGTGCTTTTATTGATCCTATTAATCCCAATCTCAAATTTCCTTCACTTTCATTCTTATCTTCCACTGGCATTAATATTCATTGGAATACCTGCCTATTTTAACATGAGCGTTTCAAGGGGACTTTTACAGGGAACAAATAAATTCGCGGGTTTAGCAATTACGTATCAAGCAGAAATGTGGATGCGTTTAATAGCTACGTTCCTGTTACTTTTTATTGTTTTAAAATTTAGTTTGCCCTATGCCTCTGAATCTATTGGCTTAGGATTCTTAATGTCTTTTATTGCTTCTTATTGGATTGCCCAAAAAACGATTAAAAATGGTGAGGATGGAAGTGTGGTTTTAGGTGGAAAAAACTTTGTAGAAAAAAGTGAATTTAAGCAGTTTATTATAATTATAGGTGCTTATGAATTTAGTCAGATAATGATCAATAATAGCGATGTGCTTTTGGTGAAACATTATTTCGAGAATGAGGCTGCTGGCTTATACGCAGCCATTGCACTAATTGGACGTGTAGTGTTTTTTGCAACATGGACGATTGTTACCTTACTATTTCCGAAAGTAATTCAAATGGAGCAACAAGGTTTGAATCATAGGCCTTTGTTCTGGAAGTCATTGATGTTTGTATTTTCTATAGGTGCAGGAATTACACTTACTTGTTTCTTTTTCGATAAATGGATCATGCAAATACTATTTGGGGAAGCATTTATTGAAGCTGCTCCATATTTGTGGCAATATGCTGTAGCTACAACCTTATTTGCTTGTGCTAATGTCTTTGCTTATTACTTTATGTCTCTGGAAAAATATGTTCCGGTTTATATTTCACTTATTGCAGGCTTCTTTCAGATCATGGGAATTATGGCATTCCATTCAAATCTTGAGCAGGTTATCTGGGTACAAATTCTACTAATGAGCGCTTTGTTTATTGCAATGACAGTATATTATTTTGTCCCGAAAACTCATAATTGATAATTGATAATTGATGGTTGATGTATAGTATAGTATAAATATCCCCTATCATTCATCATCCATCACTCATGATTAATCACCCATCAATCTCTCAAAGTGAATAAGATACCAGTCAACAATGTCGCTCATAGGTAAAGAGGCAGCAGCAGCATAATTCTTTTTCGCTAAGTCGTTTCGGTAGGCTTCATCACTTAATACCTGCTCAATTGCATCAGCTAATGAATCAACATCTTCTGGTTCAAAGTAAGCACCTCTATACCCCTCTTCTTCAATTAAAACCTTCAAGTCGCCTATATTCGGTAAAATTGCAGCTTTACCATAGCTTCCTGCCTGATGTAGCACACCTGAGCTTCCGGTAGTACTTGTATAAGGAAAAACACAGACGGCACTTTCACCAAAAATTACCGGCACATCTTCTTCGGCAACATACCCGGTAAATCGAAGTTGTGATACATCTGAATATTTTTCAGCTACACTATCTAAATAGCCTTTTACATTAGGATTATCAGAACCGGCAATAACGATCTCAATATCCAGATCGGTTCTTTTTCTGACCAATTCAACCGCCTCGATCATTACTTCTACTTTCTTATAAGTCCCGAATTTCCCAAAACTCATTACCTGCATTGGCCCATCAGGTAATTTCAGATCCGGCATTGGAGGTAACTCAAAGCTTCCATGCGGAATGAGGGAAATATTGTCTTTCTTGTATTTTGTAGTAAGAATATCTACGTATTTAGGAATCGTAACTGCTACCATGTCGGCAGCTAATATTAATTTGGTAATCATCGTACCGGAAGTTTTATAAACCCATTTCATAATGGGATTATTCGTTATTCCAGCTGAATCAAAATCTACTGTTTCGACGATATTGTGAAGTAATACCACTGAAGGTATGCCCATACTTTTGGTACTACTAGGACTTATTAAGCCAAGCGTCGCAGCAACCTTGTTATCTCCGAATGAAAGGAACTGTAAATTGTAGAAAACAACATCGGGCTTAGTTCTTTTAATGGCATTTTTAATATTGCTTAAAGTATTAAAGCTATTAAACTCCCAGCAATCTTCAAAAGTGAATTTACAAAAATCATTAGGAGCTGAATAAGATTCTCCTTCAGGTAATTTATCGGTAATGAGAATGATTTCTTCAACTTCTTCTTTTTGACTTAAATGCTCTACGAAGTAATAAGCGTATTCATTTAAAGTACCTTTGCTTGGAGGGTAAGCTGAAACAATAGCAACTTTCATAAGAATTATTTTTAGTATGTACGCACTTGGTTAAGCTTTGTTGCAGCAATCGGTAAATAGCTTGTTTCTTCTAATTTGAAGTTATTCCAAAGTTCGATTGTTTCCACTTTATCCAGGGCTTCCAGCCAAATACACCATCTGGAATTGTTTTAAAATCGTGAAGGGTCCAAACTAAATGAGGAATACCATGCTCATTGCAAATTTGCTCAATTTCTTTATTGTAAGATTGTTGATTTTGTTCATTACTGCCAATGAAACCGTAACTTGAATACCCGTACTCTCCTAATAGAACCGGTTTATTGGTTTGGTTTTTTAAGTCTTTAATTTCAGTATTAAGAGCATTCGGTTCATCATAAAAGTGGAAACTAACAAAATCAAGTTTTTCATGTAGTTCAATAGCATTTTCTGCTTTCATCCAGCCAATAGTTACCGCTTGGTCGATGTTTGATTTTTGTAGCTCACTTATAGCAAAATGAAGAAAATCCAAGACTTTTCTTTTTCCATGAACCTCAAAATCCAGATCGGGTTCATTTTTTAGATCCCAGGCTAAAATTCCGGTATGTGAAGCAAAAGGCGCTACTATGCTTTTTATATAATTTGCTGAGCAAGGATAATGATCCAGATCGAAAGAAGCTGGAAAGTCGAAAAGTGTTGGAATGATTTTAATATTGTGTTGTAGAGCTATATTCAATAAAGTATCTAATTTACTATTGGAATAACCTTTATTACTTTGTTCCGCTCTGAAAAATGGAATGAAAATACGAACAGTATTATAGCCTAAATCTTCAATTAATTTAAAGTCATTACGAATTGTATCGCTTGAAAATTCATTCCAGAATAGATGCCATGGAGAATTAGCAGGATAATAATTAATGCCTTTGATATTTTGGAAATCAAGACTATCCAGATTGCTTTTATTTACTTCTGTTAATTCATTTAAGTCTGAACTGTTTTGCTTTCTTACCATTTCCATGATCTTCCACTTGCCATCTGTGAGTTTCATGACGATATCATAACTTAATAAATTGTCTTGTTTTTGAATTAAGGAATCTATATCAGACACAGCATTTATTTCTCTGATTTGCTCTATGTTCCGGGCATTGAATACCACCACTGTTTCATCTAATGAAATAAGGTGTAAAGCGAGTTCATGTTGAAGATCCACCTGATCGATATAATAAGACGCTTCAAAGTTTTGGCTGATCTTAACAACTAAGCTATCTGAAAAATAATCTTCTAGTCCATAATTATTATTCGTTCGCAAGCTTTTATTCAAACGATACCAGGCACCTGTATAAGCATTTGTGATTTCTCTTAATTGAAATGGTGAAAGTTGTTTGTTTAAAACATCAACTGAATCAATCCATTTTATAAAAGGTTGATGTAGTTTTTCTTCCATTAAAAAATAGCTATTATCCGCTATTGCTTCATTAGTAACTTCAAAAAAAGCAATTACCCGCCCTAATATTAAGGCTAATAATAATATAAAGAGTAAGACAAAAATTCTACTCACAATACTCGATAATATTTTTTTGATTTTATTCATCGAATTTAAGTTGAATACTTTTAAACTTATCGCCAATATGCACTACACAACTATCTGAATTGCTAATATCGAATGTAAGTTCTTTGATATCTAATTCTACAATACCATTATTTAATGATTTTTCAATGATATTTTGACCTTGATTAAAAGAGAAATAAGCTGTTGTCGCATTGGTGTATTGTTGCCCTAATCTACTACTAACAGGTCCTGCTATTAGTGTGTTTCTTCTTCGCCTTATATCGAAATCGAGTATCGCTGAATCATATTCTATTTTAAGCGTGTCACATTTTGAACTTGGGTAAATACTTGCATTTATAATTAAGGTACCCGATGATGATGGATTCTGAATTGCAACTGTAGCAATGCCGTTTACGGTATAAGATTGGAATAAGTTTCTGATTGAACCTATCTCCATATCGAAATCTACTTTTGTTCCATCTGCTATAATATTACCGTAATTATCTCTGATTATATCGGTTGAAATAACCGTTTGTTGACGTTCATCGGCATATGGGAAATACTCTATCAGATTCAGTTTAATTGAATCAGCATATCCAGCCTCTATCTCTATTTCCTGTTCCTCACAATGTGCTTCATCTATTTGAGCTCCAACCATTAACTTCCCTTTTTCAGTAGGAGGTTCTATCTCAAGAAAGGCAACTAAATTATCGATCTTTTTAATCCGTTTTTTAATATCAGAATCTCCATGAATAGATTTATAGGTTAGCTTTTGCCCGTCATCAATCGGGTTCTGGTATTTATCTTTTGGAACACAAATAACCAATGCTTGTTGTAAACTATCTAAATGCACTGTTTTGGGGCCGGTATAAGTATCTATGGTTCCTTCTCCAGTTTCAGAACTAATATAAAATTCTTGTTCAAATAATGGAGAACCTTCTTTGAATAATATAATTTCTACCTGCCCACTTTGTCGCCTTAAGTTTATAGGGATTTCAAAGATCAATTGATCCTCATTAGGGTTACTTTTCAGGACTTTACTTGAAAATAGACTATTCCATATCAAAGTATAGTTTGCAGTATTCATCAACGGGAATTTCAATGTCCTGATCTCATCAGCAACAATTTTTTGTGAAAAATCGATCGATGGCTCAAATTGGGCATTCATCTTCAATGGAAATAATAGCATGGTAACTATAAAGTATAGGACTACCAATTGGTATTTGCTTAAACAGCTATTCTTTTGCTTAGAATATGACTGCAATGTATTCATTGAAAATTGATCTGTATGTGAAATAATTAGGTTCAAAAAATTAATTTTTATATACGTAAGCAGAACAGAATAATTGGTATTGCTTATCATTTAATTTTACTAAGGGCTTGTTTTTTTGTTCATATCCATTAATAACACAGTTTTCAGAACTCCCTTTTTGTATTACTTCAATATTGGAAGCTTTGGTTAAAGTAAGCTGAAGATCTTTTTTTCTTTGTGGTCGAATACCAGCCTCAAGGTATTGCTTCTCAACCCATGCAAGTGTTCCTTTTTCATTTCTTTCAGCAATTAAAACTTGTGGAATACTTATCTGTTTAGCACCATAATTGTAAAATTCTCCTTCAATTTGATTTTCTTTTTCTTTCAAATTCTGTAAGCCGAAATGCTTATACTGTTGTTCGATACTTACCAGTGATTTAAGATCAATTCTAAATGTTTTAAGCAAGGTATCGTTAAAATAAGGAAGGTCTATTCTGAAAGGGCTTAACTCTTTCGGATAAATATTATGTAGCAAAACATCATTGGCATAATACTGAGTAAGTAATTCATTTTTTGTATCATATATTTTAGCATTAATACCAACATAAGCCGGAACGTTATCTATATTTCTGATATAACCAACAACAGCGTACATTGAGTCTTTCTTAACCAAGTTAGCTTCAATTATTTCTACATTTGGTCGGTCGAGAATATCTTCTTGTCTCGTTTTATTGATATCTGCGAGTCTTCTACCCTGATTATGTAGGGCTAATTCAGGTAAGGCAATAAATTGATCGGGAGGAATATCTAGCGATTTAGGAACATATTTTAAATACCATTTACCCGCTTTTTTAATTAACTGATGTGAATGATCTGTTTTATAATCTCCTAAAGCTGTACTCCAGTCAGCAGTTACATTCGCAATAACCTTTTCATTAGAAATAGAATCGATTTGTATATTGACCGCTGCCAATTTTGCGTAAGATGCCAAAATACCATCTTCAATATTTTGCTCAAGAATGAACTGATCGAAATCCAGTTTTTGGGAAGGGTCGATCAGACCATGAGCTTCTTTAAAGTTCCTGAAATCAAGGGCGTCGTAATAACTGACAATAGCTTTTTTCGGGGTAATTTGTTTTTGTTCAGTATAAAATTTATAATAAATAAATATGCTGAAAAGTACGAATGTAACCAAGCTACAAAAACTATGGAACCACCAGTTTATTTTATTATTTTCATCAGCACTCAACTTAGGTATAGTAAGCTCTTCTGTTTCTTTCGATCTATAGAAAACCTTAAGCATAAGAAATACAAAGATCATATTGAAAAAGCAGGCAAGTGGAATAATACCCCACATCAAACGCTGAATTTTAGGTATATTTTTTCTAGGAAGAATAGAGGGTAGGGGAGATATATCCGGTTTTTCCCAAACAGATACTTTATTCTCAAGCAGAGATACTTTCTTCCAGCCTGAAAAATGAAGGATCGGTTCGTAAAACTTATCATTATTGAATACATATTTAAGATGGAAAGCTTCAGAGTTTACCAAAAACTCTCTTAAGGCTCCAATTCCTTCTTCGCCTTTGTATTTTGCATTTTCCAAGCGTTCAACCGCTCTTGTCGTCATCTCCGGTAGTCTTCGGGCTGAGTGATAATTCCCATCAACAGTAAGTGCATCTGTATTTGCTGATAACCACGCCATTTGATCTCCGAAACCTAAAGCAAGATAACGCCACTGATAATGTTGATCCCTTTCTAAAAAACGGCTTATAGGTTCAGCATCTATAGGCTCAGGCTGAAAAGGACGATAAGTATTCATGTTTACAATAAGAATATTTCCACCGATCAATATGGTTGCCAAGCCAAAAAGAAAAACGCTGTAAACAGGTTGGCCCAATTTTTCTATAAGGAATTTTCTATAACTTCCGCTAAGCAATTCATTAACCAATAATCCCCAGAATGGAAGTGTTATCATCGTTCCCCAAAAAGTAAAACGGTCAAGTGTAAGAATATTAAAAGCCGTCTCACCAAGTAATAATTTGGGAATTGGCGTTGTTCCACCTGTTCCTAAAATGAATAATAAGACCAATGATAAACCAATAAAAGTATATCGTCTTTCAGTTGCTCTTTTAAAGAAATAACTCATAAAAGGTAATAATATTCCCCATGGAATCAGGAAGAATACTAGTCCCATATTAGTATCCAGAATAAATGAATCTCTTGAGCCGTGTGGAATAGATATCTGATTGATCGGGTCTGTTTTCGACCAGTACCAGTAGGGAAAAACGACTACAATACATACCAATATGACAACGATTCCGAATAAAATTGCTTTTGGTAAAACGTTAAATGTCTTTTTCAGAAAGGTGGTAAATCTTAGTTTAAGCTCATCACCTTCGTATTGATAACTGTTGTCGATTGTTGCTAAACCAATTATTGGAAGTATGAAAAATACCATTCCGAAAATGGTTGTAACATGATGAGCTGCAGTTGTTACTGATAAAAAACTCAAGCCCATTACCAGGTATCTCCACTTTTTAAATCGGAACCACTTATAGAATTCGGGGGTCGCATTCAGCAGAAACGACAGCCCTGTGATACTAGGAATTTGCCCAAAAATGTGCATAGCTTCGATCATAGAACTCGACATTACCGCTAGTATTGCTGCAATACCTGCCGAACGATCATCGACCAGAATTTTTGAAAAATGATAAACACCTCTTACAAAAATGAGCTGTACAAATACGGCCCACGCATAAAAAGCCAACTTTAAACCAAGTACACTTGAAAGTAATGCCGTTGCCTGATGAACCAAAGGAGGATAACTATTGATAATAAATCCGGTGTACCAACGGTATTCCCAATTATCGAACCATGCTTTTGCATAGTGATCGGCAAAGAATATATGGACGAAACTATCGTAAGTATGTTCAAAGGTGGAGAAGAAAATACTACCATTGAATACCAGACTGAATAGCAGTGCAAGGTAATATAAGTTTCTTGATATGTTTTTGTTACTGTTCAATTTATGTCTTTATATAGCTTCGGTTTGAAAGTGATAGATCGAATGTAGCACGAAGCTACAACAACATATTCTAAGTGCATATTTCTACGCTGAAGTTTTAAAAAAGTTCGATTTTGAGCTAAAAGGAGTACTATTTGTAACGTTCTGGAAGCCCCGAAATATAGGGTTTTTGAGCTTTGAAAACCAAAAAAGGCGAAGATGTTACCAAAAAAAGAAACAATGGTTCCGAACATCTAAAACCACCTTTTTTTCCCCTTTGAATGGTTCAATTTTACAGTATCGATCATTGATAAACGATGATTGTTTTTGAAACACTTAAAATTTAAAACTATGTTAAACGGAATTATAATACCATGCTACAACGAAGCTAACCGCCTGAAAATAAATGAATTTCAAGCTTTCTTAAATGCTACAAATAATTATCAATTGTGTTTTGTGAATGATGGAAGTGCTGATGATACAGCAAAAATTCTGAAAGCATTTGCAGCTAAAAATCCCAATAAGGTTTTATTTCTTGATCTTTCTGCAAATGTAGGAAAAGCTGAAGCTACAAGAATGGGAGTTTATCACTTAGCTCAAATGACCTTGGTGCAAACAATAGGTTTTTTAGATGCAGATTTAGCCACTGGTTTTGAAGATTATACCCGTTTGGCAGAAACCCTTAACGATAATATTTCTCTGAAAATGGTAATCGGCTCAAGAAAGTTAGATAAGGAGAATATTAACAGAACGGCTTTCAGGTCTTTTGCAAGTAACTGCTTTGGGTCTATTTCAAGTTCAATTACAAAGTTACAAATTGCCGATACTCAGTGTGGAGCAAAAGTATTTGATAAAGAAACAGCTATTAAGATATTTAAAGAAGACTTTATTTCTCGTTGGTTATTCGATTTAGAATTATTAGTTCGTACAAGAAAATTATATGGAGAAAGTGCAGCGGAAAAAATCTTAGAGGTGGCATTAAATGAGTGGGAAGAGGTAGAAGGTTCTAAAATCACAATGAAAGATGCTGTAGAGTTTCCTAAGCAATTAGCGCAAATTGCGATCACCTACAATGTCAATCCGGTATTCGCTCAAAGTTATAATTCGATAAAATCGATGAGTCTGAATATGAGGAGTGCATTCAATAGCCTTTTGTGAGGTTAAACCTCTCTTGAAATCCCCATTAAAAAACCCTCAAGCACTCATTTATGAAACACTCATTTTACATACTAATATCTATTTTGTTATGGTCGGCACAGCTGGTAGTAGCTTGTGTGTCTGATGTTAATTTCTCAATAGAAGAAAAGATTTTTTTCAGTGAAAAACTGATAGAGGGAACTGTAGTTGCTCAGGAGAGCTTTTGGTTAAAAGAAGAAAATAGAATTGTTACTGTTCATACTGTTGAAATCGAAAAAAATTTTACAAATAAACAAGCGGGGAAAATAAAAGTATTGACTAATGGTGGAATCGTTGAGGATGAATGGCATCATTCTTCAGCAGAGCTTAGTCTTCAAACAGGAGATAAGGGAGTTTTCTTTTTAGCTACAGAAACAGCTTATATTTCGAAGAAAAACGAAACACACAACGCATGTTATGCACATTTTGGTAAAACTTCATTTATTAGAATCAGTAAGGCTGATAAAATAGATGAGAATAGCCAGCTGACGAAACTATATAGTAAGTTGCCTTCGCCAGAATATAATAAAAATACTAAATCAAATAATGGGGAGAACGCCAAGTCTGCTTCGCCTAATATGGCTATTTCTTGTGTTTTTCCAGAAACTATGACTGGAGGAAATAGGGATACATTATTGATCGAAGGCTATGGCTTCGGGGAGTTTGTAAGTGGTTTAAGTAAAGTAAGGATGAGAAATCCTAATAATGGAGGCTATGATTATATAGATGTTCCAGAAGTTTCTATATATACATGGTCGAATGATTCAATTACCTTAATTGTACCTCAATCTGTTGGAAGTGGCGATATTCAAGTTGTTCATGCCGATGGATCAAGTGCCACTTCCGACTTTGAGGTTACTGTATTATATGCTTTGAAAAGCGCAAGAAAAGATGAAATGCCTACACATTTGATCAACAAGAATGGTTCAGGTGGTTACACCTTTACTTTTGGAGAAAGTCTGATGAACAATGCAGAAGCAAATCAGGCATTTATGCGTGCTTTGAATACGATCAGAAATGAAATCGGCTTCAATGTGATTATTAGCGACACAAGTACTACCATTCAGGATTCTGGAAATGATGGTACAGATGTTATCGCTTTCAGTGAAACTGCATTGCCTTCAAATGCATTAGCTGTTGCTTACAATCAGTTCCGTCGTTGTGGAAATGGTTGGGAAGTTGCAGGAATGGATATTTTCTTCCGTCCTTTAAATGAAAATTCTACCTGGTATTTTGGGGAAGCAGAAGCTGGACCCGGACAAAGTGATTTTGAGTCTGTGGCATTACACGAGATCATGCATACTTTCCAGGTAAACCATAACAATCATGAAAGCTCGTTGATGTACTATGTTTATACAAGAGGTACAAACAGAAGAGCACTAACCGAATTGTATGAGTTAACCGCAGCTTCAGCCGTGAATGAAAGAAGCTTGAATTATACGCCTACTTGTTCAGGGCATGCTCCTTATCAGGTTTATGAAGGTTTCGTTGAGGTTGATCTTTCAAATGTAGAAATCCCTGAACCGAAGTATTGTTGTACCCAACCTAGCCTGATCGTTAAGGTTTTACTGGAAGGCTTTTATCAAGGCAATGGCAGAATGAATGCTGATTACGCTATCAACGGATTATTACCAATAGAACAACCATTCAATCAGGAACCCTGGTTTTATAATGGTGCTGAAAGTTTAGTGAATTTTGATATTCAGACTGAAGAGATCGTTGATTGGGTTTTAATTGAGTTTAATGAAGAAGATAATCCGGATCAGGTTGTATTTACACAAGCAGGTGTTTTAAGAAATGATGGTGTAATTGTTTATGATGAATTGAAAGATGATTATGTAAGTCAGGGATTTGACCTTTCTAAAAAATACTTCATCAATATTGTGCAATCCAATCACTTGATTATTAAAAGTGCTTTTCCTGTCGATCTTAGTATTGGCGACCTTTATGACTTTACAACCGATCGTTCACAAACACAATTTGAAGCGATCGGAGAAACAGAAGATGGTTTTTATGTAATGTATTCCGGCGATTTTGATGGAAACGGTGTAATCAATAACCAAGACTATAACAAATGGGCACAAAATGCCGCTGGTGTTGCGGTTTATTCTCCAATCGATGCAGATGGAAACGGTATTGTTAATAATAAGGATTATAACGTTTGGGCGCAAAATAGAAGTAAGATCAGTCCTGCTGCTTATTTAGAATAATACAATTTATGGCTTAATTTGTCAGTCATTCCGAAGCATGAGGAATCTGCACATTTTCATAAAAATCTGTATATCAGACTCTTTCGAGTGTCGAATCACTCATAAAATCGTCAGAATGCCCCACTTTTTTAGCGACAAATTAATTAGTAAATTGCATAAGACATACTTTAATCTGAAGATTTGGTTTCAAAGCTGAAATTTTCATACAGCTCGCTTAATGAAACAGTAATTCCAATGCTTTCTAATTCAATAGTGTCATCGATGTTTTTAAAGGTTTTGAATTGCCATATATCAACACCTTTCCTTTTTACAAATACATCAACACACAATTCGTCCTGATTTATCAGTACATATTCTTTCAATGAACTGATCGTTCTATAAAGCTGAAACTTAGTTCCATAATCGTAATCTTTACTAGTAGAAGAAGTTACTTCCACAACTAAGGTTGGGTTTGTAACGGAATTTTTGTCTTGTTCTGAAAGCTGAACAGATCCACAAATAATCGTTACATCTGGTAAAACATAACTATTCCTTTTTTCAATACTTACCTGAAGGTCGGAGTTATAAGCAACACATGGCTTGCCTTTTAAAGCCTGATTCAATGCACTTCCCGCATTATTACACAACAGACTATGATTAACTGTTCCACCTGCCATGTAACGTACAGAACCATTGAGGAACTCTACTCTTAAAACAGATTCTTGCAATAGTTGAAAATATTCTTCAACCGTATAAGTTTTTTTTTCGCTTGTATAGTTTGGTGAGGTCATATTTGAAAATTTAGTGTAAATATAAATGTTTCAAATGACCTTTCGCTTTAATAGTATATTATTGGCTCACCCACTTTACTTCTGTTAATCGTCCAAAGGTTAAAGTCAGCATTGTTAACAACCGTATTACCATCAGCATCCTGAGGAGAATAAGTGTTGACTATTGCACTATTTTGCGACCAAATATTAAAGTCTTGATTATTGATAACTCCGTTTCCATCAAAATCTCCTGCATAAAGCATTTCTTTTCCGGCAATTAGTTTTGTTGCTTCAATTCCAAATGTTGCATTAGAATTTGCCAAATCGAACACACCACCAGAACTTACACTTTGTATTACTGCCAAATGATTTCTATGATGAATACTAATTAAATGATCTGCGTTTGGATCAAATCCAGTAAAGCTTATCTCATCATTACCAATCGTTCCATATACCGTTCCATCGTCATGTAAGCAACAATTTTTTGAAGCTAATATATTTCCATTTTGATCTCTAACACAAACGTATATCCAATCAACAAAGTCATCGGGGTAGAAAGCAAGATTTTCTGTACCAGAATAGTTCCAGGGAGTTGATGAGTAAACCTGATTATTGGGCACAAGTTCGCTGTTTTGTAAAGTCCTTCTCATTAAACCACTTGCCGAATCGTAAAAACCTTCTAACCATACATTCTGGATTTTAAAAGTAATGATACTATCGCCATTGAATAATGTATTTGCTTTTTCAAAAGCGGAAAGTCCTACTTTTTCTCCCATTAGTCTGCCTGGTATGTCATCTACCGGAGGGTGAATGCCGCCCCAAATACGAGAAAGACTGCATTGGTCAGAAGCATCGCGGTAGCTTGCCCATTGTAAGGTTATATCTACACTTGGACCTTCTTCAAATACCAGAAAATTATTCTGTGGAGCCGAGAATTCTCCCATTCCTCCCGGAAAGTATTCGCTGTTGGTTATTGCTGTCAATACTTCAGCGGCGGCTCTTGAATAAGTTGAGTGTCCTGAAACATAACCGGCAAAAGGTGGAGAAACAAAAGAAGGTCGTTGGTATGACCACCAGTTCTCTGCCAGGATCCAATCTACTCCCGCCATATCTATAGCAGGATTAGCAATATAATCAGGTCCTTTCCAGGTATATAACTTTACCTTACCAATGTTTGCGGGGTCGGCAGCCAAAGGATCACCCGCCTGAACTTGTTCAATATAACCCGGAATGAGTGGTAAACCTGCCGGGTGAAAATTAGGAGCAGCAGGGTCTGAAGACTGTCCTTGTTCAGCCATATATCTTATCGCTGAAACCGGACGAACATAATCGTACCAACCTTTGCAACCCCAGGCTGTAATGGCTGCATCGTGCATAGCACCACCAAGTGTCAGATAACATTTTACATCCCATTCCAAATTATTAAGCAACTCACCAGTTCCCTGCCATTTTTTTACTAAAAGCGGATTGTCATTTACATAGTTTAGGATATCGAACCAATGCCCCGGTGGCGTTTCAGAATCGGGACCATCAGCCCAGAATTCTGCTAAAACCCTTGTATAATCACCTCTTGGTACGAGCTGTGGAGTATAAGGCTGATTGGTAATCGGATTAAGGCTTCTTCCCATGCCTGAATCTCCACCATTTTCTACATCGTAAAAGGTATTATAATCACTAAATTCGGTTGGGTAAGACTGAACATTACCTATGCTTGCCGGAGAAATATCCCATATCACTCCATCATTTGGGTCGTGATGAGACGACCAACGATTTACAAGCGTGAAATTCCACTTGAACAGGTCTTCTATGCCTGTTACCTGATTAACATCTAACATAGGAGGTAAGCCCGGATCGTAATAGACATTATATATATCCCCATTTGGTTTGGTGTAAACTGTTTTATTATCATCTGTTAAAGAAAATGGAACAATATTTCCCCATTCAGGACTAAGGAAGTCTGGAATACTCGAAATAGGATTTCCAGATTGATCTACAGCAGTTTCTAACTCTAATTGTTGCCAATTATTAGGGTTTGCCATGTTGGGATTACCGGGCTCTGCCATTGTTAAAGGCGTATTACTAGGAGTATAGTATTGGTTTGCATAATCATTGCTTTCATTAGATCCATCCAATAAACCTGCAGCAATCATTTCCTGTGCAAGGTAGTTTCCTAACTCAGTTCCACCACCATTCTGATAATCTGTGCTTGTATTTGCAGTATTATAACCATTGTCGATCATTACCTGATTTGATTGAACTGCAGCAGCAAGATAACCAGGAGAAATTCCACTTTGAAAGCGATGTGCCATTAAACGGAAAGCTGCAAAGCACATGGCTCTTTTTTGTTGTTCTAAGCGATCACTTTCAACAGTTGGTATTGTAATAGGCGTATAATTAACCGTATAATTTCCATAAGTTTTTCCCAATAAATAGGTTTCAGCATCTGGCTCATAAGCTGCCCATGCATCATACAAAACTATTGACTGATGAAAAAGATTTCTTGCATGAACAGTAGGACGTGCAAAATCATTTCTTATAGCTTCAAGCAAAGCTTCGTTCCAATCTCTTGCTATGGAATGTTGCGCCTGAATAGAACTGCCGAAAATGATAATAAAAGAAAATAGAAAAAGTATGCCGTGTAAAAGATGTTTCATATTATATAAGAAGTAATATTCTAATAATTCAAAGTATAATTGAGTAGCAAAATTAGCCAATTAGTATCGCCATTTATTCAATAATCAGTTTGGTTACACTAATTGTTATAAAATAGTAAGGTATTTTACATGCTTTTGTTCAAGAATACGATCCAGTATTACGTGAATAAGATGTTATTGTTTAATTTCCTGCTTTTAAGTAGGTAAGCAAAATTATATTGACAACAATGAGTACGAGATATTTTTCAACTGTTAAGGCATCAAAACCGCACATAGCCGAGCTATGTAAGGCTTTTGATAACGAAGACAGGTGGAAAATAGATAACTCATAATTGTTAAGTTTAATTTGTTTAACTACTTAAAGCTTAATAACCTTTTTACTAATTTTAATGTTATGTCGGAAATAATTGAAATAGTCAATTTTGAATCTACTTATAAAGAAGCATTCAGAGACTACAACGTTGCATGGATAAAGGCGTATTTTAAAATGGAAGATAAAGATGTGGAGGTTTTGAATAATCCTGAGAAGTATATACTTGATAAAGGCGGTTTCATACTAGTCGCCTTGTGTAATAAAAAAGTAGCCGGCGTGTGTGCTTTGATAAAAGCCACTGAAGAAAAATATGACTTTGAACTATCTAAAATGGCGGTTGCAAGTGAATTCAGAGGAAAAGGTATTGGTAAGAAATTGGCAGAAGCTATTATAGATAAAGCCAGAAGTGAGCAGGCAAAAATTATATTTCTGGATAGTAATACTTGTCTGAAAGAAGCAATAAACTTGTACAAAAAATTAGGGTTTAAAGAGGTGAAAGAGCAAAATTATAGCTACGAAAGAACGAATATTAAAATGGAACTGGAGGTAGTTTAATAAGTTATACCTTTAGCATTTAACTAAGTAAGTTTCAGCACAATATCAGTTCTGAATTTTAGACTTTAAATAATCAAAAGTACTTAATTATTTTGTTTATCTTTACTCTGTAAAATTTATCAACTCTTCATTATGAACCAACATATATATCATCGTAACCTAACTCTTTTGTTTTTTAACAAGAAAAATACTCTTGTAACTAAACTTTAATTTTCACCCCAATAAGTAAAATTTATAATATAAAGTATTATTAAAGTGAATCTAAATAGTATTGAAATCACTTTGTATTCAAAAAAGTTTTTGTAAAATTCTTTCAAAACCGCAAAAACGATTTAAAAAAACTTCTTTAGTAAAACATACAGTTCATGAAACTACATCTTAAAATTCAAATATTCTTACTTTTTTGTATATCTATCAATGCGTTCGCTCAAGAAAGGGTTAATAGAACTCAAGGAAAAACAGTAGCTGTTAGCGAAGGGTTTCTTCAAGCTGAAGAATATACATACTCAGAGTTTACTGGCGAGTGGTTTTCTGGAAAGGGAACTTCTCCAAAGTTAAACACTATTTTGTACGAATATGATGGAAAACTATACCACTTATTAACCAAAACTACACAAAATACAACAGAAAAATCACTAACATATTACAGTGGAAATTTATTATATAGTGGCAGTGTTTATGGAAAGACCTATTTATATCTAATAGATGAATATGATATTAATAAAATTAATAATGTAATTGATAGTAAGACGAATGTTTGGGAACCTATTGATATGCTTTATCTTGGGAATTTTGAAATCTCTAATGGTGAATATGAAAATTTAGGAAATGGGTATGGAACTATGAATACTTTTCTGAATGATAAGTACGACAAATCTATTACAAGGCTTATCATGAAATTGATAGACAAAAAAATGGAAGAGCTTTATTATAAACAATATTTTGCGCTTAATTCACAAATGGTTAATGATAAACAAGTTGTTAGATTTAGTTTCAATACTGATAATAATATACGTTATATAGAAAATTTAGGCTTAGACGAAGAATACTGTGAAACGGATGCTCAAAGTTTTAAAGACCTATTTACATTTAAAAACTTTATTGATACCAATAACACTACCGATATATCAACAATAAGTACTGTAAAGGACCATTACCATACTCCTTATTCAGATGGCAGTTCAATATTTAATAAACCTAAGTCAAAATCTTTGGGTAAAGTAAGTTTGGGACCAGTTGATTATGTATGTATTAAAAAAAATAAGGTGCAAAAAAAGTTAATGCCTGTTGAGAATTATTATAAAATGAAGGTGCGTATATTAGATTTGAAAATAGAGAAGATTATATACGAAGATTACGAGTATTATTATTTTAAATTTAAAGTGGAAGAAGATTCCCAAAAAGAAGATTTAATCTATTTAATGTATGCTCGAGATTTTTATTATCTAATGAATTATATAAAAATTGGTGATTTTAAAGAAATTGATATTGATAGAGTAGAGGATAAAAAAGATATAGATTTCATTTTAAGTGATTGGGATAATGGGATAGATGCTCAATATAGAGCACATGAAATTGTAGATAAAGCCATAAGCGATATAGAACCCAAAGATATGTATATTGCTTATTTGGGAGAAGTGGAAGAATATCCTATTCAGTTCTTAGCATTTCAGTACGATGATAATATATTACATAGAAAAAGGAATTCTATTACCAATGTATTTGCTTTATCAAAAGAACAAGTTGCTAAAATCAAAAGTGCTTTTGAAGAGTAATTTTTAAGTAACAGAAAATGGAAGCTAAACTAGTTACATAATTATATTCAGAATTAAATTTACGAGCCTGTATTAACAAACAGTAAAATATATTTCAATTAATAAGTTAATTCGTTGTATTTTTGCACCGTTTTTTGAAAATATATTTTCTTTTTAAATAAAAAAGATGGCTAACGTAGGTAAAATCAAACAAATAATCGGTGCGGTTGTAGATGTAAGCTTTGCAGATGGTGGTAAATTACCCGAAATTCTGAACGCATTAGAAATTACACGTACTGATGGATCAAAATTAATTTTAGAAACTCAAAGACATTTAGGGGAAGATAGTGTTCGTACGATCGCTATGGATTCTACCGATGGTTTAACGCGTGGAATGGACGTGGTTGACAAAGAAGCTCCTATTTCGATGCCTACGGGTGATGCTATCCGTGGTCGTTTATTCAATGTTGTAGGTGAAGCGATCGATGGTATCGATCAGCCGAATACTGGAACAAGCATGGCAATACACCGTGATCCTCCGGCTTACGAAGATCTATCTACTTCAAAAGAAGTATTATACACCGGTATTAAAGTTATCGACCTTATCGAGCCATACTCAAAAGGTGGTAAGATCGGATTGTTCGGTGGTGCAGGTGTAGGTAAAACAGTATTGATCCAGGAGTTGATCAACAACATTGCATTAGGACATGGTGGTTTATCTGTATTCGCAGGAGTAGGTGAGCGTACACGTGAAGGAAACGATTTGATGCGTGAGATGATCGAAGCGGGTATTATCAACTACGGTGAAGAATTCGTACACAAATTAGAAGAAGGTAACTGGGATATTTCAGCTATCGATAAAAATAAATTAAAAGATTCAAAAGCGACTTTCGTTTTCGGACAGATGAACGAGCCACCAGGAGCACGTGCACGTGTGGCACTTTCTGGATTAACGGTTGCAGAACACTTCCGTGATGGCGATGGTGCTTCAGGAGGACGTGATATTCTTTTCTTCGTTGACAATATCTTCCGTTTCACACAAGCAGGTTCTGAGGTGTCGGCACTTTTAGGACGTATGCCTTCAGCGGTAGGATACCAACCTACATTAGCAACAGAAATGGGATTAATGCAGGAGCGTATTACTTCAACTAAAAGAGGTTCAATTACATCGGTTCAGGCGGTTTATGTACCTGCGGATGATTTGACAGACCCTGCACCAGCGACGACTTTCGCCCACTTGGATGCAACAACAGTACTTTCTCGTAAAATTGCTTCATTAGGTATTTACCCTGCGGTAGATCCTTTAGATTCAACTTCTCGTATTCTAATGCCGGAGATCGTAGGTGAAGAACACTATAATACAGCACAACGTGTACAGGTAACTTTACAACGTTATAAAGAACTTCAGGATATTATCGCGATCTTGGGTATGGATGAATTAAGTGAAGAAGATAAGCAAACAGTACACAGAGCACGTCGTGTTCAACGTTTCTTATCTCAGCCATTCCACGTTGCAGAGCAGTTTACAGGTATCCCTGGTGTATTAGTAGATATTCAGGATACGATCCGTGGATTCAATATGATCTTGGATGGTGAAGTAGATCAGTATCCGGAAGCAGCATTCAACCTTAAAGGTACGATCGAAGAAGCAATCGAAGCCGGAGAGAAAATGTTGAAAGAGAACGCTTAAATTTAGATAGTGAGACATTTAGAAATGAGATTCTTAGATAGGTTCTGAAAATCTCATAGTCTCAAAATCTCAAAATCTATATAAAATGAATGTACAAGTTTTAACACCCGATGAATTAGTATTTGAAGGAGAAGCTAAAATGGTTACGCTACCCGGTTTAGGTGGTAAATTCCAGATCTTAGATAATCACGCTCCTTTAATTGCTGCGCTCGGTGAAGGTACAATTACCATTGATGGTAAGAATGTAACTATTGCCAGTGGTTTTGTTGAGGTGGTCGATAATAAAGTAACGGTATTAGCCGAAGGCTCTAAAGCCGAATAATTCAGATAAATATATTTTCGCCAAAAGAAAATCCAACCCGCTGAAAAGTGAGTTGGATTTTTTTGTATGATTTAAGTAGGCGTGTAGAAATTTCTTGATAATGTTCTGTTGAAATATTTTTAATGATCTACCAGGAAAAAATACGGAGAATATTAGGATATTTGAGGATTTTTTGACGAAGTAAATCAAAAAAATATCCAAAAGAACTATTGAGAAACTTTTTTCCGACTACTTAATAACCTTTCTTAACACGAACCTTCAGTAAAAATCGTTTTCTTTGCAGTTGATTTTTTATTACCGATAATAAGATATGAAATTTACCAAGTATTTACTAAGTGCTTTTCTTCTACTTCTGACTAGCTCGTTAATTGCTCAAGACATTGTACCCAAAGACCTTAGCAAGACAGGTTCTCGCGATAGAGTTGTTTTTGAATTGAATTGGAATGGATGGTTAAATCAATCTGCTGCCGATTCCATAACACAGATTAATGATTCCACTTCTGTTAATTATTCTGGTGTAAATACAAAGTGGTACGGAAGAGGGGTTAATATTTATGCTTTTTATGATTTTAAACTAGGGAATCAGGACTTTGTTTCTTTTGGTGTTGGTGCAGGAATCAGTAACCATAATGTTTATCACCGATCAGAAATTGTAGAAATCGATACCGATACCTCTTCTTTGGTTTATGATGGCTTAACTGTTTTACTTCCCATCGCAGAAGGACGAGATGTAAGAACCAATAAATTATCAACCACTTTCTTCGAAGTGCCTATGGAACTACGTTTCCGTACTAAAGCCGATAAATTCGGAAAACGTTTTAAAGTGAATCCGGGAATTCGTTTAGGCTATTTGCTAAATGGGCATACTAAATTTAGAGGAGATGATGCTAATTCTCGTGAAATAAAAGTGAAGCAATACCGACTTCCTAATATCAATCGTTACCGAGTAAGTGCTGCTTTGCGTGTGGGTTATGGTAACTTCAGTTTGGTAAGTGCTGTTTCATTAACACCGCTCTTCGAAAAAGACCGAGGTCCGGGTATGTTACCAATATCAATTGGAATCAGTTTTAACAGCTTCTAAATGTCCTCTTTTTACGAAAATGAACACTATATTTCCCGTGTGCTGATGCTATTGGGCTTAATGGTGTATTTGTTATTCACTTACGTAATTACAGCCTATACTGAATATCGTTATATTGGTCTTGTTTTGTGGTGTTCAGGCTTCTTTAAAAGTATTTTCGACTATTCCAGAAAAGGGTAGTTTTCATGAATGTTTGTATAGATGTTATATATAACATCTATACAAACATCTATACAAAGTACTAAACCTTCATTCTTGGATTAGGAACGACATCCATTTGAGCGAAATCACCCGCTAAATACTGATAGTAAGCAGTAATAGCGATCATGCCTGCATTATCTGTGCAGTACTGGAACTGTGGAATATAGGTATTCCATCGTTCCTTAATACCAACTTCTTCTAAGCGTTTTCGTAAGCCCGAATTAGCAGAAACACCTCCGGCAATGGCAATTTCTTTAATACCAGTTTGCTTTGCTGCTTTTTTCAATTTCCCGATCAGAATATCAACTATGGTTTTCTGAATACCAGCACAAAGGTCATTCAGGTTATTTTTAATAAAGTCAGGCTCATCTTCCTGCCAGTCTCTTAATTTGTATAAAATAGAGGTTTTTACTCCGCTGAAACTGAAATTAATTCCCTGAACTCTTGGTCTGGCAAATTCAAATATACTTGGATCACCTTCTCTTGCTAATTTATCAACCAATGGTCCACCAGGGTAGGGAAGCCCCAACATTTTTGCCGCCTTATCGAATGCTTCTCCAGCTGCATCATCTATAGTCGCACCAATAACCTGCATATCCAAATGGTCTTTAATGAGCACTATTTGTGTATGACCACCCGAAACCGTTAAACACAGAAAAGGAAATTTCGGTTTTGGTTCATCAATGAAATGGGCAAGTACGTGTGCTTTCATGTGATTAACCGTAATAATCGGAATAGATAAACCCTGCGCCATCGACTTGCCAAACGACGTTCCTACCAATAAAGAACCCATTAAGCCCGGACCAAGCGTGAAAGCGACTGCTGAAAGCTCTTTTTTATCTACACCAGCACGTTTCAATGCTGTATCAACCACAGGAACAATATTCGATTCATGTGCCCTCGATGCTAATTCGGGTACAACCCCTCCCCATTCTTTATGAACTTCCTGATTCGCAACAACATTCGATAATACCACACCATCTTTGCAAACAGCTGCGGAAGTATCATCACAAGAAGATTCGATAGCTAAAATAGTTACAGACATTGCGCAAAATTAAACAAGCCATTATTAACTAAAGGCATCTAACTTTGTCAATAACAGATAAAATTTGGTTTATCCTTTAGTTTGCTTTGGAAGAAGATAAAAGAGACATAGAAAATGCTAAGGTGGAAAAGCCCTTAAAGCGAAAGCGAAAAATATTGGCTTTCATTGGCATACTACTTTTCTTACTAACGCTTTTGTCTTTATTTTCTCTGAAATTCCCCTTCGTTCAAACTCAAATAGCCTGGCAGGGAATAGACTATTTATCCGATCAATTGGGAACAGAAGTAAGTGCTTCTGATATCAAGGTCGATATTTACAATGATCTGTATCTCGAAAATTTTCTGATTCGTGATGAACAAGAAGACACACTCCTTTTCACTAAGCAGCTGAAAATTGATGTAAAAGAACTTGGTCTTTTTAAGAATAAGCTACATATCAACGATATTCTTATTGATGGTGCCTATATTAATTTGAACGCCATCAACGACTCAACTTTCAATTACCAATTTGCACTCGATGCCTTTAAAAATGAGGGTAATAATGAAATCGTTAAAGAAGAAAAAGAAACCCAGCCTTTTGATTTTGATCTTGATAAAATAGTATTATCGAATACACACTTTGCCATGAACGATGAATGGCAATACCTCGACCTGCATGTTAAAGTTCCTGAACTAGCTATTGAAACCAATAATATAAATTTTGATGAGGCTCTGGTTGAAGCCAAATATTTACATGTTAAAGAACCATTGGTGAATTTGATCACCTATCCAATTGATGATGAAGATGATGACGAGGATAATGATACAACACTTACCTTTCTTCCCGATTTAGGAATAGATCTGAAAGTCGCCGATCTGCAATTAATTGATGGATTATTCACTTTACAGGGAGCATCACCGAAATACACAAATTCGGGTTATATCGATTGGGAAAATATGGAAGTAAGTGATATTAATTTAATAGCGGATAATGCTTCTTATATCGGAGATACTATAAGCGGAAAAATTGAAAAGATCAATTTGACGGAAATTTCAGGTTTTACTGTTAATCGCTTATCAGGAAATTTCTTTATGAATAAGAATAAAGTAAATATTGAACAGTTGACACTCGAAACGCCGAATAGTAAGCTGGGGAATAGTTACACAATGAAGTTTAAAAGTTTTGAAGATTTTCTGAATTTTGAAGATAAAGTTTTTCAGGACATTAAACTCAGTAATTCTATTCTTGACATAAAAGACATTGAATATTTCGTACCATATTTTTCTGAGAACAAAGTGGCAAGCAGGTTCGATCGTTTCAAGAAAGCTCAAATAGAAGGAAGGATTTACGGTACAATTGATAATTTAAAAGGTAAGAAGATCAAAATAAAATCTGATGAAAGTTTCTTTGCAGGCGATTTTAAATTGAAAGGTTTACCAGATATCAATACGACATTCATAGACTTTGATGTTGACCGATTATATACACACATTGATGATGTAATCGCGATTTTGCCTGAAGTTAGCTTTCCTGATAATACCAAAAAATTGGGACGAATTGATTTCTCAGGTAACTTCTTAGGATTCATCAGCGATTTTGTTGCAAGGGGAGAATTAGAAACTGACTTAGGTAGTGCTGTTACCGATTTGAATATGAAGATCAAAGGAATGGATAATGCTACCTATTCCGGTAATTTGAGTGTTCGTGATTTTGAATTGGGAACATTTTTAGGTCAGGAGCAAACACTCGGTAATATCACCTTCGATACGCGTATCAATGGTAGTGGTCTGAGTTTTTCTTCAGCCAAAGCAGATATGAAAGGAACAATTCAATCATTCGATTTTAATGGGTATTCGTATCGGGATGTTAAAATTGATGGTAGATTGGATAAGCAATTATTCAATGGAGATTTCAGTATAGAACAAGAAGATGTAAATCTTAATTTTTCCGGAGTAGTAGATCTGGCAAGAGAAAAGCCGCAATTCAAATTCGATACACAAGTGGTAAGGCTAGATCTTCAAAAGCTGAATTTAGCGCCAAACCCTTATATTCTTTCCTTTAAATCCGATTTTAATATAGAAGGAACAGATATCGACGACTTTCAGGGTTCGGCAATGTTAGAAGATATTAGCATAGAAAAAGATGGAAAAATTTATCCGATCGCTACTGCTCGTATCGTTTCAATTCAAAACGAAAAAGGAAGGAATTTTGCGATAGTTTCCGACGTTGCAGACATAGGACTGAAAGGCAACTTCAGCTTCAGGAATTTAAGCAATACTTTTAAAGAATACTTGACCAATTATTTTCCTTATAATATTCAATATGACGATACGCTGGCAACGCGTGATCTGGCAATCGATTTTGATATAAGGCTTAAAAAAACGACGAATATTACACAGCTTTTCTTACCAAAATTAGAAACAGTTGAAGGTGGTAAGATCAAAGGCTCGTTCAATAACCGATCGCGTTACCTGAATTTGAATGCTAGTATTCCGGCAGTGAATTATGATGGTGTTGAAGTAAAAGATATAGAACTAGATGCCCTTTCAGATGAAGAAGAGCTATTGTTTCAGTTAGATGTTGATACAGTTAGAAAAGATAATTTTGCCGTTCCACTTATAAAACTGGCTGGTTTTGTTCATTCTGATACACTCGATTTGCATTTAACAGCTAATGCCGATACCGCTTTCAATCGTTTGGACGCTCACGGTTTGGCTGTAGTAAAAGATGCCAGACTTTCAGTGCAAATGGATAGTATGTTGTTGGTCGTTGCTGGACAGGATTGGCGTATGAGTCAAGAAGAAATGTATTTCAAAAATTGGGATGATTATTCATTGCAGGATTGGGACTTGACTTTTCAGGATCAATATTTTCGCTTAACGAGTGAACCGAAAGAAGAAACAACCTGGGCTGAAGTAGTTTTCAATGATATTAACCTGAAAGAATATCTGGAAATGGCAGCAATTAATGAAGAATTAAAAGCTGCTGGAACATTAAATGGAAAAGTGGAGGTAAAGAACTTTCTTAAAAAGCCACTGCTAACAGGTGATATTGCTATTACCGATGCAATTCTTTTAGGACAAGATATGGGAACCATTACCGCTGAAGCCATAAAAGAACCAGGAATAAATAAGATTAATTTGACGGCACTTGTTGAAAGTGAATTATACAATGCTTCCGCCAAAGGATATTATGATTTGGATGCACCCGAATATAAAGCCTTGTTCGTTGAAGCAGATGTAGCACAATTCTCCTTGGAATTTATCGAAACCTTTCTAGGTGGAGAAATATATGATACCGAAGGTTTTGCCCGTGGTAGCGTTAGGGTTTCAGGAGCCGCCAAAGCACCAAAATTGAATGGAGAATTATTTGTTCAGGATGTAAAAACAACGATTAAACTATTAAATACAAGTTATACTGTTGAAGACGAATATGTGGTTTTTGAAGACAATGAATTATATCTCGAAGAACTTATTTTACGGGATAAATTCAATAATGTAGCAGAGCTGAATGGAACCTTTGATCTGGCGAACTTTCAAGATCTTGCAGTTTCTGTAGATATAACCACCGATCAGTTTTTATTATTAGACACTAAACGAGAAACAGCAAGCGATCAATTATACTACGGAACAGCTTTAGGAGCAGGTTTCATGATCTTCGATGGTCCGATCAATGATATTTATATGTATCTGAATCTGGAAACGCTTGAGAATACCAAGTTGTATTTACCACTTAGCGATGATTATGGTGTAGCCGAAAATACCGTTTATTCTTTTGTGGTGAAAGATACAACTAGTGTCGTAATTGAAGAAGCTCCTAAGCCATTTGAGTTTCAGATCGATATGGATTTTGAATTAACACCTTTGGCAGAATTACAATTAATATTCGATTATCAGGCAGGTGATATTATTAAAGCCAATGGCATGGGAAATATACAAATGGACTACGATTCAAGGTCTGATATATTCGATATTTATGGCGAATATGTGATTTCAGAAGGAGATTATTTATTCACCATGCAAAATGTAATTAATAAGCGCTTCGATATAAAGCAGGGTAGTACTATTAATTTCTATGGTGATCCATACAAAGCAAAACTGGATATTGCAACGGCATATCGCTTTAAAACAAGTTTATACGAATTGGTTGAAACAGTGAATACTGAAGAAGATAATGAATTACGCCAACGTGTTCCGGTAGAATTATATCTGAACCTTAGTGGGGAATTAGCTGCTCCGGAAATCGACTTTTTTATCGACGTTCCTGAAACATCATTCAACTCAGCCAACTCGACTGCAAGACAACGACTCGATCAGATCAATAATGATGTAGATAAAAATGAACTGAATAAACAGGTTTTCGGACTTATGGTTTTCAATAAATTCTTACCGGCTAATACCGATCTTTTTGGAAATGAATATTTGACTTCGAGCGTTTCTACAACCATGAGTGAATTTTTATCGAATCAGTTCAGTACTTTGCTTTCTGAAACCATTGGTGAATTGATCCCGAATAGTGAATGGGGCGTGAATTGGCGGAATTATAGTGCTGATTATTCGGCTAATGCCACCGACCTTGAAAATACACTGTATAACAGAAACGAAATAGAGTTAACCTATCGACAGAAGTTATTCAACAATCGGGTAATCATTGATCTGGGTGGTAATTTCGATTTGGGAGAAACAGCTGATGATAGTTACGATAATGTAGCTTTGGCAGGCGATTTCGTTGTTCAGTATAAAATTACTCCTGATGGATTTTATCGTGTAAAACTATTTGCAAAAACAGATTCTGATATCTTTACCGGTCGTTATAATAAAACGGGGGTCAGTTTGTTTGTTACTGAAGATTTTGACAATATGAAAGACCTTGTCAGAATTCTTAAGAACAGAAGAAAATTGAGGAAAGAGAAAAAGCAAAAGAAAAAACAGCAGAAAAAATAATATTCCATGCAAGAACACATTATTCGGTCAATTGACGAATTACCACAGCTTGCCAAATCACTATTGGATTTTGCCGAAGAACGCAGCATTTTTGTTTTTAAAGGAAGTTTAGGAGCAGGAAAAACAACTTTTATCAAATACCTTTCTCAAGCCATTGGTAGTAATGATGAAGTTACCAGTCCGACTTACTCTATAGTAAATGAATATGTGTCAAGCAATTATAGCATTTTTCATTTTGACCTTTACAGAATGAAAGATTATGAAGAAATTCTTGATATAGGTTTCTGGGAATACTTTGAAGAAAATACTTATATTTTTATTGAATGGGCAGATCTTGTGGTAGCAGAATTGGATAAATATACATTTGTAAGTATTGAAACTCAGGCAGATGGATCGCGAAAGTTTTGTTTTGAAAATTGTTGAATAAAAGCCGCGTGATATAGCTTAAATTTGTAACAATAATACTCATAAAATTAATCAGAAATGGAAGGACAGGGCGGATCACGGTATGCAACAGATTTTGCATTAGAAACTCAGCCGAAAACGCTGAAAACTATGCCTAAGAAAGGAAAACTATTTATTGGTGTTCCGCTTGAAAGCTCTTTTCAGGAAAAAAGATGCGCTTTATCTCCAAGCTCTGTAAGACTTTTAACCAATAATGGTCATCGGGTTGTTATTCAGGGGGGAGCTGGAGAAGGAGCCAATTTCAAGGATATAGAATATTCAGAAGCTGGAGCTGAGGTGGTCCATTCGATTGAGCAGGTATTTGAGGCCCACATTATCTTAAAGGTTGCCCCACTTACCGGAGAAGAGGTTAATTTATTGAAACATGAACAATTGATCTTTTCACCCATTCACTTACCTACCTTAAGTCCTGAGCATTTAAGCAGTATGATGGAAAAAGGGGTAACGGCTTTTGCTTATGAGTATTTACGCGATAATTCAGGATCGTTTCCGGTAGTGCGCATTTTGAGTGAAATTGCCGGTACGGCTTCTATTCAGATTGCAGCACAATTTTTAAGCAATATCAATGGAGGAAAAGGCATTCTGCTAGGTGGCGTTTCATCTGTTCCTCCGGCTAAGATTACCATATTAGGAGCAGGTGTTGTGGGAGAATATGCCGCGCGTGCGGCATTGGCATTAGGAGCTGAAGTACGTATTTTTGATAATGCTTTATATAAATTAATGCGCTTACAAAATAATATCGGCAATAGAATTTATACTTCCGTTATTAATCCAGATTCTTTATTGAGAGAATTGCGAACCACCGATGTTGCTATTGGTGCTATTCATTCTGAAACAGGTTCTTCGCCTTGTGTCGTTCATGAAGAAATGATAGAGCAAATGCAGGATGGTTCTTTGATCATAGATGTAAGTATCGATCAGGGTGGTTGTTTTGAAACGTCAGAATTAACAACTCATGATAAACCTATTTTCCAAAAGCATGGTGTTTTTCATTATTGTGTGCCTAATATAGCATCAAGAGTGTCCAGGACGGCAACTCGTGCATTTAGTAATGTGATTACTAGTATTTTGTTAGAAGCTTTAAAATACCGTGATTTTGACGATTACTTATATAGTAGCTTTGGAACAAGAAATGGAGCTTATTTGTATAAAGGCAAGCTCACAAATCAGTTTTTAGGTAAAAGGTTTAATATTAAGACAACTAATTTGGATTTATTGCTTAGTTCAAGGTTTTGATTGGTTTAAGAGTTTAAGAGTTTAAGAGTTTAAGAGTTTTAAGTAACTTTGCACAACCATTTTGTAAATTTATAATATCACCTACCATGACCAACTATGAATTTGGGCAGTTAATACAATATAGAACTAAACATTTTGCTTTACAAGTTATTCAATTGTTTAATTCTTTAAATGCTGATGCTTCTGCTAAAATTATCGGTAAGCAACTTTTACGTTCCGCAACTTCGGTTGCCGCTAATTATAGGGCAGCGCTAAGGGCAAGAAGTAAAAGAGAATTTTATTCTAAATTATGTATTGTTGTCGAAGAAACCGATGAATCTTTATTTTGGTTGGAAATACTAGAAGAATCAAAAATCGCCCAAAAAGACTCATTGGATCATTTAAAATTAGAAATCACTGAGCTTCTAAAAATATTATCAAAAGCGAGAAAAAATGCCAAACCATAACCAATATTTAACTTGTGTATAAGTTCAATTAGTTATCATTAAGCTCACAAACTCAACCTCGACCATGCTCGGTTACCGTACTCATAAATTAATAAACTCACAAACTCACAAACTCACAAACTCATTAACTCATTAACTCACAAACTCATTAACTCATTAACTCACAAACTCATTAACTCAATCGTTCTCGGACCTAAATTAAAAAGCGCATCTAATATGCTGAGATTAGGGAAAAACGGATTTCTGTCTTCAAAAACCTGATGGTATTTTTGAGTTGTAATAGCTGCTAAATCTTCTGGAATAGCCTTATTGGGTTTTAGTATAGAACGAAGATCTAAATAGTTCTCATCAGAAGCAGGAATATAGCGATCTGTATATTCGATATTAAAAGAAAGCTCCAATTGTTCTGCGATGAACTGTATGGTTTTTTTATTGAACTCTAAAAGACTTTCGGTTGGTGTTTCGTATAAATGCTGAAGATCATCTTCGTAGTATTCAAAATAAGGTGAACGGCGATAATTAGAACACAAGGTATTCCAATGAAGTTTTTGCCAATGGTGTTCGTAGAAGATCTTTACCTTTCTGCTACTCCTTCTTCTATTTCTTCCATTTTCCAAATGAATACTTAAAGTTTGTTTACCGTTCGGTCCACATACTTCATAACGGTTGCGGTAGCTTGCCTTTACAAAATGCTCATGCCCATCAATAAATACCTGTTTAGCATTTTTCAGTATAGAAAAATAAGCGATAGATCCCCAGCTTTGAGATTCTATTAAAACGGGCTTTTCTTTTATTGTATTCAACAATGAATGACTCATTAATTTGTTTTGATAAAAAGGAAAAACACAAAGTTAAGCATTAAGGACTTTGTATTTTTTCCTTTTGTTACTTTCAGGTAATTGTAAGGCTTGTTCTTTATTGGTTGTTTACGAATAAGGCTCTTTCTTATGGCGTTTATTGTTTCCTGTACTTTCGGAACAATCATTTTGGCGAATGTAAAAGTCGCCTGCCGAAATCTACAAGTGATAGAAGTAGTCTCAGGCATGGAGAATCTTTTTAGATAAATGAACGCTATATTTTCAAATGAAATATTTTTTTGGGCGTTCGAGCGGGCTTTCCATTCCAATCTCCTTTATTTCCTATAGTCATAAAAAAGGATTTCCTTTTCAATCCCTAACGCAATAGTTTTTCGTGGGTATAGGCTATACTTCGTGCGACACTTGGTTTTTATGAAATTTTGAAAGTTCAATAAAAAACACAAAAACGCCTCAATTTCTGATGAAAAAGGGGTGTTTGATATAAATATATTGTGAATTGTATTATTTGACTACCAACCGCCTTGAATAAACAACACCTTTACGAGTACGTAGTTTTAGCATATAAATTCCAGTAACTAAATTACTTGTTGATACTTGGTTTGCATTATCATTGGCACTAAAAAATAATTCTTTACCATCTATACTGAAAATTTGACTACTTTCAATAGCATCATGGCTATCATTTAGAACGATATTTACAAGACTGTTTTTTTGTGTTGGATTGGGAAATACTTGTAAACCAGCACGAGTCGTAGTTATATCAAAATTACTGGTAAAAAGGGTATCTATTACATAACCTATGCTATCACAATTTGGTGCTTCGCAGCAATTGCCTAAGCTATCTGTTTTGATGAGCCAACCACGTTGAGGCGATGGGAAATGCTCATAACCTGCAATTAAATAACCGCCATCTGGGGTTTTACGTAAATCTCTTACATAAACCTCTTTGGTGCTATCAGTAGAGATTTTGGTTACAAAACTTAATTCTCCTTCTGGGTCTAAACCAAACATCTCTATTTGGGTACGTAAACCTTGTTCAGTAACTGTGTAGTATTCGTGTAAACTAACAAAGCTTCCATCTTCGTAAATAATTGGTTTTATTGAGGGCGGTAATTTAGTTTCTGCAAATGGATATTCGGTTGCTGTCAATATATTTAGAGATGTGTCAACTCTCCCTCTTATGTAAATTTCATTCTCTGCATTACAAGTTGAAAAATATAAGCTATTATTGTATGGTATTGAGTATATTAAAAAACGGCAACCATCTGTTTCAGTGTAAACTTTTTCTGTGATTATACTTCCATCAACTTTTGATATTGTCCTCGCTACTGCGGTATAGACTCCATCTACTTGCTTTGAGCCACTTAATATAAAACAAGAATTAATTTCAACAATATTAGTATTATTAGAATTTGCATTAGATGGTAGATTATCTTCTATACGTTCCCAAACTATATCTCCATTGTCTCCATTTACCAAAGCGGTGTACCCTTTTTTTACTGAATTATTTACATTTGTTTCTCCAACCAAAGCAATGTTGCTTTGGTTGGTTACAATAAGCTGTCTTGCCTTATCCCAATAAGTTCCTCCTAAATCTGTTTGCCATAAAACTTCGCCATCCATATTAAAACGGATTACTCGAATGTGGCGAGTATTATTGTTTTCTTCTCTACTATATGCCAAAATCCAGTCAGTTTCTGAAAGTTGTACCATACAACGTCCATAATCTACCTGTTTATAGCCTTGTAGTTCGTTATCTAAAGAAAAATCAGCCAACAAAAGCCCTTCTAAACTATAGGTTTTTAAAGAGAGATACTTAACTCCTTGATTCGTAGCAGATGAACCTACAGCAAAATAGCCACTTTCAGTTGAACCACAACCAATAAAAACCCCTTCATTAGCTTCTAAATTTAGTAATTTGAAGTATTGAATCGCTGTGCTATCAATTTCTTGAGCAACTAAGCACCCGAAAGTGCTTAGTTGTAAGAAAAATAGAATAATTAATTTTTTCATAGCTCAATTATTTTACTACACTTAGTTTTTCGGTATATACTGAGCCACCTTGTGTGGTAACAGTTATTAGGTAAATACCAGAAGATAAATTACCGATATTGATGTACTTGTCAGTAATATTTTGTATTTTACTAAGTATTCTACCATTCAAATTGCTTATTTCAATAACTTGAACAACATCCTCTGAATCATGTAAATTTAATTGAATACGGCTATTACTACCACTTGGATTAGGATATATGGTAAAAAAAGATTGTTTAGGACTTGGCTTGTTTTCCAAACTATTATTATAAGTTATATCAACAATTTTAGCTTTGGTATTTCCTGATAAAAAAGCCAAAGCGGATGCAGCCATATTGTTTTCAAGTGATAAAGGCTTCTTTATTGCTTTGCTTTCTGTACGCACAAAAGCTTCGTTAGACTTACCTGTACCATCTTGCATACTAGTGATTATGTCTTGGTATTGAACTTTTGCTATGGCATACTTGTCAGTATCTGTAACTTTATCTAAGTAAAACTGAGCCATTGCTAAATCCCCTTCTTTAATGTTAGTAGCGGTTAAGAATGTATGACTAAAATCGGTTGCCAAACAAACCATTTCATCTCTGACTTGTTCCTTTTCATTAGATTTTATATTATCTATTATTGGATTATAAGCCATTCTACAAGTACTTGAAGGATTGCTTGCTGGTGTACCACCATTACCTCCTGTTGTGCCACCAGTGCCACCCCAATTATTTATACATAGTGAAGAGCTACCACAATTTATAAAATTATCCACTTCAACATTTATGTCATACAAAGTTGGCTCAGAATTGTCTTGCCAGTTTAGAGAAAGTGTTTGTGTTATTCCAGTAAGGTTTTCTATATGTGCGCCACTTGTACCATCATGCCATTGGTTGGAAAATGGGGGTTCTGTTTCCTCAATACCTCCAATATCTTTACACCCTTGTTCATTTAAAGAGAAATCAAAATCATCACTATTCGCCAATTGCCAATCGGCTTTTGGATCATCCCAGCTAGTACCACCAAAATGATTACAATCAATATCCACAAAATCATTTTTTCCTTGCCATAAAATACCCGCCTCAAAAGCACCTAAGAAAGAATTATCTTTTACTATATTAAAATCTTCAGTATTAGTTGTTAGTGCATCTGAGTCTTTTACAATTAATCCTCTTGTAAAATCACTATTTACTGTAGTTCTAAAGCTGTTTTGTTCAATACGTTGTGCTACACAATTATCGGTATATATTCCCCAAGTTGCTTCATCATTATTAATACCAGCTGGTATATCATTAAATATATTATTATTAACTTCTACAGCAAATGCACCTGTTGCAGTAATACCTTGTTTAACATTGTAAAATTGGTTACCACTAATAAAGTGTCCTCCTAAAGCCAATAAATCAGTAATTTTAATACCTTTATCTAAATTTCTAAAAGAATTGGGCATTGCGCAAGGGCAAGCATCTGAATCTGACAATACGCCTCCATTTATGGCCTCAATACCTATAACTGTTTCGTCTATAAGGCTTTGAGAATCAGTCATGTTTTTTTCAAAGGTGCATTGTTCAATAGGTATAGCATCTGCACCTCTTAGTAAAATTTGTCTGTAAGTTGTATTAGATGGTAAGTATTCCCAAGCGTATGTATTTACAAAATCACATTGTTTTATATGTGATTTATGGTTTTGATTTCTTCCATGATTAAATAATGCAATGCCATAACGATTATCTGTAAAATTAGTATTGTTTAATTGAATAATACCGCCTCCATTAGCGTTAGGGATAATATTACCATCATCAAAATTATATGATTGACTTTCTTCGTCAACCACAATAACTCCCCATATAGCACGCTCTATTGTTGCATTGTTAGTGTATAAATAACCATGATTGGGATGATTGCCTGCATCTATTTCAGCTTGAGTTGGGTGATGTAGATTCGTATTACCCAAAACTTTTACGCCTTGCCAACTTTCGTTACAAAAGCTTGTTAGCGTAGCCCCTTCACGTAATATCAATCTTCCTCCTTTTTGAATATTGATACCTGCATCATTATCAAACATCATAGTAACACCATTCTCAATAATTAATTCTCCTTCCACTTCTATAGTCTCATCTACTGTTATTACATCTCCTAAAACAGAGCGCCATTGATTGTAGTTGTGTTTATAGAAGTAATATTAAGGTAGTTTGTGTTAAATGTATTACTACTACTTAGATCAAATGTGTTATCACTCTCAAATGTTATATGGACAGTTTTTTCATATACACATCCATCAATATACGTAGCAATGAGTGTATAGTAACCAGATTCTGTAACATTTATATATGAACTATTTACATCGGTGTTCAGCCAAAAATATGTGAAATCAGATTGGGGTGGAATGCCAATATTAACTGGCTCTGTATTATCATTGCAAATATGCATGTCAGTTAATTGATCCATTGTTTCAATTGGTTGTATGATCTCAATATTGACATTAAAGTTTGCTTGACAACCATAAATATTAGTCATTGTTAAAAAGTAAGTTCCGCTCATTTCTGCAATTGCATATTCTTCATAAGAATAGCTTCCATCAGGATGTTCCCAAATAAAAGGTTGATAACTCGGATCGGATAAATCTGGATTATCAGGGTTATGTGTGTTAGTCACATCAAAATAATCAATATAACCTAATTCTACAGAATGAATTTTATTTCCATAGCATAAAGTTTTTGTTGATCCTCCATGACCAACAGATACATTTTGAAGCTTATGATTTAGTAATGTTATTATTTCCTCATCTTCTGTACATAAGTTAGGTGCTGTATTATCTACCTTTTTTCCACTGCAACGTCTCGCCTTATGCGGACGTTAGCAGCCTGATTGACTAACCAAATTTACGCCAAAATGTATCGAACGTCCTATCACAATAAGTGAAAGTATTCTTTGTTAAATTGTAATTGGCGATAGAGACGTTCTAAGGTTGTTTTTAGGGTTCACAAAAACCACCATTTTTCTAAAAACTCACAAAATTCCAATCTTCATTTCCAAAGCTCCAAACCACAAGTTAAAAAAACTGGTTTATAATATCATTCTACCTAACTCTATTATTTTGATGTTAAAATGAAATATTTAATGACTTCTAAAATTCAGCTATTGCTTCTTCCAAATCTAATTTGATTAGTTGCCATTTTTTACTTTGTCGGCAAATTGGGTCTGGTTCTTTGTCAGCTCTTGAAAAGTTGATGAGTTCGCTTATTAGCTCTTCTTTTGTGTGAAGATATGACTGGCGTTTAAGATAAAACACTAACATATCGTTTATGCTAAAGTGTTCAAGCAGTGCGTGAATATCCCAAAAGTCCTTTTTTCGCCCATTGCCACTATTTCTTCAAGGCTTATCATTCTAATATTCTCTACTTCAACTATTGGATATACAAAGGTTTCTGTATAAAAGAAATCAAGTTTTACAAGGGCTTCTTTTGAATTACCAACATAACAACTATTGCCCATTGTTTCATTTGTCCAAAATCGATACTGCCATATTCTGCATCGGTGAACAAATCAATATCCACCGACATTCTATGACCTATTTGTAAACTTAGGGCTGTACCGCCAACCAGTCTAAAAGTGCTTAATTCTTCCCAGTTCATCAATTGGGTTAATGTTTCCCAAAGTAAATCGCTAACGGTGTTTTTGAAAATCGGCTTACTCACTAAATTATATTTTGGGAAAAGTGTTTTTTGATATTCTCTTTATATGCTGGAATAAATGAGCCTTTTATGGTGTGTATGATATGTTCAATTTCCGCCACTCCGTAGTAATCAATTAAAGATTTAATATCGGTATCATTGCCTCGTTCTAATATTCGCTGAATGATAAAATGTTTGTGTTGCTCTGCATTTATGGTGTCAAAATCTGTGTCCCAAAATAATTGTTTTCTAAATTTCCCCTTTAGTGGTTGTCGTTGTTGTTGGCGGAGCGTTTTTGTTACTTCATAACTTGCTTGTAGCAACATAAAATAATCTTCTGTTACATTGAAAAAGTTGCCCAACTTAATAGATAGCTGAGGAGTGATGCCCCTGCGTTCTTTGGTTATTGCATTAATGGTTTGAGGATATTCGCTTACTGCCTGAGCTAAAGCATTACTTTTAATTTTACGTTTTTTTAATTCTCTTTTTAAAATTGCTCCAGGATGTATGCCCTTAATTTTTTCGTAAGCTGGTAACATTTTTTGAAAATTGATGAAATTCAAAGTTAGTACAAAATAAACAGTTTTGTTTATTTTTGAATTTCTCTCATCCCTTGTTGATCGCTGACCAACAGGCATGCTACACAAAGCTTAATCACTTCCGTTTGAGTTCTTTAGTGACCTTGAACGGCAAACCTTTCCACCCTGTAACGTTTCTCCTAAAACGGACGTTAGCAGCTTGTTTGAACCTATTAAAACTTCATTCTGAAGTAAAAGAATATTCATACATTTCCCTTCGTTTTAATGAATAGTTGGATTGCTTATCACAAATCATTACTTTTAATACATGAAACGAATACTGAACTATATTCTTTATGGAATCATAATATTAGTTTCAAGATTACCCTTTACTTTATTATATTTATTCTCCGACCTATTGGCATTTATCTTGTCTCGAATTATAGCTTACCGTTCTGAAATTGTAAAACAGAATATTAGAAAAGTATTTCCTCAGAAAACGAAAAATGAACACAAACAAATAACTAAAGCATTCTACACACATTTTGCCGATGTGGTATTGGAAGGTGTCAAGAATTTTTCCATTTCAGATAAAGAAGCAGCTCAACGATTCACCATAAGAAACCCCGAATTGGTTTTTCCTTATTTAGAAAAAGGCAAAACAGTGATTTGTGTAACAGCACATTACGGAAACTGGGAAGGATACGCTCTATCTGCACCCTTGCACTTACCGAATTATATCATGTGTATGTTCTATAAAGAACTGTCGAATTCATATTTGAATAATAAAGCATTAGCCAGCAGAGGACGGAATGGTACGGAGTTGGTTGCCTTAAAAGATACTTACGAATATTTTGAGAAAAATAAGTCGAGAGCAAAATGTATAACCTTGGTAGCAGACCAATCACCATCACGCCACGAAAAAGCTATTTGGGTTGATTTTTTTGGAATAGAAACGGCTTGTTTGCATGGGCCTGAAAAGTATGCAAAGCTATATGATTGCCCGGTTGTCTATTTAGATATACAAAAGAAGAAAAGAGGTTTTTATGAAATAGAAGTCAACTTGATCGCCGAGAATCCCAATGAATTAGAAGATGGTGAGCTTACCCAACGCTATTTCAGTAAATTAGAAAAGGTTATTCAAAAGAAACCCGAATATTGGCTCTGGTCGCACCGTCGATGGAAACAAACCCGAAATCAATAATCACTTATCAACCATCAATAATCACCCATCAATAATCACCCATAATTAACCCTCCGTGTATTTACCTTTGCAGACATGAGCTCAAATATGCCAAAAGTAGCAGTTGTTATTTTGAATTGGAATGGAGAAAAACTCTTAGAAACATTTCTACCTTCTGTAATGGCTAGTACTTACCCTAACTCTGAGATTTGGATTGCCGATAATGCTTCTTCAGATAATTCTGAAAAAGTAGCTCAACAATATGAAAATTTGCATTGGTTGCAACTCGATAAAAATTATGGCTTTACTGGAGGATATAACAGAGCATTAAAGCAAATAAAAGCAGATTATTTTGTATTACTCAATTCCGATGTTGCTGTCGAACCCGATTGGATCGAACCGATCATATCATTAATGGAAACCGATAAGAGCATCGGAGCTTGCCAGCCTAAAATTCTTGCCTATAAGCAAAAAACACATTTTGAATATGCAGGTGCTAGTGGAGGATATTTAGATATATATGGTTTCCCTTTTTGCAGAGGTAGAATATTCGATACCTGTGAAGAAGATAACGGTCAATACGAGTCAGTTGAGTCTGTTTTTTGGGCGAGTGGTGCAGCCATGTTCGTGCGGGCATCTTTGTATAATAATATGGAGGGACTTGACGAAGCTTATTTTGCACACATGGAAGAAATTGATTTTTGCTGGAGAATAAAACGAGCGGGCTATAAAGTAATGGTTTGCCCCGAATCGGTTGTTTATCATTTAGGAGGAGCAACCCTGAGCAAAGCTAATCCTAAAAAAACATATTTGAATTTCAGGAATAATCTCATTTTATTATTTAAAAATGTCCCATCTGTTTACCTGTTTACTCGCTTTCCAATTCGTATTCTATTAGATACCGTAGCTGCTTACCGTGCTTTGTTCTCTGGCGATTTTAACACATTCAAAGCCATTTTTAAAGCGCATATTTACTTTATGTTTAATATCTTTAGTATTCTTAAAAGACGAAAAAAAGCCAACAAGCAAGTAAATAATAATACAATTGGAAAAGTTAATAACGATGGTTGGATGCGATTAAGTCTTGTTTATCGTTATTTCTTGAAGAAACAGAATAAATTCAGTTTATTACCTAATTCAAGTTGCGATGTTTAACATAAATGATTACAATCGATACACTGCTAACCATGAAAGATAACTTTTCAGGGTAAAGCTAATGTTTTATTGACAGTGGAATATTGACGATCGTGATTTATTGCAACGACATATCTAAAAACAAACATTATGTATAAGAATAGCTGGAAAGTGCTCATACTCATTATTGCTTCAATGCCTTTGTATAATTTTAGTTGCGAATGCTACGAAGGGGAGTTTGCCTCAGTAGGATTTGTGATCTTTAATTCCTCAAATAGCTGTTACCTTGCGCCTGAAAATATTGAAACAGGCTGGAGCTTCAATGAAGTGCGTTATAATGCCCGATATGAACTTATAGAAGAACAAGATACTAGTTATATAATCTCAAAATGTGAATCATTTTTTGATAATACTTATAATGAGGTTATACCTTTCGGTGGGCAAAAAAACTATGAACTTATTACCGACGATCAATCATTTGAGTTAAGCCTCAACCCAGCGGAAGATGCTTCAACTTTTCTTTGGAAAAACGAAGAAGAAACAAATGATACTTTAACATTCAGTTACAGTAGAAATGAAGATTATAGTCGCTACTGTGGGTATAATATTTCATTCAGTGATCTTTCAGTTACGAAAAATACTTTCTCAAAATCGGTTGTTGCCGATGATGGTTCTTGGGTGGCAATTTATACCAATTAGAATTCTATATCTTTCCCAATTTAAAATGAAATAATATGCAATTCATTAATAAAATAACCAATGAGCGTTGCGGTAGCCAATGCTGTGGTAGCCATCGCTATCGAACTGTGGTCAGTGAGCGTTGTGGTAGCCATCGCTATCGAACTGTGGTCAGTGAGCGTTGTGGCAGCCATGGCTGTCGAACTGTGGTCAGTGAGCGTAGTCGAACTGATGAACCTCCAAAAAAGTTATTTAGTTTCTTTTTCTGTAAGATCGCTCTTTTCATTTTCTTCATGCACTCATTCAATTTATCAGCGCAGAACGATAGCCAATATGAGTTTGGAGTGAAGGGAATTACAAAAACAAGCATCGTTAACTTAGCTTCATTAAGCCCTCAAAATGGATTGAATCATTTAGAGGTTTTTGGCAGAATTCCAGTGAAATCCATATTTTCTATAAATATTGGAACAGGGTTTCATTTCAGAAGAGCTGAAAACAGAGAGGGAAACACCATTAAGGAAAGTGGGACTTTCTTGAAACTAGGCTTGAATAAAGCTTTTGGTAAAGGAAAAGGAGCAGCCTTTTTATTAGGTATAAATTATATCGGCTCTTATATGAAACACAACGACCTATTAGTTTATGAAGATTCTCAGGAATTGTGGGAGCCTGCAGAGCGGGTGATCAGTGAAAATAAGTTTGCCAATTCTTTTGAGTTAGAATTGGGCTACGAAGTAAAGCTCGGGAAAAGCAATCTTTATATTGGATCAAGTTTCATATTTAATACTGGTTTTGATCCAGGTATCGATGCTTTTGAAGATTATCGAGTTTACCGTATGCCAGGTATTTCAGGCATAACAGGGCAGGAGTATGTAAAAATACATTTAATCAATTTAAGTTATAAATGGAATAAAAAACCCGATGCTGAATAACAACATCGGGTTACTTTTAAATTTATTTGTAGCACAATTGTAAAAATAAAAAATGCACCACTTATCGTGTCATTCAGAACGAAACGAAGCATTGCGTAGTTGAAGTGAATAATTTATAAATTATAGGTATTATGAGATGCTTCTTCACAAATTTCACTCCTTTTTCAATCAGAGTCGTTCGTAAAAAAATGACCTGAAATTTGAATATTTCAACTTAATTTGTTCTACTTTCTTTTGAAAGAACCGCCACTTGGTTTAGTGTTCTGAACAGCATTATCTACTTTTTCACCTGTTTTTCTAACAAAGTTTCCAGCAGAATTTGCACCAGATTTAACAGCATCACCTGTTGCCTTTGCCGCATCTTTTGCACCATCAGCCACTTTCTCAGCACCCGTTTTAATTGCACTTCCTGTTGCTTTTGCAGCATCACCCACTTTTTCAGCACCTGTCTTTACGGCATCTCCAGTTGCTTTAGCAGCATCTTTGGCACCATCAGCCACTTTTCCTGCCGCATCTTTTGTTGCTTCAAAGCCTTTCTTTGTAGCATCACCCACTTTTTCAGCACCAGACTTTACTGCATCACCAGTTGCAGTTGCTGCATCTTTCGCACCATCAACAACTTTCCCAGCTGCATTTTTTGTTGCATCTGCAGCCTTTCCTGCAGCATCTTTAGCTTCTTGGCAACCAACACATAAAAATGCGATGGTAGCAAAAGTTAAAATAAATTTTTTCATCATTTTTGTTTTAAAAGAATAAAATTGAATTTTGATATTTTGGTTTAGAAAATCTAAGCAATCAACTTGCTTTAAGTTCCTGAACTTATTCTTAGATGTAAATTCTCTTACAAGTTTCTTATAAAAGTAGAATTTTTTAGTCTTATATCGAAATTTTAGATCATTATCTCTTTCAAATGATTAAGAAATAATGCGAATATCTTTAAAAAAGATGCTTAGTTATCTATTCAGCTAACAGGAGAAAGGTGACTTACGGGCATGATCTCAATTAAATGTCCATTTCTTAAATAAGATTTAATAACCAGATCAACAGAAAAACTCGGCATCATTGGTTTAATCAATTTTGCCACATCAGAAGGATGTTCCAACATTTCTTTTTCAAAATAATCATAACCGAAAAATCGCTCGTTTTTTATTAAAATTACAGCATATTCCGAAGGATATCTCCCTTCGCTCAAAATAAGGAATTGGTTATGCTCATACTCAAAAAAGTTAAGTGCATCCAATGCTTTCTTATTATAAGCTTCTACATCAGGCAATGTGTTTCGATTCGCCTTATTAGTCAAATTACATAAGTAAGGAACAAGTTCATATTGTTCAGCTGCACGCGATAAATAATCTTTGGCACTACTTTCAGATCTGTGGTAGGAAAGCGCTAAATTTCTTTGCTTTACCCTTTTTACATTGAAACGAATATAACCTTTTTGGTCTTTGTATTTTATTACACCCCACGGAAAATAATTACCTTTTCTCGACTGACTATAAATTGGATTGAATTTTCTGATCTCATAGATTTCCAATATCATAGAAAGTAATTCACTTCCGGTGAGCTCCGATTTTACATTTACAACTTCCTGAAACATTTGCTTTCTCCATTGTGAACTTGGGAATTCGGAGAAATGCTGATAAATTCTATCTTGTATATCATTGCTTCGTCCTATGTATATAACCTCCTTTTTTTCATTCAGAAAATAATATAAACCTGCATTTTCAGGTAAAGCCTGAACGATCTGTATGTCTAAGTTCGGAGGCCAATGGTCGAATTCTTCTTTATTAAGCGATGCGTCTATATAATGACGATGTTCTTCTAACTGCATCATCTTATCAAACAAATAAGTGGTTGCTTTTGCATCATCTATAGCTCTGTGTTGTCTTTCGATCGGAATGTCTAACTCTTCACACAATTTCCCCAAACCATAAGCAGTCATTTCAGGATAAATTTTACGGGCTAGTTTTTGCGTGCAAAGTTTTTTCCTTTCAAACTTTTTATCGCATCTTCTGAGCTCTTCTCGTAAATAACTATAATCAAACTGTATGTTATGAGCAACTATAACCGTTTGAGTCGTTATTTCAATAATTCGTTTTGCAATTTTGTCAAAAGTTGGGGCATCCGTTAACATTTCATCGGTAATGCCCGTTAACTGAACGATGTAAGGAGATAATGTGGTCTCAGGATTGACCAAAGTACAAAAACTATCAACAATACTTTTGCCATCATATACAAAAATGGCAATTTCTATAATTTTGCCTTGTTTAGCGTTTCCTCCGGTCGTTTCTATATCAATAATGGAATAAAGCAACTGTTATTATAAAAATTTTTATAAAACTTTGTTTGATAAGAGTTTGCTGAAAGTTGTCAAATTAAATCATATTTGACTTTTAATTTTTAAAATTAAACAAGCCCTGCAAAGTAAAATTCTGAAAAAATGGTAAAGATATTTGAAAACTATGATTTGAGTAACTTAAATACCTTTGGAATAACTAGTTTTTCCAAATTCTTTGCCACAATTAACACTTACAGCGATTTGTGTACCATAATCGAAAGTAAAATGTTAAAAAATGTACCGAAACTAATTTTAGGTGGTGGTAGTAATGTCATCTTTTCAGAAACAAACTTTGAAGGAATCATTCTTCATAATAAAATCAGGGGAATAAATGTAGTTGAAGAAACAAATGAACACATAATCATTGAAGTGGGAGGAGGAGAAAACTGGCACGCACTTGTTAGTTATACACTCGAAAATAATTGGAAAGGACTAGAAAATCTTTCATTGATTCCGGGGTCAGTGGGAGCCGCACCAATTCAGAATATAGGAGCTTATGGTGTTGAATTGAAAGATGTATTCCTTGAATTGGAAGCCTGGAATCTTGAGACTGGAGAAATAAGACACTTTTCGGGTGAAGAATGTGCATTTGGATATAGAAACAGTGTTTTTAAAAATGAATTGAAAGGGAAATACTTTATAGCTAAAGTCAGTTTTAAACTAGATCAGCAAAAAGAATTGAATATAAAATATGGAGCTATCGAAAAATGGCTCCAGGAGCATAATATCCAGCAATTGAATGCTAAGGCTGTCAGTAAAGCAATAATTGCTATCAGAGAATCGAAATTACCGAATCCTGAATTAGTTGGAAATGTTGGTTCGTTCTTTAAAAATCCAATTATAAGCGCTTCAGAATTTGAAATACTAAAAACAGAATATGCTGATCTTAAATTTTATCAACTTGAGAATAATAACTATAAAATTCCAGCAGCATGGTTAATTGAAAAATGTGGTTTCAGAGGTTGCGAAAGAGGAAATGTAGGCGTTTCCCCCAAACATGCACTAGTTTTAATAAACTTAGGAAAGGCCAAAGGGAAAGAAGTGGTTACTTTAGCAAATGAAATTATAAAAGTAGTGAAACAAGAATTCAGAATCGAATTAGAACCTGAAGCTAATATTATTTGATTGTATTATGCGTTTTTTTCTCGAAATAGCTTATAATGGGACGAATTATCATGGTTGGCAAGTACAACCCAATGCCGATACGGTACAGGCACGTATGAACTACGTATTAAGTAATTTACTTCGTGAAGAAATTTATTGTGTAGGTTGCGGAAGAACCGATGCCGGCGTGCATGCAAGTCAGTTTTATTTACATTTTGATTGTCAAAACCACCCCCCAGAAAATTTTGTTTTCAGATTGAATCGCTTTCTTTATAAAGATATTGCTGTTAAGCGTATTATAATGGTAAGTAATGATGCCCATACTCGCTTCAACGCAACATACAGAGCTTATGATTACTATATCCATTTTCAGAAAGATCCCTTCCTGAATGATTTAAGTTATTATTATCAGCATTTCAATAAATTAGATCTTCAGGCAATGGAAGAAGCCTTTAACTACCTTAAGGAAGTTGAAGATTTTGCCAGTTTTCAAAAGAAAAATGAATCAGTTACAAGCCTGTGTCAGATATTCAAAACAGAACTACACCTCGATCAAAACGAAAAGAAACTTAGAATACACATCGCTGCTAATCGCTTTTTACGTGGAATGATCCGTTTGATCGTAGGAGCATTATTTGTTATAGGGGAAGGTAAAACCGATATTGATACATTTAAACAGATCGTTTCACAAAAAGGAATCCTGCCTTATAATCGTTCTGCTCCTGCTTGTGGCTTGTACTTATCTGATGTACGTTATGATTTTATAAATTAAACATACGCTTAATTCAAGTTGCATTCACAGTCGTTCAGATTCACGTTTGAACCATGCGATCAATTGCTTTTTTTCATTATCAGTCATTTTCGCTTCCGGATGCATGAAAACATAAGATTTTAGAGGCATCCAATTTGTTTCAACAGCTTCTATGCATTCCTCAAGTTTATGGATTTTCTTATTTTTATCATATTCTGCCCAAACTGAAAAGTTGAGTTTTTTCTTACCATTTTTAATATGTCCGCCTATCCATCTCGAAACTGGAAAAATATTTGTGTACCAAGGATACTTTACTTCGTTAGAATGGCAGTCATAACAAGCATTTTTTACAAATCCTTTAACTGCAGCTGAAGCATTACTCGTTTGTATGAAGTCTTTTGAAGGATCAACAGCAGGCTGACTTTTATCTATCGGAAAAAATTGCCCTACAATAAAAACCAATAATAACAGTAAAAGAATATTTTTAAGATTGATAATTTTTTTCATATTCAAAATTCTTGTGGTAAATTTAGAGTCTTATTCCGAATTATTGCCTTTTATATATTCATCATTCCTATTACAAGTTTAGTTTTGCGACGTTTTGTTCAGATTTTCTTACATATTATTATTATTACTTGTTTGTTCCTGCTCTAAACAAAAGGTTTTAGAGAAAGATTTCAAGAAAGAAAAAAATAAAAAAGCCTACAAAAATTTTAGTGGGGTTGTTTATGCTAATTATCGTAGTGGTATTCCAAAAGTTCAAACCTTTTATGAAAAAGGTAAGATAGATGGTACTAAAACTACCTGGTATAACAATGGGGCAAAAGAATCTCAGGTAAATTTTGAGAATGGAATTAAAAACGGAATATTCACTGATTGGTATATTAACGGTCAGAAAAGATCGTCTGTTGAATTTAAAAGGAATATAAAACAAGGTATCGAAACACAATGGCATACAACCGGAGGTGTTAAAGCCGAAATACCGTACGTCAATGGTAAAAAGAATGGTGTTAAAATAGAGTGGCACGAAAACGGAACCCAAAAATTAGAAGCAGGTTTTTTAGATGATATGTTACATGGTGAAAGAATAGAATGGTTCGAAAATGGTAAGATAAAATCTAAAGAGTTCTACGAAAAAGCAGTAAAATCTGACGAACGAGTTGTTTACCATGAAAATGGGGTGAAAAAAGTACATGAATATCTTAAAAATGGCGAACTAGATAGTATTAAGCAAGAGTGGTCAGATAAAGGGAATCTGATTCTTGAAGAAAACTATACAAATGGTAAGCTCAACGGACAACAGATCAAGAGTAATGAAACAGGACAAATATTACTTAAAGCAAGTTACGTTAAAGGGCTGCCAATCGGAAAATATGAAGCTTGGTATGAAAACGGAAATGTTAAAGAGACGAAGTATTATAATGAATTCAATAAACTAGAAGGAATCGCAGAAACATGGTATGAGAATGGCATCATAGAGTCTAGAGCAGACTACAAAGCTGGTGTTGTGAAAAATAGTAAAATTGTCTGGTTTGAAGAAGGTGGAAAAAAAGAAGAAGAAAAATTCGATGCCTATAAAAGTGGTGTGAAAACTACTTGGTATGCTAATGGAAAGATGAATAAAAAAACCGAATATAAAAGAGGTAAGATCGATGGTACAGTTACTGAATGGTTTCCAAACGGTAATAAAATGAAAGAAACAAATTTCAGAAATGGTATCCAAAATGGTTTGTATCAAGAATGGTACGAAAGTGGTAAGATAAAGTTAGAAACTAAATATAGTAATGGAAAGAAAGTTTCCAGTATTAGGATTTGGAATGAAAATGGAGAATTAATTCAAATAAAAGATAATTAAAAAATGGCAATCATCAATTTTGGAGGGGTAGATGAACAAGTAGTTACCCGCGAAGAATTTCCTTTAGAAAAAGCAAGAGAAACATTAAAAGATGAAACAATAGCAGTTTTAGGCTATGGTGTTCAAGGGCCGGGACAAGCCCTGAATCTTAGAGACAATGGATTTAATGTAATTGTTGGTCAACGTAAAAATTCCCCATCTTGGGATAAAGCGATCAATGATGGTTGGGTTGAAGGTGAAACGCTGTTTACAATTGAAGAAGCAGCTCAAAAAGGAACGATCCTGCAATATCTACTTTCTGATGCCGGACAAATAGCTGCCTGGGAGACTATTAAGAACAATCTGAACCCCGGAGATGCTTTATATTTTTCTCATGGATTTGGTATTACTTACAGTGATAGAACAGGAATAATCCCTCCAGATGATGTAGATGTGATTTTAGTAGCACCTAAAGGTTCAGGAACTAGTTTGCGCCGTTTATTCGTAGCTGGTAAAGGACTTAATTCGAGCTTTGCAATACATCAGGATAAAACCGGTAAAGCAAAAGATCGTGTTGTAGCATTGGGTATAGGCGTTGGCTCTGGTTATTTATTTGAAACAACTTTCAAAAAAGAAGTTTACTCTGACTTGACAGGAGAAAGGGGGATCCTAATGGGAGCACTAGCAGGAGTTATGGAAGCTCAATACAATTTGTTACGTTCTAAAGGACACAGTCCATCAGAATCATTCAATGAAACAGTTGAAGAGTTAACAGAAAGCCTTATTCGATTAGTAGCAGAAAATGGTATGGATTGGATGTACGCTAATTGTTCTACAACTGCGCAAAGAGGAGCACTCGACTGGAAAAATAAATTCCGTGATGCAGTTATACCAGTTTTCGATAACCTTTATGAAGAGGTAGCCTCAGGACGAGAAGCTCAAAAATCTATAGATTCAAACGGACAAGACGATTACCGTGAAAAATTAGAAGAAGAATTGAAAGAAATACGCGATTCTGAAATGTGGCAAACAGGACAAAAAGTACGAAGTCTAAGACCAGATAATAAATAATAATTAATAAACGATGGTTGATGAATGATTCATTCATCAACCATCGCTTATCATTCATCACCTATCATTCATGAATCATAATAAATGATTAGTGTTAACGAAATTCAGGAAGCATGGCAATTGCTTAAACCTATTGTCAGAAGAACTCCTTTGGAATTTAACGAAAGACTTTCAGAGCTTTTCGATGCGAAAATTTATCTCAAGAGAGAAGATTTACAAGTCGTACGCTCGTATAAACTAAGAGGTGCTTACAATAAAATGGCAAGCCTCAATTCTGAGCAGCTTAAGAACGGTGTAATTTGTTCAAGTGCTGGAAATCATGCTCAGGGATTTGCCTTTGCCTGTAAAGCCTTACAGGTGAAAGGTGTAGTTTATATGCCCGCAACGACCACTCAACAAAAAATTTCAAGAGTAAAAACATTGGGTAGGAAGTTCGTCGAAGTACGCCTGGAAGGTGATACTTATGATGATGCTTTTGCTGCGGCGATCAAAGTAAGTGAGGCGGAAAATAAAACTTTCATTCCTCCTTTCGATGACCATAAAGTTATTGCAGGACAAGGAACTGTTGGGTTTGAAATTATGAAAGATGCCCCCGATTTTATGGATTTCGATTTTCTGATAATGCCTGTTGGAGGTGGTGGATTATCTGCAGGAGTTGGCAGTTTTTATAAACAAAAAAGCCCTAAAACAAACATTATTGGAGTAGAACCCGCAGGAGCGCCGGCAATGTATCGTTCAATCGAAAAAAATGAAATTGTTTTCCTCGAAAAGATCAATAAATTTGTTGATGGAGCAGCTGTTAAAAAAGTTGGAACGATCAATTTTGAAATATGTAAAGAAGTTTTAGACAAAATTTTACTGGTCGATGAAGGAAAGGTTTGTTCTACGATATTAACCCTTTATAACGAGGAAGCAATTGTCGCTGAACCTGCAGGTGTTCTGTCTATCGCTGCGCTTGACCAGATCAAAGAGCAGATAAAAGGTAAAAATGTTTGCTGTATCTTAAGTGGAGGGAATAACGATATTACCCGAATGGCTGAAATAAAGGAACGTTCCATGCTTTACGAACAGCTGAAACATTATTTCGTCATTAGATTGCCACAAAGAGCAGGTGCTCTAAAAGAATTTTTGACAGATGTACTCGGCCCCAATGATGATATCTGCTTCTTTGAATATACCAAGAAAAATAGCCGCAATAGTGGACCTATCGCTTTAGGAGTAGAATTAAAAAATAAAAATGATTACCAGGGTTTACTAAAAAGAATGGAAGAAAAGGGGGTACAATATCAAACAATTAACGATAACCCGGATTTATTAACTTTTCTTACATAATAATAAGTAACCAAGCCATTTTATTAAAAGACTTTAAGTAGAAAATCCCACACTTGAAATTCAAAAATTAATTAGACTTGTTTGCTTTTGTACAATTTTTTTTGAGCCTTGTATTTACCTTTACCAATCATTAATTAACCACTATAACCACTTTAAATAATCAAAATATTCCATTATGAAAAAAGTGATTTCAGGGTTTATCCTTGTATTGGGTATCCTGTTCAATTTGTCTTTTATTTCAGCCCAAAACCATTATTATAATTCAGTTGAAGAATGTGAGACAATTTTAAAAACTGAAAAGCGTACAAAGGCTGATTTTAGTAATCTTGAAGAACTGAATAAAAAGTTTGATAATGATGCTGATAGTATTCAGGAAAAAATGTTGAAATACGAACAGTGTTTTATTGGCTTGGAAATACCTGCTTTTGATGAATTGTCAATTCATAATATTGAAGTTACCAAATCTTCTATTCTTGGAAAACCAACAATTATGAATTTCTGGTACTCAACTTGTCCACCTTGTGTTGCTGAAATTCCGGGCTTTAATAAAATTGTAGAAAAATATGGAGATAAAGTAAATTATCTGGCATTTGGAAACGAAAATCAGTACGAAATAGAAGAGTTTTTAATGGATCAATCCTGGAGCTTTATCCATATCCCGAATTCAGAAAATATTAAAAGGAATACTTTTCGTTTTGGTTTGGGTTACCCAACAACGGTTGTATTGAATGCCAAAGCTGAAATTATAGAAATATTTGCAGGAGGACTTACTGATGAAAGAGCTATTCAGCAAATTCAGGATAAAATCATTCCTGTTATTGAAAAGGAACTGAAATGAAATAATATTAAACTTTTGATAACGTTCTTAAGTCAAGAAAATAAAATATTATAATGAAGAAAGGTTTTTTCTATCGCTTTAAGATCGGAATGTTGGCTTTAGCACTAATTGCGCTTACAACTAATGGATGTGCTGCCTTAAAAAAAGACTGTGACTGTCCTAAATTTGGTCAAAAGAAAAAACCAAAGAACCTTTAATACGCTAATCGACCATAGTATATCTTTCCCTTTATGTTGTGGTGGTTTCTTCAATAACAGAGAGGGGATTTATAAATCCGTTTCCAAATGTGTATAATTCATAATTATGAGTTTAATCATCATCACTCAACCATCAGTGATCATTCGTAATTTTTCCTGAAAAAATAAGCCTAAAAAAACTACCTTTGTACCCGATTTTTTAATGGATTGATTTTTGTGGCATTATGCCGCAACCAATTTAGTTAAAATCTAATCTTTTAATTAACTGATAAGCATAGTTAGCATTAAGAGTATGTTTAAAAAATATTTTAAATTGAAAATCAATAGTTTGTGGTTCTGAATAAGAAAAATTGTTTTTCAGTTGATAGAATTTTAAACATACTCTAAGAAAAGCCTATACTATTCTTGTTAAAAAACGATCAATTATGTACAGAACGCATACATGCGGCGAATTGCGCATCGAAAATGCTGGACAACAAACCACCCTAAGCGGATGGGTGCAGAGAACACGTGAATTTGGAGGAATGAATTTCGTCGATCTTCGAGATCGCTACGGAATTACTCAATTGGTTTTTAACAATGAAATAGATGCCGATCTTTGTGATAAGGCTAAGGCACTGGGCCGCGAATTTGTGATTAGGATAACAGGCGAAGTCGTTGAACGTGCTTCTAAAAATGCTAACTTACCAACAGGTGATGTTGAAGTTATTGTGGTATCAATGGAAGTATTGAATGCAGCGAAAACACCGCCGTTTACCATAGAAAGCGAAACCGATGGAGGAGAAGATCTGAGAATGAAATACCGTTATCTGGATTTAAGACGTTCGCCGGTTCAACAAAATATTATGCTTCGACATAAAATTGCTCAGGAAGTACGCTCTTATCTGAATAATAATGGTTTTCTGGAAATAGAAACACCTTACTTAATGAAGAGTACGCCTGAAGGTGCAAGAGACTTTGTTGTTCCTTCAAGAATGAACGAAGGACAGTTTTATGCACTTCCACAATCACCTCAAACATTCAAGCAGTTGCTTATGGTAGCAGGCTACGATCGTTATTATCAGATCGTACGTTGTTTCCGTGATGAAGATTTACGTGCCGACCGTCAGCCGGAGTTTACGCAGATAGACTGCGAATTGGCATTTGTAACACAGGAAGATGTATTGAACGAATTTGAAGGAATGATGAAGCATATCTTAAAATATGTTCATGGTGTAGATATCACCGAGTCGTTCCCTCGTATGACCTGGGATGATGCCATGCGTTTGTATGGTTCGGACAAACCGGATATTCGATTCGGAATGCAGTTCGTTGAATTAAATGATGTAGCTCAGAATAAAGGCTTCAAAGTATTCGATGATGCTGAATTGGTTGTAGGTATTTGTGCAGAAGGAGCAGCAAATTTCACTCGTAAACAATTAGATGCACTTACCGATTTTGTTAAACGACCTCAGGTTGGCGCAAAAGGTCTGGTGTATGTGAAATATAATGAAGACGGAAGCTTTAAGTCAAGCGTTGATAAATTCTTCGATCAGGAAGGATTGAAAGCATGGGCTGATAAAATGAATGCAAAACCAGGCGATCTGATGTTGGTTATTTCTGGTGAAGCTGACAAAGCAAGAAACCAACTGAATGTTCTACGTCTGCATGTAGGTGATCTTTTAGGTTTAAGAAAGAAAGATGATTACAAATTTTTATGGGTAGTCGATTTTCCTTTGTTAGAATGGGCTGAAGAAGACGAGCGTTGGGTAGCACGTCATCACCCTTTCACTTCTCCTAAGATCGAAGATTTTGATAAAATGGATACTGATCCGGGAGCTGTACGTGCGAACGCTTATGACATGGTATTGAATGGTACTGAATTAGGTGGAGGATCTATTCGTATTCATGATCGTGATTTACAAGAACGTGTTTTCAAATTATTGGGTATGGACGAAGAAGAAGCTAACGAAAAGTTTGGCTTCTTAATGGGAGCATTTGAATATGGCGCACCACCACACGGTGGCTTGGCATTTGGCTTCGACAGAATGTGTTCTTTATTAGGAGGTGCCGATGCGATCAGAGATTTTATTGCTTTCCCTAAGAATAATTCAGGAAGAGATGTGATGATCGATGCACCGTCTTTAATAGATGATGTTCAGTACGAAGAATTACATATTCGCAGAGCTGAGAAAATTGGAAATGAATAATTGATTTGAGATTTCGTCGCTTCGATCTTTGTTTCTTATGAAACGATTTAACGAAGTGATGGTCAAAAAAAATCATTTTATAAATATTTTTTCTTCAATTTTACCTACTTTTATTGGAAGATCAGGTCATAATTGAAAAGTTATTGCATATAATAATGAAATTACATCATTATTATTTTGAATAGCCCGAAAAGGCTATTTATATTTGTCATTGGAATGGTGTGGTATGTTATGAATACAATTATCATTCTTTAATAATTAGGAAAAATCTTTAATTAACTATAAAATTAAAACCTATGCTAAAAGCAAGACATTTGTTGATTTTCGCATTCATGTTTGCTTTCTGTGGATCAGCATTATTCGCTCAGGATGCTGAAGAAGGCGGCAAGAAGGAGAAAAAGCAGAAGGAGAAAAAAGAAAAAGCGGAGAAGACTATTCTACGCGATGATTATCCTTACCCATCTGTAAACTCTACAGAGTACAAAGATTTTGTACGCAAAAAGCGTCATGACCAGCATGACAAATACTTAGATAATAAGTATGAGTATCCTGCTTTCCCTAAAAATCAGTGGGAGATTGGTTTAGATATCGGAGGGCTTTGGATTTCTGGGGATGTTCAATCTGGACGTTTATCTTCATCTTTTCCGATTGCCGGTTATGGTTTCGGAGCACACGTTCGTAAATCGTTCGGCTATATCTTCTCTATGCGTTTGAGCGGATTTGGTGGTGCTACACAAGGTTTTAACTGGAGAGGAAATCAAGGTTGGTACATCGAAGGTGATACTGGTCAAAGATTTTTATTCAATGAATCGCTTGGTGGCGGTGGAGGAAATCCAATTTATGCCGATGAGAGCGATACAGGAATCGTTCCTGATTACAGATCAGCTGAACACGCAGATAATGGTCATACTGTATTCTATAACTATGAGACAAAAATCCGTAACATAGCTTTAGAAGGTATCATTAACTTTAACAATATTAAATTCCACCGTCGTCGTAACCTAGTAAGTGCTTACGGTATCTTCGGTGTGGGTAATTATATTTTCCACGCTCGTCAAAACATGTTAAATGGCGATGAGCATTACGATTTCAGTCAGGCTACAGATTTAAGCTACAGCTTAGATGAAAATCGTAAAGACATTAAAAAAGATCTTCGTGATTTCTTCGATGGAAGTTTCGAGTCGTTAGCTGAAATTGAAGGAGATGATTACTGGATATTAGGTTTTGCAGATGATGCTAAAAGACCTTGGCAATACCGTCCTGAGTTACACTTCGGTTTAGGTTTAGCATTCAAAGTATCTAAAAGAGTTAATATCGGTTTAGAATCTAAAGTATATTACTCTGATGAAGATTTACTAGATGGTCAGCAATGGCAAGAGTGGGGAGCTCAAACTAAAGATTGGGATCGTTATGTTTTCACAAATGCAAGCGTAAACTTCAACTTAGGTCGTAAAGAATCTTTCGAGCCATTATGGTGGATGAACCCACTTGATTATGCTTATGATGAATTAAATGAGCCTCCATGTTGTGATACTTGGGAGTTCGGTGATGAAGATGGTGATGGTGTTCCAGACATGTTCGACGAAGAGCCAAATTCTCGTAAAGATTGTCCGGTGGATACTCGTGGTCGTGAGTTAGATTCAGATGGCGACGGTATCAAAGATTGTGATGATTGTCAACCATTTACTCCACGTCACTTAATTGATAAGATCAACGATTGTGGTGCTGCATTCGAAGAGTGTTGTAGCGATACTATCCAAATTATCGAGCGTGTTGTAGAAGTACCAGTTAAGCCTGCTACACCTGATTGTCAGGATGCAATGTTACCTAACGTATTATTCGACTTGAACCGTTACGGAGTTAAGCCTGAGTTCGATGCTCAGTTACGTACAGTTGCTAATTACTTACAAGGTAATCCTGATATCCGTCTGTGTGTTGTTGGTAATACTGATAGCCGTGGTGGAAATGATTATAACAATGTTTTAGCTTGGAAACGTGCTAACGAAGTAAAGAACAAGTTAGTTGCTGAATATGGAGTGAACCCTTACCAGTTAATCGTACAATACTCAGGTGAAAACAATCCTGTTGTTGGTGGATTATCTGATTCAGGTTCTAAGAAAGGTATTGATGCTTCTCATGCACTTAACCGTCGTGTTGACTTTAAGTGTTGTATGGGGGGACAAATGGATATGCCTCGTCCAACTGGTCCAGATGCTGGACGTAAGTAATCTCTTATAAAAGAAATTAAATTTCAAGCCGATAAGCCTTATGGTTTATCGGCTTTTTTATTTTTAGATCATCGATTAAAAATTGGTGATTCAAAATAGAGATTATGTCAGTCTTTGCTTGATTTTTATTAGTGTAGCGCAAAAAATTATAGCCGAAAGGTAGCAATCTTACCACTTTTTTTGACGTTTTTCTATTATCCCTATTTTCTTTCCTATAAAGACTTTAAGCCCTGACAGGGAAGTAAAAAGAGATTTTTTTAACAGGAATTATAAAAGTATATGCTTCAATCTTTTCATACTAAAAACCTAATAGAAGCAGGCTGTGATGAAGCAGGTCGAGGGTGTTTAGCAGGTCCTGTTTTTGCGGCTGCGGTAATTTTACCTGATGATTTTGAACATCCTCAATTGAATGATTCAAAGCAGATAACCGAGAAAAACAGAGATACATTAAGAGTTATAATTGAAGAAAAAGCTCTTGCCTGGGCGGTAGTTGCTGTTTCTCCGGAAGAAATAGATAAGATAAATATTCTGAATGCTTCTATTTTAGGAATGCAACGTGCTCTGGAACAATTGAATACACAACCTGAACATATTATTGTAGATGGAAACAGATTTAAACCTTATAACTTTATTCCTTATACTTGTATAGTTAAAGGAGATGCTAAATTCAAGAGCATTGCAGCAGCTTCTATTCTAGCTAAAACCCATCGTGACGAATACATGCTGAAAATACACGAATCATATCCGAATTATGGTTGGGATACGAACAAAGGTTATCCTACGGTTAAGCATCGTGCAGCCATTGCTGAATTCGGAACGACTAAACTACATAGAAAGACCTTCAAACTACTTTAAAATACCTTTATCGTTTTCAAAAGCTTAATTTATAATGGATTAAGCACATGATAAGACAAACTAAAAGATAATGAAGTCTTATTTTTACAAATAAAGTAATAGTATAGTCGTGAATTTGTTGAAATATATATTCCTGTTTTTGATTTGTCTGAGTGTAAGCGCTCAGGTACAACATGGTGGAACACCACTAAGTATAAGCGAACCAGTTCTGCAAACTTCGGATATCCCTGTAGAAATAATGCCCACTTTTGATCTTGAAAAAATGTTGATCGAAGATGAGGAGTTGAATATTAAAGGAAATCCATTCAGATTCGGAAAGGCATTTGATGTAAGTTTCAATCTGGAAAACAGTGGCCTTTGGGAAACCCTGCCGAATGGCGATAGAATATGGCGATTGACCATTTATTCTAAAAATGCCCATTCGCTTAATTTTTTATTCGATGATTTCTTTATCCCCGAAGGAGCAAAGCTTTTCTTCTACAATGAAAACTATGAAGATTTACTTGGGGCGTTTACAGAAGCCAATAACAAACCTTTCCGCCGATTTTCAACCACTGTTATCAAGGGAGATAAAATTACAGTAGAGTATTATGAACCATTAACGGTTTCTGGAAAAGGTATCATTAATTTTAAAGAGGTAGTACATGGATACAGGAACTTTTTTGATAAAGCAAAAGGCTATGGTGATTCTGGAAGTTGTAATATAAATGTAAACTGTGATATTGCTGAAGGTTGGGAAGATCAGATCAATTCAGGAGCATTGATACTTTATAGTGGCTTCCGACTATGTTCAGGAGCAATGATCAATAATGTACGAGAAGATGGAACTCCTTTCTTTTTGACAGCCGATCACTGTAGGCCAAACGATTTGTCAGTTGTGCAGTTTTGGAATTTAATGTTCAATTATCAGAGCCCTGAATGTAGTAACAGTGACGGAAATACCAATATGACCGTTTCGGGCTGTATTTTCAGAGCAAAAGATGGCCGTTCTGATTTTATGTTACTGGAATTATCATCACCAATTCCGACAGAATATAATGTCTACTTCTCTGGTTGGGATAGATCTGGAGCTCAACCGCAACAAGGTGTCGGTATTCATCATCCGGCAGGAGATGTTAAGAAAATTTCTTTTGACAGAGATCCACTCAATAGCGTTAATACATTGGGTGGAGGTGAAAATTTTTGGGAAGTTGCCGATTGGGATGATGGAACTACAGAAGGAGGATCATCGGGTTCGCCTATTTTTAATGAAAATAAATTAATCGTAGGACAATTATTTGGAGGTGATGCAGCCTGTGGGAATGACTTATATGATGTATATGGTAAACTTTCGTCTTCATGGGGGAATTATGATAATTTTGAAACAAGCCTGGCGCCTTGGTTAGATCCGAATAATGAAAGTGAAGATATTGTTGAAGGAGCTTACGTAAATGATATGGTAAAAACTTTTGACGCGAGTATTAATTTAATAGAAGGCTTCCCGAGTTCATTTTGTGAACAATTTATCGATCTGCCGAATTTTACATTTAAAAATAATGGTCAATTCAGCTTAACGAGTGCGACTATTAATTGGCAAATTGATAATGAACCTGCGGTTGTTGTTAATTGGTCAGGGAATCTTGATTTATTAGAAGAAGAAATAATTTCCTTACCGACCTCGATGGTAAATGCCGGAGATCATGTGCTGAAAATCGAAGTTGTTGAGATTAATGGAGGAAATGCTTCAGATGAAAATCTGACTAATAATGTTCTGAACATACCTTTTACCATTGCAGAAGGAGGACAAACACTTGAGGTAACAATAGTTACTGATGAATGGTCTGAAGAAACAAGCTTTGACCTTACAGATAGTCAGGATAATGTTATTTTATCAAGCACAAGTTTAGTAGATCTTTCTGCTAATACTTTTGGTGCTTGTTTACAAGCAGGCTGTTACGAATTTACGATTTATGATAGCTTTGGCGATGGAATATGTTGTGATTTCGGTGATGGAAATTATTCACTGAATTTAAGTATTGATGGTGAAATTGCCAGTGGAAATGGTGTATTTACATCGTCTGAAAGTGTAACATTTTGCATAGAAGGAGGAGGTTCATTGCCACAGTTGAGTACGATTCAGGTTTCTGAGAATAAAGTTTGTACCGGTGAATCAGTAGATTTGAGTTTCAATGGATCTGATTTCAATTTTGCATCATGGACATTTGAACCTAATGTAATTGGTCCTATTTCAGATACAAACCCGTCTGTTACTATAGAAGATCCTGGAGTTTATACCGCTAGCTTATTACTAACGAATAACTTTGGAACAACAACACAATCGATCACTTTTGAGGTGGTGGCATATCCTACTTTTGAAACAACAATAATCGATAATACTTTATTGGATTTTGAAGGAAGTATTTTAGTGAATGCTTCTGAAAATTCGAGCATAGTATGGGGCGATGGTAATACTGATTTCAGTAGAAATGATCTGACAGAAGGTGTTTACGATTTTTCGATCTTTAATGAAGCAGGCTGCGAAGTACAAGGTACAGCGGAAGTTCAGTTAATGTATGATTCGCCTATCTACCCTAATCCGGTAACTGAAGGAAGTTTAAATATTTATAATCCAACACAAGAAGCAGGGCAAGTGAAATTCTATACTATAAATGGTCAACAACTAGCTGATTTTGCAATAAAACAAGGCAGAAACCGCTTAGATCTTTCTGATTTAAGTGCTGGTCTTTATTTTGTTCATATTGATTATAGTAATGAGAAGATCATTAAAAAAATACTAGTTAATTAATTTATTATGCTTCCACCTATTCTGTATACAGAACGATATATAATTAAGCCATATACCAGCAAAGATGAAGACCGTTTTGTTGAAATGGCATTAGATGAAGTCTCGGTGAGATTTATGGGCGGTAGTTCCGGAATTGAAGCCGAAGAAAGAACCTTATTTAAAACGATATTTTCTTTATACGAGAGTAAGAAACCGCGCTGGTTTTGGCTATGGGGCGTTTTCAATGAAGAAGGTATAGCTTGTGCCCATCTGGAACTAAAAGAAACAGAACATACCAATTCTGACGAATTGCTTGTTTATATGGTGCATCCAAATGAAAGAAGAAAGGGCTTAATGACTGAAGTGCTTGCATGCCTGAAACAACATCAAAAAGAGTGGGGTAGAAAGATTATTGCTACGGTTGGGCCGGAAAATGAAAATTCGGTCAAACTCCTCGAACGTTGGGGAATAGAAGAAAAAGAAGATATTGCAGATGATGAAACAGGAGGGGTTTATTGGAAGGTGAGGTTGGTGTGATTTTTATACAATTTGAAAAATGTATAACCGTATATATTTCAATTAAAAGCTCAATTTTTCCCCAAGTTGGTCGCTGACCAACTAAAAAATCCTTGAATTTTGATGTTTACCAAGAAGCGCTAAAATAACCTTTCGATATTCATCTATAATAGTGTATGCTAAAGCGAGGTGATGTATAGGCATAAAGACTAAATGTAAGGGTTGTAGATTCTGGTATACACCAGAATGACATGGTATCATTGTTTAGCCATTTCCCTCCAAGTTGGTCGCTGATCAACTAAAAAATCCCTGAATTTTGATATTGACCAAGAAGCGTCAAAATAACCTTTCGATATCCATCTATAATAGTGTATGCTAAAACGAGGTGGTAA
>JAHDFD010000023.1 GCA_020628375.1 Chitinophagales bacterium | reverse complement strand
GTACTCTGCCTTTTTTTATTTTGAGCTGATTTAATAGTTGTCAAAACTCTAAAAGTTTAGATATTATTCAATTTTTGAAAGAGCAATCATTTAATAATGGTATTTATACTTATGAACTTGAATACACAACTAAATCGGGTGTTCTTAAAAGTGAATTGGGTAGTTTTATTTTAGAATGATTTATAAATATACTCGTAAATAAAGTGGGATTTTTCAATAACCTCAATTACTTTAGGGGTTGATGAAATCCAATAATCCCAAAAGACTCACAATGCTGAAGAACATAAGGCGGGCGAGTGCCAAGAAACTGCCTAAGCCTTTTCAGGAAACGCTTCCTTTTGAGTGGCAATCGCATTTTGATGATGACAATGTAGTTGAGTTTGCAAATCAGTTTGTTTTTAATGGCGGACATTTTCAATATACAGAATCAGCTGAAGAATTCTTTAATGAAGTAGTACATTTAAGTCGCAAGAAAAAATGGAAGTTCGTTTATTGTTGGGATAAGGAGTTGTATGAATATTGGCAGGAAATAGGGTTTACTGAATGCAAGATCGGAAAAAATCCGTACAATATTTCAGCAGCAGTAGTACGATGTGAAGGAGTGGTTGCTCAGAATGGTCTAATATTATTGAGCAATAAACAAGCAGGTGCTATAGAATTTGCCAGTTCAGCACCCATACTAATAGTAATGGTCAATATTTCACAGGTTTTTACAAGTCTTGCCAAGGCTTTTGCTCATATAAGGTCGAGCAGGGCAAAGGAACCGATCAAACAGTTAATTCAACTTTCAGGTAAAAGTCATCAACATCCATTTTTTGAGGCAGAACACACAGGTTTCAACCCACAAGAGGTTATTGTTTATATGGTAGATGAAGCATTTGAATTAGATCTTTAATGTCATTTATCTAAGTTATATGCAAGTTAATGTGAGTTAATAGTTTGGCAGTGACTCAAATATAAGGTTGTGTAGGTTTTGGTCAGGAGACTGTGCGTCCCAAACCAAAACAGGTTTTTTCCTCTGCTGCGTCTCCCGACCAGCAGATATTTAGCTGAAATTTTCTGATTTTAATCAAAATAACTTTCAGCCTTGCTTCTGCATTACCACCAATAGTTTAATGGTAAAAGGGAACACATTGGAACTTATTTTCTAAAACCAGCATTGATATTATTAGAAATCAAAATTGTTACAATGAGCATTATAGTTGGAGGTATTGCAGGTTGGATCGCAGGACAAATTATGAATGGTACCGGTTATGGTATTCTCAGAAATATAGTTTTAGGTATTTTTGGTGGCTGGGCTGGAGCCTGGGTATTTGATATGCTGGATATTTCCGCAGGCAATACAACGGTTGGTACATTAGTGACCTCGGTGGCAGGTGCAGTAGTACTTGTGTTCCTTTATCGATTGATACTCGGTAAGAGGTAGTTTTGAGAATTTCTATTATTGCACTATTTCTATGTGCATGTCAATTCGTTTCATTTTTTTATTTTGAGGCATATACTTAAGTATGTGCCTTTTTTATTTATTTCTTCAAACATATTTCCTTTTAAAACATTCTATATTTGCAGTCCTTTAAAAGAACACATAGATATGTGTTTTATAGAATACTAATGATTAACAACAAGTAAAATGAATTTTCAACTTACCGAAGAACATCTGATGATCCAAAAAGCCGCTCGTGAATTTGCCCAAAACGAATTAAAGCCGGGGGTTATTGAGCGTGATAATGCAATGGCATATCCAACAGAAGGCGTTAAAAGAATGGGCGAACTTGGTTTCTTGGGAATGATGGTAAGTCCGGAATACGGAGGTGGAGGAATGGATACCATTTCTTACGTTTTGGCAATGGAAGAAATTTCTAAAGTAGATAATTCGTGTTCTGTTATCATGTCGGTGAATAACTCATTGGTTTGTTGGGGTCTTGAAACCTTTGGGAATAAAGAACAAAAGGATAAATACTTAAAGAAACTGGCAAGCGGTGAAATGATCGGGGCATTTTGTTTATCTGAACCGGAAGCGGGAAGTGATGCTACCCAACAACGTACTACTGCTATTTTAGATGGAGATCATTATGTAATAAATGGTACTAAGAATTGGATCACGAATGGAAAGATGGCCGGTATATATCTGGTAATAGCACACACTGACAGAGACAAAGGGCATCGTGGAATTAACTGCTTTATCGTCGAAGCAGATACTCCGGGTGTTACAACTGGTGTTAAAGAAGATAAATTAGGTATTCGTTCATCTGATACTTGTTCAGTAATGTTTTCAGATGTTAAAGTGCCAATAGCAAACAGAATTGGTGAAGATGGTTTTGGTTTCAAGTTTGCGATGAAAACGCTTTCAGGTGGACGTATTGGAATCGCTTCGCAGGCATTGGGTATTGCTTCAGGTGCATTTGAGTTGGCAACGGCTTATTCAAAAGAACGCGAAGCATTTGGCAGACCGATCAGCCATCATCAGGCAATTGCATTCAAGTTGGCTGATATGGCTACAGAAATTGAAGCAGCTCGTTTATTGTGCCTCAAAGCTGCATACGAAAAAGATCATGGTTTACCTTACGATCAGTCGAGTGCGATGGCAAAAGTATTCGCTTCAGAAACAGCTATGAAAGTGAGTACCGAAGCAGTGCAGGTACATGGTGGTTATGGTTTCGTAAAAGAATATCATGTTGAGCGTTTGATGCGCGATGCTAAGATTACCCAAATCTATGAAGGTACTTCCGAAATTCAGCGTATTGTAATTTCAAGAAGTTTGCTGAAGTAAATTCAGAAAATATTCCGATTAAAAATATAAGGGTGATAAGTTCAATTGAGCTTATCACCTTTTTTATTTATTAGCATTTTCAGGTGCAGAAAGCTTATTGGACTTTATATTTTGTTTTTTGTAAATTATTTTACCTTTACATTCTGAAGTTAATACAATTTATATTTATGAAAAATTTTAACCCATTTTTGATTGTACTTTTCCTACTGATCACAGGAAGCTTAAATGCACAAGATTTTCTACGTCCTTTTGAAACGATTTCACATAAAAAACCAACCTATCTTACTATGGCAGATGGTAATGAGATCGAAGGTACTGTGAAGAAACTAGATAAAAAGCGTGGCTTGATCGAAGAAATACGCATTATGGTAGATGGTTCTAAGAAAACGTACGATATTGAAACAATCGATTTTGCTTATTTCCCGCAAAGTGGTTGGGATAAATTCGCTAAGGCAAGTGATTTTTTGAATGATGCTCAACAATGGAAGAAGGGACCGGTTGACAAAGATCGTATGAAAGACGGTTATGCCTATTTTGAAAAAGCAAATGTGATTGTAAAGAAAAAAGAAATGACTTTATTAATGCAGTTACTGAATCCTATGAATTGTGGTAAGTTAAAAGTATATCACGATCCATTCGCAATGGAAACTGCTGGTATTGGATTTGGTGGAATTCAGGTAGCTGGTGGCGATGATAAATCTTACTATTTGAGTAAAGACGGAGAAACGGCGGTTAGATTCACCAAAAAGAATTTCCGTAAAGAGTTTGAAGCCTATTTTGCTGATTGCCCGGAAGTAGTAAAAGAATACATGGAAGCTCCATGGAGACAATTTAGTGAAATCGTAAATAAGTACAATGATGTTTGTGGAAGTAAAGAGTAAAAGAATTAACATTTCTATATAAGTAAAAAGCAGCCTTGAAATTTAATTTCAAGGCTGCTTTTTTTGTAGTATTTACAAGATGTATTTTAATTTTTTGCATCTATATCCTGGGCTAATTGCTCTGCACGAGTATTTACTTTTCCTTCTCTATTAGCCATTACTAAAGCACGTAATACTGCACTTTTAGCTTTTTTATCTTTACCAAGCTTATGAAGTAAGTGAGCATAAGTTTCGTGATTATAGTATTGGGGAGAAATAGCCATAGAAGTCTTGCACCATTTAATAGCTTTTCTGATCAAACGCTTTTTACTGCTATTATTATAAATATTCCATGCAGCTATATTCAATTTTACAGGATCTAATCCTTCAAAGCTTTTAGTGTAGTGATTAATTTCACTAGCATACTTTTTCCAATCATGAGCATTTTCGTAAAAGCTCAATCTTGCTTCATGTTTGAACTCGCCACTTTTCAGTAAGTTAGCTTTACCAATTAAGCGCAAACTTCGTTTTAAAACTTTCTTATCCTTTCGCATAGAAGCATCTAATACATAATTTCTGATACCATGTTTGAATCTGGCTTCTACATTATAACGCCCATAATTTTCTTTCAAAGCCTCTTTGTTTTTTAGCACTAACTTCATTGGTTTAGCTTCTGGAGCATCTACAAATTCAAATAAAAATTGCTGATTTTCCGGACTGTTCCAATCTTCTCTTGTCCACTTAGCCTTTTTTACATAACGTTTTGCTATACCTTCAAAATCTTTTCCCATTTGTTTGCTCTGAACAGCAAAATTCCTCAGGAATGCTTTTTTATCATATCCTGCTTCATAGATGTTCAAATTTTCTCTGTAAGTACCAACATGATTGGTTGTACTTGAATGATAAACTTTTGGGCTGCTTTCTTTCTTTGTATAAGTAGTTCCTTTAGCTTCTATTGCATTGTATAGCGGACTACCTTTAGAACCAACTGCTTTGTATCCAAGATCGAGCATTTGAGTTGTTGACTTGCTATCGGTAGCACGTAATACCAAATTTGCTTTAGAATCGAAAAAGAAAAAGTCAGGTAAAAACTGAACACCATGTGTTCTGGCAAAAACCTCTCCTTCATCAGAATCGTAATTCAGTGAATAGTTAATGAAATTCTCATTGTAAAACTCAGAAACCTGTGGGTCTGTGAAAACATGTTCATCCATTACTTTGCAGTTTACGCACCAATCTGCCCATAACTTTACAAAAATAGATTTCCCTGTACGGCGTGCTTCATCTTTTGCAGCTTCCCAGTTACCAGAATAATAACTTACAGCACTAGTGTTTGCATTTTGATTGGCAAGTATGCTCGCAGTTCCTAATAATAAAAACATCAGGAACCCTATGGCGGGCCTTAAGAAATACTTGGATTTCATAACTTAAATTTTGGCTAATTACTTTACTCTCAACAAAAGTAAACCAAGCACTATGCCAAAAAAATTCGACTTATCTAGATTATTCCCACATCTTTAGTGTTAATAGTTGTGCTTATACTTCGATATTAAAGTTAATTATGCTAAAAAAAGTGCTGTTGATTTTTGTGGTAATTGTAGCATTGGGTATTGGATTTTTGCTATTATTATTAAGAAATATTCCTTATAATTGGGGACATCATTTTGATTTCATAAATGAGTTAAATATAGAAATAGATAGCCTTGAAATCTCAGTTTGTGATGAACGAACAATGCTCTATGCTCATTCTGATAGCCATATTGAGGGTAATATAGGTGTTCCGGAAGAAGGATCTCCTTGTGATGTGAATCTTAAAATATTCAGTAATAATGAAATTATAAATCTTGAAGCCGATTCTTTTGATTGTTATAATTGTGATGGGTATCATCAATATATCTTACAAAAAACGGGGGCGAGATATGAATTTCTTCATTGAAAGTAAACAATTTGAAAATGAAATGCCTGGAAAGATATTATGAGGGTGATGAACGTTGGGAACAATATGTTAAGGTATTTGAAACAGAAGAGTTGATCGATAAAACCTTACTCGAATTATGTAACAATGATAAAGACTTAGCGCAAGTAATCCACTTTCATCTTGGACAAGGTAGTATCGCCTGGATGCAGTCTTCGATACCTGCGCTTGACAATATAAGTCCTTTAGAATGTTTGAAGAGTGAAACACTAACAAGGCGGCTGAGAGTTTGTCTAATGCGCTTTCCTTGTTAGTCGATAAAACTTTATAAATTATAAAAATCAGTTATCGGATAGCTTCTAAAGAAGTTTTTGTTAGAAGTCTAAGCCGATCGTATTGCCGAAGTGGTCAAAGATTTGTACGATAAATTTCATATTAGAGTATGTTTAAAAATTATTTTAAATTGAAAATCAATAGTTTGTGGTTCTGAATAAGAAAAATTGTATGCGTTTAGTGAGCTAAATAAATGCGATTTTTCAACATCAGGTTCATAAAATATTGTTTTTCAGTTGATAGAAATTTAAACATACTCTTAAGAGCTACTATGAATACGGTTTCAATCATAGCTGAAAAAAGTTGTACTTTTGGGCTATAATTATGATAAAAAATAGCCTAAACCTACTAATTGCCTTCTTGTTTGTTTTTGCATGTACTGAAATATGCAGTGCACAAGCGTGGAATGCAGAGTCGATAGAATGGTACAATGACACCCGCATTAAAGTTTCTGATAGAAACAACGATGGCGAGCTTCAGTTAAATGAAATCGTACCCAGAAGAACAAATTTTCTTTTTTATCTGAATCAAAGTAATTTCAAAAAAACCGATATCGATCAAAGTAATAGCTTGAATCAACGCGAGTTAATTCAACATTTTACAGAAGAACAGCTATTTATGCAAAAATTCTGGAGGGAGCAATTGGATAAATTGACCAAGGCTTTTGGTGAAGAACAACTGAATAATAAAGCGTACTTAAAGCGCAATGCAGGTTTGTTAAAACAACTTTTACAGAATAATGTATGGTTACGTAAGAACGATCAGATCGTAGAAGAAATTTTCGAAGATAAAGAATGGGTAGAAAAACACAGAACCTTAATTCGTGCTTTTTCCAATAACATTTATTACTTTGCATCAAATCCCAGAAAAGCAATAGAGTGGTATAAGCAACCGCAAATGGGTAAAGGAGCCTCTGAAGAATTTAAAATACTCAGACAATTACATATTAAGTATTTGAATAAAAATCCTAAATTTAAAAAAGCGATATAAGCTGTTTTTTCTAATAAAAAATCGAATAACGAATGGAATTAAGCCCGGAAATAATTGCGCGACTGAAAAAATTGGAGGAAAAATATTCGGCAATGGGTCAAGATATGACTTCTTATCTTGATGGATTGATCTATGCCGATTATCTGACTTATTGGGATTATATTCATTTAGATACTTTGCTAAGCCTGCAGGATACTGAAACGTCTTTTGAAGATGAAAAGATATTCATAGTTTATCATCAAATAACAGAATTATACTTCAATCTTATTCTTCAGGCGATCAATAGTATTGCCGATACAACGCAAATTTCTGCCGAGCGCATGAAGCATTATCTGAAACGTATCAATGTATATTTCGATACGCTTATCGATTCATTCAAGGTAATGTATGATGTATTGGATCACAAGCAGTTTTTAAAATTCAGAATGTCGCTATTACCTTCAAGTGGCTTTCAGTCGGTACAATATCGTAAAATAGAATTGAGTTCTACACCGATCATTAACCTGGTGAATATAAATAACCGTAAACAGCTTGAAAAAAGCACCGACGAAATTGAGCTTTACGACCATGTTTACTGGAAAACCGGAGCAACAGAGCTAGCTACAGGAAAGAAGACGCTTACACTGAAACAGTTTGAGAAAAAATATAGTAAAGAACTTATTCACCTGATCCGTGATTTTTACCATAAGAATATTTGGAAGAAATATACCCAACTTTCTGAAGAAGAAAAACAAGATAAAGACTTACAGGAAATGTTGCGAGCCTACGATGTAAGAGCCAATGTACTTTGGCCATTATCACACTATAAAGCAGCAGCGCGCCATTTACAACGAAACCCCAAAGATATAGAAGCAACAGGAGGTACCAATTGGCAGCAGTATTTACCACCTAAAAACCAACATATCTATTTTTTTCCTGAATTATGGACCGATGAAGAAAGGGAAAACTGGGGTAGAAAAATCGAATCGGACTTTATTTGATTTAGTGTTTGAATTACTGCTTAACAGAAAATAACGATGAAAATAAAATGGATCATTAAGGAGTTCAAAGAGCTAAGCATTGACGAATTATATGATTTTGTTGTATTGCGTCAAGAGGTTTTTGTGGTAGAACAAGATTGTCCTTATTTAGATTGCGATGGTAAAGACCAACAGTCTCATCATGTAATGGGGTATGATGAACAAGGACGGTTAATTGCATATACCCGTTTGGTTCAACCCGGCATTAGTTATGAAGAGGTATCGATCGGTAGAGTAATTACTGCTAAAAGTGTACGTCGTTTAGGAGTTGGAATTGCTTTGATGGAGCATTCTATTAATGCAATAATTGATATTTATGGCAATGTACCTATTAGAATTTCGGCGCAATGTTATCTGGAAAAATTCTATCGTTCATTTGAATTTATTCCGACTGGAAAAGAATATCTTGAAGATGGCATACCACACATGGAAATGCTTCGGGAAGCTAAGGGGAAAATTATATGAGTAATAATGGAACGTATTTTTAAACAGAAACATTTAAATTTAAACATACACTCAAAGTATATAAGTATTTAAGAGCTTTAAAGCACATTCAGATTAAAAGAAATTAAAAATATGAAACGGTTTATATTAATTGTATTATTACTGTCAACAGTACTTTTTGCCGGATACTACTTTTACTGTAACATTACTTACAGCGAAGGTACAAGAGCAGGTTATCTAGTAAAAATATCGAAAAAGGGAATGGTATTCAAAACACTCGAAGGACAAATGAATCTTGGAGGAATTAACGGAGGTGATATGAGTGCCATTGTTTCCAAAGATTACTGGGAGTTCTCTGTTCCGAAAGATAATCCTGCGGTTTTCGAAGAGCTTCAGAATTACGAAGGAAAGCAAATAAAAGTGAGCTACAAACAAAAAATAAAGGCTTTCTTCTGGCAGGGTGATACTGATTACTTTGTTTATGATGTAGAACTGATCGAATAATAAAAAATTAACAAAAAGCTATTAAGAGCCCAAAGTTCATGTTAAAAAATTGGTATGAATTTTGGGCTTCCCTATTTTATTTGCTTACTTTGTAGTAACAATATTCGATAAATTCTTTTGGCATCTAACCAAAAAATAGAACCTAATGCTAATAATCCAACAGCTGAAGAACTCGGTAATTTACTAAGTGCAAAGCAAATGGAAATAAATGCCTTGTTAGAATTAACACAGGCGATAAATAACAATGCCTCCATCGAAAACCTTTTCAGAATTTATCAATTTACACTTCGTGCCCTTTATCAGGTTTCTTCAATAGTGGTTCTGTATAAAGATGAAGATTGGAATATACTATATAAACAGGGTATAAAAGAGAAAGACGCAGAGTTATTGAAAGTTAATCAGGATTGGGCAGCTTTCAGAAAAATAACTCGTATAGAAAATAATAATTTAGAGGCTCCGGAAGCCTTGAAGTGGATTATACCCGTAAGACACAAAGAGCAGTTTCTGGCATTCGTTCTGATGGACGAATTCAGAGAAGGCTATACGACCGACAACCCTTCTGATAATTTCGTGATAACGATTACGAATATTATCATTTCTGCCGTTGAAAACAAACGGCTTTTCAAAAGGCAGCTTGAGCAGGCACGTTTCAGTAAAGAACTAGAACTAGCTGAAGAAGTTCAGTCTATGCTTGTGCCTAGCACATTTCCCGATAAAGAGTATCTGGATATTGCCTCGTATTATCAACCTTATGCTGAAGTAGGTGGTGATTATTACGATATTTTTCCAATTTCTGAAGATGAATATCTGATCTGTATTGCAGATGTATCCGGTAAAAACGTTTCAGCTGCTTTGTTAATGGCAAACTTTCAGGCTACTTTACGTGCAAGTAGCGAAATGCGTTTCGATCTTAAACGATTGATCCAGTATTTGAATAAGCGATTATTTGAAATTACCAGCGGTGATCGTTTTATTACCACACTTATAGCAGTGTATAATAAGAAGGATTATTCTCTTCGTTATGTAAATGCAGGTCATGCACCTCTTTATCATTTGCGTAATGGAGTTTTAACCGAAATGTACGAAGGTTCTATAATGCTAGGTGTAAACGAAAGCCTTCCTTTTTTAGATGAAGGGCAAATGCAGTTACGCAAAAACGAATACCTTGTACTTTACACCGATGGGCTTACCGATATCCAATGTCCGAAAGGTACATTTTTCGATCCAACTATTTGCCTTAAACAATTTTCAGAAAATAAGCTTTCTGCACAGGAAACCCTTGATGGGCTGATGAAAGAAATTGAGCTTTTTTCAGCGGGTAAAAGCCAGCCCGATGACCTTTCTATTTTGGTGGTAAAAGTGCCATGATTTTCCAAATAATAACCTGTTTTTTGATGCATTTCTGCAATTTACATTAACTCATAGTTATTTGTCCAAAAATTACTTAGCGTTAAATCGTCACTTCTTATCTGAAAAATTGCTATTTTTGCAGACCTTTTTTGAACAATTTTTTAAAGAAAAAGAAAGTAAGGGATTAATAATTAAGATTTGGCACAAAATTTAAGTACCATCTTAACTGCAAATTAATTCTATTATTCGATTAACAAAATTGCTGTTTTAGCAAAAATTACAATTTATAACTATGGCTGTTATAGGAAGAATTCGACAAATGACCGGCTTGCTAGTGTTCGTGATAGCACTGGCAATTCTATGCTTTTTGTTGATGGATGCAACCGGTGCCGGAAATGGTGCTGTAGCGAACTCTGTTGGGGAAGTGAATGGTGTACAATTAGATGCTAGAGAATACGCGCGAAGAGTAGATCAGACTTTAAGCAATGCACAGCGTAATGGACAAGAAGTTACAGACGCTACGCGCATTCAGGCAAAAAATTCAGCGTACAACAATTACGTAAAAGATATTCTTGCAGATCAGGAATATGAAAAGTTAGGTATTTCTGTTACTGGTGATGAAATGCAGGAATTATTATATGGTGCTGATCCACATCCTTCTATTAAAAATGAACCAACATTTCAGGATAATGGTGTTTATAGCCCAGACAAAGTGCGTGCTTATTTAGATGAGATCAGATCTACAGGTGAAATGGGAAGAGCTAAGTCTTGGAACATTTTCAAAAATTTTGTACGTAAAGATGCGAAGCGTAAAAAATACAATAGCCTAATTGGACAAGCAATGTATGTTCCTAAATTTTTAGCAGAAACTAAAAATGTTGAAAACGGAACTGCTGCAATTGAGTATGTGAAAATTCCTTATACACAAATTAAAGATGATGAGGTACAAATTTCAGATAGCGACTTAAGAGCTTACCTGAATGACAATAAGGCTGAATTTGAGCAAGATGAAAGCCGTGCAGTTGATTACGTTGTATTCGATCTGGATGCTTCTGATCAGGATATTGCTGCCACTAAAGGTTTTGTAGATGATTTAGCTGAAGATTTTAGAACAACCGGAGATGCAGACTTGGCTTCTTTCCTGAGTCTTAACTCTGAAACACCTTATACCGATACTTATGTTTCAAAAACTGACTTAACAGGAAATCCTAAAGCAGATGAAATATTTGCTGCTGCTGCCGGAACGATCATTCCTACATTCTTAGATAATAACGTTTACAAGACTATTAAAGTAGTTGATAAAACTTTTGTTTCGGATACAGTAGAAGCGCGTCATATTTTACGTAAAGTTGAAGCGGGTGCTGATGATACTGCTGCTAAGAAGACGATAGATAGTTTGAAAACAGCTATCGAAAATGGTTACGATTTTGATGCAGCTGCTTCTGCATTCTCTGAAGATGGATCTAATAGCGGTCAAGGTGGCGATTTAGGAAAAGTTACACAAGGGAGAATGGTAAAACCATTTAACGATTTAATATTCTACGGAATGAAGCAAGGAGAATTAGGAACAGTTAAAACACGTTTCGGATGGCACTTGGTTCGTTTAGACAAATCAACTCCAACTAAACAAGTGGTTAAATTCGCTGAGTTAAGCCGTGCTATTGAGGCAAGCGAGGAAACAACAGGAGAAACTTATCGTAAAGCTAGTGAGTTTGCAGGACGCAATAACACGGCTACAAAATTACGTGGTGCAGCTGAGCAATTAGGTTTAACAATTCAGAATTCAGGCGATTTTACAAGAGAATCGACTGCTATTGGAACATTAGGAGCAAGTGAAACTTTATTGAATTGGGCATTCACTGCCGATAAAGATGATGTTTCAGAAGTACTTGATCTTGGCGATAAATATGCTGTTTGTATTTTAACAGATAAAAAAGATGCTGGAATGCCAAATGTTGATGATGTAAGAGATCGTTTAGAAAGTGCTGTAAAGAATCAAAAGAAAGCTGAAAAAATTATGAGCCAGATCAATGGTTCTGATCTGAATGCAATTGCAAGCCAGTTCAGCACTACCGTTGGAAATGCAGAAGGATTGAAATATAACTTTATCTCTACCGGAGATTTAGGACGTGAGCCTAAAGTGATTGCTGCCGCTTTTTCACTAAAAGAAGGGGAAGTGTCAAAACCTTTCGCCGGTGATCAAGGGGTGTTCTTAGTAAAGAATACAAGCATGGCAGTAACCGATATTGCTGATATGGCAAGCTTCCAGCAAACAGAACGTACAAAAGCTCAGAATGGTGTTGAGTTCTATTCAACAGAAGCATTATTTAAAAATGCGGACGTATCTGATGCGCGTTTAGAAAGAATTACTTTTACACAGCAACAGCCAGTTGCACAGTAAGAGTTTTAGCACTTAATTGTATTAAAATTAAAGCCTTGAAGATTTTGTCTTCAAGGCTTTTTCTTTTAATTGAATTTTTCAAATTTTATAAATAGCTGGAACTCCTGACTAGTTGTTTTTCTATTTTAAAGATCATTCATTTTACATCAATAATGAATTGTCAGACCATTTCTGTTTGAATGTCCATTCCCTTTTCAAGCATTTTATGGACAGGACATTTATCAGCTATATTCATAAGTCTCGTCAATTGTTTTTCATCTAAACTCCCATTGAACTTGATTTGACGGATCAAAGCTTTTTCACCAGACTCATTCTCCTTGAAATCAACGCTGGTTTCTATACTTGTTACTTCCCATTCTTTTCTATTGATATACATACGTAGCGTAATATTGGTACAGGAAGCCAATGAAGCACAAAGTAATTGTCCGGGTTCCATTCCTGTATCCTTTCCACCAAGACTTAATGGTTCATCTGCCAATATCAAATGTTTACCACTCGATAATTCTGTAGTATATGAATCGTGTGTAATTGCTTTTACCATAGAGCAAAATTACTTTTTATTGGAAGTTTTTGCCATGTCTGTCATACTATATTCATCATAAACCACTATTTCAAAGGCTTTTTAAGAGGAATACTATAAGGTCTTATAATTAATCACTCATTTTTTGTTGAAAAAACAAAGATTTTGGCTAGGAAAATAAAAGAAGTATTGCTTTTTGTAATGTGTTGATTATTAGTTGTTTGTGGTTTTTATGAGTTGAGAAAAATAAAAAAAATGATAAGGAAAAAGGGAAAAAATGAAGTTTAAAACGGGATAAGCTCCTGGTAATTTTGAATCATCGATCGAAAAAATTTAATAACTCTTAAAATTCAAAAAGATGATTACTAATAAAATAGAACTTACAGCATTACTTACCTGGACCTTTGCAGCATAAGTAAATGTAGTGAACAACAACAAAAATTTTAATTTTTCAACTTTAAACTTTTTAGCCTTATGAAAAAGTATTTCTTTTCAGTGTTTACCATCTTTACCTTAATTGTATTTACCGCTTGTGAAAAACAACAGATGCCTGAAATATATGCAGGAGGAAAAATAACAAAAGGAGATATTATCCTAATTGATGAATGTGATATTGCCGAAGCAACTAATGGTACAATTGGATTATTTATAGGTAGCTATGATGGCACTAATTCTACTTATGCGGAATTATTTTTTATAGATAACTACCAAAATATTAATACAGAAATATATAATATTGAATTGTCAGTTACTTATCCTAATCTACTGAATGATCCTTGTGAAGATAACTTTGTAGTAAATGAAGATTTTGATTATTGTACCTCATTTGATTTGCCTGCATGTGGTACTTATATTGTCAATATTGAAGCTGTTGTCACCTATAGAGATAGAAGTGGTAAGTATTTAACTTACGTGGATGAGATTTTCGAATTTCAGTTTGAAACTCAAAAATCACTATCTGGTGATGATATTATTAGCGAAGATGTTTATGCATGCTTAAAGACTGTAATGGGTTCAAATTTACCATTGTGTACAAGTAACCCGGCAAGTACCCAGAATTCTAATAATGATATACCAGGAATTATTGGCAATGGCGGTGGAACTACCACAAGTTTCTTACAAATAATACCAGAACCGAATAAAACTTTTCTTTTACAAGAAGCATTTTGATAGAGTTAAACGTCTTTGATTAGATTAGTTGCGCTACAAATTATTATCTTCGTATTATAATTTAACCCAACAAACTCATGAAAAGCAAATTACTTACTTTACTCGCTATTACTACCTTGTTCATATTTTCTGCTTGTGAAAAACAACAAATACCTGAATTAGATGCAGGCGGAAAAATTACAAAATGGGAAATATTCATTGATGAATGTAAAACGGCTAATGCAACTAAAGGTACCTTAGGTTTGTATCTGGGAGATTACGAACAAGGATTAGAATATAATGATGCAACGTTATTTCATATTCCGAATCCCAATAGTGGTTATGTTTTAGATGATATTGACATAAACATACAATATTACGATTCGTACGAGGAAGAAGGATATTCTTGTATGCTAGCTGTAACAGATGTGGATGAATCATTTACAGATTGCATAGACTTTCAGGTTCCACACTGCGTTCTTGGAAGTAAGAATATTGAATTCAATATATTGCTGCATTATTCTACATTACTTAATGTAAAAGGTGGTGGATCTGTAACAGAAAACTATAGTTTTACAATTCAGTCGAATAAATCGTTAGAGGAAGATGATGTAATCAGTGAAAATGTATATAGCTGTTATAAGAAGTATTTGGGATTTGCTTTTCCGCTCGACATCTGCGCTTATCCCGGCGCGATTAAAAAAGCGAATACGACTGAAGGAAATACTAAAACAGGAGCTTATCCCGGTATTCATGGTAATGAAGTTGGTGGAGGTGGAACAACCACTGGTTTCCTGCAAATAATACCTGAGCCTAACAAAGGTTTATTAATACAAGAAGCGGCGCTTTAATGATTTTGAATCTTTATGCTACCAGTATTTCTATGAAAATTTGAAAGAACACTATTTTTAAAAGGCTGTCTATTTTTGAGACAGCCTTTTTATTATGTCACCTTTTCCAATAACCACGATTGATATACAATTTGTTTACAAGCAATAACTTCTGCCCTTAATGCTTGGTTATCCGTATTTCTGGTGTACTTACTTTCAAATAAGCGTTTTGTGAAATGAATAAAATTACTGAATGATCGTTTATGTTCTTCTGAAAGGGTTTTATTACGAAGTAGAAATAAACTGAAGGACTTATGGTGATTAATGAATAACTCTTCGTAATCATCCAATTCAAAATAGGCAATTAATTGTATGGCTCTGGCAAATGCACTGTTAAATACGTTCTTGAATTTAATAGTGGCTAAAGCATCCAATACTTTTTCGTACTCTTTGGTCTTTAAATAAACAGAAGACTTTGATAAAGCAACGATATCTTCTTTGAAATTCTCTTCTAAGAAATGTTGCTTTTCTTCAATAAACTGTTCTGCCCATTCGGTTTGTTGCGCACCACAAGCCACGTTTACGATATTCTGAAAAGTATGTGCAACGATATAACCTTCGTGGTTAATGACGTTATTATCAACCAAAAATTTGTTCAGCTCAAACAAATCGTTGATCGCTTCGAGTGTTCCGGTTCTATATTTTAAAAAGAATAAATTCGATAAGTTATCAGCTATATCATGTTGTTCATCATAAGTAAAAGAATCATAATGGTTGAATAGATCTTTTTTTAGTTCTGTTAAACGTTCGTAAGAATCTGCTTTACCACTGTAAGCATTATGCAGGCCATTATAAATATTTACATGAATATTATGTGTCTCATTATTTTCAGATACAAATTCGTTCAGATAATCTAATGAGAGTAATTCAAAAGACTTTTCTTTAGTATCCTTGATATAGCCATGTGCCATGAAATCGCTCAGCGATAAGCGTAATTTAACTGCTAAGTAAAGCTGTTCGATTTCTTTGATCAGACTTTTAGTATTAAAAGAAGTACTCGTTCTATCTACATAATTAGGGTGCGATATTCTTATTTTTTTTAGTTTGTACAGGTCGAAAATATGATCCGCTCCGCGATAATTATTACCTTTCCAATCGTTTTCTAATTCATCAACCTTTTTGAAAAAGTACTTATCGAGTTTTCGGTTTTTTAAAGCTTTTAATAGAAGAAAATCTTGTAACTTTTGGCTATCCTCTAACTCCTTTTGAATAATATAACCTTCCAGAAAATTCCAGAACTTATACATGATATTATCGATCTTCTTGATAGCATTTGTATCGTTTTTATAAATTTTTCTGGCAATCCGCTCTTTCTCGATAAATTTATCTTCAAACTCTGGGTGGTACTTTTTCAAATAATCAAAAAGAGCTAGTGCATCTTCAGCTTTTTTACTATAATTGGCTTCGATGTATTTTCCCCATTCTTTCATTTCGGCTGAGGAAAGCGTTTTAAGAAATGTAATAAGCTTACTATTCTTCATGAAAACAAGATAGCAAAAATATTACCACTTAAAAAATACTTTTATCTGTTCTGCTACATTTTCAGGACTTAAATGCTCATTATTGATCTTTAAATAATTAGCTCGATCAAATTCACCGGGCTTGGTATTTAATTGGTACTTTCTTTCAGCATATAGAATGCGTTCAGAAGTATCAGTATCACGTTTTGAAGGTTTTTCCAATAAGCGCTTTTCATGTGTATTTCTAACCAATCGTGTTTCCAAGCTTGCTTCTAATTCCACATAGAACACTTCCTTTCCTTCCGACTCAAAAATATTTGCGATCCGGTTTACATATTCAACATCAGAAGACGAATCCAAAGCCCAAACAAAAGTAAAAATTAATCCGTTAAGATCGCTTTTAACTACTTCTTTCATCGTTTCCATACGGAAAAGCGTAACTAACTTATTAAAAGAAGGCGTACCAAAATCAAAGATCGGACGCACAGCTTCGATAGAGATATGATTGTGATATAATTTCATACCCGTAATTTTAGCCAATGCTTCTCCAACACTCATTTTACCCACCGCAGATGGTCCGAAAATTATCACTAATTTCATTTTATGCAGAAATGTTTGTTAATATAACTGAAAATTAATAAGAGAAATTCCAGGCATTCTTATAAATTTATCATATTCTGTATTTATACTTGGAAGTATTAATAAAATGCTGTAAACTTGCACCGTCTTTTAAAACAAGGCAAGCTACATACGCCAATTCTGGCAATTCTTATGTAGTTCAACTTATAAATTCCCTTTATAATTTACTAAATTTTTCAAACCCCATTTTAATCAAACTTATATATTTATGTACACCGAAGCGCAACTAAAAGACATGTTGCTCACTGAACTGCACGATATTGCGGAATCTGCAGGATTGAAAAGCTACAAACGTATTAAAAAAGGAGACTTAATCCAACGTATTCTTGAAGTTCAGGATCTTTTCAGTGAAGTAGAAGAAAAACCAACTGAGAAGGTAAAAGAGAAAGAAGACCCCAATAAACGTAAAAGAAAACGTATCAATAATAAAGACGAAAAAGCGACTGTTGAAACTAAGCAGGAAACTGAAAAGTCTGATGAAAAAGAAAACACCCCTAAAGAAAGCAATGGAAAAGGGCGTGAAAGAGATAATGGTGGTCGCGAACGTGATAATCGTGATACTCGCGAACGTGATAACAATTATAAAGAACGAAAAGCTAAACGCGACGAACGCAGAGCAAATGCACAGGAACGCGATAAAATATTCGATCTGGAATTCGATGGTGTAGTACCAGGGCATGGTGTACTGGAAATGATGCAGGAAGGCTACGGATTCCTTCGCTCAGCCGATTACGATTACCTTTCTTCACCAGATGATGTGTATGTATCACCTTCACAGATTAAATTATTTGGTTTGAAAACAGGTGATATGGTGGCTGGTATGATCCGCCCTCCAAAGGAAGGTGAAAAATACTTTGCCTTATTACGTGTGGAAACGATCAATGGGCGTGAACCAAAAGAACTAAGAGATAGAATTCCTTTCGATTATTTGACACCATTGTTCCCAACCGAAAAGTTCAATCTGGAAACTAGAAACAATAAACTTACAACTAGGATTATTGATTTGTTTTCTCCAATTGGAAAAGGTCAGCGTGGGTTGATCGTTGCACAACCGAAAACAGGTAAAACATTCTTATTAAAAGATGTTGCAAACGCAATTGCTGAAAACCATCCTGAAGTTTATATGATCATTTTATTGATCGATGAACGTCCGGAAGAGGTTACCGATATGGCAAGAAGTGTTAATGCAGAAGTATTAGCTTCAACTTTTGATGAACCTGCTGACCGTCATGTTAAGGTGGCAAATATTGCCCTTGAAAAAGCAAAGCGTTTGGTTGAGTGCGGACACGATGTAGTTATTCTTCTAGATTCGATTACCCGATTGGCACGTGCACACAATACTGTTGCACCTTCATCTGGTAAAGTACTTTCCGGTGGTGTAGAATCAAGTGCATTACACAAGCCCAAAAAGTTCTTCGGAGCAGCACGTAATATCGAAAATGGTGGTTCATTAACGATTTTAGCAACAGCTTTGATAGATACTGGCTCGAAAATGGATGAAGTGATCTTTGAAGAGTTCAAAGGAACCGGTAATATGGAGCTGAAGTTAGATCGTCGTTTATCAAACAGACGTATCTATCCGTCAGTAAATATTATCGAATCCGGAACGCGACGCGAAGATATTTTGTTAGGAGAAGATGCAATGAATAGAATGTGGATTCTTAGAAAGCACATGGGCGATATGAATACCGAAGAAGCAATGCAATTCATTAAGCAAAATATGAAAGGAACAAAAAGTAATGCTGAGTTCCTTATTTCAATGAATGGTTAAATTAAAGATATGGGTTATGAATTATGAGTAAGAATAACTCATAACCCATAACTCAAAACTCTTTTAAACTATGTTACCGATAACTTTAATCCGCGAAAAAGCGGAATTTGTAAAAGAACGACTTGCAATTAAAAACTTCGATGCAAGTGAAATTATCGACAGAATTATTGAACACGATGTAGAGCGTAGAGCTTTACAAACTCGTCTAGATGGTGTTTTAGCAGAGTCCAATAAGCTATCCAAGGAAATAGGAATGCTTTATAAAGAAGGTAAAAGAGATGAAGCCGAAATTGCTAAAGCAAAAACAGTAGGTTTGAAAGAACAAAGCAAACTGCTGGAAGAGAAAATGAAGGAAATTGAAGGCATGTTGACCGATGAATTAGTGTTATTGCCTAATATTCCACACGAATGTGTTCCTTGTGGAAACTCAGATAAAGATAATAAAGTAGTTAGAGAAGACGGTGAAAAACCTAAGCTTTCAGACGATGCTTTACCACACTGGGAATTACTGGAGAAATACGGATTAATGAGCCTGGAATACGGAAATAAATTAACGGGTTCAGGCTTTCCGGTTTTCTACGGAAAAGGAGCTAAACTTCAACGTGCTTTAGTGGCATTTTTCCTCGATCGTGCTGTTGAGGCAGGTTATACCGAATACATCCCGCCTTTAATGGTAAATAAAGAAAGTGCCTTCGGAACCGGACAGTTGCCCGATAAAGAAGGACAGATGTATCATGTAACAGATGATGATCTGTTTTTAATTCCGACTGCCGAAGTACCGATTACCAATATCGTTCGTGATGAGATATTGAAAGAAGAAGATTTACCCCTTAAAATGGCTGGTCATTCACAATGTTTCAGACGTGAAGCAGGTTCTTATGGTAAAGATGTGCGTGGTTTGAATCGTGTTCATCAATTCGAAAAAGTAGAGATCGTTCAGATCGTTCATCCCGATAAATCCTATGAAGTATTAGACGATATGATGGAGCATGTAGCATCATTACTAAGTGCATTGGATCTACCTTATCGTATTTTGCGTTTATGTGGAGGTGATATTACTTTCGCTTCAGCTTTAACTTATGATTTTGAGGTATTTTCTGCCGGACAAAATCGTTGGTTGGAAGTAAGCTCGGTTTCTAACTTTGAAGTGTTTCAATCGAACAGATTAAAAACGCGTTTTAAAGATAAACAAACCGGAAAAACACGTTTGGTACATACCTTAAATGGAAGTGCAATGGCATTACCAAGAATTATTGCTGCACTTTTAGAAAATAACCAAACACCTGAAGGTATTGTAGTACCTGATGTACTTCGCCCATATATGGGATGTGATATTATCAGCTAATTATTTACTGACCTAAAATTTTCAAGACCGATTCACAAAAAGTGAATCGGTCTTTTTTGTTCCCCCCTTACACCTTCAAGGACTTTAAATCCTTGAAGGTGTAAGGGGAAAAAAGTAAGCAAAAACACTTTGTTTAATATTTATTTGCTAAAATTACACAAAAAGGTGGGTAGTTTAACTTGTTTAAGTTATATTAGCAGAAGTTTAAACAAAATTACTTGTAATGGCTATAATTAAAGATTTTACCTCAACTGTTGTTGGTCTCTCTTCGAACCTTAAACCTTTTGCAATTAATTTAACTCAAGATGTTGAAGATGCTAATGATCTTGTTCAAGAAACGATATACCGTGCATTAACAAATGAAGATAAGTTTAGGGAAGGAACTAACCTGAAAGCCTGGCTTTTTACCATAATGAAGAATATTTTTATTAATGGTTATAGAAGAAGAGTTAAACGTAAAACAATTATTGATACAACCGATAATCTTTACTATATCAATGCTAACTCTTCAAAAAGTACAGTCGCAAACCGTTCAGAGTCGAACTTCATGATGGAAGACATTATGCAAGCGATCGTAGAATTGAACGATGAATATAGAATTCCTTTTATGATGCACTACAAAGGTTTCAAATATCAGGAAATTGCAGAAGACTTAGACTTACCATTAGGTACAGTTAAAAGCCGTATTTTCTTTGCTAGAAAAGACTTGAAAGAGAAGCTGAAAGTATATGAAGATGATAAGAATTGTGGAGATGCACCTAGTACTAAGTAGGCAATTCTATTTTTAATAAAATATTATGAATCCCGATAAGATTTTTTCTTGTCGGGATTTTCTTTTTAAACATACTCTAAATACATAGATCAAGAATTTCTTCTACAACAATACTCTTCTCGAGAAAAAACGCTGTATTAAAAGTCTTGATAAACAATGATATAGCTGCCATTTTGTAGTTTTTACCTCTTAAACGATACAAATACGAAAAAAGTTTTAACAATTTTTTTATGGAAACTTTGAAACTTTTTAAAGTTTCCTAAGTTTATATGGAATAACTTTGCGAAAGTTTTATGAATGAAGATCAGAAAATATTAGCACGGATCATTCCCTCCATCATGCGTTTAGGGGTACGTTCAGTAACCATGCAGCAAATAGCACAGGAATTGGGTATTTCTAAAAAAACACTATATCTGCATTTCGAGAATAAAGCAGATATGGTGCACAAAGCCATTGAGTTCTATATAGAAATGGAAAAAGAGGCGATTGACGAAATTACAGATGTTGACAAAAATGCTATCGAAGAATTTGTAGAAATAGGACGATATGTAATAAAGCACTTACGTCAGGTAAATCCCACAGGAGCTTATGATCTGAAAAGATTATATCCACAAACATGGGAATTATTCGAAGAACACAAACTTTTTATCGCTTCGACTATTCAAACAAATCTAGAGAAAGGAATTGAACAAGGCTGGTATCGTAATGATTTCAATATAGAAATTATTACCAGATTATATGTATCTAAAATTGATTCTATTATCGATATTAATGTTTTTCCAGCCTACTTCAGTAAAGCCGATGTTTATATCGAGTTATTGAAATACCATATTCATGGTGTAGCAAGCGAAACAGGAGAAACTTACTTCAATCAATACCTGAATTCTTTAAATCAAAACAAAACAAGCGCCTAGTGAAAAAAAAGCTACTATATATTTTATTCTTTGTTTCTCTGAGTGCCGTTGCACAGGAAGATAGCACAGCAGTTGAAAAAACAACAGTAGATGAAGTAATGCAATCTACTAAAAGCACTTTCAGTCTTCAGGAAGCAATAGATTATGCTTTAACACACAATGTTGAAGGTATTCAGGCAGACCTGAATATTCTGGAAGCAAAAGCAAGGGTAGGAGAGTTGGTTGCTACAGGATTACCCAAATTAGACTTTTCTGCCAATTATCAATTATGGGCAGTAAGACCTAAAACTATTTTTCCAGGCGATTTTTCACCACAATCAGGTTTAGTTGTAAGCGAAAACGGAATGCCCCTTTCTGACCAGAATGGTAATTTTTTTGGTGCTACATTGATTACCCCCGAAGGTGGAATTATTCCGGGAGAAGAACAAGAAGCAACTTTTGTACAAAGGCATAATATTACGCCTTCATTCGAATTGAATCAGTTGTTGTTCAGTGGCTCGTATTTATACGGATTACAAGCCGCAAAAATGTATGTCGAATTATCGGAAAAGCAAAAAGAAGCAGGAACAAGTGACATTACAGACAGAGTAATCAAAGCTTATTATAACTGCCTGATCGCCGATGAGAATGATAAAATCCTTGATAAGAATATAACTAACCTAAGTAAACTACGAAATGAGTTAGAACAACTCTATATAAACGGATTTATAGAAAAGCTGGAAGTCGATAGAATCGACCTTTCTTTATCGAATTTAAAAATTCAGCAGGAAAGCGTAGTAAGATTGGCAACTTTAGCACGCGAATTACTCAAATTTCAAATGGGTTACGATGTGCGTAATGAAATTGAACTGAGTAATGAGTTAAACGACTTTATTAATGAAGAGATTACACTTATTAGTCCAGAAAATTTAGAAGATTATCGCAAAGATTACGAAGTACTCGGCATTCAGGAACAATTGAATGAAATTGATGAGAAACGACTTAAGTCGCAACGTTATCCAACAGTAGCTTTGTACGCAACACACCAGTGGCAATATCAGGCAAATGATTTTCGCCTTTTTCAGAATAAATGGTTTCCGGCTACAACCATAGGCTTGTTCGTTTCAGTACCTATTTTCGATGGATTCCAAACCAAATATCAGGTAGCACAGCGAAAGGTAAATACAGAAAGAATCAAGCTAGGCAAAGAATACTTGAAACAGATTTATCAATTGGAGTATAAAAACGCAAGTATCAGCTATACCAATTCGCAGGAAGCAGTAAAGAACCAAAAAGGGAATTTAGAATTGGCTCAGAAAATTTACGATGTAGCCTTAATAAAATATAATGAAGGTGTTGGAAGTAGCCTCGAACTAACACAAGCCGAATCTTCCTTATTCCAAACACAACAATCGTACATTCAAACTTTATATGACCTGGTTGTTGCAAAAGCCGACCTGAATAAGGCAATGGGGAAATACTAAGATTGATTATCGTTAATGGAAGATGCTCGATGGGTGATAACAAATGAAAACGCAATAAAATGAACAAACTAACAATACTTACAACTTTAATTTTTACATTATTTATAGTAGGGTGTGGAGGTGAAGAAAAACCCGACCTTTCAACTTTAGAGGGTAAAAAAGAATGGCTCAAAATGCAAAAAGTTGAGTTCAATAAACTTAAAAAAGAAATTGCTGAACTGGAACAAAAGATCGAAAAAGAAGATCCACAAGCAAAGAAAAAGCCTAAAGTATTGAAAATAACAGTAGATACTTCAAGAGTAGAAAATTATCAGGAATTTATAGAGGTACAGGGCAGTATTGCCACCAAAGGTACTTTCGTTGCTTCTTCTGAATTAGGTGGTCGTGTACTCAGCTTAAATGTTTCAGAAGGAGATTATGTAAGAAAAGGTGATCTGATCGCTAAACTTGATGATTCACAAATTACTTCAGGCATTGCTGAGATCGAAACCGGCTTGGCATTGGCACGCGATGTTTATGAACGTAGAGCGCGTTTGTGGGCGCAGGGTATCGGTGCTGAATTGGAATATCTTCAGGCGAAAAACAATGTTGAAGGTCTTGAAAAAAAGCTGGCGTCTGTACAGGTGAATTTAGGAAAAACAAATGTTTACTCTCCGGCAACAGGTGTTGTAGAAATGGTGAATATAAAGCAGGGAGAACTGGCAGGCCCCGGAATGCCCGTAGTAACTATGTTCGATTTGAGTAGGGTACAAATAGTGGCGAATATTGCTGAGAATTATTTGAAATCAGTTAAAAAAGGACAAAGGATCGCAGTAGAAATTCCTGCTATTGAATATGAAACGACAGCAAGGGTTTCTAAGATCGGAGCAATGATGAACCCTATGAACAGAACTTTCTCGATCGAAGCAGATGTATCGAATAAAGGTGGAAAATTAAAGCCGAACATGACTACCATGTTAAAGCTCAAAGAGTATGAGAAAGAAAATGCAGTAACCATTCCTACAAATCTGATCAAACAAGATACAAAAGGTGATTACGTATTTATTGTGAAAAAAGATCGTGATAATACAATTGCGAGAAAAGTAAGAATCGAGATCGGTCGTTCTTCAAACGGACAAACAATAGTAGAATCTGGTTTAGAAGGAAAAGAAATAATTATTGCAGAAGGTAGGTCAGCAGTGAAAGACGGTGATTTGGTTAAAGTACAGTAAGTACTTGAATGCTTAATTCCAAAAAACAAATAGGTTATGGAAGAAATAAAAGACATAAACCCGGAAATAGAAAATACTAATGGAATTGCTGTTGAGGAAGAAACGGTAAGAGAAGTAAAGCGAGAAGATAAAAAAGTGCTCGTTGAAGAAGGCAATAACAGAGATACCAAAAGCCGTATTGTACGTTATTTCCCTGTTTCCAATCTTTCGATCGATAATGCAACGAGTATTTTCGTTATTATTTTCCTGATTGTAGTTATGGGTTGGTCGGCATATAGTTCTATGCCTAAAGAAAACTTTCCGGAGATAAAAATTCCGCAGTTTTTCGTTTCAACAGTATATCCGGGTAACTCGCCACTCGATATGGAAAACCTGATTACCCGACCATTGGAAAAAGAACTAGGTGCCATTTCAGGAGTAGATGAGATCGTTTCAACCTCTATTCAGGATTTCTCAAGTATAGAAGTGAAATTCAGAATGGATATTCCTGCCGATAAGGCAATGATCGACGTAAAAGATGCCATTGATAAAGCAACTTTACCAACCGATCTGGATAGAGAACCGATGGTGAAAGAATTCGATCCTAACCTGATGCCGGTACTCAATATCAATCTTTCAGGTTTTGATGATATCGATCTATTGAACGAATATGCTGAATTCCTTCAGGAAAGAATAGAGAAATTACCTGAAATTAAGCAAGTCGATATACGGGGAGTACAGAAAAAAGAAGTATCGATCAATGTGAACAGTCATGCGATGTCGGCACGTCAGGTAAGTTTATACGATATAGAACAAGCAATCGGACGTGAAAATATGACCATTTCAGGTGGTGATTTACTTGAAGGTGGCATGCGAAGAAATGTCCGCATATTAGGAGAATTCAAGAATGTAAACGAAATAAAGGACATTCTTATAAAGAATCGTGGAGGGAATGTTTACCTGAAAGATATAGCAAGCGTAACTTATGGATACGAAGAAACAGCTAGTTATGCCCGAACGAATAAAATGCCTGTTGTATCCTTAGATGTTCTTAAAAGAACTGGTTCTAACCTACTCGATGCTTCCGATAAAATAAAAGCAATAATCGAAGATGCAGAGATCAATACTTTTCCGCAGAATTTAGAAGTAAGATTGATCAATGATACTTCTAAGCAAACGCGAATGATGGTTGATAGCCTTGAGAATTCAATTATCTCAGGGGTAATATTAGTAACCTTAGTATTATTATTCTTTTTAGGTTTCAGAAATGCCCTTTTTGTAGGTGTGGCAATTCCACTTTCCATGTTAATGGGTTTTATGATGCTCGGATTCATGGGCGTAACCATGAATATGATGGTATTATTTTCACTCATTCTCGCACTTGGAATGTTGGTAGATAACGGAATTGTAGTCGTCGAAAATATTTACCGACTCATGGAAGAAGGAGTGCCACCAAAGCAAGCGGCAAAGGAAGGCGTAGGAGAGGTAGCTATGCCAATTATTGCTTCAACAGCTACAACCTTAGCAGCCTTTTTACCACTACTTTTCTGGAACGATATCTGGGGTGAGTTTATGAAGTATCTTCCCATTACCCTGATTTTGGTTTTGGCTTCTTCTTTATTTGTAGGATTAGTGGTAAACCCCGTACTGTGTGCTACTTTTATGAAAGTTGAAAAAGAAGGAGAGAAAACAGCACACCTTAAAATACTGATCTATTTTGCCATTTTTGCAATATTAAGTATTGCTGCATATCAGGCAAAAATTACTTGGCTGGGATCGCTTATGGCGATTATTGCAGCCCTTATTCTGATTCAGAATTATTTGTTCGCGCCGTTAACCCGTTTGTTTAATAAATATGCAATGCCGGCACTCGAAAAAGGCTACGAAAAAGTATTGCGTTTTTCGCTTTGGAGTTTTATGCCATTGGCTTTCTTTGGTGGGACGATTGCATTGTTGATGTTTGTAATGTCAACCATCGTTGGTCCTTTGTTTGAAAGAGGAACACTATTGCCTGATAATGAACCTTTACAAGTTTATGTGTATGCTGAATTTCCTATAGGAACCGACGTAGAGAAAACCAATAAATTGGCAAATGAGTTGGAAAACAGAGTCCTGGAAATTCTGGAACCTTACGATTATATGGTCGAGGCAGTAATGGCGAATGTTGGTCAGGGTGCTGGCGATCCACAACGTGCCGATAGTCGAAATACTCCAAATCGAGCAAGGATTTCAGTTTTCTTTGAAGAGTTCCAGTTGAGAAGAGGTGTTTCTACCAATAAACTCATGGAAGAGATCAGAGAAGCAACTTCTGATTTTAATGATGAAATAACGATAACGCTTGGAAAAGAAGCCAATGGGCCACCACAAAGTCCGCCGATAAATATTGAAATTACTGGTGATGGTGATTTTGAAGAACTAATTGATGAGGCACAAAAAGTAAAAACCTTTTTGGATGAATCGGGTGTTGTTGGTTATGAAGACTTAAAGCTGGATGTTGATCTGGATAAGCCAGAATTATTGGTGAAATTAGATCGTGCGCAGGTACGAGAATTTGGTTTATCAACCGCTCAGGTGGCAGGTGATATACGTACAGCTATTTTCGGAAAAGAAGTTTCTAAATTCAAGCAGGGTGAAGATGAATACCCGATCATGTTACGCTTTAATCAGGAACAACGCTACGATCCGGAAACAGTTCTGAATCAACAAATATCTTTCATGAATCAGAACATGGGGCGTTATATGCAGATTCCGGTTTCAACAATAGCAACTACCGAGTTGAGTTCTACCTTAGGTTCTGTTCGTCGTAAAGATCAGGAACGTATGGTAACCTTATATTCAAATTTATTAGAAGGATATAATGGTGGTGAATTGGTTAATGAATTGAAATCTGTAATGGATAATTATGAAGTTCCTGATGGTTATACCATAAAGTTCACCGGGCAGGAGGAAGAAAATGCGAGCGTTGCTAACTTTTTGATGAATGCCATGTTGATCGCGGTATTCCTGATATTCCTGATAATCGTAATGCAGTTCAATTCCATAGCTATGCCATTCCTTATAGTTTTAACGGTGGTATTCAGTACCATTGGTGTATTCTTGGGCTATTTCTTCGCACAAATGGATGTTGTTATTCTAATGACAGGTATTGGAATTATCTCCCTTGCCGGGGTTGTTGTAAACAATGCAATCGTATTGATCGATTACACGAATTTGGTGCGTAAACGTCAGCGCGAGGAACTTAATTTACCTGACGATGTTCGTCAGACCAAAGCTCAGGTCGTAGATGCGATTGTAAGAGGTGGTTCAACCCGTTTACGTCCGGTTTTATTAACGGCGATCACGACTATTCTGGGCTTGATTCCTATGGCGATTGGTTTGAATATCGATTTCTTTGGTTTATTGAACAATTTCGACCCGAATATTTATATGGGAGGTGATACCGTAGCTTTCTGGGGAGCAATGGCATGGACGGTTATTTTTGGTTTAACCTTCGCTACTTTCTTAACACTGATTATGGTTCCGGTTATGTACTTACTGATCGACAGATTTCAGTTTGCATTATTTGGGAAAGGGGTTAACAGATAATACAAGAATAGCTAAATAATCATTCTATCTCTAACCTATCAGGTTTTTGTAATAAAAGGGATTACTGTAATTTATGGTATCGTTTTTTAGGATTTGACCTGATAGGTTTTTCATTTGATCAAATATCGAAGCTAGTTGACTTTGAATAAAGAAATACACTGTTTTTTATAGCCAATGCAACATCTGTTCTGGTCATTTTGGCGAATGCTGAAATCTTCAACCCGTTCAATTAGCCATAAACTTAACAACTTGATAATGTTACTCTGTTACTCGAATTATTTCATAGAAACTAACAAAGAAAAGGCTGTAGTGCAATAACCAACGTGGGGCAGAATTACCTTCAACCTATCAGGTCTTTGTAATAAAAGGGATTACTGTAATTTATGGTATCGTTTTTTAGGATTTGACCTGATAGGTTTTTCATTTGATTAAATATCGAAGCTAGTTGACTTTGAATAAAGAAATACGCTGGTTTTTATAGCCAATGCAACATCTGTTCTGGTCATTCAAAACGAAACGAAGCTTTGCGAAGTTGAAGTGAAGAATCTATAAATTACAGGGAGTATTAGATTCCCATCTCCTTGCTGGTCTCCTGACCCGCAAGCAATAGACATACGTTTTGCGGTATTCTATTGCTTCACAAATTCTCCCTTTTGAACAGCTTTTCCATTTTCAAGCAGTCTATATTAAGCAATAGAGAGGCACTTTTTGTGAAACGAAACAGAATTTTGAATAAAAGAACTATTTTATATATATTCCAGTTTGTAGAATCATGAAATTACATTTTATGTATAATGAACTCAATCCTAATTTAGGGGAAAAGATGAATTATTTCGTGGAGTATTTTAGTTTTGTAAATGAAATTATAGGTTTTCTTCCAATTTATCCTTTAGATACACCTTTATCTTTAGTTGATAAAATACTCTTTCAGCTAAAGAATAACCCTAAAAAATGTAATCAATATATTGATAATCATTTAAATCAATTACGTCCATTTATAGAAGATTTAAGAGAGTCATTTGAAACATTTAATGATTTGAAACCTTTGGTTGAGAGACATTTTAATGAAAAATCAAGAAGTGTAAACTCGAATAACTCAATAGTTTGGCAATCACTTACGGTAATCAAAACTTACGAGTTTAAAAATGTTTTAGAGTTAGTTAAGAGAGACTTACTAGAAAACTTCAGAAATATACTAGTTGATGGTATATATTCATTTGTAATATGTAAGCATAAATTAAGATTCCATAAAAAGGATATAAACAGATTAACTAGTTTACTTGTTGCTGATTTAAGACTTGATGGCTACTCAAAAGAATCACTAAAAAAAATATTTCAGGATAAAATAATTGTTGAAACTGAATCAGGTTTGTTTCGGGATCAATTTTATAAATTAAAAGAAGTAATAAGATTCAAAGAACAATACTTTTTCTTTAAAATTAACAATTGTTTCCCAGTAGGAGGAGATGAAAGTGATTTCTGTTATAAAGTAAATAATGTTACGTTTTTATCTTATAAACATAAAATATGTAGTAGCGTTAAAAAAAGTATGTTGACAAAGGGGTTTATTAACGAATTCAATAAAAAGAAAGTCAAAGAAATTTTTTTTAGAGGAAAAAAACATATTTTATGCTTTATTAAATTGAAATATATTGATGAAAAAGTTGCAGTTTCAAAAGCAATTGAGATAATCAATAAAGAATTACTTGAATTTAAATTAAAATGTACAAACTCAAATGAACATATTTACTTGGAAAAGTCAAACTATTTGTATTGTGAAACTTTAAAAGAATTTAGTGGGTTTTCTTATTCATTTCTTAATATAGAATATTTATCTCAAGATAAATATGATGTCAACATGATATCTGTTCTTTCAGAAATTTCTACAGAAGCAAAGGATGAATACTTATTTCACTTACCTAAATTATGGGAAGCGCAGTATAATAAAAGCATCACTTTATACTGGATTTTTTTAGAGGCCTTAATTAAATCAAATATTCAATCAACTTTTGCTAAAATCCAAACTAAAAATAGAATCGCTGTTCGTCGATATTTAAAACAAATGTTATCCAATATTTTTCATCCTTTTAATGTTTCGTCTTCAAAAACAGGTTTAGATATTTCATACGATATTATTGATAATGAAAATGAATTTTATAAATTCTTAAACAAGAATAAAAAAAGTATCAAAAGCCCAGCAGTTTTAGAAATCATAAAAGTGATTGATAATCTTTTTTCAAAAAAGAATGAATCAATATGGAATGAATATTATTTCTCAATAGCTAAGGAAACATATGAATATAGAAATGCTAAGCTTCATAAAAATAATGTAAATGAATATTCTGAAATAAAGCTTTCACAAATTTTACCAGAAATGGTGAAATACTTTAATTGGTTTATTTATAGTAAAATAAAGAAGGATAAAGTAAGTACTTTGGAAAAAGCTTTTGATTAGATATGGAAGTTTAATAAACATGTCAACTAACTCTCATCACTATACATTTTACTTTAAAACTGTTTGGTTGGTTGAAAAATAGAGTTAGCGACGAGGCATTGCCTCGTCGCTACTGTTCAAATTATATTAGATGTATAGTGGTCTGCAACTAACTATAGAAATATTTAGAGTCTTTGATTCACATTAAACACAAACATCACAAATAAAACGTTTGAAATCTAAAGTATATAGGATTTTCCTCTGCTATGTCTATCAAAGTTGACATTAGTGGAACATTAACACTTTTCCTTACAAGCTAACCTCAGCTACAAAAACTACCAAAATCATTGTTCTTTTGACAAGAACGTCAATGTCCTTTGCTTGTGAATTATATTTTATACAAAGTTGCTTGGTTTGCAAAGGGACACTCCGTTAGAGAAAGTAAAAATGAATGAGGAATTTGAGGTGTGTATCAAATCAACTTTTCTTAAAATCCATTAGAAAATAATTGGTATAATTATAGGAGCTAAATATTACCTAACTTTGCGTTCCCCATTATATTGACTTTACAACTATAGAAGTAATAATTTGTTATAAGAATATGAATGCCAATAAACCCGATATTTATTTCTTACCCGGTTTGGGCGTAGATGAGCGTGTTTTTTATATGCTCGATATTAAAGGAGCTAACCGCCATTTCTGTAATGTTTTCAAACCAGAAAAGAATGAAAGCTTACGTGCTTACGCACAGCGAATGATCGATGAGTTCAATATAAAAGAAAATAGCATATTGGTTGGGCTTTCATTCGGAGGCATATTAGCAGCAGAGATCAACGATATTGTGCCAATGAAAAAACTGATTCTTTTATCGAGTATCAAAAATCGCGATGAACGCCCGTTTTGGGTAACCTTGCAGAATATGATTCCGGTACATAATATTATGCCGGCAAAACTTTTCAAGTGGGGAGCAATTGTAGCGAGTCCATTTGTGGGGAAAATGAGTTACGAAGAGTTCGAGGTGTACTTATCGATGGTAGAAAGCACCGACGATGATTTTTACAAATGGGCAGTCGGACAGGTGATCAAATGGGATAGAACAGAATACGATCAGAATATTCTGCACATTCATGGTCGTAACGATCTGATCTTCCCGATCAATTTCATTAAAGGAGATTTTGTGCGTATAGATGGTGGTGCGCATACCTTAGTATTACGCTACGCCGAACAGGTTAGCGAACTCATTAACGAAGAAATAAAAAAAGCAGCTGAAGCTTTGGTTTTGTAAGCTTGTTTAGGATTACTTTATCTTACTGATCTCATTGCCTTCTATAAAGCCATCAAGCATCATGGCTTTATCAACTTTTCCGTTTTCATTTCTTAGAAAACGAATGGCAGCATCTGTATTTTTCATAAAAAATTGATTATCTGATTGAGGAAATAATTGCATTTTATTAGGTCCCATCTTGGCATATAACTTATCATTTTCAGTAAGTATTTCTAAATTAAAATCAGGGCTTACTTTATAAGTTCCAGCATATTCCTTCAACAATTTGCTATCTGAAAGCTGAACGACTGCTCGTTTTAAAGGCAATGAATAAGCTTCATTATTCCGAATAGCTTTTATATATTCGATTATTTCTGTCCCAACAGGATGTCTGTTATTACTCAATACCAATATAACGAACGACTCATTACTTTCCAGCGCATAACTAAAACCATCATCGGCTAAATAGCCGCTTATTTCGTATAGCTTATTTTCTGATCGTTCAATAATTTTCAATACATCAAGCGCACTGGCTTTAATGTCTGTTGTAAAGGAAACAGGGTGTTGACTTAAAGGAGATTCAGACCATTCAATATCATGACCATTATAACGATATAAATGTCCGGTAGCCAAAGAATTACCTTTTGCTTGTTCAAACCAGGTATTTTCTAATAAAGATGCTGCACAAAAATCACTGAATAAATTATCAAAATTATTTTCCGAAATAGCTTCAATAAATAAGTTCAGTAAACCATTTTGTTCATTATCATTACCCAGTAAATCCTCTATTAACATTGTTTCGTTATAAACTTCAAGGTAATTAGAGAGTGAGTCTTTGGGTTTGAACATACCTTCTTCGATCCAACTTTCTAATAATTCATTGATAAAAAGCTTTGAGAGTTTACCAATTTTAAATGTAGTTTTTTCACTGAAGCGTTCACCCGTTTGATGTTTGGCAAACCCAAAGTTTTTATTGTATTGAATTTGTCCTTTTTCAGCAATCAGAATATTACCATTAAAACGACCTAATTCAAGGTACCTTTGGGCTAATTCATCTGTTTTCTGTTCAAGGTCAAATGATTTCCCTTTGTTGGCATTTTTTGGAAATTTATTATTACAAGCACAGAAAATAATAAGGGTAAAAAGTAGTAGTAGTTGAGTTTTCATAATGAAGTAATTTAATTTAAGTTGCGATAAATCACAACTGTCAACAATAAAATAGTTCACTGTTCACAAAAAAACATTACAATCGTAAAGAGTAAGGTTTTGTGGTCTGTGGTCTGTTAAACAGTCGTCCATGTACAAAAATGTCATTATACATCGCAACTTGAGTTAATTTAGTATAAATCGTATTTTATCATCCGCAAGCATTGCCACAATGGCTTTTACATCTTCCTTTTTTGCTTTCCTGATATGCATATTTGTTTTTTGAGAAAGTATAATATACGAATTTATCTTTAGACAAAAATTGATTAAATCTATATTATTATCTTTACCCGAATATGACAAGCCAACATCAACTCATACTCGATAATGCGGCCAAGATAAGTCATCTTGAAAAACACAGTGTTGACCTGCTTGTAACTTCACCGCCGTATCCTATGATCGAAATGTGGGATGCAATGATGGCTGCTCAGGATAATGTAATTGCCGAATTTCTTGAAAATGGTTATGGTACTCAGGCGTTTGAACGTATGCATAAATTGCTCGATGGTGTTTGGCATGAATGTAACAGAGTATTGAAGCCGGGAGGCTTTGCCTGTATCAATATCGGAGATGCAACACGAACCCTGAATGGCGAGTTTCAACTGTTTTCCAACCATACACGTATTATTCAGACTTTCCTGCACATGGGTTTTAGCAATATGCCCAATATTTTATGGCGAAAAGCAACCAATGCACCGAATAAGTTCATGGGTTCGGGAATGTATCCTCCGGGGGCTTATGTTACTTTAGAACATGAGTATATTTTAGTTTTCAGAAAAGGAGGGAAGCGAATTTTTTCTAAAGAAACCAATAAACAAAACCGCAGAGAAAGTGCCTATTTTTGGGAAGAACGGAATCTTTGGTTTTCAGATATTTGGGATTTACGTGGTACTCGACAAACGATTGCCGATCCGGGAACGAGGAAACGTTCGGCAGCTTACCCTTTTGAATTACCCTACCGACTAATTAATATGTTTTCGGTGAAAGGAGATACAGTAATGGATCCCTTTTTAGGAACTGGTACAACTACGCTTGCAGCTATTGCCAGCAATCGGAATAGCATAGGTATAGAAATGGATAAAAGCCTGTATCCAACCATCGATAAAAATCTGATATTCGGAAGTAGCTTTCTGAATGAATTGATTAAAAAACGAATCGAAGAACATAAAGAGTTCGTTCGGAAACGACAGCTTGAAAAAGGAAAAGATGCTTTTAAATATAAAAATACGCATTATGGTTTTCCTGTAATTACCAAACAGGAAGCGCATGCTAAATTTGAATGTATAAAACATATCAGAAAAGAGAATGATTTTCTTTACACAGCAGAATATGAAAATTTTAGACTGTAATCAACCTACTTTTGCAGCCATTTTGAGAATATGCAAGCAAACGGCTTCAATTTAAAAGCACATCTGGCACTTGTTTTTGTTAATCTTTTTTATGGGATTAACTATGTAGTTGTAAAAGAAGCAACTCCTGAGTATTTGTCGGCTTTTGCCTTAGTTGGTGTAAGAGTAGTAGGTGCATTTTTGCTTTTTAGCTTGCTATATCAGTTTTTTCTTGAAAAGGAAAAAATTGATAGGGAAGACATTCCACGAATAATTGCTTGTTCTTTTTTGGGTACTTCTGCCAATGTTGCGTTATTCATTAAAGGTCTATCGCTAACCAGTCCTATTAACGCTTCACTCATTATGATTACAGTGCCAATTCTGGTATTGATATTTTCAGCTTTCTTCCTGAAAGAAAAATTAAATAGCCTGAAAATATCAGGTGTTATATTAGGTGCTTTAGGAGCTGCTTTATTGGTTATTCGAACGAGTCAAACACCGGGTGCTTCTAGCTTGTTAGGCGATTTGATGATTTTTTTGAATGCGAGTTCTTATGCTTTGTACTTGGTGATCGTGAAACCAATAATGACAAAATATCAGCCATTTACTGTACTGCGCCTATTATTTGGAATAGCACTTTTGTTTCTATTCCCCTTATACTATCCGGCACTCAGTGAACAATCATTCAGTACAATTCCGTTGAATGCTTGGTGGGCAATAGGCTATGTGGTCATTTTCGCTACTTTTTTCACTTATTTGTTGAATATATTTGCGATCAAGCGAGTGCAGCCTTCCGTAGTAAGTATATATATTTATACCCAGCCGATCATTGCCAGTATTATCGCTGTTTTAAGTGGGAAGTATGGCTTGCAATGGGAACATTTAGCCGCTTCTGTACTCATATTTGCCGGTGTTGCTTTGATAAGTAAGTGAGTAGAATAAACATACTCTAATTACTATTTTATAGCGTATAGCCCAACTCCATAAAACAATTTTGATATTACTTTGTAATTAGCTTGTGTTTAAAATTTCCAAATGAATCTTAATATGAAACATCTTTTCTTTTTAGTATTTACTTTGTTTTCTTGTGGGAACATTCTTTCTGCTCAAAACGATATGTTCGATGTTTGCCCATTAAAAGTCGGAGAGAACGTTCCTGAGGTTACAGTTGCAGATCAAGATAATAAATCGCTGTTATTGTCAGAAGTAACTAAAGAACAGGCAAGTGTTTTAATCTTTTACAGAGGCGCATGGTGTGGCTATTGTACCCAACATCTTGCCGAATTGAACGATATAAAAACAGAAGTAGAAGCACTTGGATTCAAAATGATGGGGATTACCGTTGATGCGGTTGAAAAATTGGAAGAATCGACCGCTCGTTCTGAAAGTGAGATCACTGTTTATTCAGATGCAGAATTGGCAGCAATTACCGCCTTTGGCTTGGATTGGAAGGTTGGTGATGAACTTTTCAATAAATATAAAAACGATTATAAACTGGATCTTGAAGCATGGAGTGGTGAAGAACATCATGGCTTACCTGTTCCCGCTATTTTCGTTGTAAAAGATGGAATTGTTCAGTTTCAATATGTGAACCCTAATTATAGAGTTCGCTTGAAAGCCGAAACTTTGTTGGCTGTTCTAAAAACACTTTAAGAATTTATAAAAGTCTAATTGGGGTACTTATTCCTAAAAGTTTAAAAAACAACTATTAAGGACTAAAACATCTATTTCCTTAAACAAATCCCATTATATTTGATTGCTACGAAAAGATTTAATGTTAATGAGTGATATTTGGGTAAGATTGACAACAGGGATAGTCTTTATTATAGTGGTAATGACTTGTATTTATATCAGTCCTTATACACTTATACTGATCTTTGGAATTGTGAATGTAATGGGCTTGTATGAGTTTCAGGAAATGACTGCCAAATCGCCGAATAATATTCCGAATCGACAGTGGACCGAAAAATTATTCACCATTACTATTGGAACAGCTGTTTTCTTATTACTGTCTTTATATGGTGCAAACCTTATTGAACTCGATTGGCTTCAGGCGATTATTCCGCTTCAGCTTATTTTCTTTATAAAAGCATTGCGTACCGAACCACCTAATCAGTTGGGAAGAATAGGTATTAATACTTTGGGAATCCTATGGATTACGATTCCTTTGTCAGCCTCTAGCTTTATTGCACATTTGAACGACGAATTTCAGCCCCTCACCTTAGTGGCCTTTTTTATTTTGATCTGGGCGCAAGATAGCGGTGCTTATTTCTTTGGAAACTTGTTTGGTAAAACACCAATGTCGCCTAAAATTTCTCCGAATAAAACATGGGAAGGAACAATTGGTGGAGTATTGTCAACACAATTTATGGCATTTATTGCTTCGTTATTACTAAGCTATTATAGTGCTTGGGAATGGGCTTTAATAGCATTGGTTACATCCGTTTTTGGTATCTTGGGCGATTTGATAGAATCTATGTTCAAGCGACAGATGAAAGTAAAGGATACAGGTAACTTTTTCCCAGGTCATGGAGGTATTCTCGATCGTTTTGATGCAGTAATTTTTGCTATGCCTTACGTTTATCTTATACTTTCTATTTTGAATAAATAAAACCCCTGTGAGCATTTAAACAAACGCTCACAGGGGTTTAGCCTACAGTTATAAACGACTCTAATCAATAAAATCACCTTCGGTTATTCCATGCACCAAAGTACCAATTTCTTCTATCGGGAAGTTTCCATGAACAACAATATACATCGCATCTTCATCTGATTGTCCGAGCATCACCAATTCCTGCACGTTGCCCTTGTTCTCTTTTATTCTGATAATGAAATTATCTTCCCCATCCTTAATGGTCATTAATTCTTCATACTCAGGCGAAAGTGTATGGCTCATTTCATTCAGAAATTCATTTTGTTTCTGGTCGCTGCCTTCGCTCACCAAAAAACGAATACCGCCTACCTTACTAAGCATTTGTTTGAGTTCAGGGTCTTCATCGGCATCTACAAACCAGCTTCCCATTTTTATTAAAAAACCAGGAATGGTTGCGCCACGCATATCGGTATTGCGCTTGTATTTACGGAATAGTGAATTCGCGCTTAAATCGCCTTGTGCTGCAAGTGAAACACTAAAGCATATTAACAATAAACAAAGTATATATCTTTTCATTTTAATGTGTTTTAAAAGCTCAAGACCTTTATTGAATAAAAGCCTTGAACTTTAGTTATCTAATTTTACTCACCTAATTTTTCAAGGTGTTCGAATCCATCAACATCCATCGATTTTGAAAGCTTGGAAATTTGTTCCAGATCAATATTGCCTGAAATGTCGATCATTACGAATTCATCTTCACTGCCAACTAAAAGTAGTAACTGTTCGATCAGGTTGCCATTTTCACGTATCATGAATCTTACATTGTCGGAGCCATCTTTTACCGTCATCAGTTCTTCAAAACTATTGTTAACAAGACTTGAAAAAGCTTCGTCGTAGAGTGCTCTTGAACGAGGTGCCTTATCCTCGTTGTCATAAACTAATATGCTCAGACTGCTAATATTGTTGATTACTTCTCCAACCTCAGGGTCTTCGTCTGCAATACCAGATTTAGCAATTAACTGAAACATCTTAGGACTGATGTTAATGGTTGTGAAATCATCTGAACCTCCATACTTTGACATCAGTGGGTTTCCTGAAACATCACTTTGAGCAGTCATATTCAAGGTAAAGAACAGGGTAATTAAAAGCCATAAATTTTTCATATCGGTAAATTTTAAATTTGTTTTAAATAGAATTGCAATTCTTGGGTTTATAAGTACTTAAGTAATTTTATTTGAATTTCATCTGAAAATTCTGATTGAACTTTCCGAGTTGAATAAGCGGCCGTTGCCCTTTTTTAAGTTTTCGGGAAACAAGACCCAATGCCAATTTAGTTTCTGTGTATGCTTTCTCGGCTTCAGCATATTCGGCTTTAGAAAGCGCACTCGAGTTAGTATCTATATCTGAAATAATGAATAAGCTTGTTCCAATAACAATAAGAAATATTGCAGCAATTTGCCAGAATCGTGTTCGTAGTTGACTATTATTAAGCTTTACTACTTTCTCTTTTTCTATCTGAGTCATGATCTTTTCATCAAAGTCATCACTCAATACAGGAATTTGTTGTTCTTGCACTTCTGCGAAAAAATCCTGATACATTTTCAAATCCTCCGGCACTTCATTGTAAGAAAAATATTCTTTCAAAGTCTGCTCATCTGCCAATGAGGTCTCAGCGTTCCAGTATTTCTCCAGTAATATGTCTATTTGTGCTCTGTTCATGATCTTAATACTTGTAATTGTTGCTGTAAACTTTTTCTTGCTCTGAATATATTGACTCTTACCTGATCTAAAGTTAAATTACAGGTATCGGCAATTTCCTGATAACTATACGATTCTATTTCCCTTAATTGCCAACACATTCGCTGTTGTTCATTCAGGTTATCGAGTGCTTTCTGTAACAAAGAAGAAATGTTTTTTCCTATTGTATTATCCAACGGGCTCGGCATGGATGTTTCCATACTGAAACCATCAGCGATTCCAACCACTTTCGCCTGCGAAGCTTTTAATTTATCAAGCGAAAGGTTGCGGATCAAACGCATTCCCCAAGCTTTATGGTTTTCTACCTCATCTGCTTTCTGCCACATTTTTAATAATACATCCTGTACTATATCTTCTGCAACTTCTGCACTTTTGACAATACTTAAAGCAAAGCGGAAAAACATTTGCTTTAATGGTAGAATTTGATATTTGAACTCTTCAGCAGTCATTTCAAAAGCATGACGATTGAGCCTGCGATTTTGTTACAAGCAATTTCAAAAAAAATTATTTTTTCTATTTTTAAGTTGAATATTGTTATTCAGAATTCCATATATTTATTAAATATCCTACATTAAATACAGAATTGTCTTTATGGCACTCTATATATATTAAAAGATGTGTGAACTTTGTGCTAATTTAATTATAGTAAGATGAGTGAAGTAGAACATAAATTCATTCCATATCAAACTGCCGATTTTTCTGAAGAAGAAAGTTTGCAACGATCAAAAGCATTTTATGAGTTAATGGATAAGCGTCGTTCTATCAGACATTTTTCAGATAAACCTGTTCCTAAAGAAGTTATAGAAAACATTATTAGAACGGCATCTTCTGCACCTTCAGGTGCACACAAGCAACCATGGACATTTTGTGCAGTGAGCAATCCTGATATTAAAAAGCAAATGCGGGAAGCAGCTGAAAAAGAAGAATACGAAAATTATCATGGTAGAATGAGCGATGAATGGTTAGAAGACCTTTCACCTTTCAATACTGACTGGAATAAGCCATTTATTGAAACAGTACCCTGGGTAATTGTGGTATTCAAAAAATCGTATGACCTGGATGCAGATGGTAATAAGAGCAAAAATTATTATGTAAATGAATCGGTTGGTTTAGCGGCCGGTTTTCTATTGGCAGCTATTCATAATGCCGGTTTGTGTTCTTTAACACATACCCCAAGTCCTATGAATTTCTTGATAAAGGTGTTGAATCGTCCAGTAAATGAAAAGCCTTTCTTGCTTATTCCAGTCGGCTATCCTGCCGAAGATTGTCAGGTTCCTGAACTTGAAAGAAAGGGGCTAAAGGATATGTCGGTTTTTTATGAGTAAGAAGATGGTGCTTATTCAAATATTGAAGAATAATGTAATTGACAAATATCAATAACCTACCTTTGCATTCGCTAAAAAAGAAAGCATGGATTTTCAGATTATAGAAGAAGAGAAGTTCAAATACGTTGAGCAAGGCGAAGGTGAGGTAATATTATTATTACATGGTTTATTCGGAGCGCTCAGTAATTTCTCTGTTTTGATTGAGCACTTTTCTGAAAAATACAAGGTGGTTATTCCCATGCTTCCTTTATATGAATTACCACGAGAAGAAATTTCTGTATTAGCCTTAAAAGATTTTATCGTTGATTTTGTGAATTTCAAGCAATTAGATAATCTAAATTTGGTAGGCAATTCTTTAGGTGGACACATTTCCCTGCTTTTCTGCTTACATCATTCAGAAAAAGTAAAAAGCCTTACGCTTACCGGAAGCTCTGGTTTGTATGAGAGTGCATTAGGAGATGGGTTTCCAAGAAGAGGAGACTACGATTATATTACTAAAAAAACACAGGAAGTCTTTTTTGATCCTGATGTTGCAAGTAAAGCATTGATCGACGAAGTTTTTTCGACTGTAAACGATCGTAAGAAAGCGATTAATGTGGTGTTGACTGCCAAGTCAGCTATTCGTCAGAATATGGAAGCGCATTTACACAAGCTAACTATGCCGAGCTTGCTAATATGGGGAAAGGAAGACAAGGTTACACCTGCTTTTGTTGGTGAAAAATTTGACGACTTATTACCGAATTCAGAATTATTTATGTTAAAAAATTGTGGTCATGCTCCAATGATGGAACATCCTCAAACTTTTAATCGTATATTGGAGAAATTTCTGCAAAGTTTGTAACTTAACAGATTAAAAAATATCACCTGAAACTGCGTTGGTTTTTTAACTTTTGGTATTTACAAGTGTTCTAAGATTAACGCACTAAATTTTTGAAGTATGATAGCACAGACGCTCCTTAATAAAACAATTCCGGCATTGAAGCCCAACAATACCTTTATTCAGGCATTAGAATGGATGGGCGAGCAACATATACAACATTTGGCTTATGTGAATGAAGAAGGATTTCTTCAGAGCATTATTTCAGAATATCAGGTTTTAGATCAGGAAGATCTTTATGAACAGTTAGAAGTAATTGAGTGGAATAGTGCCGAAACCACAGCCTATAAAAATGATTCTGTTTTTGAATTATTGGTGAAAATGCAACAACACAAGCTTTCGGCGATACCCGTAGTTGATGATCTTGGAAGATATCAGGGCTTGGTAACACAGCAAATGGTTATTAATGCGTTGGCAAATCAGTATTCTTTTTATGGTAAAGGTGGGTTAATTGCCTTAGTCATGCCTGCTGCTAAATATTCAATGGCAGAAATTGCACAGATCGTAGAATCGAACGAAGCGAAGGTACTGAGTAGTATTTTAGATTATGATGCTGAAGCTAGTGAAGTACGTGTTTTGTTAAAAGTAAACACGCCTGAAACAATGCGTTTGATAGCGACTTTCGAACGTTACGACTATGAAGCAGAAGCAATTATTCAGGCAGATCTTACAACCGGACAAGAAGATCTTCAGGAAAATTACGATGCACTTATGCATTATCTGAATATCTGATACAAAAAATACAAAATAAATAACCAACGCCCTGGTAGGATCTTAACCCTGTCAGGGCGTTTATTGTTGAATTAATAAGGAAACTTGTTTTTCAGATTAATAAAAAACCTTTCTATCGTAAACCAGGATAAAGAGGCTACTATAACCGATACGATCAAAACACCAAGGTTGAATAAGCTCACTTTCTTGTAATCAGTAAATGTTAAGTTGAAATAGTTCAATAAGTCAGGAATGAACATGTGAAATACATAAATACCGTAGCTGATTTTACCAATAAATACCAACGGTTTTAATAGCCAATATTTATTTAACTGGTAGGCATTCAGTTTCAGAGAAAGTAAGATCAAAAAACCGATTAACAGAAAGCTGAAGAAGAATGTAAAGAGTATATTCGTATTCAAAAAATAAAAACCTGAAACACCAATTATGCTTAGAATAGCAGTCAGGTAATAAAAGTTATTATTGAATTGCTTGAGCATTTTAGCATCTGAACAAACACAAGCTAAAAAGCATCCCAGACCAATATAGGTAAAACCACCAATAGTTCTATCGACAAAAAAAAGCCAATAAGGAGAAATAAAATAACTGCCAATTAAACTGAAAACACCTGTAATAAATAATAGAAAACTTGTAAGTTTAAGCGACTCTTTACTGAATAAAATGACAGTTATTGGCCAGAACAAATAGAATTGTTCTTCTACGGCTAAGGTCCAGAAATGTGGAGCTATGGTATTCTGATAATTTCCATCAAAACCAATTTTAAAGTTTGATAAGTATAAAAGATCATAAATGAATTGAGGCTTATAAGAGCTATAAGCAAAAAGCAGAAAGAAAATTGTCAAATAATAAATAGGGAATATTCTTAGAAAGCGTCTTATATAAAACCTTTTCAGAAGTACCTTTTTATTCTTTTTGTTTTTATTGGAAATTAAAATTCTGGTAATTAAAAAACCACTGAGTGCAAAAAACAAAGGAACTCCGGGCAGACAATCATATAAATATTCAAAAAACTTGTTTCCGGAAATGATAGGAAAGTGAAAAATCACTACACTAAGTATAGCATAAGATCTTAGTAAATCGAAGGCAAAAATATATTTATTCTGTTCCAGTTAAGTTTCAATTTAAATTATCAATTTTAACAAAGCTACTTAATCTGTTTGTATTAAAACGGTTCGTTCAGCTATATCAACTATACGAAATGAATGCAAAAAGACGGCTATACCATGAAGTATAGTTAAAAAATAGCCGAAAAGGTCCCTTTTGTTGAAGAAATTACCATTTTTTGCTATCAAAACTATACTACTATACCATCTTGTATATATAAAAGTGTAAAAAGCAATATTCCTAGGATAGTTCTGCTAATTATTATAGCCCAACTTTTGCTAAAACTTGAACAATGGTAAATAGTGAACTTAAATTTGTACCATCAAATTGATAATATTAATTAATTGTTCAAATATTTAAATTTATTTCAAGATGGAAGAATTAGTAAAAAAAGTATTGTACACAGGAGTTGGATTAGTAGCAACTACAACTGAAAAATTACAAAAAACTGTTAACGATTTAGTAGATCAGGGAAAAGTACCTCAGGAAGAAGGAAAGAAAATCGTTGATGAATTCGTAAGCTCAACAGAAAGCAAGCGTAACGAGTTTGAAAAAAGAACTTCTGAGTTGATCGAATCTATCGTTCGTCGTTTAGAAATCCCTACAAACTCTGATTACCAAGCATTAAGCAAAAGAATTGCTAAATTAGAGCGTCAGTTAAAAACTGTACAAAGCAAAGAGGTAGCGCCTAAAGCAAAAGTTTCTAAAGCTACAAAAGCGTCTAAGTAATTAGAACACTCAATTGAATGACGACTTCGGATGAAGTTTTTGAATAATTAGAGGAGGACAGCCAGCCGCAATATACTGTGTGCTGGTTTTCTTTTTTTGGAAGCTTCAAAACTCAAAAGAACCAATTTTATAACCCCAACTCATGTCATAGATTCGGGAGGCTCACTATGACATGAGTTGGGGTTTATTATTTTGGAATACATTACTTCAAAGCTTCATGTGAGTTATCACAAAATGGTGGGTTTTTAGTGATTTTACAATTACAAAGTTTGACCTTACCATTCCTTTTGGCTTCAAATAAAACAGGTTTAAACTTTGAACCATGATGCGAACCATCACAAAAGGGTTGACATTTACTTTTCCCGCAAGCACACCACAAATAATTTTTCCCCTTTTCTAATTCAATAATAATTGCATCGTTACTACTTGTTACCTCGTGCTTAAATCCTTTCGATAGCTCACTGTTGTTTTCTTTTGCATGAACGAGTGGGTAAAGCATTGGAGCTTGCCAGTTTTCTTTTGGGTTAATTGGTAAACCATATTCTTTGGGAAACTTATGTGCAAACTTTGCTGTTCCGAATAGCTGATCCCAGATCGAAAACATATTGCCATAATTTCCATTAGGTTCACTTATGCCATCTACTTGCGATTTTCCATGATGACCATGATGAAAAGCAGGTGTGATAATAACGCGTTCTAAAAGGTAAACAAAAGGCTTAAAGAAATTATGTTGATACATACCTGCATCCCATTTTACAGTACTATGCGAACTGATAATAACAATTTGTTTGAGAATTAAACCAATGGCAACCGCTAATCCACCACCTAAAAAAGTACAAATACCCATCCACCATATATTAGGCATGAGCAGATAATATAAAACAGCATTTCTGTAAGATACAAAATAACCCATTTCTTCAGCCTGATGATGTGGTCTGTGTAACTTCCATAAGAAAGTATATTCGTGTGCAGAACGATGATACCAATATTGTAATAGATCGTCGATCAGTAAATAAAAGGGAAGGGATAAAAGAATAGACCAGGATGAAAGGAAATGTGTTGTATTAGCAAATAAAGTGTTGCCTAAAAAGATAACTGTTAATATAGTTGCCGGTTTTATAAATCCTGAAAGTAAAAAGAAACTACCCGCTTCCTGAATCCAGTCATTTCCTTTGCGTTTACTATTTTTTAAATGCCCCGAAATCGTTTCGATTAAGGCAAAAAAGATCAATATACCCAAGACAAGGATCGAGTCAAAATCTTTAATGCCGAATAATTCCATGTTAAAATATCAATGATCTGATTTCTAAATTACGGCATATTTAGGAAATATTTTAACATGGAAATCCTAAAGGACTTATTTTCCTATTTCTCCAAAGAAAAAAGTATAACTGAATCAAAGCTGTCCGAACTTTGTATTTTAATTTCAGAATATGGTTCAATACTTAATCGAATATCCTTTGCTTCTACTCTTTACTGTGGCTTCTTTAGGTTATTTGATCGGAAGTATTAAATATAAAGGAAGTTCATTAGGAGTAGCCGCAGTACTTTTTACTGGCTTGGCGTTTGGTGGCTTAAGCCCCGAGTTGAAAATCCCCGAAATTATCTTGCTTTTAGGGCTTTCTCTTTTTGTTTATTCAATTGGTTTAAGTTCAGGTCCTGCCTTTTTCAAAAGCTATAAGAAAAATGGACTTAAAGATTTTGGCTTCATTTTAGCAATGCTCATTTTTTCCGGAATAATTGCAGCAGCATTATCTATTCTATTTGGTTTTTCAGCAGCAACCATTACCGGAGCCTACGCAGGAAGTACGACCAATACACCAGCATTAGCAGGTGTTATAGATTACATTAATACGCTTACAGATGTTGATAATGAATTGCTCATTGAAGAGGTGGTAATTGCTTACACTTTTTCCTATCCTATGGGCGTTTTGGGCGGCATTATTGCTATTCTTTTAATGGAAAAAATTCTGAAGATCGATTATAAGAAGGAGAAGCAATTATTGAAAAAAGAATACCCGGTAGAAGAATCACTTTCTAGTACGAGTCTTGAAATTACAAATCCTGAAATATGCGAAATTCCTGTTCGTGAGTTATTCCGGAAATATAACTGGGATGTAACCTTCGGCAGAATTTATCACAATGAAAAATTTTCTTTAACCAGATGGGATACTGTTTTCCGTATGGGCGATATAGTTATGTTGGCAGGAAGTGATGATAGTGTAGAAGATGCAATAAAAGTGTTGGGTAAAGAGTCAGATTCTCATTTGGAATACGATCGTCGATTATTCGATGCAAGAAATATCTTCGTGTCCAATCCTGAAGTTGTGGGAAAGACGATTGCTTCTTTAGAAATAGATAAACAGTACGACGCAGTTATTACCCGCATTAGAAGGGGAGATATTGAAATGTTGGCAAAGGGTGAAACTGTTTTAGAATTAGGCGACAGAATCCGCTTTATTGCCAAGCGAGAAGATTTACGTGGCTTATCAAAATTCTTCGGAGATTCTTATCAGAAATCAAGTCAGGTAAACCTATTTTCTTTTGGTTTGGGAATTGGAATGGGCTTAATGCTTGGAACTGTTCAGATCTCAATGGGATCGAGTTTGAATTTTAATCTTGGCTATGCCGGAGGTCCTTTAATTGTTGGTTTGATCTTAGGCGCGATTCGCAGAACGGGTCCCATTGTTTGGGCATTGCCTTATAGTGCTAATGTAACCCTTCAGCAAATAGGTTTGATATTGCTTTTAGCAAGTATAGGAGTTAGTTCTGGTAATGCCTTTTTTGAAAGCCTTTCGATCAAAGGATTCTGGATATTCATTGCCAGCGCAGTTATCAGCTTGCTTACAGCATTTTCCATTTTATTGGTAGGTTATAAATTTTTGAAGAAGCCTTTCAGTTTCTTATTAGGCATTGTTGCCAATCAACCGGCAATACTTGATTTTGCCCAATCACGAACCAATAACCGCATTCCAATGTATGGTTATGTGATGATGTTTCCGATCGCACTTATTTCTAAAATAGTGATTGCACAAATTTTATTCATTCTACTTCGTTAAATTGCTAAAAATCATTAATGAAACTTCCTAAAAAGTTATCAAGAACAACGATTTACGAAAGTAAGTGGATCAATTTATACACCGATAAAGTAGAAATGCCTTCAGGAAGGGTCATAGAAGCATATCATGTATTGGACTATCCAACGGCAGCGGCAGTTATAATTGTTATTAATTCAAAGAAAGAAATTTGTTTTATTAAATCGCTCCGTTACAGCACACAACAAGTAGAATGGGAGTTACCTGCAGGAGGAATTGATAAGGGAGAAACTGCTGTTGAAGCTGCACAACGAGAATTTTATGAAGAAACCGGATATACTTGTAAGAACCTGAAAGAAGTCTATGCCTATAATCCTTCCAATGGTATGTCGAATCAGATGATTCATATTGTTTATGGCGAATTAGAAGAAATAAAAGTCCAACAAGATTTTGATACTGATGAGGTGGCTTCAATACATTGGTTGACCGTCGAGGAAATTAAACAACTTATTAAAAGTAAAGCATTTTGTGATGGCATTTCGCTCACGGCTTTTTTATATTATTTGGCTGGATTTGAATGAAATCTGATAAATTTGTATTACCATCAATTTTTAAATTATGATTATTCCAAAGGATAAATATTACACTTTAGAAGAATATTATCAACTAGAATATCAATTTGAAGAACTAAGAATTGAATACCTCAATGGTAATATTCGTTCTATGGCAAGAGGAACGATCCAGCATGCCATGATAAGTGGAAATATATTTGTTGCCCTTTCCAATAAACTAAAGAATACCCAATGCCAGCCTTTTAATAGCGATGCCCATTTAGCAATAGACGAGTTAAAATGCATCTTACACCCAGATGTTTTTGTGGTTTGTAATGGTATAGAAATAAGTGATTTTGATAAACATGGAATTAAAAACGCTTCAGTAGTGATAGAGGTGCTTTCTGAAGGAACAGAGCTCTATGACAGAACAGAAAAGTTTCAGAAATATAAAAAACTTACTTCTTTCAAAGAATATATTCTAATTCATCAAAAACAAATTTGTATTGAAACTTTTGTAAGACATAGTGAAAAACTTTGGGAAATAAATAGCTCAAGAGATATTGAAGAAAGCTTATATATTGCAACCCTCGATTTGAATATTCCTATCAATGATATCTATACAGGTTTAGCCTTCGACTCTGACTAACTTACTTTTCATGCGCCGGAACTAAATCACTCGTATCAACACCTTTTTTACGTATTGCCAATTTACAATAAGGCTTTCCCGAATTCGATTGCGATTCTAATACAATGAGTTGTCCACCTACTTTCTCCATTAACTTCCGATCGTAGTTCATTAAATGGTAGCATGCCTTTGCATCACCTGAACCTCTTAGTGGACAATGTAAGTGAATTTCTGTATAAGCAGTTGTCTTATCTACATTACTAATTTTGAAAAACTCCTGACCATCGGGTGGCATCATTTCGAGCCATCTTGCCGATAAATCTTCAACAGTTTTTGCTTGCTTAGGTTTATTCAAAAAAACATTCAAACTAGCAGAAAGGCTGGTTGCCCATTTGGTTAGTCGATTATAGTTTCGCAAAGCAAGAAAAGCCAGAATTCTAAGCGTTCTGTTGAAAAACTGTTGTGTTTTAATATACTTCTTGATCATAGATTTTCTATACTAAATCCTTTGAATTTACCACCAGAACCACACGTGCGACTTTTTATTGATAATAAATTCTTTCCCTTGTCTTAGTAACACTTTTTGCCGTTTCCGCAACAAACGATTATGTCTTTTTTTCCACTCTCTATCTGGTGATCGTTTGGATGAAAAACCATCTCTACCCACTTTATCAATTTTATATGAATAAGTAAATTCAGGAAGTTTATAGGGTAATTTTCGTAAGGTTCTACTCATTTTAGCACATAAATATAAAGCTTCCAAGAAACTTTTTCTGACTATTTAAGATACACAGCATTTAGTTACTTCCTGTTCCATAAATAATAAACTGCAGGAACCAGTAATAAATTCAGAATAGTTGCAGAAAGTAAACCACCTAAAATAACAATAGCCATTGGGCTTTGAATTTCATTTCCTGCTGTATTAGGAGAAAGTGCAATAGGAATTAAAGCTAATGATGTGGTTAAAGCTGTCATTAGAACCGGATTAATTCTATCCATTGCTCCCTGTACGATCATTGGAATGCCTTTGAGTTGCCCTTCTTGCTCCAATGCCCTGAAACGGCTTACCAATAATATTCCATTACGGGTGGCAATTCCCAGTAAGCTTATAAAACCGATAATTCCGGCAATACTCAACACACCAGAACTAAACGCTACCGCCCATATTCCACCAATAAGCGCAAGTGGCAAGTTTAATAAAACAATAAAGGATAAACTCAGGTTTTTGAATTCAATGTATAAAAGGAATAACATGATGAATAAAGCACCGATTGAAGTAATCGCTAATAAACGACTTGCTCGTTGCTGACTTTCAAATTGTCCGCCCAGATCAATGCGTATATCTTCCGGAAATTTCATTTGACTCAGTCTGTTTTCTATATCTGCTACAACACTACCCAAATCTCTTCCTGCAACATTCGCAGAAATAGTTAGTTTACGTTGAACCTGTTCTCTGTTAATTTTAAAAGGTGTACTTAAAGAAGCAATTTCTGCAATATCATTCAATGGAATACTTTGCTGCTCATTGATCTGAAATGGTAAGGAAGCCAATTCTTCGATCTCATCCCGAAAATGTTCATCTAAACGCAATCGTAAATTAAAATTCTTCTCGCGTTCATATAATTGATTGGCTACTTTTCCACCTAGTGCTATTTCAATAAATTCATTAAAATGCTCCATTGAGATCCCTAGTTGTGCTAAACGTTCGCGACGAGGTGTTATTCGTATCTGAGCTGTTTCGATCTGTTGTTCCAGAAAAATATCGACAGTGCCATTTATTTTCGCCAGTTCTGTTTCAAGTATTTTTCCGATCCGGTACATTTCTGTTAAACTCTGACCAAAAACTTTTACGGCGATATTAGCGCGGGTTCCGGACAAAATATGATCGATACGGTGAGAAATAGGCTGCCCGATCTCAACAACCACACCCGGTAATACTGATAAACGTTCACGAATATCTGATAAAACCGCGCTGACAGGGCGATCTTTCATACTCAACGGTAGCTCAATTTCAGAAACATTACTACCTAAAGCATGTTCATCTTGTTCTGAACGTCCGGTACGACGCGATACTTGTTCTACTTCTGGTATTTCCAATAGAATTCTTTCAGCCTTTTGTGCTATATGATCGCTTTCGTGTAAGGATAAGCCCGGAAGTCCGGAAACACTTACGTTCAATGCTCCTTCATTGAACTTGGGTAAAAAACTCGTTCCGAAATAGCTAGATAATAAAACCGACAAAGCAAAGAACAGAAAAGCAACGGTAAGTAACAAACGTGGGAATTTTAAACTGAATCGTAGTGCCGGCTCATAAATTCTTTTTAATAAGCGAGGTAGAAAAGGTTCTTTGTGCTCGGTTGCAGTATGTTCTTTTTTCAGTAAAAAATAACACAAAACCGGAGTAACCATAACAGCTACCAAAAGCGACGCCAAAAGCGAAGTGATAAAGGCAATACCTAATGGTTGTAATAAACGTCCTTCTATTCCTGAAAGGAAAAATAAAGGAACAAAACTCACGATAATGATAAGTGTAGCATTGAGTATCGAAGGGCGGATTTCTAAAGATGCATCATAAATAATTGGTATAAATCCCTGCTGATCTGCTTTTGGTAATAGTGCATTTTCACGTAAACGTTTTAATACATTCTCTACATCAATAATAGCATCATCTACTAATGAACCTATTGCTATGGCTAAACCACCTAAACTCATAGTATTGATATTATAGCCCAGATAATTCAATACAATTATTGCTGAAACAAATGAAAGTGGAATTGCCAATAAAGAAATGAAGGTAATTCGCCAGTTCATTAAAAATAAGATCAGAACGATCAATACGAAAACAGCCCCTTCCAGTAAAGATTTTTGTAAATTACTGATAGAAGCCTGAATAAAATTCGCCTGACGAAAAACCTCGTCATAAATTATAATATTCTCCGGTTGATTTACGGCTAATTTAGCAAGTGTATTGTCTATTCTTTTTGTTAACTCTATGGTATTTGCCTGAGGCTGTTTGGCAATGGCAAGAATAACGGCTGGTGCACCATTATACGATCCTCGTCCGATAGGTGTTTTAGCGCCTATTTTAATTTCTGCAATATCGTTCAGTCGAATTGCCTGATCGCCCTTCAAACAGATAAAGGTTTTACCTAAGGCAGCAATTTCGGTTGTTCTTCCAATACCCTGAACTATGTATTCCTTGCCATACTGATTAATAATACCACCTGAAGCATTTTCACCTATATGTGCAATGGCATCGTGGATTTCGTGCAAGGTAATGCCAAATTGTTGAAGTAAAAACGGGTCAACTAGTACCTGAAACTCTTTTACATCTCCTCCTGTGTTCACAACCGAAGCAACACCCTGAACCGATAATAGTGCCGGCCTCAATTGCCAGTCACTATAAGTACGGGCATCGAGCATTCCGTTCATTGAAGTGTCGGTACTGGTAACGGCGAGGTACATTATTTCTCCCATAAGAGAAGAAATCGGCGTTAATACCGGATTATCGGCTTTTTCTGGTAAGTCGTTTGCGATAATGCTTAACTTCTCACTCACTAATTGTCTTGCCCGATAAACATCGGTTCCCCAATCAAATTCTGCATATACGGTAGAAACACCCATAGTTGAACCGGAACGTAAACGACGTAAGCCGGAAGTACCATTAATAGCTGTTTCAATAGAGAAGGTTACCAGCATTTCTACTTCCTGTGCCGACATACCTTCTGCCTCTGTAATAATGGTCACCGTAGGCGCGGTAAGGTCGGGAAAAACATCGACATCTGTTTCTGATGCGATATAAGTACCAAATACCATTAGCGCAATAGCACCAACTAAAACAGTAACACGATTGTGTAAAGACCAATGTATGAGTTTATTCAGCATAAAATACAATGATTCAGTAGTGTTACTTTACGAGTGATTTTAAAAATTAAAAAAGACATTAGGAATTAGACAAAATATTCACGAAATAATAGAACATAAATTGTATTAATCCTGTTCTCTTATGCGTGCTTCTGCAATTTGAAGATTGATTTCTGTGATGGCTTTTTCAGCTGCTTCACGATCAGCCTTTTTGATACTTAAACTAAAAGACGCACCTTTTCTACAATGATTGGGTAAGCTTTCAATTGTTTTCATACTTCGGGTAAGTACGGTAATACTCGTTGAGAACCAACCTTTTTCCAACTCAATCTTACTAAGTTCAGAAGTACTCAACTTTAATTCTTTTACGCCTGTACCAATTACATCGAAAATGGTATCGCGTGTTTCAAACTCAAGTATCAGCAAATCATCCAGAAAGTGTGCAACACCTTTGGTTTCTTTAATACCTGTTTGTTCGCCTGGTAATTTGAAAGTAATACTTGTCAAAATAGCACTTGTTTATAGAAAAGTAGAATTAGTGTTGTTTTACTTCCTGTTCAAATTTCCCCTGGAATTTACGATATAGTTGCTTTTGCTTATTGTCTAAATTAAGCTTACGCCCTTCAATAAATGCTTCTTCAATATGGTTGCTTAAAATATCAAAAGCATCACCTGAAGAAATTATCAAAGTAGCGTCTTTACCAACTTCTAATGTGCCTACACGATCGTCTATTCCCAGGATTTTAGCAGGTCCTAAGGTAATAGATTGAAGGGCTTCTTCCTGAGATAAACCATAAGCAACTGCCTTTGAAGCAGTAAAAGGTAAATTACGCTGATCTCCATAGAAATTCCCGGCAGTCATAGCAAACGTAACACCGGCATCCTGTAACATTTTAGGTAAACGGAATGGCAGATCAATATCATCATCCTTTCGGTAAGGTAATTCGTGTGTAGGATCTAAAATGACAGAAATATTCGCTTCTTTTAATTCATCGGTCAGTAACCAAACATCACGTCCACCACAAAGTACCACATTTATATCCTGTTCTTTGGCAAAACTTATGATCGACTCGATCTCTTTTACGTGGTTAGCAGAAATATATACATTTTTGGTTTTATCAAAAATACCACACATCGCTTCGAATCTAAGATTTTTCGTTTTATCATTTTGCTTACAATAAGCACGTGCTTCATTGAAGAAACTATTTATCTCATCAATATCTTTCTGGTATTTATCGTTTGGTTTTAGCCCACCCGGTTCAGCCCACCAACCTGTACGTCTTATCATAGATGGCCAATTCAGTTGAATTCCATCGTTTTCTTTTATCAATGCGTCCTCATAATTCCATGCGTCGAGTTGTACCACCGAACTTGAGCCCGGAATACGTCCACCCTGCGGCATGATCTGAGCAATCAAAATTCCATTTGAACGAACAGTAGGTGTTATTCTTGAATCGGTATTATAAGCAATAATAGAACGTACGTGAGGTTTCATCGTACCGACTTCCCTGTAATCACGTGTTGCACGAAGTGCATTTACTTCTACCAGGCCCAGAATACTCTGGCAAGTGATAAAGCCCGGATAAATATGTTTTCCCGTTGCATCTATGACCTCTGCATTGGCAGGTGCATCATTCGTTGAAGATATACTGGTTATTTTACCATCTGCAAAACCGATTGTACCATTATTGATTACCTTACCAGTTGCGGTATGAATAGTTGCATTGGTAATATAAACAGCTTGCTTCTGTGTATTACCCGGTGAAGGAACACTACTCTGAGCTACCAGAGATAAGCTATAAACGCTGAGAAAAAGCAGGATTAAATTTTTCATAGAAATAGTATTGCTATCTATACAAAACCGAAAATAAATATGTTTACTCTTAATCGATTTTTTCTGTGAATATAGGCATTTCAGAATAAATACAGGTATGCATTTAAAGTTATGTTATAGAATTTAAAGACTGAATTAACAGAATATTACTTCAACCTTATTAAAAACTGGTTGTAAAGCCTAGTTTAACCCCGCTGAATGCAGGTTGGAAACGACAAACACCTCCTGTACAAATAATTCCTTCGTTCATTTTAATATAACCTAATGAAAACCTCGTAGTTTTTATGGTGTAATAAGCATTGGCAGAATAAAAGTGATCTTTATCGCCAAAATTATAAGTATCAGATATTGAAAAAGACCAATGCGGGGCAATATTGAATTCAACTAAACCATAAACCCAATCTGCAAGATCCTGATCTTTTTCGGGGTTTGGATCTTCCTGACCGAATAAACGATAGTTTCTTTTGGTCATCAGATATTGCGCTTCAATTCGCAACGATTTTTTACGATCGAATTTCCAGGTGAATTCAGAAAATGGAGTAAGTGTATGCACGTATTTTCCTTTCTGTTCAAAAATAAACTGATTGTAATCAACTGCTTGAACTCCCAACATTAACTTCCATGGTTTTTTAGGAACCTTTATAGTAGATTCTAAATAAAACTCTCGATAGAAAAGCTTATTCGGTTTGTTTTTCCATTCACCTCTTGCTTCAGTATAATTGGCATTGAATGAAAGTCCTCGCTTAGGAGAATAAGTAACATCTAATTGATACGATAACTCATCTATTTCCTGTGTATTATGGTTGTAACGCGATAATAAACGTAAAGAATTCTGACGGGTTTGTGGTGGTAAGAAGTTGATCATACCATCATTCAGGGTTTCTAAAGGTGAAGTTCTGAATCCGAAACGATGCGTTTTTTTAGCTTGAACAACAATACCTAACCCTTTTTGAGAATAAGAAATACTACCATAAGCAAGGTAACCTTTCTCCTGACGTATTAAACCATCGGGAAAACGGACATTATCGTCGGTTTTACCTGCTAGTTCTGTATAAAATCCCCAATTTCCAACACTTAATGTATTGTAAATCGATAATACATAGGCGTTATAGGTAGGTATGAAACGATCTTCTAAAGGATAAGAATTAATTTCCTGGACAATTTGTGTCATGGTTACATTGGGGTCGATAACTCTGTTGGTAAAAGCCACACCCGGAGCAAAAGTAGCTTTTTCTTTTACGCTGAAGAATGCATCTAAGCCTGCTCCTGAAATAACCGGATTATAAACGTTCAGGAATTCAAATTCACCATTAACGAAAGCCGACATGTTTTTTTGTCTTCCTGTAAAAGCTTTCACAGATAAATTATCCAACAATTGATATTCAGCACGTATGCCGACCAAAGCATTATCTAAACCTAAACCACGATTTTCAAAAGAACGAAAAGTAACACCACTACCTAGTTGGTCATAGAAGTGCCCTGCCGTAATGGTAAGTTTTTCAATTGTCGCTTTCAAATACCACAAGCCTAAACCAATCCCATCTCTCTCACTTGTACCAGTAAATGTTAAAGAGTTGTTGAACATATCGAAGCGAAGACCCATTTCAAAATTACCTGTACGATAACGAACGTTCAGCCAATTGTCTGAAGAAGATTTCAGGTTGTCGTTCACCTGATTACCCGATGCACCAATATTTTCATCACGAATATGAATATTGAAATCTGTCTGCCAATCACCCGAAACCTGACCCTGGGCGAAAATGTTTTCAGCAAACAGAACGACAAAAACAAAAAATAGGCGCGTAAATATCTTATGAATGCTCATCTAATTGTATAATTTTGAAGTGCAGTTTTCTTAATTAATTTTAAAATATCCTCAAGAGTGTGTGTCAAAGATAAAAAAAACGTTGAGGGTACAATACTCCCTTAAACTTTTCTGTAAATGAAATATCTGAAATAGTCGTTTACACTCCCTTTTTTTATGAATTTGTAATTTGAAAAATATTAAATAATTAAAATGAAACGTTTCTTTAACTTATTAACTGCCTGTTTATTAGTTGTATTTACCAGTGTGAATTTACAAGCGCAGGACGCACTTCCATCTGTAGCCATTTCCGATCTTGAAGGGAAAAAAGTAAATGTTTCCGATTTCGCCAGAGATGGAAAAATAACTGTTTTCAGTTTTTGGGCAACCTGGTGTTCTCCATGTAAAAAAGAACTGAATAATTTGGTAGATCTGTACGATGAATGGCGCGATGAAATGGATATTGAAGTAGTAGCAGTTAGCATCGACGATCAAAGAAACGTGTCTAAAATTAAGCCTTATGTAAACGGGCAGAATTGGGATTATACCGTTTTATTGGATACGAACCAGGAATTGATGCGTGCTTTAAATATTCAGAACGTGCCATTTACACTTGTTGTTGATGCAGAAGGAAATATCGTTTATAAACATAGTGGTTATGTTGAAGGAGATGAATATGAATTAGAAGATAAAGTTTACGAATTAGCTGATTAATAATTTAAAACCTGAAAAGCTAGAAGAAGCGGAATCCATTATTTAATGGTTTCCGCTTTTTTAGTTTATCATTGCAGAAAAAGATCCGATTATGAAATTAAAGTTCTATATCATTGGTTTACTCATTAGCATTATTGCCTTTTTTAGCTGTAAAACCCAAAAGTCAGCTTCTAAAGTAGCAGATAGTGCAAATTCTATGTTGTACAAGATAGAAGGAAAAGGCATAAAACCGTCTTATCTTTTTGGTACAATACACCTGATTCCACAAAAGGATTTTGAATTGAAGGAAAAAGTGGAGGAAGCATTTGATGATTCAGAAGTACTTGTTCTTGAATTGGATATGGATGACCCAAAAATGATGAGGGAAATGATGAAACTATCTTTATTACCTGATTCATTAAGTCTGGATAAACTTTTTTCAGAAGAGGATTATAAGACTATAGATCAGGAATTAGGCAAAATGGGCATGAATATGAAGTTATTCAACAAATCGAAACCACTAATGATCCAGCAAATTCTGATGATGCAAATGTTAGGGGAACAGCTAGCAAGCTTTGAACAAACATTCGTAACTATGGCTGGGAAAAGCAATAAAGAGATTCTTGGTTTGGAAGATGTTGCATTTCAAATGTCAGTATTCGATAAAATTCCTTACGAAGAACAAGTCGCTGATATTGTGACAATGGTCGATAAAAAAGAGGAGTCTTTGGCTTTTTACGAGAAAATGGTGGAAGTATATAAAACCGAAAATGCAAATGCCTTGTATGATCTTTTCGATAGTGATCTATACCCTATGGAACCCGAAGAGATGGATGTAATGCTACATGATCGAAACAAGAACTGGATTCCTAAAATAGAAGAATTTGCTAAGAAGGATAAAGTGTTTTTTGGTGTGGGTGCAGGGCACTTAGGTGGTAGTGAAGGAGTTGTGAATTTATTGCGTAAAGCTGGGTTTACCGTTACGCCTGTGTTAGATTAAAGTTATTGCCAATGCTTACTTTATAAATATTAAAATATGAATAAAGCTTTTTAAATTTGTCTTCTTTTTATCAAAACTCTATTCATGAAAAAATTATTCTCTACTTTATTCCTTACTATCATTATGCTTACTTCCGCTCAGGCTCAATTTGATTTTGATAATGTTTTTGTTGGTGGAAATATTGGTTATATCCGACCGATCGGTGATTTTTCTGATTTTGCTAAAGGTGGTTTTTACCTTAATGGAATTGCCGGATATAAACTCGATAACCAGCTTGGTGTGGGTGTACAGTTTCAAAGCTCAATCGTAGGGGCTGTAAATAGTGGTGATACAGGCTTATTCGGAGTAAATCTTTACGGACTGAATTCTTATATGGCAAAAGGATGGTATTCATTTACCCAATCAAAGACTAAACCTTACGCAGCTTTGGGTTTGGGTATTGCTAGTGTAGCTGAACCCGATGTTACTTTTACTGATGGTGCCGGCAATGAATCAACTATCACAGGAGCTAAACGGGCTGGTCTGGCAACCGATTTAGAATTAGGAGTTTCTTTTAATGGCTTTAACCTTTCTTATAATTTCAATATTGGTGGAAAAACACCTAAAGCCGTTATTAACGGGGCTGACACAAGTATATGGGTGCTTTACCATACATTCAATATTGGTTATGTTTATAATTTTTAGTCAGTTAAAAGCTGAAATATAAAATCTGTCGGATTCTATTGATAAATTCGGCAGATTTTAATTCCGATCCACCTTCTGAAAAATATCGACGCTTTCGACTATATACGAATTGAGTTGTTTTCCATCTTCTACTTCTAAGCTAATATGTGGTGTAAAGTCGAAATCATTTTTAATGAGTTCGTGAGTAGTGGTAGAAATACATATTTTTCCAGCAATCCCATTTTTTTCTACTGAGTTGGCAGTACTGACCGTTTTTCCCCAAACATCGTACTGATACTTCTTTATACCAACAATACCAGCAACAATGGGACCCGTATGGATTCCTATCCGCATTTCAAAATAAGGAAGCCCTAAATTTTTTTGCTTTTCTTTATGGCGTTCAAGGAAAGCCAACATTTCCATTCCGGCAAGTACTACATTTTTTGCATGATCTTTATTGGCTTTTGGTACTCCACAAACTGCCAAATAAGCATCACCTATTGTCTTTATTTTTTCTATCTTATATTTTTCTGTGATTCGATCGAATGCTGAAAAAATTTCATTGATGGTATCAACCAATATTCTGGGTTCCAGATTTTTTGCCTTTTGGGTGAAATCTTCAAAATCGGTAAATAAGACACTAACATTTTCAAAAAAAGCTGCTTGAGCTTTTCCGTTCTCTTTCAACTCATCTGCAACTTCGACTGGTAAAATATTATGAAGTAGTTCTTCAGCTCGTAACTGTTCTTTTCTGATCTTTCTACTGAATTTATAATTATTATTGATGATAAACCGAGCGATGAAAATAACCATTAGAATTGAGTATAAAGCAATAAAAAAGTCTTCAAAAAAAGTATTTTCATATTGATAAACAACACCAAAGACCAAATTGCAAAAAATGGCAGCAGTAAAACAGAAAAAGTTCCAGGCTATAATAACTGCTTGTCTGATTTTCTCTTTATAACCAATGAAACCAAGTGCCATACATAATATAAAATTTGCTTCATCACTATTAATGGGTCCATAAATAACGATCAATCCGGCACTGATAATCGGAATTATGATATGAAAGAGTAATAGAGATAGGCGATACTTGCCAAAGGCATTCAAAATAGGAAAGCAAACCAGAATGACCTGAAAAACAAAGATCGCGATCAAATCGATCGTTGAGATCGTATTCATTACAGGTATCAGGGAAGCCAAAACAAGCAAGGCTAAAAAACTGAATAGGTTGATGATGATGATCCGACCTTTCTCAAGATCGTTCATACCTTCTTTACAGCCGACCGAAACAGCGGCTTTTAAAAAATTATATATGCTTTTAAAAATGTTCAATTACTGCATGTATGTTGTTGTTAATAAATCTTGTACTTCAACAGTAAATGATTCAATTTCCCCTTTGCCTTTGACCATCATCTTATTCCTGGAAATACATTTAAAATCATTTTTAATAAGATCATAGGTGCTTTTTGAAATTGTAATTTTTCCATCGTCTCCTATGTTCTGAATTCTACTTGCAATATTTACGGTATCACCCCAAATGTCATATTGAAACTTCTTTAAACCTACTATGCCAGAAACTAAGGTTCCGGTATTAATTCCAATTTTGAAACTAAGTTGTATATTTTTACCTTTTAGTACATTTTCATTGTATTCTTCAACAAATTGAACCATTTGAATAGCTGCATTCACCACATCATGTGCATTGGTTTTATTCGGAATCGGTAGTCCTCCAGCTGCCATATATACTTTGCCAATAGTTTTTATTTTTTCTATACCACAAGCTGTACTTATTTTGTCAAATGCAACGAAAATTTCGTTAAGCGTATCAAGGACTACAGAAGGAGCAAAATCTTTATAAACTTTTTCAAAATCAATAAAATCGACAAAAAGCACCGTTGCCTGATTAATTAATTTTGCTTTTGTTTTTCCATTCTTCTTTAATTCATTAGCTGTTTCGGTTGGCAGAATATTCAGTAAAAGATCATCCGAACGTTTTTTTTCTTTGTCCATACGCTGACTGAATCTGAAATTTGAATTAATGACCTGATAACATATTGTCGTAACCAAAGCAATACCGAATACAGACATGATATATTCTGCTACCTTATTCGTTTCAAAAATGAATACTTTTCCGTAGTAATAATTTGATAAACAACCTAAAGAAAAACAAAACACATTCCATAGAATAATAATTAGTTGTTTTCTTCTGTCTTCATAAAAAATAAAACCCATAGTAACAAAAAGCATGAAATACATTTCCATACCATTTGTGGTATAACCATACAAAGCGATCAAACCACAACATAATACAGGAACTAGTAGGTTAAATAACAGTTGCGCAGTTTTAAATTGCTTTTTATGGTTCAGGAAAATCAGTGATAATAGAAAAAAGGTAATTCCTGCTCTTACAAAAAAGTCTAAAATATTACCAGTATTGAAAAACAAGACATTCAGTGCCCATATCATTACTGAACACAAAAATGAAAAGTAATTGATAAGCCTGATCCGTGCGACATCTATGAACTTCATATCAGGTTCAATACCAATGTTGGAAAAGTGATTATATAATCTTATAAAGAAATTCAATTCAGAAGTTGAATGTGAGCATCAAAATTAAGATAATTTATTAGAGGAAAGCGTTATTAAAAAGTATATTAAGTTATTGATTTACCTGCAAATTCAAAAAAAATCAAAAAATCACTCAAATTATTAGTAAAAAATTTTGTTTCTATACTTATTTCTGCTACTCATAAAATATAAACGGCATTACCTTTGAGAAGTTCTAAAAAAAAAAGAAAGATGCAGCAACAAGCGTTTGAAAAGGTATTGGTTGCCAACAGAGGCGAAATAGCAATAAGGATTTTACGTGCATGTACAGAAATGGGCATTAGAACCGTTGCTATTTATACATGGGAAGATCGTTATTCTTTACATCGTTATAAAGCAGATGAAGCCTATCAGATAGGCATGGAGAATGAACCGCTAAAGCCCTATTTGGATATCGAAGAAATTATCCTGATCGCCAAACAAAAAGGAGTGAATGCAATTCATCCCGGCTATGGCTTTCTTTCGGAGAATGTAACTTTTGCCACTCGATGCAGAGAAGAGGGAATCACCTTTATTGGTCCTTCTCCTGAAGTAATGCAGCAACTAGGCGATAAAATCAGAGCAAAAGAAGTAGCAATTGCTGCGAAAGTTCCGATAATACAAAGCAATGAACGCAAATTAACCACTGCAAAAATAGCGCTGGAAGAAGCACAGAAAATTACGTATCCGGTAATGGTAAAAGCCGCAGCTGGAGGGGGAGGTAGAGGAATGCGCGTTTGTCGTGATGATGAACAATTGAAAAAAGCATTTTTAGAAGCAAGAAGAGAGGCAAAACGTGCTTTTGGTGATGATACCATTTTTTTAGAAAAATTTGTTGAAGATCCCAAGCATATCGAAGTACAGATTATTGGAGATAATGAAGGGAATCTGGTTCACTTGTACGAACGTGATTGTTCGGTTCAACGACGTTTTCAGAAAATTGTAGAAGTTGCTCCGGCACCTAATTTACCCGATAAAGTAAGAAAAGCTCTGCACCGATATGCGCTGAAAATATGTCGTCAGGTTAATTATAATAATGCTGGAACGGTTGAGTTTTTGGTCGATAAAGAGAATAATATATACTTTATTGAAGTAAATCCAAGAATACAGGTAGAACATACAGTTACCGAAGAAATTACTGGTGTCGATATCGTTCGTGCGCAAATATGTATTGCTTCCGGCGACACACTTGCCGACAGTCAATACTTACACTCACAGGCGGCAATCCCTTGTAACGGCTTCGCTATTCAGTGCAGAATAACTACTGAAGATCCCCTTAATAATTTCAAGCCCGATTACGGACGCATCATTGCCTACAGGAATGCAGGTGGTTATGGTATCAGAATCGATGAAGGTAGTACCTATCCGGGAATGCAAATTTCCCCATTCTTTGATTCTATGCTTTGTAAGGTAACTGCATGGGGGCGTGATTTGGATGGTGCTTGTAAACGATTGAACAGAACCCTTGCCGAATATCGTATCAGAGGGGTAAAAGACAATACGCGTTTCCTTCAGAATATTTTGATACATCCGATATTCAGAAATGGAGATGCCCGTGTTTCATTTATAGAAAAGAACCCCGATGTTTTTGAATATGTGAAACGACGTGACAGAGCAACCAAGGCACTTCGTTTTCTTGCCAATGTAAGTGTGAATGGAAATACAGATGTCGATCCTGTTTTGATCGATGATAGTCGTGTGTTCAGAACACCACAAGTTCCTCAATTCGATCGCTTTGCCGACTACCAGAAAGGAACAAAACAACGTCTGCAAAAATTGGGACCTGTTAAGTTCGCAGAATGGTTGAAAAAACAAAAACAAGTACAAATTACCGATACGACTTTCAGAGACGCACATCAGAGTTTATTAGCGACCAGAGTCCGTACCAGAGATCTATTGGCAGTTGCTGAAAGCTATGCTAAAAATCATCCACAAACATTTTCGATGGAAGTCTGGGGAGGTGCTACCTTCGATGTGGCAATGCGTTTTCTTAAAGAATGTCCCTGGCAACGTCTCGATCTTTTACGTGATGCAATGCCGAATGTATTACTACAAATGTTGTTGCGTGGTTCCAATGCTATTGGCTATACAGCTTACCCTGATAACCTGATCGAAAAGTTTATTGAAGAAAGCTGGAACAAAGGGAAAGGTGTTGATATTTTCCGCATTTTCGATTCCCTTAACTGGGTTGAAAATATGAAGATCAGTATCAATGCGGTACGAGAAAGAACACAGGGTTTAGCAGAGGCCTGTATTTGTTATTCGGGAGATATTCTGGATAAATCCAAAAAGAAATACACGCTGAAATATTACCTCGATCTGGCACGACAATTAGAAGATGCCGGCGCGCATATTCTTGCTATAAAAGATATGGCAGGTTTATTAAAACCGTATGCTGCTGAAAAGTTGGTTAAAGAACTTAAAAAAGCGGTTGATCTGCCAATTCACTTACATACACACGATACGAGTGCAGCACAATTAGCAACTTATATGAAAGCGGTTGAGGCTGGTGTCGATGTGGTTGATGTAGCAATGGCATCTATGTCGGGACTTACTTCCCAGCCTAATTTCAATACGCTAATGGCAATGCTCAAAGGAACAGCGCGTGATCCTGAATTCGATGCTAATTCTTTGGGAGATTTTTCTAATTACTGGGAAGCGATCAGAGAATATTACTATCCTTTTGAGTCGGGTTTAAGAGCAGGAACAGCCGATGTTTATGAACATGAAATTCCGGGCGGACAATACTCTAATCTTAAACGTCAGGCACGATCAATGGGCCTGGCAGACAGAATGCCGGAAGTAGCAAAAACCTATGCGACCGTAAATGATATGTTCGGCAACCTCATAAAGGTTACTCCTTCATCGAAAGTGGTAGGTGATCTGGCTTTGTATATGGTTACAAATAATCTGAGTGAAGAAGACATTTATGAACGTGGGGATGCTATTGATTTTCCTCAGTCAACTAAAAGTTTTTTCAGGGGAGAACTTGGACAACCTTATGGTGGCTTCCCAAAGAAATTACAGAAAATTGTAATGCGCGATGAAAAGCCTTTTAAAGAAAGGGCAAACGCGCATTTAGAACAAGTGGATTTTGACGAAGAATTTGAGAAGTTCAAGAACGAATTTGATGAGTTGGATAGCTTCCGCGATTTTCTTTCTTATAAATTTTATCCGAAAGTATTCCGCAGTTACCACGATCATTTTGTTTTGTATGGTGATGTTTCTATACTGCCTACCAAAGAATTTTTATTCGGCATGAAGCAGTATGAAGAAGCGGTTTATAGTATTGAAGCAGGTAAAAATATCATTGTACAGCTTATCTATATTTCTGTTCCGAATGAAGAAGGTTACCGAAATGTAACTTTCAAACTAAACGGTCAGGATAGAACACTCAGGGTAAAAGACCTGCACGCACAAACCGAAGATCGTTCGCATAAAAAAGCAAGTGCAACAAATGATAAAGAAATAGGCTCGCCTTTACAGGGCTTATTGAGTAAAATATTTGTAAAGCAAGGTGAGAAAATAGAAAAGAACCAGCCTTTGTTTGTCATCGAAGCAATGAAGATGGAAACAACGGTTACCGCTCCGGAAGCAGGTGTTGTTGAATCGCTTGATATTTCGGAAGGAACAATGGTTGAAGCGGAAGACCTTGTGTTGGTGCTTGGGTAATAGTTAGTATAAAAAACAATAAGTTTATTCCCAGACCACTATACATTAAATATAATTTGAGCAGTAGCGACGAGGCAATGCCTCGTCGCTAACTCTATTTTTCAACCAACCAAACA
>JAHDFD010000022.1 GCA_020628375.1 Chitinophagales bacterium | reverse complement strand
TTCAATCTATTTTAATACAAAATTAGATAAACCACATAAAATCATAAAGTGCCACCCGACTCCGTTTCTTTGTTTTGCGTATCTAAATTTTGTCATTTTTGTTGGCTAAAGCGTTGCTGTCCCATAGGGTAGTTATGATTTTTTAGCTTTTGTTATTGACTTTTTTTCTCTCCAATTAAATAACCCATCAAATACACCACCTTCTAAAAAGACAGTTAGGAATTCAGATAGTGAGTTAGTTAATTCAATCACATCATCAGCGGTATTGTAAATCACGTAGTTCTCAGGAAGTTTGGGGTTGACACTTATCTGCCACATATCACAGTAAATCATATACTCAGCAAAATGGAAGTCAGACTTATTAGATAAATATTCATCCGTTTTGTTTTCAATAATCTCTTCAAGAGGAATTATTCTAAACATATCTTCATCTGATTCGAAACCATTGAACTTTTTATAAAGTGTTCGAAATTCAGAAGGGAGTTTTATTCCTTTTTTTCTTTCAAACTCATCAACCTCCTTTTCGGTTGCTCCTGAATAGGTTGTAATACCTAACTTTTCAGATTTGCTCTCAATTATTCTAATTATTTGATGTATGTCTTGGTTCATGATATTGTCGCTAACGGTCGGTGTATGTGGCGTGGCGGGCTTTTGCCCGACATGAACACATACACTTTGTTCGGCACAGGCTTCTTTTTAATTTTTTTCTTTCATTAGTTCAAGTAATATTTCAATCTTTAAAAACAGTTCGTCAAAGGTTACTATTTCAATTGATTTTAATTCATTTCGGAATAATTCAAATGCAGCTCTTTTATCCGAATTCAAATCTTCTAATTTACCTATTATTAGTAGGCATTTTGGATTAAATAATTCATATTTATTCTTTGACTTAGAGCTAATAATATAGTATTCTTTTATCTGTTCATCTCTGTATTGTAAAAGCTGATTTACTGAACCTGTCAATTCTTTTGATAGTGAAAAAGTCCCTCTGTATCTAGATGAAACTAATTTTGAAACAGGAGTTTTTAATTCAATTAGGGCTATGTTGTTGTTTAATTTATTGATGTAAACATAGTCAATTACTTTCCCATTTTTATTGTCAATTCCTTTTCCTCCGAGGTATGCTTTGTCTTTAAAGATTACTGTTGGATATGCAAAAGCTTGTGAAATTATCTTTGAATGTCGAATGAAGAACTTTTGCCAAAATTCTTCATCTGAATTCTTTTTATTCACATTCCAAAGTTCCAATATTTTTATCAGCTTAGCTAAATTTGATAGATTCCCTTCAACATTATTTATTAGGTCATTAAATTTTGGCAATGATTTTTCTAACGCATTCTCGATTGTTATTCCTGTTTTGGAATCAAATTCTAATTCTAAATAAAATTCATAGCCTTCATCATAGATTTTATATTCGGGGTGTTTAATAACTTTTATCTCGTCGGAAGTGGAAAGATATTTTTCTATTTCTTCAAAGTAAAAATGTGCAGCCCATTTTCTTTTCCATTTGTCTAACTCAAAATAACAAGATAATCCAATAATGAATTTGTCATCAAGACTGAGAAATCTGCAAGAATCAAATGGATATGGTAACTTCTCAATCGGTGGTTCAACTCTATCAATATGAGTATTATAAATATGGAATTGAAGCCTATTTGGAAGATTGTTTATTTTAAACTCTTTGATTAATTCAAAAAGAGGAGTTTCATTTATTCGCTCACAATGAAATTCATCTATATTTTTTCTATAAGCCCAAATATGATTTGACGTATTCGTTCCCTCCAATTTTATATTATTGAACTCTAAATAATATTTAGACTCTTTATTATAGATTTTGAACATTGTTGATTGATTGTTTTTTTCTTTTTTGCTTCTGACTAACGTAAAAATAATTTACTGGTTATCAATTCTTTACATTTATTCAATTTTCTACTCATTTTTACGTTCGCTCACGTACTGAAGACTTTTTGGAGTCTATGAGGGATTGTGCCGAACTTGGAAATATAAACACCTAAATTTCCCCTGCACGTTCTTCATCAGCTCATTGCTCCACACCTGCTTAAACTGTTGACAGCTAAGGTTTATCGTAACGTTGGATTATATAGAAATTCGTTCTATGTCGGCACCAACTGCCTGTAAACGTTGCTCTATATTCTGGTAGCCACGGTCAATCTGCTCGATATTACTGATAACGCTTTGTCCATTGGCACTCAATGCAGCCATTAATAAAGCAATTCCTGCACGAATATCCGGTGAACTCATTTTTATACCTCTTAATTGAGCTTCACGAGCCAAACCAATAACAACCGCTCTATGTGGGTCGCATAGAATTATTTGAGCCCCCATGTCGATCAGTTTATCTGTGAAGAATAAGCGACTTTCAAACATTTTCTGATGAATTAGTACACTGCCTTTTGCTTGTGTTGCTACCACCAATATTATACTCAATAAATCTGGTGTAAATCCAGGCCATGGAGCATCGGCTATGGTTAAAATAGAACCATCAATAAATTTTGTTATTTCATAAATATCCTGTTCTGGTATATGTATGTCACCTTGTGTATTTATATCGAATTGAATACCTAGCCTTCTAAATACATCTGGAATTATTCCCAAGGCTTCCGGTTGTGCATTTTTGATTACAATATCCGATTGTGTCAATGCTGCCATACCAAGAAAACTACCAACTTCTATCATGTCAGGTAAACAGGTATGTGTACAGCCATGTAGCTTATCAACTCCTTCAATTTCTAGTAAATTAGAGCCAATGCCTTTAATATTGGCACCCATACTATTGAGCATCTTACACAACTGTTGCAAATATGGTTCACATGCTGCATTATAGATCGTTGTTTTCCCTTCGGCAAGTACCGATGCCATAATAAGGTTTCCAGTTCCGGTTACCGAAGCTTCATCCATGTGGATATAAGTACCTTTTAATCTACTTGAATCAATTTTAAAAAGATTGTTTTCTTTGTCAAATTCAAAAGTGGCTCCTAGTTTTTCAAAACCTAGTAAATGTGTATCTATTCTTCTTCTTCCAATTTTATCACCACCCGGACGTGGAATATATGCATGGTTGAATCTGCCCAACAAAGGTCCTAAGGTTGTAAGCGACCCTCTGATCTGTCGAGCTTTGTGCTGATAATCTTCGGTATGTAATTTATCAAGATCAATATTATCTGCCTGAAAAGTAACACTATTGGGAGCGTGTTTTTCTGTTTTAACACCAAGTTCTTCCAGTAAACTTATAAGAAAACGTATGTCCCTTATATCAGGTAAATTGTTTATAGTTATAGGTTCGGCAGAAAGTAAGGTCGCACATATTATTTGTAACGCCTCGTTTTTTGCACCTTGTGGAACAATAACGCCGTTTAACTTATTTCCTCCATTGATCTTAAAAGCCTGACTCACAGATATTTGTTTTATAATTAAAAAAAGTGTTTGCAATTCAATATTACAAACACTTTCATTGAAAAAAAATTTCTTAAAAAGAATTAATTTAAAAATTACTTTCGTCTCCCAGGCCCTCTTCCACTTTTTTGGAAACGATTTCTGTTATTACTTCCTTTTCTGCGTTTATTATTATTCGACTTAGGAATTTTTCGGCTATTACCAACAATATCTCTTCGTGATTTATGACTGTTTGATTGAGTTAGTCTGTCAAGATCAGAAGCTTCGTCGATTATTAATTTTCCGTCGGAAAGCATTTTAAGGTCTTCGCGAATAGTGGCATCATCAATATGTTCTTTATAACCTGAAGCAGAAACCATTTTCATATAGTTTCCAATTACTCTGGCAAAAGCTTTTCGTTTCTCCTCATCTTCTAAAGTGACAGCTTTATTAATCAGATTCTCAACATTTTTACCATATTGTTTAAAGCGAATCTCGTCTTTTGGGTAAGGTGGTCGATTTGCATCGTATTTATCTACTTTAGGTTCTTGTAGATCGTATGGGAATTTAACATCAAGTTCGAAGTTTGACATTCTGTATAAATGATCCCATAATTTGGGGCGGAATTCTTCTATTCGTAAATGTGGATTCAATTGTCCCATCAAATCTATTAAAGCATTTGCTGCTTTATTTCTTCTCTCTTCATCTTCTATGGTTAGCAAATGCTCTACCATATACTGAATGTTACGACCATATTCCCTTAATTTCAGTTTGGGACGTTGGCTATTATAATCCATAAAATTTATTTGGTAAAATAATACTTATACTAACAACCCAATGGTTATTACTCAACTTAAACATATTCTAAGATTAAAATCTATACGCAATTGAGGAGGTAAAAAGTAATGACTTTAACGCTCTACAATGTAGTTTCTTTTTAAAGCGCGCTTCAAATTTAACCAAAATGTTTAATTAATGTAATCTACAATGTCATTTAATTATGAAATGTGTATAAAATATTCAGTACCTTGAACTTGACTTCTCATATTTTTTACTCAAGTAGTATTAAAATATGTACAACTGAAAATGAATTTACTTTTCAAAAAAGACTTAATTTTGTACTTGTAATTCCATGAACCTCTAGCTTTTATAAATCAATAATTATCAACTCATAAATTAAATATCTACAGATATAATAATTTTGTGATTTTTTAGTTTTGGTAATGCTGTATTATTTTTTGTATGAAACAGCTGTTCAAATATAGATAATGACACATTTCAATAAATTCTTTTACGTCTTTTTTGCATTCATTCTAGCTGTTGGTTTAACCACAGATGCAGATGCACAAAACAGAAGTAAAAAAACAAAGTCTAAAAAGGCAAAAAGTGGTAAATCTTCTACTGCGAATAACATGTATCAGGATTTAACCACAAGATACAATGGTTATTTTAATGCTAAGATCCTGATGCAACAAAGCTTATTAAAGTTACAGGAGCAACACAAAGATGATTTTGATGGAGAATTATTGGATGTGTTAGCGTTCAATGATTCCGAAAAAACCTCAGCGGTTTCCGGTGATATGGAAACTATATTAAAGAAAACCTCAACCGCTATTCAAAAACACCCGAATGCTAAGTGGGTTGATGATTGTTATTTACTGATGGGGCAAGCACAGTTTTTTAAGGGTGATTATGAAGAAGCAATAAAGTCATTTCAGTTTATTAATAATCGTTTCAAAAGAGGAATCCGTAAGACGGATTTTCAGAAAAGGGTAAAGAATAAAAGAGATAAGGAAGGTATTAAGTTCAATATTGGTGGCTTAAGCAATGAAGATGGTAAAGTATTCGATAAAGAAGAGCGCGAGAAGAAGAACGAAGAAAGAAAAAAAGAGGCTGAAGATCTGAAGAAACAGCGCGAGAAAGAAATGGCTGATCGTAAGAAAGAAAAGGAGCAGCAAATGAAGCAGCGCGAAAAAGACCGCAAAGAGATGCTTAAAGAACGTGCTAAGATCAAGAAGCAAAAAGAAGTAGAGCGCAAGAGAAAATTAAAATGGAAAGAGAAGAATAGAAAACGCCGAATTAAAGGACAAAGACCTTTACCTTACGTTCCAAAATATACTTTTGAGAAAAAAGAGACTCCTTCTAAAGAAGAAGAAAAAGAACCAGAAATTGAAGAGGAAAAAGAAGTAGAAGAAGAAGTAAAAGATAAGGAGGAGCAAAAAGAAGAAAAAGCTGAAGAAGAAACAACAGAAGAAACTGAGGAAGACGGAGAGTTTTCTAATTTTATCTTAAATCAAGATCAGACAAACGAAGATGAAAATGCAGTGAAATATAACGATCGTATGATGTCGTTTTTATTTCACCAGCCTGCTAAGTATGAATCTGTAGTATGGTTAGCGCGTTCATATATGGCTATGGGAAATACAGAAGATGCTATTACTTCTCTCGATTACATACGACAGGATAAGAATATGCCGAGAAAACACAGGGCTGACCTTAATGGATTGTATGCACAATACCACCTCGATAAAGGTGAAACTGACGAAGCTTATGATTTTCTTGATCTGGCAATTGCAGAAAGTAGAAAAAAGCCGGTTAAGGCACGTTTTCATTATATACAAGCCCAGATTTCTGAGCAAGATGATGATTATAAAGCCAATGTGAGTTCCTTAAAAAAAGTGTTGAAAAGCAGACCCGGTTACGATATGGCGTTCAATGCAAAATTAGACCTTGCGAAAAATCAGATCAAGTCTGGAGATAAGTCTTCAAAAGAATCGATTCGTTTTCTTGAAAAAATGATTAAAGACGATAAGAACTACGACAATCAAGATCAGATATATATGGCGATGGCAGACATTGCTATTGATGAAGGAAATGTTGATACTGCCTTCGAATACCTTAAAAAGGCAACCGAAAATAGTACGATAAATAAAGATGTTAAAGCAAAAGCATATTTGAAGATCGCAGAAATGTATTACGAGCAGGAAAAATATTTATTATCAAGTGCTTACTATGATAGTTCATTGGTTATTCTTCCTAAATCGTATCCTAATTATGAAGAAATTGCCTTGAGAAAAGATGTGCTTGCAGAATTAGCAGGTCATATAAATACCGTAGAATTACAAGATAGTTTGTTACGTCTTGTTGCTATGCCCGAAGCGGTTAGAAATGATGTGATAGACGACTTAATTGAGCAGATAGAAAAACAAGCACAGGAAGAGGCAGAAGCTGCAAGTGTTGCCGACCTTAGCAGTAATAATGATAAAAATGATAAGAATAATGGTGGCGGGACTTTTTACTTCTATAGTGAAAACGCACGTTCTTTAGGGAAGATCGACTTTATCAGAGAATGGGGCGACAGACCAAATGTAGATAATTGGAGAAGACAAGAGGCAATTCCGAGTACGAGCAGTTCAGTAGCCGATACCGATGAACAGAATTTGAAAGATCTGGCACTTGGAGGACAGCTTTCTCGAGATATGTTCTTGAATGCACTTCCCTTTTCAAAAGAAGCACAACAAGAAGCAAAGAACAAAATAGAAGCATCACTTTACCAGATTGCGGTGATTTACGATGAAAAACTGAATGCTGACGATAAAGCATTGACTTCTTATGAAACCTTACTGAAACGCTATCCTAGAACACAGTATGATGCTCAGGCACATTACGCTTTATATCAATTGTATAAGGCTGAAAAGAATACAGCCAAAGCGAATACACATAAAAACTGGTTAGCCGAAAATGCTGCCGATAGTGAGTTTGCTAAATTATTGGTCGATGGAGGTAAAGAAAAAAAGGCTGAAAAAGCAGCTCTGTTGGCATATTACGAAGAAACTTACCGTTTATTTGAAAAAGGAGAGTACAATGAAGTAATTACCAGAAAGCAAAATGCTGAAGTTCAGTTTGCCTCAAATAGCTTACAGCCTGAATTCGACTTATTGGAAGCTTTTGTAATTGGAAGTACAGATGAAGTAAACGAATACATTTCCGCCCTTCAGAATGTTGCTGCAAAGCACAAGGGAACAGAAGTTCAAACGAAAGCCGATGAGATCTTGGAATATTTGGATCCTAAGAAACGTAAAAATAAAGAGGCGGCTTCTAAATATAAGTTAGATGAAAATCAACAACATTATTTCCTTGTTGTTTTAGATGGATATTCACAGAACATAACTAAGGCGATAAATAATATTTCTAATTTCAATAAAGCCAATCATGCTTCCGCGAACCTGAAAGTAACACAAATGCTTTTAGACAAAGAGCACCCGATCATACTGATCAAAAATTTCAAGAATAAGGCTAAATCTGATCTTTACAGAAATAGTATTAGCAAAGAAATAGCCAATGCTATGAAAACCGTTGAAGTTCCTTATCAGGCTTTTTCTATTTCAAAACCTAACTTCAATACCTATTTTAAAGATAAGAATACAGAAGCTTACATGGAATTCTTCCAGAACAATTACTAGTTGATATAAATGATAGTTGATAAGTGATAAGTGATTACCCATCAATCATCACTTATCATTTATCAACCATGTATAAATAAACCATTCTGTTTACTTGAGGTCTGCATTATTGTAGCAAAATAATTTATTTTATGAAATTGGTAAAGTATTGCTCTTTCGTAATAGTATGTTCCCTTTTATTTTCTTTCTGTTTGTCAGCCCAATCCGATTGGAAGTTGGAAAAGGATAAAAATGGAATAAAAGTCTTTACAAGAAAATTACCGGAAGCAAGCCTTAAAGATTACAGAGTAGAAGCTACATTCGATATGAGTGTAGATAAGTTATTGAAGATTATTACTGATTTCGAGAACTATAAAAACTGGTTTGCCAATACTGCCGAATGTTACCTGATTGAAAAAGTATCTGATACCGAGCTTATACAATATTTTGAAGCTAAAGCTCCCTGGCCGGTCAGTAATAGAGATTGTGTTACCCGTTTTAAGATCAATAAAAAAAGCAACGGAAACATAAGAATAGATCTGGATCTTGCAGAAGGTTATTATAAAGATAAGAAGAATGTAGTACATATTCCTGCTTTTGAAGGCTATTGGGAGTTAACTAAAATAGCTGATAATAAAGTAAAGGCTGTACAGCAAGTAGCTTCAGATCCTGGTGGTGGAATACCCGATTGGTTAGCAAACGCCTTTATTGTAGATACCCCTTTCGATAGCTTCAGTAACCTGAAAAAACAATTTTAACAGACAATAGAGGCGGAAAAATACAGTTTAACCGAGTAAAAGTAGGCGATTTATTCTATTTTCCAAATAAGCTAGCTATTTTTCTTTTAAATTTGCACTCTGTTTTGGAGATTTTCTCTCTTTATACAAAAGACTGATGAACCCCAAACCCCTGTATTTCATATTAAAAACTATCAATGAATAAAAAACGAATTTTATTTGTAACTCAGGAAATGAATCCTTATCTGGTGGAATCAGCAATTGGAGATTTAGTTCTTGAGTTGGCAAAACATACCAATGGAAATGAATTTGAAGTACGTTTATTAATGCCAAGATTTGGCTGTATCAATGAACGTCGACACAAATTACATGAAGTTGTTCGTTTATCTGGTATTAATATTATTATCGATGATGATGATTATCCGTTAATAATAAAAGTAGCTTCTTTGCCCGGAGCCCGTATGCAAGTATATTTCTTAGATAATGATGACTTCTTCCGTCGTAAAACAACTTTCCGTGATGCGGAAGGTGAAATGTACGATGATAATGCTGAACGTATGGTTTTCCACTGTAAAGGTGTGTTGGAAACCGTAAAGAAATTCGGCTGGGCACCTGATATTATCCATTGTCATGGATGGATGACCAGTCTTGTTCCATTAATGCTGAAGACAGCTTATAAAAACGATCCTATCTTTAGCGATAGCAAAGTTATTTATTCTGTTTATGATAACGATTTTGATGGAATTATAGAGTCTGACTTTACTGACAAAGCATTGGTGAATCGAGTTAAAGAAGAAGATTTGGTACCTTTTGGCAAAGCATCGAATATCGATCTTGATCTTGGTGCTATTCATTATGCTGATGCAATTGTGAAAGCAGGAGCTAATTTAGAGGAAACAGTGGTGAATGCTTTGGAGCAGAATTTGGAAAAACCTCAGCTGACTGCTAGTTTGGAAGAAGACAGTGCAATTACAGTTTATACCGATTTCTATAAAATGTTATTGGAAGAAGAATCTGCCGAGGCGGAGGCTGCAGCTGAAGCCGAAGAAGCTAATTCTTAACAGTTCGATAAAATTCTTTGAAAGCCCTGTCAATAAATTTGATGGGGCTTTTCTATTTCTATATACAATTGTGCTGAATATTTCGTTCTATTACAACTGTAGATTTGTTATCCTGAACTTATCTGATTCAGACTAAATGAATATTCATATTTTAGCAAATACCCGATATACTTTTGGTACTTTTGCGAACGCTAATTAAAACCTTGAATTAAGTATTCACATAATGATAAAAGATTTTTCATTTCTGGGCTTACTATTGTTTGTCATCTTTATTCTCTCTGCTTGCAATGAGCCAACACCTATTGGCGATGACTTTATAGATGATAACGATCTTAACTTTACCAATTTTACAGATACATTAACATTGGAGATCTCTTTGGTGAGAAAAGATTCTTTACACATTTATAGAGATGATGCCGGAGAGTTTAGTGAAGGCACTATTATCGGAAGCCTTCAAGATCCTGTTTTTGGAAGATCTCAGGGAAATGCTTATATACAACCATCACCTGCTTTCTCGAAATTGGTACCAAGTGGTGTTGATATTGCAAGAGATACTACTTTCGTAATAACAGAAAATCCTGATGACCCCGATGACCCTATAATAGATACTATTGTGGTGTCATGGGTTTCACCTGAAGATTTTCTGGAATTTGATTCATTAGTGCTTAGTCTGGATTATTTCGGAAGTAATGCTTTTTATGGTGATTCTCTTATGCAAACACTTCAAACATTTAATCTGTACGAGATTATTGAAGACTTGCCGGAATATGATAATTCAGAGGACTATTATGCAGCTTCGGTTAACTTTATGACAGGACAACTTTATGATACTTATCAGAAAAAGTTCGATCCTGATTTACCTTTTTATGAACTCGATACGCTTACTGTTAATGATTCATTAACGATCGATTCAACTCAATTCAATCCACAAATCCGATTCCGATTACCAGATAATATAGGAGAAAATATTTTGAACGAATTTGCCGATTCAAACGGGGTTTTCGACGATAGCGACACGTTCAGAGAATTCTTCAAAGGTCTGTATCTCGAATCTGATCCTAACAATACAGCAACAACTGTTGTTAACTTAACAAATTCATATTTACAACTTTATTATACCGCTAATGATATTGATGGTTCGTTAACTACAACGACTTCACAGTCGTTGACTTTACCAATTGTCAACCAACCCTATGCACGCCAATACAAACATGATTATACGGGCACACCTATTGAAGAAATCTTGAATGAAAATAATGGTATAATTACGGATATTGGATATTTACAGGGAATGTCAGGACTTGATCTTAACATCAAAATACCTCACCTTAATAATTTAGGAGATATTATAGTAAATAAAGCAGAGCTAGTGGTTACAGCTTATGAAGACCTTGAAACACAAGATACGATTTATACGCCTCCACCTTTTGTTTATACAGAATTGGTAAGTGGCGATGATCTTAATGTCGATAGATTATCTTCTAATACTATTGTAACAGATGCTGATACAACTACTGCTGTAACAAAATTCACTTATACAATAAAAGAGAATTTCTCTCTTCAGAACTTAGCCGTTAATGGAAATAATAATTCGATCAAGATATTTGTTGGTGAAAGTCATATTATTCCCAACAGATTAATATTTCAGGGTACTGAAAGTGATATTGATCCTATCAAACTTAATTTGTATTATACTCCTATAGAATAAATTTTTATTTCTGAATGTTCAGTTTTAACCAATATGTTTTCTAAACAATATTCTGAAGCATATTGGGGTTTTATTTATCAAAAAGAATAAACGTTATGTGTGGTATCGTTGCATACATTGGAAAAAGAGAAGCTTATCCAATTTTAATCAGTGGACTTAAACGTCTTGAATATCGTGGTTATGATAGTGCTGGTGTTGCCTTATTGAACGGTCATTTGAATATTTACAAAAAGGCTGGTAAAGTCGCCGATCTCGAAGCGCATATAGCTGATAGTAATGTTGAGGGAAGTATAGGTATTGGACACACAAGATGGGCAACACATGGACCTCCTAACGATGTAAATGCACATCCTCATTGTTCGGAGGGAAACAAGCTTACACTGGTCCACAATGGAATTATTGAGAACTACGATACAATAAAAAAAGAATTAATAGCCAGAGGCCATACCTTTATTTCTGATACCGATACCGAAGTATTAGTACATCTGATAGATGAAATTCAGGAAAATTCTAAAGTTCCTTTAGAAGAAGCAGTACGATTGACATTGACGCAGGTTATAGGCGCTTATGCCATTGTTGTTATTTCCAAAGATGAACCAGACAAAATAGTTTGTGCGCGTAAAAGTAGTCCGTTGGTTGTAGGTATTGGTAAAGAAGAATACATTATTGCTTCCGATGCAACTCCGATCATAGAACATACACGCAGAGTGGTTTACCTCGATGATGAAGAAGTTGCTGTTATCCATAAAGATTCTGGTCTTCAGATCAAAGACCTGGAAAATACTTATAAAACGCCTTATGTTCAGGAGTTAGAATGGCAACTTGAAAAGCTGGAAAAAGGAGGGTATGAGCACTTTATGCTGAAGGAAATAAATGAGCAACCTCAATCTATTCTCGATAGCTTCAGAGGACGTATTGATATTGAGAATAATCAGATCATTTTAGGAGGACTCAATGGTTATGAGGAAGCTTTTGCCAATGCCAAGAGAATTATTATTGTTGCCTGCGGAACTTCGTGGCATGCAGGCCTGGTAGGGGAATACCTGATTGAAGATATTGCCAGAATTCCTGTTGAAGTAGAATATGCTTCTGAATTCCGTTATCGAAATCCGGTTATTTATGAAGATGATATTGTTATCGCCATTTCTCAGTCAGGGGAAACCGCCGATACTTTGGCTGCTATTAAATTAGCTAAGCAAAAAGGAGCTACCATATTTGGTATTTGTAATGTAGTAGGCTCTACAATTTCAAGAGAAACCGATACTGGGTGCTATACACACGCAGGACCAGAGATAGGAGTTGCTTCGACAAAAGCATTTACTGCACAGTTAACGGTTTTGTCGCTTTTAGCATTGTACATGGCAAAGCAACGTGCAACAATTACCGACGATGAGTTTCAAGTATTGATTAAAGAGTTGAACGAAGTTCCTGAATACATAAAAGAAAGCCTTAAGTGTGAAGAACAAATTATAGAAATATCCAAGCAATACATGGATGTAAGCAATTTTCTGTATCTAGGACGTGGATATAATTTCCCTGTTGCACTAGAAGGAGCCTTAAAGCTTAAAGAAATTTCTTATATTCATGCAGAAGGATATCCAGCTGCAGAAATGAAACACGGACCTATTGCATTGATCGATAAAAATATGCCGGTAGTTGTTGTAGGAACGAATAAAAGTGCCTACGAAAAAATTATCAGTAATGTTCAGGAAGTGAAAGCGCGTGATGGTCAGATCATCGCTATTACAAATGAAGGGGATGATGAACTGGATTCTATCGCCGATCATGTGATTAAGGTACCTAAATGTCTCGAGCAGTTTTCACCAATGATCGCTACAATTCCGCTACAATTATTAGCATATCATATTGCTGTTCTTCGTGAGTGTAATGTAGATCAACCCCGAAATCTGGCGAAGTCAGTTACAGTAGAATAAGAAAGTGTAAAGACACATAGTAGAGTCGTTATATATAACAGCTCTACTATGTGTCTTTGTAGATTGTATATGAATTCTATTCTTCGTTTTTCTTTTCAGAAAACTTCCAGCTTAATCCACCATTTAGAATATTGCTACCATAGCCCACTTCTAAATAAATACCCAGATTGTGCTTTATGAAATATCTGGCTCCAACATTTCCGGAGTAAGAAAAATCTGACACTTCGGGAACAGGAATTAGATTACCCGCACCTATACCGATAAAACCAATAATTTGTTGTAAAGCGTTATCTTCTGGAAAATCACCCTGTTCTTCCATTTTTACCAAATTCGTACCTAAAAATCCCATTGCATAAACATCAAGTTTTTCTGAACTGAGTTGAGGGATATGATAAACAGCTTTCAAACCAAAGCTATAAATTTTTACTTTGTAGCCATACTGACCAGATCCACCACCTAAATCAATCGTTCCTACAAAAGGAATATTAACGCCTGAATCGTCCCATCCGAATGTAGGTGAACTTGCAGATGCGTAACCGAAATAAGGGCCAACACTTATTTGTTTGGTGAGCCCAAAATCATAAGCAATATTGAATTGCGGACCAGCTTTTCCATCTTTCACAATAAAAGAACTTAACAGATCGTCGGGTAAAACTTTTAAAGCAGAAACTGTTTGTGCAGCAGCGTTAGGATAGCCAATACCTATTTGTAATACATGATCGCCTTGACGATAAGCATTATTCTGAAGTTCATCTTCTGCTACTTGTGCAAGTAGTAAAGAAGGAATAAATAAACAAAGTAAACTAAGGATTCTCATCTTTATTTAGAATAGAAATTTCTGTTTAGGTAACTTATTAGGCACTTCACACAAAATTCTAAGGTTGTAATTTCAGTTTTTGCTAGCTAATTGGTACTTTTAACGTAGGCGTGTAGAAGTTTCTTTATAAAGTTTTGTTGAGAGATTTTTTTGATAGACAAGGAAAAAATACGGAGAATATTGAAATATTTGAGGATTTTTGACGAAGTAAATCAGAAAAATATTCAAAAAACTATTAAGAAACTTTTTTCCGACTACTTAAGCTGTTTGAAAATATTATTATGAAAGAAAATACCTTAGATAATCAGCCACAATTATTTGGTCATCCAATTGGATTGTATGTGTTGTTTTTTACTGAAATGTGGGAGCGTTTTTCTTACTACGGAATGCGTGCAATATTAATTCTATATTTAACCTCTACTACTTTAGGTGATAATGCCGGACTTGGTTGGGATAAAGTGGATGCCTTGGCACTGTATGGTTGGTACACTATGTTGGTTTATGTAGCTTCTATTCCGGGAGGTATTATCGCTGATAAACTTTTAGGGCAGAAAAAGTCTGTAATGCTCGGAGGCTTAATACTCTGTTTCGGACACGGCATACTGGCTGTTACAGCAACGTGGGCATTTTATACCGGATTAGGGCTGATCATTGCCGGAGTCGGACTATTAAAACCGAATATTTCTACTATGGTAGGTGGCTTGTATGAGCCCGGAGATGAACGGCGAGATAAAGGTTTTACCATTTTTTATATAGGAATTAATTTAGGGGCATTTCTTGCAACAATAATTGTTGGATTTGTAGCTGAAAAGGTTGGCTGGCACTATGGATTTGGCTTAGCAGGGATAGGAATGGTTTTAGGACAATTAGTGTTCATGTGGGGGCAGAAATATTTGGTAGGAGTTGGAGATAAGATAGACGATAGTGAGGATGGTACAGGCAGTTTAGACCTTGTTATGAGGATTTTTTCAAGTTTGAACTCCATGCTATTGTTCGGATTGGGAATGGCATTGTCTGTTTACTTATTTGTAAAAGGAAGTTGGGATTACGGATTATTATGGATTTTTCTTGCCTTTGCTTTTGGTATAGCGGCAGTGATTTATAACGAAGGAACTCGAATAGAAAAAGACCGTTCGATCGTATTGTATGTATCTTTCTTTTTGATCATTATTTTTTGGGGGGCTTTCGAGCAGGCAGGAGGATTAATGAACTTATATGCTGAGGAAAAAACCAATAGAATGTTGGGAGGCTTTGAAGTTCCGACTACTTGGTTCCAATCATTGAATTCTTTATATATTATGTTTTTTGGTATGTCGGTAGCTGCTATCTGGCATAAAGTAAAACTACGTGGAGGTGAGTCTTCTTCCTTATTTAAAATGGCAGTAGGTATTGTTATTATGGGCTTTGGTTTTATCTTCATGCGTTTTGCAGCACAAGAATTTGAGGCAACCGGAAGCTCGGCAATGTATTGGTTAGTACTGGCTTATCTCTTCCATACAATCGGAGAGCTTTGTGCTTCACCGGTAGCACTTTCTTTTATTACCAAGTTGGCACCAGTTAAATATGTTTCTTTTATGATGGGGGCTTATTTTGCTGCCTCAGGATTAGGGAATAAAGTTGCAGGAATGATAGGAGAAAAAGCAATTGAGGCAGGTGAGATTTCTACATTTACAGGTATTTTCATCTTTACCCTGATAGTAGGAATTGCTGTGCTATTTGTTTTAAAGCCATTAAAACGCTTAACACACGGAGCAGAAGATTTAGTGGTAGATGTAGGGCATTAGTACCTACATTTTCGTAAACCGATCAACTAATTGAAGTGCATACATAAGATCGTTATAGAAGCGTCGGGTACTTTCTTTATTTAATAAATTATGCTGAACTTTAGGAAGGAATAAGTCGTGTTTGTGTTCGATAACAATATATTGTGCACCATCATCGTACGCCATTTCTGAAACAAAATCAAAAACACCTTTTCTGATACTTCTCTTATTTACTTCAAAAATATTATCAACTAGTTCTTGAGTGAAAACCTCCTGAACTAGTTGATTAGAATCAGATAATAATCGGTATTGTTTATTGAATTGTGCATCTGTTGTTTCTATTTCCGGTAAATCCCTGCCTAAAAGCATTTCAAATATTTCAGAGAAAAAAGTACCATATTTTTTGCTGTCTATACGCAAATAACCTTCTTTCAATAAAGGACGGTCAATGGCAATAAGTAAGCCTTCAAAAAATGTACGGTAACCCTCACCATCTCTATGTTGATCTTGTTCTAACTTTATTTCTGTTAATCGGAAATGCAAACCATTCATCACGCCTTCTAAATAATCTTCTCCTGAAAAACGATCTACTTTTTTGTCGAATAATTTTGTGTCGAAAAATTCTTTACCATCAATACTGTCCCAGGGTTCGTATTTTAAGTCCGGACGAACGGCATCAATAATATCTGGAATTAAACCACCTTTTACCTTTTCAAAATATTTCTGCTTAGCTCCATAATATTGGAAACCTGATAAAACAATACCTAAAACTGCCAATAAAAAACAAGCTAAAACAGGTATAGGGTTTTGGTATAGTATGGTTACAGCAATACCAAACACAAGTAAGGCAATACAAATACCCGTAGTCAATCCGGTTCTCTTATATCTTGCCAATGCAACTTTACGTTCCTGCTCCAGAGGAGCCAAACGTGGTTCTATAATATTATAAACCTGATCGAAATCTGGAAGATTATTCAAATATCCGGACATGTTGAAATTTTAATAGCAAACTAATTTAATAATAAAATGGTGATAATGCTGAATGTTTGAAATTAAATCGATCTTTAACCTCGACAGCAGTGGCTGCCACTACGCTCGGTTACCGAATAACTCATACAATTTTAACTTTAATATATCGTACATTTATGAGAGCGTGAGCTACTATCAAATTAAGCCCAATATACGAGTCATGCCCCGAAAAATAGGGAGGTGTCTATATTTCGACTTCATTACATTACGCTCAATATGACACGAAAATTTGTACGTCTTTTAATATTTAAATTTGTATCATAAACTCTCAATACCCATCACCCATAAGTAATAAGCTTCCGCCAAAAATGAAAAGAGTAACAATTAAAATTACAAAAGTGTAGCCCATTATTTTACGCATGTCTAAACCTGCAATTGCCAGTAGTGGAATGGTAAAGAAAGGCTGGATCATATTAGTCCATTGATCACCATAGGAAATACCCATAACAATTACAGCGGGATTTACGCCCAATTCGTTTGCGGCATTAATGAATATAGGCCCTTGAATTACCCATTGGCCACCTCCCGATGGAATGAACATATTGACTAATCCTCCGGAAAGGAAAGCAAAGAATGAAAGGTTGTCGGGACTTGCATTAGTAACAAACCAATTCGATAATAATTCGACTAAACCCGAACCGCCCATTATTCCTAAAATGCCGGCATAGAAAGGGTATTGAAGCAAAATCTCACCAACCGTTTTACTTGCATTCTGAACTAATTCGATATAATGGTCAACATGGCGTGTTAAAAGTAATCCCATTGCGAGAAAAGTCCAGTTGACTATATTCAGGTTCAGATCCAAACCTCGTTCATAAAACCATTTGAATATGAATAAGCTCAGAAGAATGCCAAGTGTAAGAGTAATCCAGCGACTTCTGTCTAAGTGTTTTCCAAAGGTGTTTTTGTTATCAAATTCATCATTTTTCTTTTCAGAACTAGCAAGAAATGTAGAAGCTTTCACATGAATGATCTCATCTTCTTTTGGATGCATTAAAGGACAAACCAGGCAAATAGCCATTAAAGCGATCAAGGCAATAATAATATTAAAGGTAGAGAATATGGTTTCTTTTACAGAAAGAATACCCATTTCTGCTTCAAGAATATGTCCGGGAGTGGCAACAAATAATGCAGAACTACTTGAATACCCCATGTGCCATAGTACAAAGCCAGAATAAGCCGATGCAACCAACAGTGGATAATGTACCTTAATTCCTTTTTTATCCGCTTCAACGCCAACCTGACGAGCCATAATAGCACCCACTACCAAGCCCAACGACCAGGCAATTAAACTAGCTATGCCTGCAATTAAGACTACCAGGAAGTATGCTTGAAAATGGTTGTGGGGTAATTTAGCAAGTTTTGATAATACATTTTGTGCCAGATCGGTATGTGCGAGTGTATGGGCTGCAATAAGTGTAATACTCAATTGTGCCATAAAAGCCAGTAGTTTGGGCATGCCTGAACCCCATGCTTCTATTGCTTCTATTGCAGAAATATCTGTAAGCATAAAAGCCAATAAAAAAGTAAGTAGGGTAAGTAGAATAACAAAAACGAAAGGATTAGGATAAAATCGTTCAACAAATATGATGAATGGCCTGGCTAAACTTTGAAATATTCTAAGCATTAAAAATCGAATATTGATAAATAATGAATCTAAAATACATAATTCCATAAGCTTTTTGGGTATTTCCAAAGATCATCTGCGGAGATGTGGTGGTGTGATCTCCGCAGATGAGGTATGCTTTAATGCCGGAACTTAAAAAACATAATGGAAGTAAAAAATGGCGGTGAGTTCCTTTCCAGCATTATAGTGGTGAGTTTTTAAGGGTGGTGAAGCATAATGGAGCGCAGCATAACAAAAAATCAAAAAAGTATGGTGATCATGCATAATGGTATAAATAAATGGAGTGAGTATGAATGACGATAACTCCTGTAAAAATGATGATAGAATTTACTGCGGTAAGAGAAATGGTGGTGAGTACTCTCCAGTAAATTTTTGGTGATGAGTAACAGAAGTAGATTAATTGTACACCCTTTAATGCCGGAAAATAATGGTAGAAAACATAATGGAAGTAAAAAATGGCGGTGAGTTCCTTTCCAGCATTATAGTGGTGAGTTTTTAAGGGTGGTGAAGCATAATGGAGCGCAGCATAACAAAAAATCAAAAAAGTATGGTGATCCATGCATAATGATATAAATAAATGGAGTGAGTATGAATGATGGTAACTTCTGTAAAAATGGTGATAGAATTTACGGCGGTAAGAGAAATGGTGGTGAGTGCTCTCCAGTAAATTTTTGGTGATGAGTTGCAGAAGTAGATTCATAATACATTCTTTTAGTGCCAGTAAAAAATGATAGAAAAAAGCGGGTGTAAACTAAATGGTGATTAAATTTGCACCCGCTCTAATCAGTATGAAAAAAACAATGGTGGTGAGTTCCTTTCCAGCACTATGTTGATGAGTTGTTAATGGTAGCTCATAAAGTGGTGAATCATACTCAACAGCGGTGAGATACTCCAGTTTGCTGATGATGAGTCAATGATGATTAGCCAGTATGTCAAAGAACAATGGTGGTGAGTTACTCTCCAGTGTTTGATGATGAGGGTAATAGTGATAAACTAAAGCTCATGGTTGGTGAGCTGCCCTCCCAATAGGTAGTGAAAATGTTTTTTATAAAAATTAGCGTTTGAGTGATTCTTGTTTGTATTGAAATTATTGTTAAGCAAATTCTGATTTTTAATTGATTTCATAATCTGTGTTTTTTCGCTTTCGATACCCCAAATTTAGGAGTGCTTATTACCTATATAAAACTTCATTTTTTTGATTTATACTAGTGATTTTTTTGGAGTGAAAAAAACTTGATTTTTTTAAGTTGTTGATTTTCAGTGTTTTAACTTGTTTCACTATTTTATGCTATACTAGGAATCACTATTTTATTCCTTTATTTTTTTAGGAAAAAAACTCATTTTTTGTTTATTTTTCCGCTTATGAATAATACAACACCACAAAATCAAGCTATTCAACAAGCATTAGAATCGGTATTTGGATACAAACAATTCCGTGATAATCAGGAAACGATCATTAAGCATACCTTAGAAGGAAACCATTCATTGGTAATAATGCCTACCGGAGGCGGTAAATCTCTGTGTTATCAAATTCCGGCTATAATTTCTGATGGATTAACCTTGGTGATTTCTCCACTTATTTCGTTAATGAAAGACCAGGTAGAAGCTTTAAGAACGAATGGCGTTGAAGCAGCAGCCATAAATAGTTCATTATCTTCAGATGAATTAAGGCTTATTGCTCAAAAAGTAGAAAGCGGAGTTTTAAAACTCTTATACGTATCTCCGGAAAAAGCCTCATCACCCCGATTTTTGAATTTCATTTCTCAGAAAAAACTGAGTTTGTTAGCCATTGATGAGGCACATTGTGTTTCTATATGGGGAAACGATTTCAGACCTGAATATGCTAAACTACATCAACTGATAAAGCTGTTTCCTCAAACTCCGGTAATGGCATTAACAGCAACCGCCGATGCCGCCACCAGAGTAGATATTCTTGAACAATTAAAACTAGATAAAGCAGAATTGTTTCTGAGCAGTTTTGAAAGAAAGAATATAAATATTGAAGTCCGACCAGCATATAAACGTTTTCAACATATTGTAGATATCATTGAGGAAAATCCGAATACGAGCGGAATCATTTATTGTTTAAGCAGAAAAAGTACAGAGAACCTTGCTGCTAAACTAAAAGAAAGAGGATATAAAGCAGCTCATTACCATGCACAAATTCCAAGTGAAGAAAGAAGTAGAATACAAGAAGCATTTCAAAAAGATGAAATTCCGATCATTTGCGCTACCATAGCCTTTGGAATGGGTATTGACAAATCGAATGTACGATGGATCTTACATTATAATTTACCTAAGAATGTAGAAAGTTATTATCAGGAAATTGGTCGTGCAGGTAGAGATGGACTTGATGCGAAAGCGGTACTGTTTGCCGGATTTGGCGATGTAATGACCTTCAGATCGATGATAGAAGATAGTAGTGCAAGCCTACAGTTCAAACAGGTACAATTACAAAAGTTGAACAGAATATGGGAGTTTTCACAAGCAACCAGTTGCCGAACTAATTTTATATTGAATTATTTTGGGGAAATTCGTAGTGAAAAGTGTAAACATTGCGATAACTGTAAAAATCCACCAAGAGGATTCGATGGTACTATATTGACACAAAAAGCCCTGTCAGCGCTAAAGAGAACCAATGAAAAAGTGGGCGTTCAATTATTAGCAGATGTTTTAAGAGGTTCCATGCGAAGAGAGATCTTGGATCTGGGTTTTCATACAATAAAAACATTCGGAGTAGGAAAAGAAACACCAAGAGCCGATTGGCTTGAATATATCACGCAGATGATTAATCTCGGATTTATAGAATTGGATTATACTCAGAACGCACGCTTAAAATGTACAAGTCTGGGGAATGAAGTGCTATTCAAATCAAGAAAGGTAAAATTAACTAAGGCGAAAGTATGGCAGAAGAAAGAACCATTAGCCAAAAGTAAAAGAAGTAAAAAGGAAAAGTTTAAAGCTGAGTTATTAGAAGTATTGAAAAATACCCGTCGTTTAACAGCAGAAGCTCAGGGCGTTATTCCTTCTAATATTTTTTCTGATGCTACTTTAGCTGAAATGGTAGAAAAATGTCCTTTGCTCACCGAAGACTTTAAAGCAATAAGTGGGGTAGGCTCATTCAAATTCAATGAATATGGAAACGTTTTTTTGAGTGCTATACAACAATATACCTTAGATCAGGATATATTGAAAAATGTGAAAGGCAGCACTTATTTAATTACACTAATGAAATACAAGGAAGGTTTGTCTCCATTTCAAATTGCTAAAGAAAGAGGAGTTGCTTCCGACACTATTTTCGGACATATTGGTTATCTCTACGAAAAATACGAAGCAGTAGATGTAATGCAATATATTAATACGGATGATATTGATAAGATAAAACCTGTTTACCTCAAAAGCTTAGATGCTGAACGACCGGAAACGGCAGTTTATTTACACTTTGGTGAGCAAGTCCAACGATATAAGATTCGTCTGGTAATTAGCTGGATCAAGCGTAATGAGCAATAGTATTGGCTAATTAGGAATATTTAACACCTAGTCTGCAACAAAAGTCCTTTATCTTCGCTTTATTATTTAATACAATTGCTTCAGAAAATTAACATATCGCAATCCTTTCTGATCTATATGAGTAATATAATCGTTTTTACGATCTTACTATTCAATGGGAATCAGTTATCAGCACAAAATGAAAATTTGGTTGAAGTATCGGGAGTTGTTTTAGCAAGCGATAGTTTACAGCCGGTCTTTTATTGTAATATTGGTGTAGTTGGAACATCGAGAGGTACTATAAGTGATCTGAATGGCTTTTTCTCTATTGTTCTGAGGAAAGGAGAGACCGTACAGTTTTCTGCAATTGGTTATGAAAGTGTTCAATTTGCTGTGCCTGATACTTTGAGTGAAAACAAATACTCATTAATTCAGCTAATGACTGACGATACGGTAAACCTGCCTGAAACAGTCGTGTATCCATGGCCGAAACCACATGAGTTTAAAAATGCTTTTCTGAAATTGGATATACCTGATGATGATATTGCACGCGCAAGAAAAAATCTGGAAGAAGAAACACTCAGGGCTATTTCTTATACTATGAAAGGCGATGCCAGCGAAAATTGGGCGTGGGCACAACGACAACGGGTAAACGATTATTGGACCTTTAATCAACCCCGGCATATTAATTTATTGAATCCTTTTGCATGGGCAGAATTTATCAAAGCCTGGAAACGGGGCGATTTCAAAAGAAAAGATAAGAAATAAGCCAATAAAGAACCCCTTTAAAATGGTTGATTGGGGCAGGCGACTGTGCGTACCAGACTGTGCGTCTCAGACTGTGCGTCCCAGACCAAATCGGGAATCCATTGCTGGTCGCCTGACCAGCAATGCTCATTTTTAAAAATCATTCATTTTACACCAACACAAAATAAGCCAATAAAGAAACCCCTTTGAATTCTTGTAAATTCAAAGGGGTTTAATTTTTGAAAAACTTCGTTTTTTAAGACTTAATATCTAATTTAATATTGACTTCTGGACGAATAAATTTATCACCCAAAGATTTATCATTGCCATAGCTAATTCCCCAATCAGCTCTGTTTATATTAAAATCAGCCTCAACTTTAATGTCTTTATTGCTAACAAATAACCTAGCAGGAAATGCGATGTTCTTGGTTACACCCAATAAGGTTAAGTTTCCTTTTACATTATGAGTAGCACCTTTGAACTTTGCTTTGTCAGCATCAGCATCCTTTATTACATTAACATCGGTAACAACGAATTTTGCTTCAGGGAAGCTAGAGGCTTTAAAAAAATCATCACTTAACAAATGCCCTTTTAAATTTGCTGCATTATCACCTTCAAGGTCATCAACAGATAAAGATTTAATATCGATTACAAATTCTCCTCCTACTATTTTGTCTTCTTTAGTAGTAATTCTACCATTCTTTACCTTGAATGTTCCATTGTGTTGACCGGTCGGTTTAGTCCCAACCCAACCAATAGAGCTAGTTTTAATATCAACATTATTAACCCTTACACCTGGAGCCGTCTCTATTTTCTTGCCCGATTTTTTAGGAGTTTCCGGTGCTGGTTTAGCTTCTGAAACCGTTGCTTTGTCGCTGTCAGGTGCCTGTGCACATGAGCTTAATAAAAAGACACTTAATAAAAGGAATACGAAAAAATGTGTACTTCTTGTCATACTAATATTTTTAAATTATAATTATTCGTTAAAATACTCACCCATAAAATAAACGAAGGTAAAAAATTGTTTTCTAATTGTATTAATTAAAATTTGTAGCTAATATCAAAAGGAATGCCACTTTTGGCACAAAAATTGTTATAATCTTATAAACACGCTACTTATGGAACAGATACTAGATAGAATCGAACAAAACCTCAGCTTCCAGAACAAACTTATGAGTTTGGGATTAATTGCTACTTGTCTTGGTGTACTCAATTGGGTGCTTTTTACCAATTGTACCGCTACTTCAGTTAATGACAGTATTTCTGAAATGCAATTTGAAGACAATAGTATTGCTGAAAATATTCATGATTTCTTAGCTAATAAGAATATTATTACTACGCTTAGAAATGCTGACGAAAAAATTAATTAATCACTTTTCAATTGAAAATTAATAAATAGTACAGTGCTTAATAGTATTAAGCCTGTTATTTGATGTGCCGCCCCTAATCCAATAGAAACAGTATCACCACTTGCCGTAAGCACTGTCATGATTCCCAATATTATTTGAGCTATTAAAACGATCGGTAGAAAGTTTAATGCTTTCTTAAAGGTAGGAAATGAACTGAGCTTTTTCGCTCTTAAGAAATACATAACAAGTAATACAAGTAGAAGGTAGGCTAAGCCTCTATGTGTGAATTGTATGGTAGCAGCGTTCTCTAAAAAATTTCTAAAAAAAGGTTCCATCGAAAATATCGTTTCTGGAATTAACACTCCATTCATATCCGGCCAGCTCGGATATCTTCCGGCTATTTTCAATCCAGACATAAAAGCTCCGAAAACAATTTGAACAATAATCAAAAAAGTGCTTAACCACGCAAAGGTTTTAAAGCCTTTTGCATTTACTCTCTCACTTTTATCGACTAATAATTGAACAGACCACCACAAAATATAACTGAAGAGTAAAATAGCAAGTAATAAGTGAGCGGCAAGTCGGTAATGACTTACATAAGGATTATTGACTAAACCACTTTTTACCATCCACCATCCTAAAATTCCCTGACAGAGGTATAAAAATAATAATACACCGAATCGCAGGAAGTTTTTCATATCTATTTTTCGGCTTATTCCAAAAAAAGTCAATATGCCCAATAAAAATAAGAAACCAATTCTGCCCCACACTCTATGAAACCATTCCCAGAAATAAATGAACTTAAATTCAGATAAAGACATACCAGTGTTCAATTTCTGATATTGTGGACTTGCCTTATACTGTGCAAATTCTTCAAGCCACTGTACCTCTCCGATTGGAGGAAACACGCCAAGGATAATATTCCAGTCAGTCATTGATAAACCCGAACCGGTTAATCGGGTTATACCACCTATCATTACCTGAATCAGAATGACAACCAAGGAAAGAAGTAATAAACGCCCAAGAAGTTTTTCGTCTTTTAATGACATATACAATAAGTTCTTTTAATACCAACAATATTGATGCAACAAAGTTAAATTCGGCAGCTTTTAAATGAATAAAAAAAGTCCTCTTTGAAATTTGTATTCAAAGAGGACCTTAATGGCTTCAAAAAGTTTTTTGAAGAGTATTTAACTATTGTTTTAATTTAGTTTTAGCCTGTACACCATTAGCATTCATTCTCTTCAATTGGTTTTTTTTCTGGATAATACCGGTAGTACCAGATTTTTTTAACTGAAGGTTATTTCTTCTTTGTAACACTTTTTCCGGTAATCCTTTTCCTGAACTTTTAATGCTTTTCTTAGCTCCTTCAAGTAATTTTTGATTTTGAGGTTGCTTTAATGGAGAATGATCGTTCACTTTTGGGTTAAACTTATTAGATGCATCTGCCTTTTGTTTTGAAACATCTGCTGTTTCAGTGTTTGCTTTATTTTGAGTATCAGTATTTGTTTCTGATTGGCAGGCTGTAAAGCACAAACCTGCTGTAATTAAAAGAAAATAAACTAGGTTTTTCATTTTCAGGTAAATTGTGAATTAATGATTTACTTAATATTAAGCTATAGTCAAATTTATGTACTGCAAATTTATTAACAACTGTTGAAAACAAAAATTTTATTTTCTTTTTAGCCCTCATACCTTAGTGCTATTAACACATCGTTAATTATCCAGCTACAAATCTACTTTCTTTTCTATTTCTATTTATGTTTTAAAATTTAATTAACCAGTAAAAACACCCTTATTAATTATGAATCAACCGTTTGAACCGATTTTGGCGGAAGAAAAAAACCGCTTTGTTCTTTTTCCAATTCAATACGACAATATTTGGCAAATGTATAAGCAGGCAGAAGCTAGCTTCTGGACCGCCGAAGAAATCGATCTTAGTCAAGATCTTCACGATTGGAATAATAAACTGAATAGCGACGAAAAGCACTTTATAAAACATGTATTGGCATTTTTTGCAGCAAGTGATGGCATTGTGAATGAGAATTTAGTACTCAATTTCATGCAGGAAGTAACCTTGGCTGAAGCTCGTTGTTTTTATGGTTTTCAAATAGCCATTGAAAATATACATGCCGAAACTTATAGTTTGTTGATCGATACTTACATTAAAGATAATGTAGAAAAAGACCGACTATTTAATGCAATGGACAGTCTGCCATGTGTACAAAAGAAAGCTAAGTGGGCTCTGAACTGGATCGAAAATGCCCCGTCTTTCGCACACCGTCTGATCGCCTTTGCTGCTGTAGAAGGAATTTTCTTTTCAGGTAGTTTCTGCTCTATCTTCTGGCTTAAAAACAGAGGCTTAATGCCCGGATTGGCATTCTCTAATGAATTGATTAGCCGCGATGAAGGCTTGCATTGCGATTTCGCCTGCTTGCTTTATTCTATGCTGAACAACAAGCCATCAAAAGAAGATGTTGAAGCCATAATTATGGAGGCAGTAGCATTTGAAAAAGAATTCGTAACAGATGCTTTGCCGGTTGCACTTATTGGAATGAATGCTGATTTAATGTGCCAATATATCGAATTCGTTGCTGATAGGTTATTAGTTGCTTTAGGATATAATAAAATATACGACGCAGAAAATCCTTTTGCTTTCATGGAAATGATCTCTTTACAAGGTAAAACCAATTTCTTCGAAAAGCGTGTGAGCGAATACCAAAAGTCTGGAGTTATGGCTACACAAGACCAACAGACTTTTTCTTTAGATGAAGACTTTTAATTACGAATGAAATATACTCATTCAGACTTTACCCAATTTTTTTCATATAACCTCTCAATAATATACTACTCATGGAAGTAATAAAAAGAAGCGGAAGACGCGAACCCGTTAAATTCGATAAAATTTCAGCTCGTATTAAAAAACTGTGCTATGGACTAGACCCCAAATATGTTTCTGTTGAAGAAATCGCCAAAAAGGTAATTACAGGAATTTATGATGGCGTTAAAACTACTGAACTAGATAACCTTGCGGCTGAAACCTCAGCATCAATGGCATCTGCCCATCCTGAATATGCAACCCTTGCTGCAAGAATAGCTATTTCTAATTTACATAAAAGTACTAAGAAGAATTTCTTCATGACCATGAAGGAATTACACAAATACATAGATCCTGTAACCGGACAAAAAGCAGCCTTGATCTCTGATGAAACTTTTGAAGTCATCAAAAAGAATAAAGATCTGTTGAATTCGACCATAATTTATGATCGCGATTATAGTTTCGATTATTTCGGTTTCAAAACATTGGAACGTTCTTATTTAATGCGTTTGAATGGGGAAGTTGTAGAACGACCGCAACACATGTTCATGCGTGTTGCCATTGGTATTCATGGCGAAGATATAGAATCGGCTATTGAAACTTACGACCTGATGTCGCAGAAATGGTTCATTCATGCAACACCAACACTTTTCAATGCAGGAACGCCAAAGCCTCAATTAAGCTCTTGTTTTTTATTAACGATGGAAGAAGATTCTATCGAAGGAATCTTTAATACCCTTACGCAATGTGCAAAAATTTCACAGTCTGCCGGAGGTATTGGTTTAAGTGTTCATAATATTCGTTCAAAAGGAAGCTATATAAAAGGAACAGGCGGTTATTCTAACGGACTTGTACCAATGTTGCGTGTATTTAATGATACTGCACGCTACGTTGATCAGTGTTTTCACCCAGATACAATCGTTTATACTAAAAATGGGATAAAACAGATAGATCAGATTTCACTAGGTGAAGAACTTTTAACAGACTCTAATGAATTTAATAGAGTTTCAAGAGTTATGCACCAAGCATATAAAGGGAAAATGCACCAAATAGGTGTGAAGCAAAGTATAGAGCCTATAGAAGTTACTCCTGAACATATTTTCTTAGTCTTGAGGAATCAGAAAAAGACGATTAATTTTAACATAATTCGCAATCGTCTGGAAAAAGGTCTTATCGAACCCGAATGGGTAGAGGCTAAGAATTTGACGGAAGATGATTTAATCGCCTTTCCTTATTCTAATTACGAAGCAGATATTTATGAATACAACTTAGATGATTGTCGTTTCTACGGAATGATGTTAGGTGATGGTCATGTGGCTAAAAATGGTAAGGCTGCACACATTACCATGAATAAAGCAACCGATGATACTAACTTTGTTCGAAGGTATTTATATGAAAGCGGCATTCATTATACGATTTCGGAAGAAGGTAAGAAAATACGTTTTACTTGGTCAGCACACTTAGGCTTCAAATTCAATAGAAATATGCTTTATGATGCTAATAGTGAAAAACAATTTCACCCGTCTATGTTGCATCTTCCGAAAGAAAAATCTTTACAAATAATAAAAGGTTTGATAGAAGCAGATGGTTGTATTTCTAACCGAGAAAACTATGAAATTTCTTTGGAAATGACTTCCCGAAATGTAATCGAGTCGGTTCGATTTATATTGATGAGATTTGGTATTTTGACCTCAGGATACAAAAGAGATAGAGTAGGGAATGTTTCTTCCTATAAAAACATAACCACACAAAAAGTATCATGGTGCTTACGCATTCCAAAAGTTAGTGACATCACCAACTTATTTGATTTAACTGCAGGTAAATATGTAAATTATTTTACTCATAATAACTGTTGTTACGCCAGAGTAAACTGTAATGAAGTGATTGATTATGATGGTATTGTAGTTGACTTTGAAGTTGAACCACAACATAATTATGTAACACATGTTGGTACTGCTCATAACGGCGGTGGCAAGCGTAAAGGTGCTTTCGCTATTTACTTAGAACCCTGGCATTCCGATGTTCGTGAATTTTTAGACTTGAAGAAGAATCATGGAAAGGAGGAAATGCGCGCAAGGGATTTATTCTATGCAATGTGGATTCCAGATCTTTTCATGGAACGCGTAAAATCCGATGGTCAGTGGTCTATGTTCTGTCCGAACGAATGCCCTGGACTATATGATGCTTACGGTACTGAGTTCAATGAGCTTTATACAAAATATGAAAGGGAAGGAAAGGCTCGTGAAACCATTAAAGCACAAGAACTTTGGTTTGCTATTCTCGAATCTCAAATAGAGACCGGAACACCTTATATGCTTTATAAAGATGCCGCAAATCAAAAATCGAATCAAAAAAATCTGGGAACAATACGCTCTAGTAATTTATGTACTGAAATATTGGAATATACCTCAAAAGATGAAGTAGCTGTTTGTAATTTGGCTTCGATCGCTTTGCCCAAATTTGTCGAGAATGGGGAATTTCAATTCGATCAGTTATTCAAAATTGCTAAGCGTGTGACCCGTAATCTTAATAAGATCATAGATGTCAATTATTATCCTATTAAGGAAGCACGTAATTCTAATATGCGCCACCGCCCGATTGGTATTGGCGTACAAGGTTTAGCCGATGCTTTCATTCTGATGCGCTTTGCTTTTGATAGTGCTGAAGCGCGTAAATTGAATCAGGATATTTTTGAAACGATCTATTATGGTGCGCTTACTGCATCGGTAGAATTGGCAAAAGAAGAAGGAACTTACGAAACCTTTGAAGGCTCGCCGGCTAGCGAAGGCATACTTCAGTTCGATATGTGGGGCGTTACGCCTTCAGATCGCTGGGACTGGGATAGTTTAAAAGCTGAAATAAAAGAACATGGTATTCGCAATAGCTTGTTATTAGCACCAATGCCAACGGCTTCTACTTCTCAGATTTTAGGGAATAATGAATGTTTTGAGCCTTATACTTCTAATATTTATACAAGAAGAACTTTATCAGGTGAGTTCATTGTTGTGAATAATCACTTACTAAAAGATTTGATAAAGCTGAATATGTGGAATGAAGAAGTTAGAACGAATCTGATTGCAAATAATGGTTCGATTCAGCATATTGACGGACTTCCACAAACGATTAAAGACTTGTATAAAACTACCTGGGAAATAAAGCAAAAAGCCATTATAGATATGGCTGCCGACAGAGGTGCATTTATTTGCCAGAGTCAGAGTATGAATGTACATCTTGAAAGTGCCAACTTTGCCAAGTTGAGTTCTATGCACTTCTACGCATGGCAAAAAGGCTTGAAAACAGGAATGTATTATTTACGTACACGCCCAGCTTCGGAGCCAATTAAGTTTACAGTTGATGCTGAATTTATGAAGAAACAGCGCAATACTGAAATTGCCAGTTTGAATAATAAACAACAGGAACAACATATAAATGAAAAACCTCTGGCAGTAACACCGGTAGCTAATGAAAATGGTATAGCATTAGAACCAAAACAAGAATATGCGCAACCAAGTATTTTTAACAATTCTGGACCAGTTACGCCCATAGAAGAAAAGGTGGAGATGAAAACACAAATGGATATGTTCTCTCAGGATGATATTGCCAAAATAAAGGCTTGCTCTTTAGATGATCCTGATTGTGAGAGTTGTAGTGCTTGATTTAAGAAGTAATGTTTTTGTTGATTAACAATGTTACGTAAAGTTGATAGATTATGAAGAAGTAATTAAGATATTAGACAATAGATGTAGTGGGTAAGCAATTTGTGGACATTAAATTGTTGGTCTCTTGACCAACTGAATTTCTTTAAAGTATCCACAAGTTTGTTGTCCATTACAAATAGATGTTAGATAATAAGAATATAATAACCTCTTTTATAGATTTAACTGTCTAAAGGTCTAAAATCTAATTTCTTGAATCGATTAGGAAACAACTCTATATAACTAATATTATTATGCGTAATAAGAGTTGATAAATGAAAACCCGTCCTGTCAGTGCTGACAAGACGGGTTGTTTATTTTAATTCAAAGTGAACAAAATTTTCATTTCCAATAAAAAAGTATATCTTTAATATATGGATTCACCGAGTACTTTTCCTTATGGTCTTAAATATGGTTTGATTCTGGCAACCATCTCATTAATTATTATGTTCGCCATGTATGCGATCGATCCCGAATTGATGTTTTCTGCATGGTATGTGAATGCAATTGGCTTTGTCATTACAATTGTTGTAATGGTTCTGTCGGTGCTCGAATTCCGACGTGATAATAATGGAGGTGCTTTATTCGGTCAGGCAATAGCTTGTGGTTTTTTTACTTATGCAGTAAGCACCCTAATTGCAATGATCGGTAGCTACGTTTTAATCAATGTTATTGATCCTAGCTTGATAGAATTACAACAGAAAGTAGCGATTGATGCAGCCGTTTCTATGTTAGAAACTTTTGGTGCTGAAGAAGATGTGATCGAAGGAGCCATAGAAGAAATCGAAAGACAAGGAAGCCAAACAATAGGACAGATGGTTATGGGCTATATATTTGCTTTATTCATCGGTTTAGTGATTGCACTCATTGTTGCCGCTTTTACCAAAAAAGATCGACCTGTAGATTATAGTGATGCACTAAACTAACGTGAGCTAAGGGTTTCTAATAGCTCAATAACCTTGTCATGCTGACCGCAGCGGCGAACCGTGAAGGAAGCATCTTTTACCCCAAACTCAAAAAAAGATTCCTCACTTTGTTCGGAATGACCTAAACTCCTCGAAAAAAAATCGATTTAACATATTGATTGTCAAACCTTTGTTAAGATAGACAATCCTTAGTTCATGTTAAAATAGTAAATTAATAATGTTATCTACATCTTCAGGAGTATCAATGGCATAAGTGACATAATTCGTTTCTTTCAAGTATAAAGAATAGCCATTCTCTAACCAACGTAATTGTTCTAATTTTTCAATATTCTCCAATCGGGAAACGGGTAATTGTACCAAATTTTTTAATGTGTTTACACGAAAGGCATAAATGCCCAGATGTTGAAAAGCAAAATAGTTTTCATTTTCATTTCTGTTAAACGGAATCGGGCTTCGACTGAAATAAAGTGCTTTTCCATACTTGTCGAAAGTTGCTTTCACCACATTGGGATTCTGAATCTGTTCCTTTTCTTTAATTCTTCTGACTAAACTACCAATCTTAACGCTATCATTATCAAATAAGGATATTACTTCGGTAATTTGTTGAGGTTCGATCAATGGTTCATCGCCTTGTATATTTACAATTATATCGAATTGATCGTTAACTTTTCCCAGTGCTTCGGCGCAACGGTCGGTACCACTCTGGTGGTAAATACCAGTCATCACAACATTTAAGTTTTTCGTTTCGCAATGTTCGTAAATACGAATATCGTCGGTTGCAATTACAACCTTATCGAGTGCCTCACACTGAACAGCTTGCTCGTAAACTCTTTGAACCATACTCTTTCCCTTGAGGTCAATGAGTGGCTTGCCCGGAAAACGTTGCGAAGCATAGCGCGCAGGTATGATACCTATGATCTTAGTATTCATCAGATAATAACCAACATCAAATTATAGTAATTCATCTAGCGCTTTAGCTAAATCATAGTCTTTTTGTGTAACAGTATTGCCTGCATCGTGAGTGGTGAGTTTTACACTTAGTTTATTATAAACATTCGACCATTCGGGATGATGATTGTGTTGTTCTATGATTAAAGCCGCCCGACACATGAAACCCCAGCATTCATTGAAATCTTTAAATTCATAAGTTCTGATAAGGGCATTATTTTCTTCTTTCCACATACGCTGATCTATTTTCTTTTCATTTTTTTATTTCGGTCGTAAAAGTTAATATCTTTTTTAGAAACCCATTTAATAAACTTAACCATTTCTTCGTGAGTTATCAGTTTTTCTACAGTATTATATTCATCCCGAAGTTCATTTTCTGAAAATACACTGTGGATTTTTTGATGGCAGATATTATGTATGAGTATAGTAGGCGTATTTTTTCCACCTTTAGATTTAGGAATCAAATGGTGTTTGGAAATCGTATTTTCATTGCCTAATTCCCGACCACAGATTACACAAATATTATTTTCCATATTAGTAATAAATGGCTATTGATCTTTAATATGTCTATCTACACTTTCAGTAAAAGAATGAGCACTCCAACCTTCTTCTATCTGAAGTTTACAGGTAAAATGCTCAAAAATAGTTTCTTTGAAGTGTTTCGATTTTTTATGGCAACAAATTCCCCAATCAGAATTTAATGGAGCAAAGAAAGTACAGCCACCACATTGCCTGCCTTCTTCATATAAATATTTCAGAATAACATCTCCAAGCCAATCATTTTTGTATAAAGCTTCCGATTCAGGGTTTGAAAAGCCATTTTCCTTAATAACGTTCATCAGAAATCAGTTCTTTGGGACTAACCTCGAAATAAATGATTTCTCGAATATGTTATAAGCAGTTGTTTTGTAATGATCTTCAGCAAAGTAATGTAAGATCTTATCCATGTTGATAATATTCTGATAGCCTGGAATTGCCTGAACGATTTGTCGTTCTTCATTAATGATCGTAATGGTTGGATAACCTTTAGAATCCTGCATTAATGCGCCTGCCAACATGTGCATACCTCTTCTTCCGTAAGGAACAAAGGTGTACACTTCACCTTCGATTTTTACCGTGTCCTGCATTTCAGCATTCAGTTTTACCGGATAGTAGTTGCGATTAATATACTTGGCAATATCTTCATTCCCGAAAGTGTTTTTATTCATCATTTTACACGGACCACACCAATCGGTATAAATATCTACCAATATTTTTTTTGGCTCTTTTTTAGAAGCTTCCCAAGCCTCTTCGAAAGTCATCCATTTTATTTCATTCTTTTTATTGTCTTTTTTAACTGGATCTTTATCACCATTATTGGCAAATAAGCTAATAGAGCAGATCAGGAAAAACAAGGGTAAGAAATGTTTCATTTATATTTATTTTAATCTATTAAAATCTAATTTCAGATTTATTTCTATTTTCAGTATGATCTTTTAAATGTGTTTCCCAATGAACACCTTTTAAATGTACACCATCACCAAAATAGTGTAAAGCGGCGTCCCAGGTTGGGGCGTCTAAATAACTAGGAATAACAGTTAATATGCTTAAGTCATCGTTTAAGAAAACCATCGTTGGAAAAGACATTCTTCCCTGCATAAAATTATAAGCTAATTCACTATAACCTCTTTTCCCATTTTTAATGAATTTATAAGTCGTACCGTTAAAGGTAATATCTTCCTGCTTTTCGGCATCAAATTTTACAGCATAAAAATTTTCATTGATATACTTAACGGCTGCGGGATCTTTAAAGGTGGTTTTATCCAATTTCTTGCACCAACCACACCAACTAGTGTAAATATCTACAAAAACTTTTTTAGGTTCTTTATTATAAGCCGTTTCTAATTCTTTCCAGTTAAGCCAGTTAACACTTTCAATAGCTTCAGCATTTTCTACAGAAGTAGATTCAGTTGTTTTTTTCTGTGCAGTTAAGCTATAAGTTGAAAAAACAAAGAGTATTAATAAAAGACCAAAAAATTTATTCATTGTATTAATTATGATTTTCTTACTTTCTGACGAACAAAAACCTAAAAGGTTGACTTGTAAACATTGATAATTAGACGGAAATTTTGAACAAATATTATTTTTTTCCTCTTTCAAGGCTTCATTCGCTTTAGCTTTAATTTTAATTTAACCTTATTACTAGAATTCTATGACAATTACAGAAGCGCAGAAAATAGTTGATGAATGGATCAATACCATTGGAGTAAGATATTTTAATGAATTAACAAACACTGCTATTTTAATGGAGGAAGTGGGAGAGCTTGCTCGTATAATGGCTAGAGAATATGGAGAACAAAGTTTTAAAAAAAATGCACCTAAACCCGATCTTGGAGATGAAATGGCTGATGTTCTTTTCGTACTGATTTGCTTAGCCAATCAAACAGGAATAGATTTAACAGAAGCATTAAAGAAAAATTTGGATAAAAAAACAAAACGAGATAATAAAAGACATCAGGAAAACGTAAAATTGAAGTAAATTCTTTTGGTGCTTTTTGATTTCTTAAACTCAATACTGTCAGGCTTTTGCTTCGTAAACTGTATGTCGCTGCTCAATCTAATTGTGTTAGTTATAGAATTTTTTTGTACCATTCTTTTCAAGCTTAAATTACTGATGAACCGAACCTTACTTGTATTAGTTCTTTTAACCATTTTTGTTAGTTGTGGTGAAAATGCCCGAACAGTTACTTTGAAAAATAAGGTAAAAGAAACCGTTAGAAAAGTATTGCCACCGCCTAAACCAAATATCGATGCAGAATTGATTACCTGGATCGATTTGCCTGTAGAAAATGTAGCACCAAGTACTGAAAGCAGAAGCGAGCGTTTGAAAAATAGTTATGTCGTTCCTAGAATTGAAAAGATGATGGGGGAAACGATGCAATACTGGACAGAAAAGGCAGGCTTGTCTTATCCGCCTCAGTGCGTTGTTTTCAGAAACTTTAAACTGGAAGGAGAATTTGAAATATGGGGAGGTAATAATGATAAGGAACTGAAACTGATCAAAACCTTTGAAGTTTGTGCTGCCGATTTTGAACCCGGTCCTAAATTACAACAAGGCGATTATAAAACCCCCGAAGGCTTTTACGAATTACGAACTTTATTGGATAGTAAAATTTCGTGGATGTGGATCAATTTAGAAGATGATGAGTTTTTAGATGATATAGGGCAGGTAGGTGTTGGATCGAGTTATAAGCTGTTTATGCCTTATCCTAATGTTTACGATAGAAAAAGAACCCGCGATAATTTGGGGAATGGTACTTCTACAGGTGGTGAAATCTGTATTCATGGAAATTGTGCGAGTGCTGGCTGTATTTCTTTCAGGAATAATTTATATTCAGCAGTTTATTTGTTTGCTCAACATCATAACAACAGAAGGTATGGTAACCCGAAAATTCATTCTTTTCCATTTAGATTTAAAGAAAATTATAAGGACTATTACGCACCTAAAGCAAAAGATATGAATGCTGAAAGAGCAATGAGTTTTTGGGCGAATCTGGAGAAAGGTTATGATACATTCAATGAGCAACCAAGAAATATCAAATGGAGGGTTTCAGAAAAAGGATACCAGTTTTATTAAGAACGGTATATTTGTATCTGGTAGTGTTACTTTATGAGTAATTTTAAAAATTTAGAAGGACATTAGAAATTAGACAATAGACGTTAGAATATTTCAAAAGCTTATAAACCACATTTAGGCAGTCTAATGTCCATCGTCTAATATCTTTTCTGAAAAAAAGCTTGGAAAATAAAGTTTATATAAAGTAAAATCACTCAATATGAAACACTACCTTGTATCTATTTATATCATGTCTGGCTTCGATGTGTTTGAATTTTCATGTCTGAAAAGTTAAACTTACTCGGCACGACATGAAATGATTCAGAAAGAAAATAATTGAAAAAGAAAAAATCATTAGGACAACATTTTCTTCGCGACGATGATGTTTGTTTTCAAATTGCCAACCTTTTAGTGTTTGATGAAAGTTCGCCGAATCTTGTAGAAATAGGTCCCGGTGAGGGTGTTTTGACCAAGCATTTATTGGAGCATAACTGGAATCTGAAACTCATTGAGAAAGATGATCGTTTACCAAAGTTATTGATAAAGAAGTATCCTCAATTAGAAGATAAGATCATTCATCAGGACGTTCTGAAACTAGATTGGACAACCATATTTGAGGGTGAATTTGCCGTTATTGGGAATTATCCCTACAATATTTCTTCTCAAATTCTATTCAAGATCATTGAGCACAGAGATAGGGTTACGTACATGGCGGGTATGTTTCAGAAAGAAGTTGCTCAACGTATTTGTGCATCAGCTTCAACCAAGCAGTATGGAGTTTTGACTGTATTAACCCAACTTTATTTCGATACCGAATACTGTCTTGATGTTCCGGCACATGCTTTCGATCCGCCGCCAAAGGTTGTTTCGGGCGTGATGAAAATGAAACGCCATCATAGATTTGAAAATGAGGTTGAATATGAGGCTTTCAGAAGATTGGTAAAAACTGCTTTTTTACATCGCAGAAAAAAATTAAGTAATACATTAAGCGTTTATAATATAAACTGGTCGGAACTTCCTGAAGGTTTTGCCGATAAACGAGCCGATCATTTAAGTGTTGAGGATTATATTATGCTGTATAAACTCATCGAAAATATGAGTGTGTTTTAGAGGAACGCTTAAAAAGATGGTGTAAAGCAACATTATTGTAGTATGTCGTCAGTTCGACTACGCTCACTGACCCTTCGGTAACTGAGCAGCGTATCGGACCGCCGAGCGGTCGAAGTAACGTAAAAAAACACCACTTTTTTAAGTGACGCTCTATTTAATTTCTATAAGCTGAAAACCAATATCTTATGAACCTGATGTCGAAATATTCTACTTAATTAGCTCGCTAAACTCTTATTAATATTTCTTATTCAGAACCATAAGTTTTTTGATTTTCAATTTTAAATAATTTTTAAACACACTCTAAATAATCTTGATATGAGACTTTTCTTAGTGATTTTTCTTTTTATTAATTGTTTATATGCGGAGGCACAAAACGTTGGTGCATTTGTTAATCAAAGGGATCAATTCTATATATATGATAATGGTTTATTAAAGCAATACGAACACCAGCCGATCAGAAATTTCAAGGTGGGTGGTGATTATCTGATCTATGAGAATGACCGACGCGAGTTGATCTATTATAATGGAGGAAGAACCGGTATTTTATCGACTGCACCCGACCAGAATGAGATAGATATAACTGATCATTTTTTGGTTACAAGAATTAATGACTTACTGACTGTAGTTACTCCAGAGTTCAAAAAAACGATAAGTCTGAGAGATACACCTAAATACTGGTTTGGTGATAGTCTTGTTGTTTTTCAGGATTATGATGATAGAATGAAGATATTTTTCCGTGGTGAAAAGAAAGAAATAGACTTTTTCGCGCCTCAACGGGTAAAGTGTGCCGATAATGCTTTTGCTTTTGTTGATAATAACGGAATTTTCAAATTCTTTGAGCAAGGTTATATTTCAGAAATTACAAGCGATAGAGTCAGAAGTTTTAAGCCTTCCAGAAACTTTGTAAGTTATATCGATGAATATGATACTTTTCAGGTGTATAGTAATGGTGAAATTGAAGAATTATCATCTGATGTGCCAAAGTCTTATGTTGCCGGAGATCATATAATGGCTTTTGTTGACGAATACGATACCTTTTATATTTATGAAAATGGAAGACTGAAAGAATTACAAAATCAATCGCCGAAATGGTATAAGATCAAAGATGATATGCTTTACTATGTCGATCAGCAGGAGTTTTTACACGTTTATTATGATAGTGAAGATATAGTCTTAGAATCGTTTGAACCTAAGCGATTGATGGCATTCAATGGCATTATTGCCTATCAGGATCAGGAAGGTTATTTAAAAGGATTTTATGAAGGGGAACTCTTTCACGTAAATGATGAAAGGTGTAATTTTTTCGCGCTTTATGGCAGAGTGATCGTTTACCAGAATGGGAATGAAGAATACCACATTTTTCATAATGGGGATACGATTTATTAAATTAGGCTGCGAGATATAAAGCTTTGTTTATAGCTAATGGTAAACAGATCATTGAAATGCCTGATTAATTGTGGTGTAAAATGAATGATTTTGAAAATGTAAACTGTTGCTGGTCAGCGACCAGCAAAGTAGGAGTTATTGATAGCGTTTGCTTTCAAACTGCTGATAATTGATATATCCCCAATATGAATTAGAATAGTTTTTACCTGTTTTCAGTCTTAACTTAGTTTTGTAATCCCCTTTATATCTGAAAACAGATGTTATGGCAATTTGATTAGGAGGAAGGATTATTGCCCCAACATCATTTCCACAGAAGTAAAAGAATTCTCTTTCAATAGGAAGCCAATTATTAGTACTGTCTAAAGCTTCTAAATAAACCGGAATAATATCTCCATAACCTACAGATAGAGTATCAATGTCATTATTTATCAGATATACAGGGTAAGCTTGATATAAGCTACTCTTTGGATTAAAAGAAGCATCCGATTTATTTATCAGAAGCGATGTGTCAACTTGAATAGTTATTTCTCCTTCTTTTGATCGCTTATAATATTTATCAGCATCCCAGTCAATATAATAATCTGAGTCAACAATTGTTCGACTACTATCGACAGGCATCATAAATCTTAAGGTCTGATCCAATAAAATGGAATTGGCATTTTGACCTATATACAAAAAATTATATTCTACTGTTTCTTTCCAGGAATTGACTTTCATTCGATTGGAAAGAATATAGCTATCTACTAAATTTGGATATTTAAACTCTTTTTTAGTACAACCTGTAATGTAGCAAATTGTAAAAAGAAATATCCATACTTTTAAATATCTGATCAACATTTCAAATTTTCCTTGACCGGGTAGTCTTTCAATTAAAAATTCTCTTGATTCTTCCATTTCTTATACACCATGTTGAGTGTTCGGCTTTTATTCATTCCAAGTTTTCATCCAGTTTAAATATTCTTTCTTATAATCGTTATCGTTCAGTTCAATAATTATATTTTCGAGTTCATCGTTGTCAAATTCGAAGTCTGAAACCGTAAAGGTCAAAAAAATATCCTTTCCAACAATGTTTTTGAAAAAGTCTTCTTTTTTTAATTTTTTAAGCACTTTAATACAGAGCTTAAAAAGACGATCTCGAAAAGCTAGAAATGTTTCTTCATCTTCGTATTCATTTACATAGTTGTTTTTTTCGAGTTCAGTTCTTAATTTCCTGCATATATCATCAAATTCTTCAATGGCTCCAGCCATCTCATATTTCCATTCAGCGGGTTCAAATTTGTAATATGTAAGTTCTTCCTTTTCTTCTTCGTCCAAATTCTCCAAAAAATCTACTGTGTTTGTAGAAGGACAAACAGTCATAGCGCCTCCATCACTATATAAGGAAAAAGCATAAATCTCTTCATTTTTATGCTCATTAAACATTTCGATAAAAGCCTTTTTAGTAGCGGTTTCAATTTTTTGTTCTAATTCTCCAAAGTTCATTTGTTTTACTTTTTCAGTTGGTACACAACTCTCTAACAAAAACAGATCACCTCAATTAATGAAAAGTAAATTGCTGGTCAGCGACTAGCAAGGGGGGAGGAGTTGCTATCCCGAAGGTCTATACTATATGTTTTGTTGACGATTTTTTCGTATCAATTCATATAGTTCTTCAATTACATTTTCTTTTGTAAAATTGGTATTCTTTAAAACCCTCTTAATCTTCAAAAGCGTTGAAGAATTTAAGTCATATTTTGACTTTAGCCAAAATAGAGATTCTGGATTACTACCAATATTATTCACTTTTTCATAAACATCTTCTATTTCTTTTTGACTTTTTTCTAATAATCCCAAATCTGCCCATGAAAGCATTTCTATTTTATGCGTTTTTTTGTCAATTGTAAAGCCAACCGCACCTCCTACAACTGGAGGTTCTTTTGGAATATTTCCTTGTAAGTCAATAAATACAAAATCATAATAAATTTTAAAGAAAAAGTCTTTTCTATCATCAAAATGAAATTTGTATCCTGGGAGAACTTCTTCAAGCGAGTCGACATATTCTTGAGCTATATGTTCAAAAATTCCCATTAATCATCTATCCAATTAAAGTTTAAAGCTTTCTACATGGCAAATGTCTCTTTCGCCTATAACAAAATTAAACTAAAAATTCTAACTTTTAGCGAGAGGGTGTTTAGTGATTTTGCCTTTATTTTAGAAGTAAAGTACTGCTTGATAATGTGAAACCACTACCTGATTTTACCGTACTCAAGCTTTTTTGCCATGGCGATGATGGAAAGACATTACAGGAGTGAAAAGTAAATTGCTGGTCAGCGACCAGCAAGGGGGGAGGTTCTTATTGTATTGATGTTTTTCTAATCTTGATTAGCGTTATCATTATTCTTCGATCAAATATTTTCCGTAGTTATTCTCTGTAAGTATTTTCATTGATTCTTTATATGTTTCTATACGAACAAGAATAGTTGCAAGATCACTAAGTTCCACAGTTAAAGGATCCAAATAATAAGTGTGTGAATTAAGAATGATAAAGTCGATTTTATAAGTTTGCAGAATTGATTGAACCAATAAAAAGTCAGTTTGATTTCCGAAACGAGCAAGTCTTATCCAATCTTTCAAATCTCAAATTTTTATGCATTTTCTCCCCAGCGAAAGTCTCTTTCGCTTATAACAAAATTAAACTAAACTTCTAACTTATAGCGAGAGGACGTTTGGGGATTTTGCCCTTATCTTAGAAGTAAAGTACTGCCTGATAATGTAGCATCGCTACCTGATTTTACTGTACTCAAGCTTTTTGCCATGGAGATGATGGAAAGACATTACAGGGGTAAAAAGTAAATTGCTGGTCAGCGACTAGTAAGGGTAGCATTTCTGACATTTAAAGCAGATAATTTACTTTTAGTTCACTTTCTGATTTCATTTTAATAGCCATTCAGTTGGTATCGGATTTAAGGCTAATTCCTTTAATTTCGTATTGACAACTATTTCAATTATTGGTCTCTTGCCAAGATTCAATTCCATTTTGAAACTCAAATTTATCTTCTTAATAATCGATTCTATGGATTCATTTTTATGCTCTATTAATTCTTTTATTCGCTTATCTGACTCAGAGTCTTCTCGGAATAAATTGACATGAAATTTTGGTTTTTCATTTTCGTAAATAATCCATTCCCCATATATATGGTCTCCTATATCCACAAGTTCACATTTACCTTTTAATGTTCGATATGTTGTAATTCTATATTTTTTCATTTTATTCGTAGCCGCTAATGTGGCTAAAAATTCATGTTTTATTCAGTTTCTATTATCCAATCGTGAAATTCAGTTTGCCCAATTCCTTCCGCCGAATAACAATAATTGTCATTAAAAATAAATCCATCTGTTTTAGCTCCTTTAAATTTTGTGGATTCGAATGATACATTTTCCATGAGTCCATTTGTCAAATCGGCATTACGGAAATCGCAGGTTTTAATATTACTCTTTAAGAACTTTGTATTACTTAGATCAGAATTTCTAAAATCTGCCGAAATAAAACAATCTTTAAAAGTTATTCCAGATAGATCTTCGTTTCTCAAGTCTATATTTTCTAAGTCAATACCTTCAAAAATGGCCTTTCTTGATTTTACCAATTCTAAAAACGCTTCTTTTGATAATTGATAATCAAATGAGTTTGACTCATTACTTTTTAGTTTTCTTATTGTTGATTCGACTATTCCCACCAATTCACTATGTGCTTTCACGAAATCTTTTCGTATTTCAGAAAACTTAGATTTGTTCCACAAGTCCCTTTCCTTTATAGCCGGTAAGTCGTCAAATCCATTTAGGTAGAAATGAGCAATTGGTTCTAACTCTTTCATACCATTTAAATATTCTGAGTATACTTTTTCTAAAAGTAAAATATGGTCAACTTTTTCAGTAAACGGCTTTTCTTTAAGATTTTCTAATATTTTGATTATTTCTTGGTTCATCTTTAATGAATGCCAACTCTCCCACAAAAACACTTCACCCCCAATCAGCTAACCGCTACTTCTGCTGCTTTTCATAAAATTCCTTCTTGGCAAAATAGCCATTGCGGTAGCACATTTGGTTCCACAATACCTGATCTTCGTAGGCTTCTTTGAAGAACGTAGGCGGATAGTAATACTGGATTTTTGTTAGAAAGCAATTACAGAACACATAAGTATCGACACTATCTTCGATGCTGCTCATCATTTGCTGGCAATAACCCTGATGAAAATCGAGTGTACCTTCATCCCATCCGTTTTTATTGACTAAAGTAATGCCTTTTTCTGCCAATGGAATGTCGGGGTAATCGGGATGCATTTTCAATTCATCATCCTGAGGTAGAATATCTTCTTTATTTTCTTTTTCAGCAGTATTGTTTGAAGACTGTGAACCACCACAAGCTGTGAGGGTTATTATTGCTATCAGTAAAAAAAATCGTTTCATAATAATACAAATCTATTTTTATTTTAGTTAATAATCAAAGGTCAATTAAATTTCAAGTCCATTATTTTTGCCACCTTATAATTATATGAGCCGACACGATCAAATTGTTTTCCTTAGACGAACCCGAAAAATCCACCGATGGATCGGTCTGTTCTTAGCTTCTTTTTTGCTGATAAGTGCGGTAACAGGTATTGCTTTATCATGGAAGAAGGATATTGCTGTGCTTCAGCCACCTAGCCAGAAAGGAACAAGCAAACAACTATCAGATTGGTTGCCAATGGCAGAATTACATGATCTGGCGCTAACAGAAATTCAACAACATTTGCCGGAAGGAGAAAGTGCTGAAATTGATAGAATGGATGTTCGCCCTTCAAAGGGAATGGTTAAGGTATTGTTCAACAAAGGTTGGTGGGAAGTACAGCTCGACGGTAGTACTGGTAAAACCTTATCAGTAGGACGTAGGCATGCCGATTGGATAGAACACCTGCACGATGGCTCGATCGTTAATCAGGCGTTCAAATTAGTAAGTATGAATACGCTTGGTGTTGGATTGATCGTATCTGTTTTAGGTGGTTTTTGGTTGTGGTATGCACCCCGAAAATTAAGAAGAAGAGGAAATGAAAATGATTGAATGACTCGCTGCTTTTCATTTTTCTATTTACATTTAATGATTATCTTTAATCGGCAGTGACTCAAATGTAAGGCTGTGAAGGTTTTGGTCAGGAGACTGTGCGTCCCAGACCAAAACAGGTTTTTTCCTCTGCTGCGTCTCCCGACCAGCAGACATTTAGCTAAGATTTTCTGATTTTAATTAAAATAACTACCAGCCTTACTTCTGCGTCACCGCCCTTTAATCAATTAACTTTCTAATGGAATGAGTTATTTATTTCGTGATTCCCTATTTTAGAAAAATAATATGAAAAAGAAATTATTAGAACTATTTTTTCAGATCATACCAGTTATGATCGGTGTGTATTTGGGTTTTCTAGTTTCTAATTGGTCGATGAATAATGAGAAAAAACACGATGCGAAAATATTAATGAAGAATATTTTTTCAGAAATCGAATTGAATGAGGATAGAATAGAAGAAGTATTGGAGTATCATATCATGCTACGGGATAGCAGTCGTTTTTATCTCAATACTACCAAACAATTTGATGGAAGACCACCTGCCTTTTTCAAAGGAACACGATTCAGTAATTTAATGAATAGTGCTTATAATACGGGCATTCAAACGGGTATCATAAATGAATTACCACTCGATCAGATTCAAGCGATCAATCAGTTATATACTTATCAGAATAATTATAATGCTTACGGTAATATGATGATGTCGAATTTGATCAGTAAAGATTTTTCTCGAAATGAAGAAAGTATCAGAAAAATAGTTCAATTTTTATCGTTAACGATGACGGATATGGTACTGAGTGAACAGAATCTTTTAAAAGGTTACGAGGATATTAAAGAAAAATTAAATATCGAACATTGAATTTAGATTTAGAAACAGTCAAATTTGATAATCAGGTTAATCCCTCATCTTCTTTTGATTTGGTAAGATTAGAGGATTTGTTAAGCAGATCATACGAGACTGCCGATCCTAAAAAATTACATCAGGTTTCTTTTTATCTTATTTTACTCATAACAGAAGGAGAAGGTAAACACACCATTGATTTTACAGATTACGAATATTCAAAAGGCTCGCTACTTACGATCAGGAAAGATCAAATTCACCAATTTCATGATGGTATTCATCCTAAAGGCTACGTGTTGTTATTTACCGATGACTTTTTGGTTAGTTATTTAGAAAAGTTAATTGCTTTAAAATCCATTCAATTATTTAATGAGCTATTAAGTGCTCCTAAGATGCAGCTCAATAATAATGAATACGGGGAGGTTTTATTGATAATGAAAAGTATGAATAAAGAATATTACGATATTAGTGATATTTACACGCCAGGTGTGGTGAGAAGCGAGTTACACATTCTGATCACGAAATTATTCAGAATTAAATCACAGAAAAATAGTTTGAATTTTGATAAAAAGTATTTATCTGAATTTATCAACTTTCAAACGCTAGTAGAAGAAAATGTTTTCAAAACATTGAAAGTAAAAGATTACGCTTCAAAAATGGGTGTAAGTACAAAAACCCTGAATACGGTTTCTCAACAAATTCTAAATAAAAGTGCTAAGGCATTCATTGACAATATTTGTGTTATACAAATAAAAAGATTATTGATAAATACAGATTTGACTATTAAAGAAATTGCCTATACAACAGGTTTTGAAGAGACGAGTAATTTTTATAAATATTTCAAACGTATTGTAGGTACAACCCCTGAACAATTCAGAGAAAATTTGTGATTTTCCCATTTTTACAGTCACAAGGCTTTTTTCTATGCTCATAATCCGATAATGATAATACTAAGTTTGCATCAACATAATTGTTGAACGATGAGTAAATTAAATTTCATTGTATTACTGTTTATAGCTGCTTCAATTTTCAGTTGTGACAGTACCAAAAAATTACATTCAGAATCTAAAAAAATCGAGAAAATGAGTTTGTCAAACAAAGAAAAGGTTGTTGCTTTATTAGAAAGCTTCAACACAGGTGATAAAACACCGATCTCTTATATTAATCCAGAGAAATACATACAACACAATTTAGCTGTTGGAGATGGATTGGCTGGTTTTGGTGAAGTAATGCAACATGCGCCACCACAAGGTTTTAAGGCGAATGTAGTAAGAGCTTTTCAGGATGGAGATTATGTTTTTACACATACAGAATATGATTTCTTCGGTCCAAAAGCTGCTTTTGATGTATTCCGTTTTGAAAATGGTTTGATCGTTGAGCACTGGGATAATTTATTAGAAGTGCAGCCTCCAAACCCAAGTGGAAGAACACAGTTCGATGGTACAACAGAAATCACTGATTTGGACAAAACAGAGGAAAATAAAACGATTATTAAGAATTTCATTAATGATATTCTTTTCGAGCATAAAAATGATAAGATCACAAGTTATATCAATCCTAAAAAGTATTTGCAACATAATCCGGCTGTAGCCGATGGCTTAGAAGGTTTTGGAGCTGCAATGCAATATTTTGCCGAAAACGGATTGGTAATGGAATACGATAAATTACATAAGGTGTTAGGTGAAGGGAACTTTGTATTAACGATGAGTGAAGGTAAATTCGGCAAAGGAGAACATACTGCTTTTTACGATCTGTTCAGATTAGAAGATGGTTTGATCGTTGAACATTGGGATGTAATTCAACCTATTCCAGCAAAGGAAGAATGGAAAAATAATAACGGAAAATTCTAATTATCATTTGGTAAATAGAATAAGGCGACAGTACTGCCTTTGAACTATTCCAGAACAGTTTTGAACTGAATGTACTTCAAGTTCAAAACTGTTTTTTATTTCTTTTTATTGAAGATTTAGAGGACGATTATCTATCTTATACAATTTATGGTTTAATTTGTCGTGTAAATATTTATTTGAAAAAAGGTTATTTTTCGAGGCGAAAAACGCAGACATAGCCTTAGCTACGGCGAGTATTTTCAACGAAGAAAATGAAGCTTTTAGCCAAAATATTCGCGACATAATAGAACATAAATTGTATTAGTTAAGATGATAAATAACAAATTATATAAAAGCTTACTAACTATTACCGCACTTTTCTTCATTGCTTATTTTTGTATAAAGGTAATTCCACCATTAACCGAAAAATTCGATGTTATAGGTGCCTTTGGAGCTGGTTTTGTAAATCCTTTTTCTTCGGCTTATGCAATGGATGCGATTTGTTGTTGGGTTGTTTTATTTATTTGGATACTCTACGAATCGCCGAGGGTGAAATATGCCTGGCTATGTTTGTTGCTTGGACTCATGCCGGGTGTGGCTGTTGGTTTCGCCTTGTATCTTATACTCAGACAAAATCAATTCTCAAACTCCTGAATTTGGCTACGCTAAGTTATCGATTGACTCATAAACTTAACTTTGATTCTGCCTCAATCCTTCGTAAACAACAATAGAAACAGAATTAGCTAGATTAAGGCAACGGACTTTATTATTATACTGAGGTATGGTCAGTGATTTTGTTTCGTATTTCTCCAGAAAATCTTTTCCGAAGCCATCAGCCTCTTTACCAAAAACAAAATAATCACCTGAAGTATATTGATGTTCCCAGATACTTTTTTCGGCATGAGCACTCAATACGAAAAAACGAATATCCTGTGCTTGTTTATGTATAAAGTGGTTCCAGCTACTGTAAACTTCATAGTTCAGATGTTGCCAATAATCTAAGCCCGATCGTTTCAGGTATTTGTCTGATAATTCAAAACCAAGTGGTTCTATAAGATGTAATTTACAATTAGTCGCCAAACAAAGCCGACCAATATTGCCCGTGTTATTAGGAATTTGAGGATGTAACAGAACTATGTTGAAATTGACCGATGATGTATTATTAGTCATTACAGAAAATGATTGAATATTGATTTGAACAAAAACTAAACAAAGGTATGATGAACTATGATTTTTTAATATCAGATTTCAGTTTCTGTAATTCTTTTTCCAACTGTAAAACGCGTAGATTACCAATTTCTACAAATTGTTCATAAAGTGGCTGAACGGTTGGGAAATTTGTTTTGCCACGCGTGTGTTTATCGATCGCCTTAATTACATCATACAGATCTTTTAAACCAATAATGTTTATGGTCGATTTTATTCGATGTGCTACTCGTTGTACCTGTACCCAATCGCGTTCGTTTATGTGGTGATGCATTAAGGTAATTGCTTCCGGATATTGATCTAAGAAAATCTGCAGGAATTCTGCCATATAACGTTTATTCCCATCTACTTTTCTGCTGAGATCTTTCAATAGATCTGAAGGAGCATCCGGTATATTTTTTAAGCTATTATTAATTGATTTGGCAATAGATGTTTCTTTGAATTTTGACTTTAGATTCAGACGCATTATATGGAATAATTCATGCTCGTCGAAAGGTTTGAACAGATATCCATTCATTCCTGCTTCTTCCACCTTTTCTTCAATTAAAGGAGAATCATTGGCGGTAATTGCAACAATAGGTGTATTGCTAACATCCGAGAGCATTTTGTTACGAATATAATGTGTCGTCTCAAATCCATTCATACCGGGCATTTGCAAATCCATTAATATCAGATCGAATTCTTCCTGTTCTAATATATGTATTGCTTCTTGACCATTTCCGGCGATTTTATATGATATGTCGTTCCATTTTCGGAATATACGTTCTATATATAATTGATTGATCTTATTGTCTTCTACAACTAATATTCTTGCACTTTCAAAACTTTTTTCAACTTCTAAAACAGTTTTTATATAAGCTTCGATTTCTCTTTTATCAGATATTTTATAAGGTAATTCTACATGAAACCTAGAGCCTTCACCCGGAGAACTTTCTACTCTGATTACACCATTCAATATATTTACCAATTGCTGAACGATATTCAAACCAATACCTGTTCCGCCATAAGCCCTCGAGTTGGATGAATCTATTTGTTCAAATGCTTTGAATATTTTACCAAGATTTTCCTTTTCTATACCAATTCCAGTATCATAGACCGTAAACCGCAGATTTACTTTACTATTTACTTTGGAAATTAATTTCACCTCGATGCCAACTTCACCTTCTGGTGTGAATTTTACGGCGTTGTTTAACAGGTTTATTAGTATTTGAAGCAGACGATGCGGGTCGCCATTTAAAATTTTAGGAACATTTGGGCTAATGTGATAAACGATATTTATTGGTTTGTCTTTTTTAACCAGATGAACAATACTCATTAATTGTTCTATATATCTTTTAAGCTCAAAATCTTTATCGTTAATATTTATTTTTCCAGTGTTGATCTTAGAGAGGTAGAGTATATCCTCTATGATACTCATCAGACGTTTTGCAGAATCATTTATAGAAGAAAGTTGTTCTACCTGATCCTGACGCGGTGTATCCTGAAGGAGCATTTCTGTAAGACCAAGTATTCCGTGCATGGGCGTTTTGATTTCATGGCTCACATTGGCAAGAAACTGATCTTTTAGTTTTAATGATTCTATAGCAAGGTATTTCTGTTTCTCTGCCTTTTCAAAATCATATTTAGACTCTAAGGCTTCGGTCTTTAATCGAATTTTATGTTCCTGAAGCGTATTTTGAATGTGTGTATGTTTTTTGAAAGAAACAAAAGCTCGTTTATAGTTTTCCATACCTTCGAAAGCTCTTGCATAATTCAGATAAATATCGGCAAGCAAATAATTATCGGAATGTATAATGGCAGTAGAAACCGCTTGGTCGAGTGTAGTAATGGCATCCTGGAACTTGCTACATCTACAATAAAGGTCGGCAGTATGATTCAGAATTACTGCTTTTTCAAGATCATCTTCTAATCTTTCGGCTTCAATAATGGCCTTTCTATAATGTTTTAACGATTGCCTGAACTGACCTAAGTGTTTATATGTATCGCCCATTAAAAGATAATTCTTACGTTTTTCTTCATGAAAATCATAAGCTTCTGCCTTCTCAATACTTTTAAGACAATAGTAAAACGCTTTGTTTTGGTCGCCGGATTTTAAGTAAGCTTCAGCAAGAAGTCGATAAATACTCGTTTGTAATTCTTCATTCTCAACGAAATTAAGTGCTTTCTTTGCCTTTTGAAGATAGTTAAGCGCCTGATCATAATTCAGATTTTGCAGATTGATTTCCCCAATTCTTAGAAAAGCCATTCCAACTTCTTCTAGTTCTCCCAGGTCCTCATAAATCGAAATAGCCTTGAAAATGAGTTCTAAAGATGATTCATGTTCGTGTATGACCAGGTGAAGATTTGAAAGTTCGGTGAGGATCTTTGCTTCACAAAACCGCAAATTAGAAACCCTTGCAACGCTTAGTGCCTCATTAAGTACAGACATTGCTCTGGAATAGTTAAGCTTCTTTTCCAAGACACTAGCAAGACGTCTGAGGGCAGAGATGTGTTCCTCCCGAAGATTTACTGACTCTGCTAATTCAGCAGATTTCTCGAAATAATCCAATGCCTGATCCCATAACCGAGATGAAACCGCAGCATTTCCTTCATCCATCCAAATGTTTATCTGTTCTATGTTTCCGGCGTTTTTACTCATTAATTATAAATAGATCATAAGGGGGATTTGAACTTTTGTTCTAATATAGGATTAAAACATTAAAGATTCAAATTAATAACAAATTGAAAATTACATAAAATGAAACAAAATAAAGTGTCGATAGCAGACATCTTATCTGAATTAACAAGAGCTACTGTTGATAAAAGACATCCTTTTCGTTATCCTGTTTTGGGAACAGTAAGTAATTCAGTTAGTTCATCATTAAGAATCGTCGTGCTGAGAAAGTTATACGGAAATGAAGCTAAATTGTTCTTTCACACCGATTTACGTTCAAAAAAAGTTTCTGAAATAAGAGAAAAAAATCAGACTTCATTCTTATTCTATCATCCTAAAAAGCAACTACAATTAATTATTAAGGCAACAGCTATTGTTCACTATAAAAATGACGTTTCTTTACGTTTTTGGAAGAGTTCAAGCGCTAATTCAGTTAAAGGATATACAGGAAAAAAAACACCCGGAACATTTTCGAGTGAATATAATCCTAATTTACAGCCAGTCTTTTTTGAAAATGTAGAAAATTTGAGTTTAGTAGAAAAAGGTTATGAAAATTTTGTTTTGATAGAAAATAACATTGTTTCAATAGAAGCTTTGCAATTAAGAAGGAACGGACATATAAGAATGCTTTTTCAATACGACAGCGATACAAATGAGTGGAAAGATGATTACCTTATTCCCTGATCTTTTTCATTAATTCCAGAAAAGCAACAACAGGATCATCAGAATGCCAGATACATCCGATCATTGCAGCACCATCGAAGTTGGCGCTTTTGATATTTAAAATATTATCAATACAAATTCCACCCAAAGCAATGGTTGTATTGTGTTTATATTCATTTAAGAACAGATTTAATTCTTCTAATTTAAAATTCGACGAATAATTTGATTTAGAAATACTATTGAAAACCGGACTTATGAAAACGTATTCGTAATCTTTTTGATTTAAACGATAATCATCTAACTGGTGAAATGAGGTTGAAATAACGCTGAAAGTATCAGTTTTAATAACGGTTTTCCGCTTCTGTTCAGTTAAATGAATACCTTTAAGAATATATGTTTCCGCTAATTCATATCTCGAATGAATAACAATTCTTGGATGATATTTCCTTGGTACCAGATCTAAATAAGCTTTCATTTCCTGACTTGTGAAGGTGGGTTTTCGCAAATGAAAAGTGTTTAAACCGGCTTCAAATAATTTACATAGGGTATCCTGCTCCTTAGCTAAGTTTTTTGGAGGAGAAATAACAATTATTTGGAAATCTATTTCTGAAGACACATAGCTAATATAGTGATTTTTTAATATATTTCATATAAAGTAAATAATTTTAATTTTTTTCAAATGAAATGTTGATTAAATCTAAGATGATTGATATTTTTCTATATATTAAAAATATTGCAACTTGTTTTTAATGTTGTCTAACTCAATTCGTCTAAGGCTTCAAGTATAACAGAACAAGCCCAACGAATTTGATCTTCGTTAATAATAAGTGGAGGGGCAATGCGAAGGCAGGCACTTTCAAATAAGAACCAATCAGTAATCAAGCCTTTTTCAATACACTTTTGAATAACCTGTAAATTGAATTCAAAACTTTCAAAGCCAACCGCCATTATTAAACCTTTACTTCTTACAAACTGAATTTTAGGGTGTTTAAGCAGTGATCTGAACAACGTTTCTTTACGTTTTACCTGTAGAATATAATCACTTTCAATTAGTGTTTCTAAAACAGCAAGACTTGCAGCAGCGCAAACAGGATTCCCTCCAAAAGTAGTAATATGACCAAGTACGGGGTTATCCTGAAATACCGACATAATCTTTTTATCGGTTACAAAAGCACCTATGGGTAATCCGCCACCCATTCCTTTAGCCAATAAAATAATATCGGGAACGACTTTATATTGTTCAAAAGCGAATAAAGAACCTGTTCTGCCAAAGCCTGTTTGTATTTCATCGAATATGAGTAAGGTGCCGGTTTCGTTACATCGTTCACGCAGCTTTCGCAACCAGCAAGGGTGAGCAGGTGTTACTCCCGATTCAGCTTGAACGACTTCAGTAAAAACACAAGCCGTTTTTTCGGTAATTTGTTTCAGATCTTCTTCAGAATTATAGCGCAAAGAGCGCGTATCAGGAATAAGTGGTCGATAGTTTGTTTTAAAATATTCGTCTCCAATAATACTCAGGCTTCCCTGTGTACTTCCATGATAAGATTGTTGGAATCCGATTACCTCTGTGCGTCCGGTGTAACGTTTTGCCAATTTCATAGCTCCTTCCGTAGCTTCGGTTCCGGAGTTTACCAAATAAACGCTATTTAGTTTTTCGGGAAGTTGATCGGTGAGTAGTTTACTTAATTGAACCTGCGGGTAATAAATATATTCACCATAAACCATCAGGTGCATATACTTATCGGTTTGCTTGTGAATTGCTTCACATACTGCCGGATGGCGATGCCCTAAGTTACTTACAGAAATACCGGCTATAAGATCGAGATAAGATTTTCCCGTTTTATCGTACATATACACTCCCTCAGCGCGTTCAATTTCGAGGGCAAGTGGCTCAGGGCTTGTTTGTGCCACGTGATTTAAGAATAACTGACGAAGATTCAACATGTAATTGTAAACATAAAAAAATAAAGCATAACAATGGGCTTGTTATGCTTTATAGTAATTCAATTAAAATTAAAAATTAACCGCGGGCTTTTTTAGCTGCTATGCTTAAGGTTGCATGCGGAACAATTCGCAAACGGTCTTTACTAATTAATTTTTTAGTCTCTCGGCAAATCCCATAAGTTTTATTATCTATACGAATCAGCGCATTACGTAAATGTTGAATATACTTACTCTGGCGTGCTGCCATTTTGTTAATATATTCTTTTTCCATTGTTACAGAGCCTTCATCGAGGCTAAGCGCATTTTTAGTAGAAACTTCTGAACTTGAGTTTTTAACCTGTTCTTGCAGGTAGTCGAACTCTTTTACAGCAGCTTCAAGTTTTTGTTCTATCAGCTCTTTGAATTCTACCAATTCTTCATCGCTATACCTAAGTTGTTTTTTGTCATCTGCCATTTTGGAGCATTTTAGTTTAATTCTGCAATTACATTTAATAATTCTCCGTTAATTTCAAGGATTTCTGCATTTTCAAGTTTTTCTGAAACTATAGAAAATTCTGAAATAAGGGTTTCACTACAAATATAATTTTTATATACATTAATTGTTGGTATCAGGGTTTCATTCTTTTCAACAGTAAGCTTAATTCTATCTGTTACATTAAAGTCCGAATCCTTTCTTAAACGTTGTAATTTATTAACGATCTCTCTCGCAAATCCTTCCTGCTTTAACTCATCTGAAACGTTAATATCCAAAGCAACGGTTAAGCCGCCAACGGAATTTACCAACCAACCCGGAACATCAGCTGTTTCAATGATCACATCGCTAATTAGTAATTCTATATTCTCTCCTTCAATATCAACAGAAATTACGCCATTCTTTTCAAGATCAGCGATTTCATTTTGAGAGAAATTTTCAAGAATCCCTTTTACCGCTTTCATTTTAGGACCCAGCTTCCTGCCTAATTGTTTAAAATCAGGCTTTACCGATTTGGTAAATATACCTGCTGTATCATCTACGTATTCAATATCCTTAATGTTGACTTCGTTCAGAATTAAATCTTTAACCTTGTCTATTTGTGTACGTAAACGTTCATCTAATACCGGAATTAAGACACGTTGTAATGGTTGACGTACCTTAATTTTTTCTTTCTTACGTAACGAAAGGATCATCGAAGATATTTTCTGTGCGAGCTTCATTCTTTCCTCCAGATCGGCATCTATCAATGCTTCGTCAGAATCGGGATAAAGTGCTAAGTGTACTGATGCCACATCGTGATGTTTCGATACCTCGTTCAAATGACCGAAGAATTTCTCTGAAAAGAACGGAGCAATTGGTGCCATTAAACGGAATAAGGTTTCAAGGCAAGTATATAGCGTTTGATATGCAGCCAGTTTATCATTAGAAATTTCTCCCGACTCATCTGCAGGAGTCCAGAAACGCTTTCTGCACAAACGAACATACCAATTACTTAAATGTGCATCGGTGAAATCCATTATTGCACGTGCTGCCAGCGTTGGTTCGTAATCGGCAATGGCTTTTTCAGTTTTATCGATCAAGGTATTTAATTCCGATAATATCCATCGGTCAATTTCAGGACGATCGGCAATAGCCACTTCTTTGTTCTTATCGTATTGGAACTGGTCGATATTTGCATATAATGAAAAGAAAGAATAAGTATTGAACAAAGTGCCGAAAAACTTACGCTGTACCTCTGCCAATCCTTCCAGATCGAATTTCATATTATCCCAGGGTTGAGAACTTGAAATGATGTACCAACGGGTAGCATCTGCTCCATACTTTCCTAAGGTTTCAAATGGGTCGATAGCATTACCCAAACGCTTCGACATTTTTTTGCCGTGTTTATCCTGAACAAGTCCATTGGATACCACATTTTTATAGGCAACAGAATCGAAAAGCATTACACCCAAAGCGTGAAGCGTGTAGAACCAACCACGTGTTTGGTCAACTCCTTCTGCAATAAAATCGGCAGGGAAGTTAGCTTCAAAGGTTGCTTTGTTTTCAAAAGGAAAATGCCATTGTGCATAAGGCATTGCTCCCGAATCGAACCAAACATCGATCAGGTCGGCTTCTCTTGTCATTTTTTCTCCTTTGGAAGAAACAAGGAAAACACGGTCAACATAAGGTTTGTGTAAGTCGAAATCTTCAGGTAGTTGAGCATCCATGAATCCAGCATCAACGGCTTTGGCTACTTCTGCTCTTAATTGTTCAACAGAACCAATACAAATTTCTTCAGAACTATCTTCGTTACGCCAGATCGGTAATGGTGTTCCCCAGAAACGAGAACGTGAAAGATTCCAATCCTGTAAGTTTTCAAGCCAGTTACCAAATCTTCCATCTCCGGTAGATTTTGGTTTCCAGTTAATTGTTTTATTCAATTCAAACATGCGATCTTTAACCGATGTGGCTTTTATAAACCATGAATCGAGTGGGTAATACAAAATAGGTTTATCGGTACGCCAGCAATGCGGATAGTTGTGCGCGTATTTTTCAACTTTGAAAGCTTTGTTTTCCTGTTTTAGTTTGATAGAAATATCAACATCTACATTTCTGTAAGCTTCGCCTTCGTCTTTATAATCTTTAACATATCTTCCTGCAAAATCTGTTACCTCATCTATGAATTTTCCCTGCTTATCTACTAAAGTTAAAGAACCTATGCCTGCTTGTTTAGCAACGCGCATATCGTCTTGTCCGAATGAAGGAGCTATATGAACGATACCCGTTCCATCTTCAGTGGTAACAAAATCGCCAATGATCACACGGAAAGCATCGCCATCTTCAGGTTGTACGTAAGGAAGTAGTTGTTCATAGCGCCAGCCTTCAAATTCTGATCCTTTGTGTTCAGAGATCACTTTGTAAGGTAATTTCTTTAAACCGCTTTGGTCATAATCTTCTAAAGCCAATTCAGCGTTTTCAGCTTTAAAATATTTGTACATCAGGTCTTTGGCAACATAAACTTTCACCGATTGGTGGGTGTAAGGGTTGAAAGTTTGTACCAAACAATAATCTATATTCTTCCCAACCGCTAAAGCTGTGTTGGAAGGTAAGGTCCAGGGAGTGGTGGTCCATGCAAGGAAATATTCATCGGCTCTGTCAACTATTTTGAATTGAGCAGTTGCAGAAGTATCTTTTACATCTCTGTAACAACCCGGTTGGTTCAATTCGTGCGAGCTTAAACCTGTTCCGGCTGCCGGTGAATAAGGCTGAATGGTATAACCTTTATACAATAAGTCTTTATCATATAATTGTTTTAAGCACCACCAAAGCGTTTCTACGTAGTCATTCTCGAATGTTATATAAGGATCATCAAGGTCTAACCAGTAGCCCATTTTTTTTGTGATGTCATCCCAAACATCTTTATATTTCATTACCTCTTTACGACAGGCAGCATTGTATTCTTCTACGCTTATTTTAGTGCCAATGTCTTCTTTGGTAATACCTAGCATTTTTTCTACAGCTAATTCAACGGGTAAACCATGTGTATCCCATCCACCTTTTCGTTTTACCTGCTTTCCTTTCATTGTCTGAAAACGACAAAACAGATCTTTGATGGTACGTGCCATTACGTGGTGAATACCGGGCATACCATTAGCAGAAGGAGGGCCTTCATAAAATACATAAGGTTCGGCATCGGCACGTTCGGTAATACTTTTCTCGAATATGTTATTATCTTCCCAGAATTTTAATACTTCAGCATCTAAAGCTGGTAAATCTAATTTCTTAAGCTCTTTGTACATTTTTTTAGCTTCAAAAGTTTTGCTGTAAAAAGTTTGCAAAGATAAGTGTTCGGCGTATGTTTTGAGTATTCATAATTTGAGTGTGTTTATAATCCGGATTAAAACCTAAGTTGCGCTTTATCACGACGGTCAATGGTTTAATAGGTGCTTTAGACAAAAAAACTCTTATATCTGTAATGAGTAAGGTTTCCTGGTCTGTGGTCTGTTGACAGTCGTCTATGTACAAAATGCAAATCACTGAATAGCATTGACTGCTTAGATTAATGAAATTTTCCATGAACCTTAGGTAGTTATCACAATTTTTAAACTTCTTTAAAAGTTAATAAGTAGGTTTCAAAGTATCTTTGAGGTTCTAAATTAGAATATTTGAAAAGTACACTTGCTATTTCGGTTATTGTAGGCGCCTTGATCATCGATCAGGTTTCTAAAATTTGGGTAAAAACTACCATGTATCTTGGACAAAGCCACGATATATTCAGTTGGTTTAAGATTCATTTTATAGAAAATGAAGGTATGGCATTCGGTTTAGAGTTGGGCGGTGAATATGGAAAGCTGGCACTGACTTTATTTCGTATTATTGCTGTTAGCGGTCTGGGTTATTTGTTATACCGACTTATAAAGGATAATGCTTCTACAATGATCGTGCTGTGTATTTCGATGATTCTTGCCGGTGCTTTAGGAAATATTATCGATAGTGTTTTCTACGGTCAGATATTTTCAGAAAGCAAGGGTTATGGTCAGGTAGCTTCGATGTTTCCTGAAGAAGGTTACGCGCCTTTTTTGCATGGAAAAGTGGTTGATATGTTGTACTTTCCACTAATTGATGGTCATTGGCCAGAATGGATGCCTTTTGTTGGTGGAGAATATTTTTCATTTTTCCGTCCGGTTTTCAACGTGGCAGATTCGTTTATTTCCTTAGGAATTTTCTTTATGCTTGTTTTTGAGCGTTCTTTTTTATTTGGAAGCGAAAATAAAGAAGAGCCTGCGAGTGAAACCGCTACTTCCTGAACTGAAACATATAATCACTAATTTACCTTCCTATGAAAAATTATTTTAAAACTTTACTGCTTCTTTTTGTAAGTGTTTTTGTTTTTCACCTTGAAGTGGCAGCGCAACAAAGTGTTGAAATTTTAGATTTTAAGCCAGAGCCTCGAAAAGTTTATATTGGTTTTGGTTCAGGTATTAATGCTTACCCCGGTATGATTGGCTTCATGGTTGAAGTTCCTGTGATCGATAAGCTTGGAATTGTTGGTTCTGCAGGTATTGGATCGTGGGGAGGCAAATTAGGCATTCATGCTCGTTATTATTTTAAAAGTGCTTTGGGCGGTAGTGGATTAAGCTTAGGAATTAGCAGAGCTTCAGGTTTAGCAGATTTTGAAAGTGAAATGGAATTGTTAAATGGTGATACAGGAACGGTTATCATGGATCTGGATGCTGTTAGCACTGCCAATATTGCCTACTTCTATGCCATTAACCTTCGAGATAAAAATAAAATTACTTTATCGGTAGGATTATCCTTTGCCTTACAACGCGATAATTATACCATCACGAATGGAGCTCAATTAAGCGAAACTTCCGAAGCGGTTATGAATATTTTGCAGCCCGGAGGGCTTGTTGTTGGCTTCGATTTTTTGTTTGGTGCAGGAAAGAATTGAGTTATTCAATTCATATATTCCCTTTTTTAACGCCTTACTTCAAGCGGGCGTTTGCAGTTTCGTATTCTCACTCAACACTCATTCAATAAGCAAACGCCTCGAATAAAGTATTCCACTTTTGGTGCTTAATTTCAGCATATACATACCCGGAATTAGCCCATTGCTTGGTATTTGTAGCTTATGGCTTGAGTTCGTTTCTGTAAATGAATTAAAATACAAGTGTTTACCATCAATACTGAAAATTTGTGCTTGAAGAATAGCATCATTGGTATTGTTGAGTGAAACATTGATACCCTCTCCAGCTTTAACCGGATTGGGATATAATTGCAGCCCTGCCTTTGCAGTAGTGAAATTAAAATTATGGGTGAATGTGGTATCAATTACATAAGCCACACTATCACAATTAGGTAGCTGACATGTATTACCTAAACTATCTGTTTTAATTAACCAACCCCGTTGTGGAGCCGGGAAATGTTCATATCCAGCAATTAAATAGCCACCATCGGGTGTTTTGCGTAAATCACGAACATAAACTTCTTTGGTGGGGTCGGTGGGTATGGGAGTTACAAATGCTAAATTCCCTTGTGGGTCTAGCCCAAACATTTCGATTTGGGTTCGTAAGCCTTCTTGAGTATATGTATAATACTCATGTAAACTAACAAAGGTTTTATCTTCATAAATTATTGGGTTTACAGGTGCTGAATCATAATAATCCTGAAATGAATCATATCTTTCCCATAGTATATTAAATGAAGTGTCTATTATTGCAGTTTGAAATATATCTTCTTCATTATTACATGATGTAAAATAGAATTCATCAATTTTATTATTAATCCTTCTAATATGACAAGCACAGTTTATGTTATCTACAAATATTTTTTCTTCTAATAAATCAGCATTATATAATGATATTTTTTTTAGATAAGGATAAAAAATTCCTTGAATTAGTACCTTTCCAGCTACTAAAAGATTATCATTATGAAGAACTCCACCTGAATGACTTGTAATATTTATCATTTCATCTGTTTTTTCCCATATTATTTCCCCAACTTCATTTAATAGAACTATGTAACCCTTCATTAAAGAGTTGTTAATATAAGATTCACCAATTATAACAATATCCTTTTCTTCAGTAATCAATATTTTTTTTGCTGTATCCCAATAATTTCCTTCAATGTCGTTTTGCCACAAGACCTCTCCTTGTAAATTGAAGCGGATTACACGGATATGCCAAGTATTATTATTTTCGATTCTATTATAGGCTAAAACCCATTCGTTTTCCGAAATTTGAACTAAACAACGCCCGTAATCGACTTGCTTATACCCATTTTGTTCATCATCTAAAGAAAAATCAGCGATCAATTCTCCCGTTAAACTATATTTTTTTAAGGATAAATATTTGATGTCTTCTGAAACTGAACTTCCAATGCTAAAGTAACCATTGTCAGAAAGCCCGCAAGCTATGAAAACTTCAGAGTAAGGTAAGGCATCTTCAAGAATCTTAAAATATTGAATTTCCAAAGTATCAGGAATTTGTGCGTTTAAGCCCCCAAAGGAGCTTAAACATACAAATAGAAACCATTTAACTATCTTCATAATTTTAATCGTTTATTTAATGATACTCAGTTTATTAATGTAGTTTAAACCGTTTTTCGTTGTAATACTAACTAAATAGATTCCAGGTGAAAAATTGTCTATTTTCAAGTAATTATTATTAAAGTAATCAACTTTATTTACTACTGTACCATTCAAGTTTGTTATTTGAATAGTCAGAATTTCATCATCTGAATCATGTAAATCTAAATAAACCTGATCATTACTTCCACTTGGATTTGGATAAATGTTGAAGAGCGGTTGCTGATTAACTGACACATTCTCCTGATTATTATATTCTATATCTATAATTTTATTCTCTGTATTTCCTGTTAGAACTGCTAATACAGATGCTGCCATATTCTTTTCGAGTGATAATCGCTTTTCCTCTGCTCTGTTTTCTATTCGGATAAATGCCTCATTAGATTTACCTGTTCCTTCTTGTAAATTAATAATCAAGTCTTGATATTGTGTTTTAGTAGTAGCATATTCACCATTCTCTGTAACCAAATCTAAATAGAACTGTGCGTTTTCCAGGTCACCTTCTTTAATATGTGTTGCAGTTAAAAAGGTGTGGCTGAAATCACTTGCTAAACAGATCATTTCATCTTTAACTAATTGTCTGTTATTATTTTTAAGATCATTTATAATTGGATTATATGCCATACGGCAGTAATTATCAGGATTTCCTTCAGGTGTGCCTCCATTACCACCAGTATCACCGCCATCACTATCACCCCAATTATTTACACATTGTACTGATGTACCACAACTTTGATCTTTACTAACATCGACATCAGAGAAATCATAAAGTGTTGGCTCAGAATTATCATGCCAATTAAGTGCGAGCGTTTGCGTAACTCCTGTTAAGTTTTCTATATGTAAACCATTTGCCCCACTATGCCATTCATTAGAGAAAGGAGGTTCAGTAATATCTAAGTCTATATTATACTTACAACCTTGTTGATTTAAGGAGAAATCGTGATCTGTACTATTAGCCAATTGCCAATCGGCTTTAGGGTTTGCCCATCCCGATCCACCAAAGTGATTACAGTCTATATCTATAAAATCGTTTCTTCCCTGCCATAAGATACCTGCTTCAAAAGCACCTAAGAAAGTGTTATCCCTCACAATATTAAAATCATCAGGATTGGTAGGTAAAGCTTCAGAATCTTTAACGATCATTCCTCTTGTAAAATCACTATCATTAGTAGTTCTAAAGTTATTTTGTTCGATACGTAGTCCGATACATTGATCGGTATAAATTCCCCAACTTGCTTCATCATTATTGATACCCTCAGGAATATTGTTAAAGGTGTTGTTGTTTATTTCAAGTGCAAAGGCTTCTGTTGCGGTAATACCTTGTTTTACGCCATAAAACTGATTCCCACTGATAAAGTGCCCTCCTGTCATAGTTCCTGTAATTTTAATACCATTATCTAAATTTCTGAAAGTGTTTGGAACTACACAAGGACAAGCATCTGAATCTGAAAGCACTCCTCCGTTTATTGCTTCAATACCTACTACTGTTTTATCCAAAAGGCTTTGAGAATCTATAATATTTTTTTCAAAAGAACATTGTTCAATAGGGATCGCATCAGCACCTTTCAATAAAATCTGTCGGTAAACCACATCATTTGTCAAGTCCTCCCAAGCGTGGGTGTTGGTGAAGTTACATTGTTTTACAAATGACTTATGATCTTGGTTTTTACCATGATTGAATATTAGTAAGCCAAAACGATTATCATTAAAATTAGTATTGTTTAATTGGAAAATACCACCTCCATTTGCATTCGGAGGAATGTTATTACCATTATTGAAATTATAAATTTGATTTGCTTCATCAACAATGTTAACTCCCCATATTGCTCGCTCTATTGTTGCATTATTGGTATATAAGTATCCATGATTGGGATGATTACCAGCATCAATATCGATTTGTGTTGGGTGTGCAAATTTATGTTTTCCATTTACTTTAACTCCTTGCCAACTATTGTCGCATATTCCTTTTAAAATAACACCATCTCGAACAATTAATCTGCCTCCTTCATGAACGTTGATACCCGCATCTTCATCGAATAACATTGTTACCCCATTCTCAATAATTAATTCGTCTTCTACTTGAATGGTTTCATCTACTGTTATTACATTTCCTAATGTATAGCCATTGATCGTTGTTGAATTATTAATGTTTAAGTAAGAGTTATTAGAGGTAGAACTTACCATGAAATAAGTATCATCGAAAACAATAAATTCCTTCTCAATTTGACAACCACTATTATTGTTAATTACAGATAATCTATATACTCCTAAATCATCTATAATTAGTTGGGAAGTTGTTTCACCAGAATCCCATAAATATGTATGATCTATATCTTCTTCAACACCTATTTCAATAGGGAAGGGTTGTTCACACATACTTATTCCTTCAATTAATGGTTCTCCGTTTAATTGGTGTTCTTTGAATGTTACGTTTACTGATATATCTCTTGAACACCCAAAAATATCTGTTATATACATCGTGTATATTCCTTCTTGTACTACATTCAAATAGTGGTCATAATGTATCGTACCATCTGGATATTCAAAATAGTAAGGGATATAGTCATCAATAAATAAATTGAATAAAGGAGATTCGATATTAAAATACTCTAATGCACTTTCAGCTATTCCCAAACGTGTTGATCCATAACAAAGGTTTTCACTATTATTAAATCCAACAACTTGGTTATTTGTAGCAATTAATGGATATGAACTTGATTCTTTAATGTCTTCATAACTACTTTCACTACATGGTTCATAACGAAGTTTAATGAAAATAGTACAATAATCGCAAATCTCATATGGTGATAATTCACTTAGATTGAATAAAGCATTGTATCCATAAATATTTTCTCCATGTGAGTGTGTGAAAAAAACCTGATCCGTAATTATTGTTTTAACACCAATATTGTCTAAACCCACGCAATTTCCAGATACAAGTATTAGAGATACATTTAAATTAGTATTTTGCTCGTAATATTCAGGTTGAGGTGATTCCATTGGAAGATTTGAATCAAAAGAGATAAGCACTTCTGACATGTCCGAAGAAAAAACTATATCTTCTATTTCAATAATATCAATTGAACCAGAAAATCCAACTTGCTCATGAGAAATATTTAAGACATTACATCCTTCATCATTGTCTAAAATAGTTACATTATAATTTAGATCACTTTGAGATACATCTACACTTGCAGAATTACTGCCATTTGTAGTTATTTGTGGTAAATCAGGCCAAAGAATTGTTGCGTCCTGTGCTCCTGAAATAGATACACTCTCATCAAGGCAAGTACTTCCTTCCATAATACTTACGGTAGGAGGCGGATTAAGCTCTCCAATATCAGAAAGAAAGGTTAACGTGTAATTAGAGCTTATCAAAGTTCCGCATGAGCCATTTGTTCTTAATTGTATTATCTTTTCTTCATTTTCACCAGAAATTTCTATAGTAGATTCTGATCCAAGTAATATAGGAGTATCTGTATCTGTTATATCATACCAATCATAGCTAATTGGAGCACCCATTTCATTCGAGTAAAGTGTTACTACTTCATTGGCGCATATTAATTCATTAAAGTCTGATAGAATTTCTAGCTCAGCATCATCAGGATTTGTGAAAACTGAAGAAGGTAAGGTTATAGGAACAACAGCAATATTGTTATCTTCATTAGATTCAAGTATATGGTTAAAAGGATCTACTTCCACTACTAAATAGTAATCATCACCAGCACATAGGTTTTCTTTTAGAGTTACGCTATTTCCAGATATTGACTTGTGGTACAAGTCCAACATACCAGAAGCAATACCATATTGAAAAATATTTTGTCCAGCTACAATAGGCTCATTACAAGAGGATGCTCCATAAGTCCCACCTAAGCCTAGATTAGGATACATTGAAAAGGAGTTCAAAGTATTGTATACATTTTCTAAATTCTCTTGATTTTCAGGTAACCATTTTAAATCAAACCAGTTATTTGTCAACTCAGTATCGTGCCATGGAGTATCTTCTTCATAATTCTCATTACAATAAGCTTCAATATTATCATTAATGGCATACAAATATCTACTTTCATCAAAAAAACCACCTGTTCCAATATTCCAACTTACATCACCATTAACAAGATCACTGACATCTATTAAACAAAATCCAATTTTGCTATACTCCGAGTAGATTGGCCAATCCAAAGGATTACAAAGTGATTCATCTTTCTTTCTTAAAGTGACAGAAACATAGCTATCCATATGAAAATGTTCATGTCCGAAATGATAGGTCTGAAAAACACCATCCAGTTTATATTCTACTTTGTCAAAAGAACCATCTTCATTTCTTTTTATTATATTTTGTTTAATACTTTGTTTAACACCATCTACAGAGTTAACTATACTTGTTGATGAAACATTCGATAAACATTCAAGAGGATCGGAAACTAGACAATAATAAACACCATCAACACCAAGTATTGGAGAGCTATCATTTGGACAATTACAATCAAATTCATTTTGACAATCAGTTGGACAGTAGTATTCATTAAGGCTTTCCATTTCAACAGGTCCTTTTCCAATATTGGGTAGGGCAGTATCAATCTCAATCTCGTTCTCATTTACTATTCTTGGCCCTTTGTTTTCTGAATTAGATCCATAATTTAATAATCCCCACGATGATATAGTTAAATCAGGTAGAAATAAACAATCAGTAGAGCTTACACTTGCAATATTCGAAATATCAATACCGTCTAATTCCGTACATGAACAAACTTCATCAATATCTCCACCAAAAGAAGGATTCTCTAAATAATTATCATAGATGCATGAACATTGTAATTGAGATGGTTCTAAATCTGAACAATCGATCTGTCCAATAAATGTTTGGGTATTAAAATAAAAAATAAGAGTTAAAAAAAATAATTTTTTCATAAAAATTGACTTTAATGGTTAATTAAAAACCAACTTCTAATGATGCGGTAGCACACAATTTGGCGATGCGGTAGCACACAATTTG
>JAHDFD010000039.1 GCA_020628375.1 Chitinophagales bacterium | reverse complement strand
CAATCTATTTTAATACAAAATTAGATAAACCACATAAAATCATAAAGTGCCAAATTTATGGTATTTTAAAGAAATTTTTACACCACATTTTTGGATACTCAATGTCTCGTTGAGTAAATGGAAATATTTTAAATTGCCTACGACTTTTTTTGTCATTCAGAATGGAAAATGAGCAAAGCGAAATTTGGAATGAAGAATCTAATGCTTCGAGTAATTTATAGATTCTTCACTTCAACTACGCAAAGCTTCTTTTCGTTCAGAATGAACAATTTTTTTTAATTATGTCATTCTTATATGTTAGGTTTTGCTAATTATGAAACCTAAGTTTGACACAGTTTTGTAACTCAAAAATAAGGGGAATATTTTATCATATAATGAACAGCCTACCTTATCAAGTTTATCTCTGTTGTATAGAAGAACGCTTAAAAAAGTGGTATTTTTTTTACGTTACTTCGACCGCTCGGCGGTCCGATACGCTTGAATGCAAGCCCAGTCAGCTACCGAAGGTCAGTGAGCGGAGTGGCAGCCACCGCTGTCGAACTGACGACATACTACAAGAATGTTGCTTTATACCATCTTTTTAAGCGACGCTCTATATAAAAGAAAACCGCCGATAAGCGTAGGCTTACCAGCGGAACTTATCTCTCCTCTTTTAATTCAGAATCTTTTTAATGATTAATGTATAACTTTTCGGAAGAAACCAATTTATCAGATTTGTATAAATTTATGAAATACAATCCTGAGTGGTAATTACTTAAGTCGATCTTTTGCTCGTTGCTTAAGCTGTTCGTGTTAATTCTACCAATTTCACGACCATAACAATCTATAACAGTAATAGATAATGATTGGCTGTCTAAGCTCTCTGAATTGATAATGATGTAATCACTCGCAGGATTAGGATATATTTGGAATGATTCACCTGTAGATAGTTGCGCTGTTGAGGTAAATATTTCATCGTTATTAAGTTCTAAGCCAGAAAAGCTAAGATCAAGATCATTCCAATTTTCATTATCACCAATCAAGCTGATCACAACCGCATTAATATTCGATAAGTCTTCTGCATTTTCAAAATTATCAAGTGTATTTACAGGTATCAGATAAGTTTGTTCTTGTTCATTAAGTGATATTGTTGTGTGAATTTGTTTGTTCCAGTCTGTTTCAAAAGGATTTACAAGCGTAATTCTCATTGTTCCTGTGCCCGTTGCCTTGAATTCTAAATTACTGTAAGTCGATAAATCAACACTATACCATTTAGGAGTAATGGAACGATATATATTCTGGAAGTCAAATACACTTGCTTCTAAATTAAAACCACGTTCGATCATTAATACACTTGGGTCGTATGTTTCGTTATGCGGAATTACCTCAAAAGATTCTACTATACTATTTTCATTTTCAGTATCTGCACCCCAGCTTCCATCAGCAATGAACAATTCATCAGATAAACCATCAATTAATGTTACCGATAATCCCATATCATAAATGTATCCTGTGTTCAATAACACTTCTTCTTCTTCATAGTTACCATTCAGGTCGATTTCTTCTTGATAAATCGCTTCACCAGCGCTTTCTGTGCTTCTGTAATTTCCATTAAAACTAAGTGTAGTTTCACCATCTCTGTTCACTACATTCAAATGAACTTTACCATTTTTATAGAAACCATTTTTTACAAAAGTATAAGGATGATTAGAGGTTGTAAGCTCACCAATTGGTACATATTCTTCTAGCTTATTGGTTATATAGTATATCAGGCTTTGTGTTTGTTCAATCGATGCTGCCCAGATCTGGAAGTTGTAGTAGGTAGCCTGAGCAGGATAATCATCCAGACTCCAGTGATTGTGCATAATAAATTCATCATTTTCAATATATCCTGAGAAACTAATAGCATATTCTGTTAATCCTTGTGGTGTTTCAATCTCGTAAGTTATTAATTCTCCAAAGTTGAATGAAGTCTTATAAACATCTAATAAACTTGCTCCATCAAGACGATCACAAATGTATTTCGAGTGTTCATACACACCGTCCTCCGATTTCAGGATCAGAACAACTGCATTTCTATTATCATTCAAATAGTAATCAGCTCCTACAATTTCGGTAGCATTAGTAATATCGATCAAGTGTTCAGGAGAACTATCGGCAATATATGCTCCCCAAATGTCTGTAGGAATAAGGTCATTAATATCAATTTCATTATTTTTATTGAAGCTTTCGGGCTTTTTGAAAGGAATAGCTCCCTTTTCTTTTGCCTTTAATTCTTCTGAAGGATTAATAGTCTGTTGGTATTTGAACTTAGCGATCTTATCCGATAATCTTCTGTTCGATTCAAGTCCGCCACCGGTACCACCTGATGTAGCACCAGAATCAGCAATACATAAACAGTTGGCATCAGCAGTTCCGGGGTCGCCATTGCTTGTTGTACAGCTTCCACCTTGTTGGTAAGCGATCGTATCATCTTTAGGTGCACAATCAACTAAGTTGTCAACTCCATCACCATCGCAATCTCCACTTACTGTGTCATCGCAACAGTATAAAGCATTTGTACAATCAGGATCATCACAATCTACCAAACCATCATTGTCATCATCGATACCATTGCCACAAAATTCCGGAAAACTTGGAGGGCTAGATAAAGGGCAGCTCATTCCATCATTACTCCCATTAGGTTCAGAAACAGCAATGAAGTTAAAATTGCTAACTTCTCCATTTTGGTCAAACTGTGCTCTGTATATATTTCCTGTATTATTATTGAAGAAATAAGTATTTCCATCTATATCAGACCATGCTGCTCCATAAGAACCACCTTCTGCACTTGAAGAATAATCGGCTAAGCCTCTCACTGTTTTATTTACCGGATCGAATTCAATTATTCTACCACTACTACAGCCATAATATTTACCAGTTACAGCATTGTAAGATATATCGGCACATGAACTTGAAGCAACCGTTGTTGAAAGATCTGTTACACTATATGAGTTCATTGTTAATGGAAAAGCATCTACATCCAATGAGCCCATTTCCCAGGTTGAGCCACTCTTTTTGAATGATAACCAATTCCCATCTAAATCAAAATCACCTGAATAGGTTAAACCTGTAAAATTTGAAATTGAACCGACTACAGTAAATTGACCTTGATTATTTAAGCGTACAAGATCAGGATTCCCAGATAATATTCCATAAATATATCCATCCTGAACATTATAGCCGGTACCATTATACTGTTGCCCTGCGTCGCCTATTGTTGTATAAGTACCAGTAGCAGGATCTAAAACCTTAAGTACACCCGATGTTACCTGATAAAGATCAGAGCTACAAGTGAAGGTGTCAGAACAATTCGCTTCACCACTACAATCCGGATCTGCACAATCTACAAGGTTGTCACCATCATCGTCAATTCCATTATTGCAGATTTCCTGAGCACTTATCTGAAACGACAAGCCAATCATTATTATAGTAAATAGGAAAAAGCGGCTTTTAAGTCTGAAGAGTTTTGTATTAATATTTTTCATGCCTTTAAAATTTAATAGTTTATAACTGTTTTGATAGGCTAAAATTCACACGAATTTTTTAGTTAGATTTTTTATTTCGTTTTTTGGTAGTAGAGTCAGGTTTTTTGGTGAAAATTGGTGTTTTTTTGTTTAGAGTAAGTTGCAAATTATTCAATACTGTGCTTGTATAATGAAAATAAAGTATTCGACAAGTCGTTGTTTGTTCTTGTAAGTAATACTAAATCATAGTTTTTATTCATTTTAGAATTTTATATATTATACTGAATTTATTCATTTGTGTTTCAATTGAAGCTCAAAGAGTAGAGCATATTTTATCAACAACTTCATCAAAACCCGATGTTGAATGGTTTGAAAAATGCAGTTCAGATAGTTGTGATGTCTCTTTTAGAAAGCTGCTGAATTCTCTTCATCAAAATGGTTGGGTAGAAGCTTCTCTTGATTCTATAGAGTCTGTTTCTGATTCTTTGAAAAAAGCTTATTGGTTTATTGGCAAGCAATACAAATGGCTTGAACTGAATAAAGGAAACGTAGAAACCGATGTTTTGGCTAAGGCGGGGGTTCGTCTGAAAAATTTTAAAGTTTTTTCTTATGAGAATTTGAAGCAAGCTCAAAACGAAATTTTAAAGGTATATGAAAATACAGGTTACCCTTTTGCTAATATTCGATTGAGTAATTTCTTAGTCGATAACGCTGGAAAAGTTTATGCTGAACTATATCTGGAAAAGGAGAAGCTGGTTATAATTGACAGTCTTACGGTAAAAGGTTCCGCAAAAATCAATAATCGGTTTCTAAGTAATTATCTGGAAATTGAACAAGGAGATGTTTACAATGAAAAAAAGCTAAGGGCTATATCCAGACGTATCAGTGAGCTTCCTTTTCTGAAAGAAATTCGTAAGCCATATATAGACTTTAAAGGTGATAAAGCCAAAGTACGAACTTTTTTGGATAAAGAACAGGCAAGTAAATTCGATTTTGTAATTGGAGTATTACCACAATCAGGGAATGAGGGGGGAATTAATATTAGCGGCGATGGTTTAATAGAGCTGGTAAATCCTTTTGGTTTGGGGGAAGAAATGAAACTTAAATACAGCGGTTATCCGGGAAAAAGCAGAGAGTTAAAGTCGAGGATACAATATCCCTATCTACCAGTTATTCCAATAGGAGTTGATGCAAGTTTTAATTTGTATTTACAAGATACAATTTATAGAACTACTGAAGCACGCATTGGTTTTCGATACAATTTAGGCGGTACAAACTATGTTCAGTTTTATTATGAAAACAGATCAACGGCACTTTTAGGCTTCGATGAACAACAGCTAATAAATAATCTTGAACTACCCGATATTCTGGATATTGCCAATAACTATTATGGGTTTCAGTATCGTTGGCAATCCTTGGATTATCGTCTGAATCCACTCAAAGGGTGGGATATTTCTGTAAATGCAGCTTTTGGTACTAAAAGAGTAAAGCGTAATGCAAAAATTATGTCTTTACAAAATCCTGAAGATGAATTTTTCAGTTATGGTCAGCTTTACGATTCTATTAGTATTAAGAATTTACAGATCAGAACAGAATTTGAGATTGGAAAATACTGGCAGTTGGGACAGTTGAGCACTTTGTTAACAAGATGGAAGGGCGCTGTTTTACGAAATCTTGGTAATAGTGAGCAAAGAGTAATAGTTCACGAAAATGAACAATATAGAATTGGAGGGAATCAATTGCTCAGAGGTTTCGATGAACAATCTATACAAGCAGATATGTATCATATATTGACCTTAGAATTCAGGTACTTATTGGCTAGGAATTCCAATGCTTTTATATTCACAGACATAGGAAATAGAAGTAATTTATTACTCAATGAAAAAAATAGACGTGTTGACTTTCCCTATGGTTTTGGTTTGGGTGTTAATTTTGAAACCAAAGCAGGTATTTTTGGTTTAAGCTATGCTTTGGGAACTCAACAGGGAAATCCTATACAATTTAGATCAGCAAAAATTCACTTCGGTTATCAGAATTATTTTTAAATGAAATTCAAAAACAACAATATTTTTTGGAAGCATGTATTGTTTTTATTTTTAATCACTTCAGGTGTTTGTAATAGTATTTTCTCACAGGGCGATTTTCATCACCTTTTGGAGCCTGTTGATACATTCGACTTATTTAAACCTCAAAAACAGCATCAAGCCCGATCTGTAGATTCAATAAACTCTAATAGAAGAAATAATTCAGTAAAAGATACTACTAAGTATCTGCTTCCTGAAGATACGATCGATAAGAAAGAAGAACCCCTTTCAGCAATAGATGCTTTCTTTCCATCGAAGATGGCATTAGAAGATATGACTAAAACCAATGAAGCGCTAAAAAGAAATAATACCGAAATAAGATCTACAAGATTAGTTGAAGAACATACTTTTTTATTTTACTTGATCGCTTTTATCATATTTCTATACGCTTTGATCAGAATTCGTTTCTTGCCTTATATAGATAATATTCTCCGATCTTTCAAAAGTATCAGGGCTGCAAGAATTCAGTTTGAAGAAACAAGCTACAGAGATACGCTTCCCAAATACTTATTACTGGTAAATACCGTATTTGTTTTTAGTTTGGTCGTTTACTGGTTTGGATCCCGATTTTTTGGCAATACTGATAGCCCAATGCTGTTTTGGGGAGGTTGCTTTTTTATTTTTATGCTCATTTTTTCCCTCCGTTTATTTTTTATAAAAGCTAGTGCCTGGGTTTTTCCATTAACAGAAACAATTGAGTATTATTTGTTCAATGTACAATTAATTAATGTTGTTACAGCTTGGGTTTTGCTTCCTGTAATGGTGTTAGCTATATTCAATAATCAGGTTTCGGTAAGTATTATGGCTGGAATTATTCTTGTTATTTGGTTAATTTTAGTGCTTTTTCGCCTATATCGTGGGTATGAAATCACTCAGGAGGTGATGGTCAAGTATCCTTTTTATTTTTTTATTTATCTTTGCACCCTCGAAATTTCACCTATGCTTGTATTGTACAAGTTATTTGTTAAGTTTTAAGCAATTTCATGAAGGAAAATTCTTCTAATCTAGCGACAATGAGCAGCAGAGACCGAAGCGTAAAAAGCATTCTGATTTCACAACCACAACCTTCTAACAGAAACCCTTACGAGGATCTGTTAGATAAGTATGATGTGGAAATTGACTTTAGAAAGTTCATTCAGATTGAACCTGTTAATATTAAAGATTTTCGTAGGTATAGAATCGATCTTACTGATTTTACCGCAGTGATCTTTGTTAGTAAAGGTGCTATAGAACATTTCTTTGCCCTATGCAAAGAATTAAGGGTTACTATGCCATCTGATACAAAATATATTTGTTCTTCTGAAGCAGTAGCGCTCTATCTTCAAAAATTCATTGAATATAGAAAGCGTAAAGTCTTTTTCGATAAAAAAGATGGTAAAACGGATATATATGCACTTTTCAAAAAACATAAAAATGAAAAGTTCTTGTATCCTTGTGCGAATAACCGTAAACAAGATATTCCAAACCATTTGAAAGAAAATGGATACGATCATTTTGAAGCGGTGATTTACAATATTGTATCTAGCGACCTTTCTGACTTAGAAAATATTTTCTACGATATAATCGTATTTTATACACCACTTGGTATTAAATCACTGTATGATAACTTTCCTGAGTTCAAGCAAAACAATACCCGTTTGGCAGCTTATGGTAAAGTAACTGCTCAGGCAATGGAAGAAAGAGGGCTTACAGTAGATATTTATGCTCCCTCTCCTGAAGCACCCTCTATTAAAAGTGCAGTAGAGTTATATCTGAAAAAAGTTAACCAGTAAATTTCAAATACAAAAAATGTAAAAAAGCCCATTAATTTCAAGCAATTGATGGGCTTTTTTATTGAAATAAGAGGAAGTGATGGAATACATTTGGGGTTTTTAATTAACTATTTTCAGAAACTATTAAAAACTTAACATTACTTATACAACATTTATCGTCAAAAATGTGTCTATATTGGGAAATTATATTTGATTGAGACATATCAAATACCGAAAAAATGCGTTACCCAATTAAGTAAAAGCTTTTATTAAGTCAATTCTGAAATATCTTTTCTACATATCGTTTTTTATTTTCGTCTCTTTTTTAAGTGAAAGTGAACTTGCTGCTCAGCAGGATATACAATTTTCTCAATTCAGACAACATGCGTTAATTCATAATCCGGCAGCAGCAGGATTAACCGATGGTATTAACTTACATGCACTTGCAAGATTTCAATGGGTAGGATTAGAAGGAGCACCAATGTCTCAGGCAATAAGTGCCGATATTCCAGTACCTTACCTTAATAGCGGATGGGGGATAACAGTTGTCAATAGTATTGAAGGAGCTTTGAGAACAACAAATGCCCACTTTGTTTATTCGTACCATCAGAAAATTAATAGCGACTTTTATATTTCCTACGGGCTAGGTTTAGGTTTATTACAACAGGCAGTTAATAGTACTGAATTAATAACTCCAGAAGGATTGTATGGAGAAAACACTATAAGTCATAATGATCTTTTATTGAATAATGAAAATTTTTCCGGAATTGCCCCATCACTTAATTCTGGAGTTTTAATCCGTTTTAAAAAAATATATGCCGGAATTTCTTTTGATAGTGGAAATTTCTTAAATTCGTCTTATAGTGATTTAAACGTATCTGTAGCTACTCCTGTCAAAATCGCGCTCATTTCACATTATGAATTTATGCTTGGAGACTCTTGGTCTTTAATTCCTTCTGTTCAATACAAAACGGGTATTAAATACCATCAGTTCGATGTAGGTGTGGCAGCTGATTGGAATAATTTCATAGAACTTGGAATTAATTGGCGCGGATACAATAAAGAAACTTTTGATGCGTTTGTAGGTATTGTTGCCTTGAAGCTCAATGAAAAACTAAAATTTACTTATAGTTACGATTATACTTTGTCTGAATTTAATAACATTTCCAAAGGTTCCCATGAAATTGGCATTCAATATGCTATAAAGTCTTTAATACGGAAGCCTTCTGATGTCAAAAAAATATATAATACCCGCTATTTGTAGTGTTATATGAAAAAAAAAGACAAGAATTATATTCAGATTAGGTATTATTAATAATTTTACAGAAAAATAGAAAATTTAAGCAAATGACGCGCAATTTATTAGTAGCTCTTATAACGCTTTGCGGAATTCTTGCTGTTCAAAGCTGTTCAAATAGCTCAACAGGAGCAGCAAGTGGACTTGGAAACGGGCAGGTAGTTGGTGTTAGTAGTAGTGCTACAAAATGGTCAGTTATAGATCCGATGGGGATGTCGTATGTTAGATCGGGGAATTTACACGTAGGACAATCAGATCAGGATTTGAATAATAGCTTAACGAATAGAACAAAGGCCATTTCGATCAGTGGTTTCTATATGGATAATACAGAAATTACCAATTCAGAATACAGACAATTTGTTTATTGGGTTCGTGATTCAATAGCACTTACTTATTTAAACGCCTTTACTCCATCTGAAACTGGAGAAGAGTATCTTGATTGGACTTACCCGATCGATTGGACAAATGGTTCTGAAGATGCTGCTGCACTTTCCGATTTGTTTTATCAGGGTGATGACCAGTTTGGGAATAATAAAGAATTAGATACACGTAAGCTGAATTACAAATGGGAATGGTACGATTGGAAAGAAGCTGCAAAAGCTAATAAAAACAAAAATAGTACTGCAAGTCGTAGTGACTTTATTAAAAGAAATGAAATTGCAATTTATCCCGATACACTATGTTGGATAGCTGACTTCTCATATTCACACAACGAACCAATGGCAAGAGCGTATTTCTCGCACCCTGCTTTCGATGAGTATCCGGTTGTAGGTGTGTCTTGGGATCAGGCAAATGCTTTCTGCTCATGGAGAACAGAACTATGGAACGATCATGCACAAATGATGGGCGGTCAGAAAATTTCTGCCTTCCGTTTACCTTTCGAATATGAATGGGAATATGCTGCACGTGGAGGTCTCGATGGAGCTCAATTTCCATGGGGTGGTCCTTACTTAAGAAACAGCAAAGGATGTTTGTTAGCAAACTTTAAGCCTGGTAGAGGAAATTATCCTGAAGACGGTGGTATGTACACTGTGCCGGTAGCTTCTTATAATCCTAACGAATTCAATTTATACGATATGGCAGGTAATGTTGCTGAATGGACTTCTTCTGCTTTCTTTGAAAATGCAAACTCGTTTATTCATGATGTAAACCCGGATATCCGTTTCGATGCCGAAGATGATGATCCGATCACACTTCGTCGTAAAGTTATTCGTGGAGGATCTTGGAAAGATATCGGATATTATTTACGTACAGGTGTTCGCCACTGGGAATATCAAGATACTTCTAAGTCTTACATCGGTTTCCGTTGTACATTATCTTTCTTAGGACGTTCAATGAGCGATTTTAATTAAAATCATAAAAGGTTACATATACTTTGTAGCCTTTTGTTTTTCTGAAACATTCTTATCCCACAATATTTAAACTTTAATCTTAAAACAATAAAATAGTATTTTTATGGACTTTTGGAATGCCTATTGGTTCAAGTATCTGAAGAACTTCTTAATTGGTGTGGGTGCCGCGTTTATCATCATCGGTGCTTTATTTAAAATCCTTCACTGGGAAGGTGCAGACGATATCTTAATGTATGCAATGATGGGGGAAGCCTTGATCTTCTTGATTCAGGGTTTATTACCACCTGAAAAAGAGTACAAATGGGAAAGAGCTTATCCACAATTAATGGATAAATCTATCAAAGTAAAGCCAGGTAAGAAAACACAAACTGGTACTGGTTTAGCTGCTAAATTAGATGGAGCTTTAGCCAATGCTAAAGTTGATGATGAATTAATTAATAGTTTAGGAACACACATTCGTAACCTAGGAGATAATATCGGTAAACTGACATCTGTAACAGATTCAGCTGCTGCTACTGAAGAGTATGCGAAAAATGCTAAGCAAGCTGCTGCTGCTTTAGGTAATATTTCTGGTGCTTACACAAACGCTGCAGGAATGGCTGAAGGTTTAAGCAAAGCTATGCAAGATAGTCAGGCTTATTACGATCAGGTGAAATTAGCTTCTGAGAACTTAGCTAAATTGAACGCTGTTTACCAATTAGAATTACAAGATTCGAATAATCACTTACGTGCCGTTAATGAATTCCAGAAAAATATGACCGCTGTTTTAGGCGAACTTTCTGGTTCATTAGACGATACAAGAGCTTATAAGAATGGTATGGCTCAATTAAATAAAAACCTTTCTTCATTAAACAACATTTACGGAAACATGCTTTCTGCTATGGCAGGTGGTCCTCGTAAATAATGAATAAACTTAAGGTTTAAATCAAAATTGTAAAATCCTCAAAAGAGTAATAAACTATGTCCATACCTAAGGAACCCCGGCAGCAGATGATCAATATCATGTACCTTGTACTGATTGCCCTGCTTGCCTTGAGTATTTCCAACGAAATTGTAAACGCATTTAAAATGCTGGATGATGGTGTAGTCGCATCAAATATCGCTATCGACGAAAAAATGAAAAATACTTTTCAGTCATTCCAAGCAGCAGTTGATAAAAATGCAGATGGTCAACCATTTTTGGATAAAGCTAGATTAGCTGAAACTTATTCTAATGAATTTGTAAGCTATGTTGATGGTCTTCAAAAAGACCTGATTAATCGTGCTGTGGAAGGAAAAGGCGAAGATGCGATAGATAATGAAAAAGGATGGCCTGTTAATCTAACAGATCAAGATACGCCTACAAAATTCATGGTTAAAGAAGGAAAGGGAGATGAACTCGAACAGAAAATCAAAGAATTGAGTTCTAAATTTGAAGGTCTTTTTGTTGAAGATATGTACCCTAAAAATGGTGCAGAGAAGGTTAAAACAGATAAATCAAAGTTTGCACCAGCAAATATGATGAAACTTCAACCTATCCCTGCCGACTCTAAAAAGAAAAATTGGTCTGAATATACATTTGATCAAATGCCAATAGTTTCTGTTTTGACTATTTTAGATCAGTTCAAAAATTCAGCTAAGAATACTGCTTCAGCTGCTGTTGATGTGCTACAAGGAAACGTAGGTACTGAGGAAATATTATTTGATAACTTCGAGGCAGTGATCGTACCAAAATCAGGAACGAAATTGATTCAGGGTGATAAGTTCGAGGCTGATGTTTTCCTTTCATCTTCAGCTTCTACTTCAAAACCAAGTATTTCTGTAAACGGTCAGAGTCTTCCGGTAACAGGAGGTAAAGCAACTTATACTGCAGGTACAAATGCACTTGGAGAAAAATCTATTACAGCTAAAATTACATCTAAAGATGGTTTTGGTAAAAGTGTTACACGTGATGCTAAATTAAAATATACTGTAGTGCCGCCACCAGATCACGTTCCGGTTGTTTCACCAACAAAAATGAATGTATTTTACATAGGTGTTGATAATCCGGTTACTTGTGCAATTACAGGTATTCCTGATTCAAAGGTAAATGCCTCAATCTCTGGTGGAGGTGGTAGTATTAACCGTGCAGGCGGTGGAGGTACTTACACTGTAAGAGTTACACAACAAGGAAAAGCAACAGTAAATTTGAGCGGACCAAGTTACGATGGTTCAACATTTAGTGGTTCAAATGAATTCCGTTGCAAACGTATTCCCGATCCGATTGTAATGTTGGGTGCTAAAAAACCAGGTGTAATGCGTAGTGGTGAATTCAAAGCTCAGCAAGGTTTGCGTGCCGAACTAGAAAATTTCGATTTTGCTGCAAAATTCAATGTAACTTCATTTGAAGTTCAATTAAAGCCTGGTAAAGGTGGCGATTTGAAAATTGCTGGAAATAGTGGTGCTAAATTTAATGGACGTGCAGCCGATATTATCAGAGGGGCAATGCCTAATGATATTGTGTTCTTTGATAAAATTCGCGCAAAAGGTCCTGATGGTTCTACACGTGATTTAGGAAGTGTATCTTTCAAAGTTCAGTAGATTTTGTTAATTATTTAAGCGATTGAAATAAACTTTAACACGCTTTCGTTTATCAAAACAGTATAAACACTTAATAAGAAAATGATGAAGAAATTCTGGATATTCGTTTTAGCTTTATTATCTACAGGCGTTTTAATGGCTCAGGAGTCAAATTCTGAAAGTAATGAAACATCAAAGCCTGACGAAAATGGTAAAGTCATTGATTTGGGAATCGATTTTCCTGAACCTTTGGTTCAAGATGGGGCTTACGAAAAAATAGGCGTAAAAGAAAAAATTGCTTTAGGATATGATCATATCCGTGAAGCGGATGTTTTTTGGTCAAAGCGTTTGTGGCGTGTGATCGATACACGTCAGAAAATGAATAAATTTTTCGTTAATAATCATCAGTCATTCATTGAGGTATTAATGGATGTTATTCAAAGAAACGCAGATGTTGAATTATTTGGAGATGATATGTTTACAGAACGTGTAGTAGCCGACGACCTAACAAAAATGTTAGGAAGTACTGATACTTCACAAGTATATGATTTCGATACCGATACTTACATTACTCAAATCACAACCAACGATTTCAATCCAAAAGCATATAACCAATTCCGTATTAAGGAAGATTGGATCTTTGATGAAGAAACATCAACGATGGTATGTAGAATTATTGGTATTGCACCGGTTAGAGATGTAATAGATCCGAACACTGGTCAAATTCGTGGACAAAATGCTTTATTCTGGATGCATTATCCGAGTATCAGAAAGTATTTGGTAAAATACGAAGCACATAACAATGATAATGATGGTGTAAGGCAAACTTGGGAAGATGTTTTTGAAAGCCGCTATTTCGATAGTTACGTTATTCAAGAATCGAATGCTGAGAATAAACGAATCACTGATTCTTATAAAGGTCGTGATGCTTTAATCGAAGGAGAGCGTATCAAAGGAAAACTTTTGGATAAAGAATCAAGCCTTTGGTCATACTAATATTATAATTAATTATAAGCTTTTAAATATTTTGAAGCGAGAAATTCACATGAGTTTCTCGCTTTTTTATTTTCAGAACTATGAAACGAATTGAAAGTTGTTTGCTCTTTTTTTCTTTAGTAGGATATATTGTGATCTCTTACTATACGCCAAGAGAAAATTTTTTTCAGTTCTTCGCTGTTTATTCAGCCTTATTTCTGATTTATATATACATAAATCACCGCTTTAATACATCTTTTAGTCATTTAACGAATAAAGAATCCTCTAAAAAGGAAGTAAATAGTTTTTCGGGAAAGTCTTTATCTTACAATACCTACTTCTTATCAGGTCTTATCTTCAGAATTGCTTTATTATTCGTTTTACCGAATCTTTCAGATGATTTTTATAGATTTTACTGGGATGGATTACTAAGTTCAAATGGAATTAGCCCATTTAAATATCTTCCTGTACAATTGATCGATGGTTCTGTAATTCATAATATTGAAGGAATCAGTAAAACACTGTATGATCAATTAAACTCTCCAAATTATTATTCTATATATCCACCTGTTTGTCAGTTTGTGTCTTGGGCTGGAGCAAAAGCATTTCCCAATAGTATTTATGGAGCAGTTATTATAATGAAATTGTTCATTTTAATATTTGAACTCATTAGTTTTTCATTCTTGCAAAAATTAATCACAAGACTTAACCTGCCAAATACAACGGTTTTTCTATATTGGTTAAACCCATTAATAATAATCGAACTTGTTGGAAATATTCATTTTGAAGCGGGAATGATATGTTTTTTACTAGCAGCTTTATATTTTCTTTCTGAATCTGCAATATTTAATAAACAAAACTTTTCATTCCCATTTATAATGACGAATGCCAAATCCAATACTGGCTTTATAGACAGAAAATTGTTACTTTCTGCAAGTTCTTTGTCATTAGCTGTGAGTTCAAAGCTAATTCCTATCATTTTTATCCCCTTATTATTAAGAACAATAGGTTTGGTTCGGGTTTCGATCTATGGAATAATAGTCTTGTTGGTTTTTATAATCTGTTTTGCTCCATTCATTAATATAGAGGAAGTTCCCAATCTTATGGAAAGTATTAATTTATATTTTGGGAAATTTGAATTTAATGCAAGTGTTTACTATATCGCCAGATGGATTGGATTTCAGGTGAAAGGTTGGAATATGATAGCAACGATAGCTAGTGGTTTTTCAAAACTGGTTCTTATAATTATATTATTAATGGCAATGTTTAAAAGGAATAAGGATTTTAAAACACTAATTAGAAACCATCTTGAAGTACTGTTAATATATTTTGCATTTGCAATGATCGTACACCCATGGTATATAAGTACAATGATTGCTTTAGCAGTTTTGACTAAATATCGTTTCCCAATTATATGGTCGATATTAATAATGATGAGTTACTTTACCTATAGAACAACTGCTTACAATGAAAATTTGTATTTAGTAATAGTCGAATATATGATGCTTTTTAGCTTTATTTTATTTGAAATATTAACTTACAGAAAAAAAGTAAAAAAATATAAACATTGATTTGCTTTTTCTATAAATAGCTCCTATATTTGCACTCCCTTTTAAAAAGAGGGTAAGTTAATTGCAAGGGTTTTACATTTTTATAGAGGCGTTAATGATTGAAAAAATAATGCCAAAAAACTTTCACAAAAAGTTGGATTTATAAAACAGAAAGTG
>JAHDFD010000021.1 GCA_020628375.1 Chitinophagales bacterium | reverse complement strand
GAAAGTTATGTGTTTCGGCAAGATTGCGGCTTAATTCTTTTCCGAAGTATTGAATTAAAAGAACTACCAATAAAGAAAGCTACTAAAGAAGCCCAACAACCATTTATTGAAAAAGCTGAAACAATGCTTTCCTTAAATGAAAGTTTAAATAAGCAGAAAAACCAATTTTTGAAATTATTACAAAGCAATTTTGAAATAGAAAAGTTAAGTAAAAAATTACAGTCGTTCTACGATCACGATTTTAAAACCTTAGTTTCAGAATTGAAGAAAAAGAAAGTAAGTTTCAATTTAGCCCAGCAAGCCGAGTGGATGGAATTTTTCGAGCAAAGCAAAGCAGCCATAAACGAACTACAAAACAAAATAACCTCCACAGATTCCGAGATTGATAAAATGGTTTATGATCTGTATGGTTTAACCGATGAAGAGATACAAATTGTGGAGGGTGCGGTTTAACCTCCACTTTTAAAGATATTTATAAATGAAGCCTTAGCAGTTTAATTATTGTTAAGGCTTTTTTTATATGGTGGAGGAAATAACAGCTTTAATTGAGAATTTCAGATATAAGGTAATATTTAGGCAAAAAACCGAATAACGTCAAGTAATAACGTCAAGCACCTAAACAACCAGAACTAAAAAAGCCCTCATAACTCACTGAATTACAAGGACTTAATTGTTTAACACTGAGGTCGAGACCGGACTCGAACCGGTGTAGCAGGTTTTGCAGACCTGAGTATAGCCACTCTACCACCCGACCTTTATTGCTTTTTACCAAAAGCGGATTGCAAATATAATTCTTTTTATAGTTTTAGCAAGAGTGCAATCTAAAAATTTACATATTTTATTTTCTCCAACACTTTTCAGCTTTCCCAATAATTCTGCGCTTGTTTATCTAATAATATATTAATGTAGTTATGATACCTGAATTCTGCGATCTCTCCATTTTCGACCGCAGCTATTATGGCGCACTTCGGCTCGTTCTTATGCAGGCAATTATTGAACTTACAATTATTAAGTAAATCACGCATTTCAGGAAAGTAGTGTGATATTTCGTTCGTATCAAAATCTGAGGCTTCCAATTCTTTTATACCCGGTGTATCGATTATGAATCCTTCAGCATTTTCTAAGGGATGTAATTCGGCAAAAGTGGTAGTATGCATACCCTTTTCGCTATAATTAGAAACTTCATTTGTAACTATATCGAGTTTGGGTTGAAGTGCATTGATTAAGGTAGATTTTCCTACTCCTGATTGCCCTGCAAATAAATTCGTTTGATGTTGAATGGTTTTCTTTAACTTATCAATATCACCTTTATTTTCTGCTGACATCAAAATTATCGGATATCCTGCCTGTTGATAACCTTTACTGATTCTTTCCCATTTTTCTAATTCTTTATTAGCGTAAATATCAGCCTTATTAACAATAATGGTTACTGGAATATGATACATTTCTGCAACCATTAAAAACCGATCTATAAAACCGGTTGATGTTTGCGGCATTTTGAGGCTAACGACTAAGTAAGCCATATCTATATTAGAGGCAATTATATGGAAGTGCCCTGGCTTTCTAGGAGATTTACGGATAATATAATTTTCTCTTTCGTGGATCTCTTTTATAATTCCTGTATCTAATCCTTCTTCTTTTTCAATTTCTACATAATCGCCAACTGCAATTGGATTGGTTAATTTCAGTTCTTTTAAACGGAATTTCCCTTTAATTCTGCAATTAACCATTTCACCATCTGAAAGTTGTACATTGTACCAGCTTCCTGTTGATTTAATAACTCGTCCTTTCAAGTAAATTTATTTATATAAAAGTATCAAAGTGATAAAGAAGCATTAAAGTTCAATTTTCATTCAATTTCTGAAAAATTCTGCGTGTGAACAGCTTCTGAAATTTCATGTACAAGACTTATATCTTCTTCAAAGGCAGTTCCTACCACTATAATATTAGCACCTGCTTTTACGGCATTAGCTGCTTGTTCAGGAGTTCGTATCCCGCCACCGACTATTATAGGTAGATCAACCGATTTTCTAACGGCTCTAATCATTTTCTGACTTACAGGAAATTCTGCTCCACTTCCTGTATCGAGATATAATAATTGTAAACCTAAATAAGCACCAGCCATTGCTGTACAGGCAGCTATTGAAGGTTTATTATGAGGAATTGGTTCTGTATTACTGATATATGAAGCTGTTGTTGGCTTTCCACCATTGACCAACATATATCCTGTAGGAATAACCTCCAATTCCATATTCTTAAGCATTGGCGCGGCAATTACATGCTGTCCGATCAATAGATCAGGATTTCTACCTGATATAAGCGATAAGAATAATAGGGCATCGGCACTTTCATCGACTTGAGTAACACTACCCGGAAAGATTATTACCGGCTTATCTGTTTGAGCTTTGATCGTTTTAATACAAGTTTTAATATTATCTTCTGTTAATAAGCTACCACCAACAAAAAACATATCTGCTCCGGCTATACATGCTTCTCTTACCAGATGAGTTAAATGTTTTATGGGTGTTTCATCCGGATCGATAAGTATGGCTAACTGGCTTTGTTGTTGCCTTTTTTTCTGTATAAAACTATTTAAGATAAGCTCAGACATTCAGGAAAGATAAATCCGTTTTTTTAAAGGAATGCCAAAAATAGTGGTTTTCTATTTAGCGTTGAAATCAAGCAACAAAAAAAGCACAGCCAAATATGACTGTGCTTAAATTTTTAATTTTAATGAATAAGCGCTTAGGCTTTATCTTCATCGTTGCTGTCTGCTTCTTCTGCCGCATCATCTGCAGGAGCTTCAGTAGCAGTTTCCTGTGTTTCTGCAACTACTTCTTCTGTAGTTTCAGCTACATCTTCAACAACTTCCTGTATATCTGCAACAGCTTCAGCACTTGTTTCAGCTACAGCTTCAGAATTTGCCGCTTTTTTAGATCTTTTTCTTCTTGTTTTCTTCTTCTTAGCAGAGCTTTCACCACTTGAATTAGATGCACTAGTCATTGTTTCATTGAAATCAACTAATTCTATGATCGCCATTTCAGCATTATCACTTCTTCTGTTAACCAATTTAATGATACGCGTGTATCCACCCGGGCGAGCGCCTACTTTAGGTCCAACAACCTGAAATAGTTCTTTAATTGCTTCTTTGTTCTGTAAGTATCTGAATGCAGTTCTGTAATCATGAACTTCACCACTTTTGGCACGTGTTACTAAAGGTTCAACATATTTACGCAAAGCTTTTGCTTTAGCTAATGTTGTAGTAATTCGTTTGTGGGTAATCAAAGAAATAGCCATATTTGAAAGCAAAGCTTTTCTGTGAGCTGATTTTCTTGATAAATGATTTATTTTCTTACCGTGTCTCATTGTTATTAGATTGCGCTTCTCTTAAATAAGTTACTAATCTTCGTCAAGCATGTATTTAGATACATCCATACCAAACGAAAGACCTTTTTCTTCAACTAACTGTTCAATTTCCTGTAATGATTTTTTACCAAAATTTCTGAACTTGATCAAAGAGTTTGTGTCGTGTTGTACCAATTCTCCAAGTGAATTTATTTTAGCTGCTTTCAGGCAGTTGTAGGCACGAACAGAAAGGTCTAATTCTTCGAGGCTAGCTTTAAGCAACTTACGCATGTGAAGTACATGTTCATCAACAATTTCTTCATCTTCGCTTGAGCTAGTATCGAAAGTAATATTTTCATCGGTGATCAGAATTAAGTGCTGAATCATAATTCTTGCAGCTTCCTTAATTGCATCTTCCGGATGAATTGTTCCGTCAGTTTTAATTTCAACGTGTAATTTCTCGTAATCGGTTCTTTGCTCTACACGTGTATTCTCAATGTAATATTTTACATTTCTGATCGGAGTAAAAATCGAATCGATAGGAATAGTTCCAATAGGAGCATCTTTAGTCAGATTATCATCAGACTCAACATACCCTCTACCTCTCTTAACCGTTAATTCAACTTCTAAATTTGTAGCTTCATCCATATTACAAATTACTAATTCAGGATTAGTGATTGTAAAGTCAGAAGTAAATTTTTCGATATCACCGGCAGTAAACTGTGTTTGCCCACCAATGTTCAAAAAGATTCTGTAGGGTGCATTATCAGGATCTGGTTCTTTAGAATTCAATTTGAAGCGTACTTGTTTCATGTTCAGAACAATTTCGGTAACATCTTCAACAACTCCTTCAATAGCAGAGAATTCATGTTCCACACCGTTAATTCGCATAGCTGTAATTGCATAACCTTCTAAAGAAGAAAGCAAAATACGGCGAAGTGCATTTCCTACTGTAACACCAAAACCAGGTTCAAGCGGACGGAACTCGAACACTCCATAAAAATCATCAGCTTTGTTAAGAACGATTTTATCGGGTTTATGGAAGTTCAATAATGCCATAGTGAAATTTTGTTTAAATAAATAATATTCAAATGAAAGGGATAGACTAAGTATCGATTATTTAGAGTAAAGCTCGACAATTAGTTGTTCCTCAATATTTTCAGGAATCTGATCTCTTTCAGGAATCCCAATTACCGTACCAGATAGCTCAGTGTCGTTAAAATCTAACCAAGGTGATTTTTTTGCTGAACGAGCAACGGCTGTTTTAATAGCTTCCATTCCTTTTGAACGTTCACGAACAGTGATCACGTCATTTATTTTAGTAGAGGCAGAAGGTATATTACATATTTTACCGTTCAGTTTAATGTGTTTGTGTACTACTAACTGACGAGCAGCACGACGTGTAGGTGCTAAACCTAAACGATAAACAACATTATCTAATCTTGCTTCTAATAATTGTAAAAGAATTTCACCCGTAATACCCGGGCGACGGTTAGCTTCTTTAAATAGGTTACGGAACTGTCTTTCTAATACACCATAAGTATATTTAGCCTTTTGTTTAGCCTTTAACTGAATTCCATAATCTGAAGGTGCTTTTCTTCTTCTGTTTGGTCCATGTTGCCCAGGAGGATAGTTACGACGTTCAAAGTACTTATCATAACCGAATATAGCTTCTCCGAATTTACGAGCAATTTTAGTGCTGGGTCCTGTATATCTTGCCATTTCTTAAATTAAAATTTACAACAAATTAAAATAATTAAACACGACGACGTTTTGGTGGACGACATCCATTATGAGGTAATGGAGTAACATCACGAATAATTGTCACCTGAATTCCAGAATTGTGAATCGTTCTGATTGCCGACTCCCTACCTGAACCAGGCCCTTTAACAAACACTTCAACACGACGCAAACCTGCATCATGAGCAATTTTAGAAGCATCTTGTGCAGCTATCTGTGCTGCATAAGGGGTGTTCTTCTTCGAACCTCTGAACCCACATTTACCTGCAGATGACCAAGAGATCGTTTGTCCTTCTAAGTTTGTTAAGGTAATAATAATGTTGTTGAAGCTGGCTTTAATGTAGGCATAACCTTCAGCACCAACTTGTACCGTTCTTTTTTTCTGTTGTTTCTTTGCTTTTGCCATTAATTTATGGTTTTAAATACACCGCTAATCGCGATATCATCTTTAAAACACAATTTGCCCGAAGATTAAAAAAATCCGGGCACAATTGAAATTTGAATTTACTTAGTAGCTTTCTTTTTGTTTGCTACAGTTTTCTTACGTCCTTTACGGGTACGTGCGTTGTTTTTAGTAGTTTGACCACGCAATGGTAATCCTTTGCGATGACGAACTCCTCTGTAACATCCGATATCCATTAAACGTTTAATGTTCATCTGAACTTCAGAGCGCAACTCACCTTCTACTTTCATTTCACCGATTTCCTGACGAATACTTACAATTTCATCATCGTTCAAATCAGCTACCCTTTTATCTGGATCAACACCTGTACGTTCACAAATCTGGAATGCTGTAGTTCTTCCTATACCAAAAATATAGGTTAAAGAAATTCTTGCTTTTTTGTAACGTGGTATATCTACACCTGCAATACGAGCCATAATACTGTTTTTTTATCCCTGACGTTGTTTAAATCGAGGATTTTTCTTATTGATGACATAAACCTTGCCTTTGCGGCGAACGATTTTACAATCGGCTGTACGTTTTTTAACCGAAGCCCGAACTTTCATCACTATTAATTTAAAAGATTATTATTTATAACGATATGTTATACGACCTTGCGTTAAATCATAGGGAGACATTTCAACTGCAACCCTATCACCCGGCAGAATTCTGATATAGTTCATGCGCATTTTACCAGCAATATGGCACAAAATTATATGTCCGTTTTCTAACTTGACACGAAATTTTGCATTACCTAATGCTTCGTTCACTACACCATCTTGTTTTATTACATCTTTTGCCATACGAAAAATCGAGCTGCAAATATATAACTATTTTTTGAATAATTGCATGATAATCAGTCAAAATTTACAGCTCTTCATTAATTTTATTCGACTAACTATCTCAACACTAAAACATAAAGTGTTAAAATGTTGAGTAAAAAGCTTTCAAAAGGTTTAATCTATTAGTTCTTTTGTAGTAAATCATATTCACAAACAACCGATTGTAATTCTTCATTTTTGGCTATTGCTGCTTCAGTAAATTCAAAAGTAGATAGGATATCTGCCTTATCTTTCTGAACTATAACAGAATGTTCAAAATGTGCAGAAGGCTTACCATCCCTTGTTAAGATAGTCCAGCCATCACCATCCTGTACAACATCTTTTTTACCCATATTTATCATAGGTTCAATAGCAATTGCTAATCCTGAAAGAAGTTTAATTCCTTTTCCTCTTTTACCAAAATTAGGAACCTCCGGTTCTTCGTGAAGACTTTTTCCTACACCGTGTCCAACCAGATCCCTAACAACACCATATCCATATTTTCTTTCGGTATAGTGTTGTATGGCAAATGCAATATCTCCTATTCTTTTGCCTGTAATTGCTTGCTCTATACCTTTGTACAGCGCGTCTTTAGTAACTTTAAGTAGCTTCATTGTTTCTTCAGAAACATTTCCAACTGCATAGGTATATGCTGAATCTCCATAAAAATCATTAGCAAGAACACCACAGTCAATAGATATTACATCTCCATCCTGAATTTCTCTATCGTTAGGAATACCATGAACAACTGCTTCATTAACTGAAATGCATAGCGTTGCGGGAAACCCATACATACCTTTAAAACCAGGTATTGCTTCATTGTCCATTATAAACTCTTCAGCAATTTCATCGAGTCTTTCAGTTTTAACTCCCGGCTTTATATAAGGAACAATAGCAGCATGTGTTTTAGAAACCATTTGGTTACTGTAACGCATTAACTCTATCTCTTCGGGTGTTTTGTAATAAATATTCTTTTTCCCTCCCCTTCTTTTAATCATCTTATGAATTATGTTTCAGATATATTAAAAAAGAAAAGGCTTGTATAAGTGTATATACAAGCCTTTTGATATTAAGATTTTATAGTACAGTATTTATACACTTGCGCCAACTGTATCTGCTGATCTTCCTTTAATTCTATTACTTCCTTTCATTAATCCATCATAATGACGCATTAATAAATGACTTTCTATTTGTTGCAAAGTATCTAATACTACGGCTACTAAGATCAATAATGAAGTTCCACCGAAGAAAATAGAGAATCCCTGACTTACTCCAAATCGTGCAGCAATTGCAGGAAGGATAGCAATTAAACCTAAGAAAATAGATCCTGGTAAAGTAATTCGTGAAAGAATTAAATCGATATAATCAGATGTTTCTTTACCTGGTTTGATTCCAGGAATAAATCCATTATTTCTTTTCATATCATCCGCCATTTGAACCGGATTGATCGTAAGAGCCGTATAGAAGTATGTAAATACTACCACCAATATAAAAAAGGCAATATTATACCAAAATGATAAGTAGAACGTACCATTTGCAATACTCGCCATAAATGCAGAATCAGGGAAGAACTGACCAACAAATGATGGTATGAACATTAATGCCTGAGCAAAAATGATCGGCATTACCCCTGAAGCGTTTACCTTTAATGGAATGTACTGACGTACTCCTTGGAATTGTTGACCACCTACCATTCTTTTAGCATACTGAACAGGAATTTTACGAACTGCCTGTACCAATGCAACACATGCGAACACTATTGCTACCCAAATTGCAATCTCTAATAGCCAGAACACGGGACCAGCACCTCCTGATTGGAATCGCGCCACAGTTTCCTGAATGAATGAACCCGGTAACATTGCAATGATTCCTACTGTAATCAATAATGAAATACCATTACCAATACCTCTGTCTGTGATTTTCTCTCCCAACCACATACAGAATACTGTTCCAGCAGTTAAACAAATAATGGTAGATACTGAAAACATAAACATGTTAAGTACAATTGCCTGTGGAACTGTCGCGTTAAGGAATGTGATATAGGCTGATCCTTGTACAAAAGTTACAAGAATAGTCAAATAACGAGTTAACTGAGTAATTTTCTTTCGTCCACTTTCACCATCTTTTTGCATTTTCTGGAAATATGGCACTATCAAAGTCAGCAACTGCACAGCAATTGATGCAGAGATGTAAGGCATAATTCCTAATGCAAAAACGGAAGCTCTTGTGAAAGAACCTCCAACAAACATGTTCAGCAATGCCATAAGGCCACCTTCACTTGTTGCTCCCCCCAAAGAATTGGGGTCGATACCCGGTAATGGAACAAAAGATCCAATACGGTAAATCAAAATCAGACCGAGTGTGTAAAGAATTTTCTCTCTTAAATCTTCGATCTTAAAAATGTTCTTTATTGTCTCTATGAAATTGTTCATCCTCCTTCAGATTGATATCGCAAAATGCGAATCTAATTAATTTTCTTGAATCGTACCTCCTGATTGCTCAATTGCTTCTTTAGCTTTTGCTGTATAAGCGTGAACTTTAAAGGTTAATGTCTTATTCAACTCTCCTCTTCCAAGTATTTTCACCTTGTCATTTCGTTGAATAATGTGAAGTTCTCTAAGTTTTTCAATAGAAAACTCACTTAAATTGTGTTTTTCAGCTAAAGCACTAACAGTATCCAGATTGAATCCTACGTAATCAATTCTGTTAATGTTTTTGAATCCACGTTTAGGTATTCTCATTTGAAGTGGCATTTGCCCACCTTCAAACGCTCTTTTACGAGAATAACCAGATCTAGACTGAGCTCCTTTGTGTCCACGTGTTGAAGTACCACCACGTGTTGAACCTTGTCCACGACCTACACGTTTTCCTTTTTTAACCGAACCTTGTGCTGGTTTTAGATTGTGTAATTCCATTTTATTAAGCCTCTTCTACTTTTACTAAATGTGCAACTTTGCTTATCATTCCATTGATAGCATCGTTAGCTTCTTTTTCTACAGTATGCCCAATTTTTCTAAGTCCCAATGCTTCCATTGTTCTTTTCTGACGTTTTGGACGACCGATTACGCTGCGTACTTGTGTAATTTTCACTTTTCCCATTTTAAAAAATTAAAAATTTAATCGCGACCAGTAAATAATTTTTGCATACTAATACCACGCTCTTTAGCTACTGAATAAGGATCACGTAATTGTTCAAGCGCATTAATTGTTGCCTTTATTACGTTATGTGGATTAGATGATCCTAAAGATTTAGCGATACAATCTTTCACACCTGCATTTTCCAATACTGCGCGCATTGCACCACCTGCAATTAAACCAGTACCTTTTGAAGCCGGCTGAATCAATACTTTTCCTGCTCCGAACTTCCCATGTACTTTATGAGGAATCGTACCATTGATAATAGGTACGCGCTTCATTGATTTAATAGCTTCGTCTTTCCCTTTCTGAATAGCTTCAATAACCTCACGTGCTTTTCCAAGCCCATGTCCAACAGCACCTTCGCCATCACCTACTACTACAATTGCAGAGAAACTGAATGTACGACCACCTTTGGTTACCTTAGCTACACGATTGATAGCTACAACCTTGTCTTTTACTTCAAGGTCCTGAGCGTTTACATTATTTTGTTGCTTACCTTTCACTATTGGTAATTTACTTTATTAAAAACTTCGTTTAAAAATTCAAACCGCCTTCTCTGGCACCATCTGCCAAGGCTTTCACACGACCATGATATAAATATCCACTACGATCAAATACACATTGTGAAATATTTGCTGCTGAAGCTTTCTCTGCAAGGGTCTTGCCAACTTCTGTTGCAACAGCTATTTTATTATCTCCTGCAACGCTTTTACTATTTGCAGAAGCTAAAGTAACAGCATTTACATCATCGATCAATTGAGCAGAAATTCCTTTATTGCTTCTGAAAACACAGAGGCGTGGTCTATCTGCAGTACCGCTAATTTTCTTTCTGATCTTGTAGCGGATTTTTTGTCTTCTTTGTACTTTTTTTGAAGGCATTGTAACAGGCTTAAAGAATAAGTTAAAAAATAATTATTTAGCCGCAGTTTTACCTGCCTTACGGCGTAATACTTCACCCTTGAATTTAATACCTTTTCCTTTGTAAGGCTCAGGCTTACGGAAAGAGCGGATTTTTGCAGCAACCTGTCCGATCAACTGTTTATCACTACTTTCTAAAATAACCAAAGGTGGTTGTCCTTTTACACTTTCGGTGGAAACCTTTATTTCCGGCGGAGCCATGAAATAGATAGGGTGTGAATATCCAACACTCATCTCTAACAAGTTTCCTTTATTGCTTGCACGATATCCAACCCCAACAAGCTGTAATTCCTTTTTATATCCATCAGTTACTCCAACAACCATATTGCTGATTAATGAACGGTATAAACCGTGTAATGCTTTATGGCGTTTTTGATCAGTAGGACGAGTTACGGTTAATACCCCATCTTCTATCTCCAATGAAATATCACGATCCATTGGTTGTGACAACTCGCCATTTTTACCTTTAACGGTAACTACATTATTGTCATCTACAGAGATACTTACTCCATCTGGTATTGATATCGGTGCTTTTCCTATCCTTGACATCGTGTAATAATTTTAAATATTAGTAAACTGTACATAAAACCTCGCCACCTACATTAAGATCGCGTGCTTCTTTTCCAGTCATAATTCCTTTAGATGTTGAAACAATTGCAATTCCTAAACCATTGATTACTCTTGGTAAATCTGCTGACTTAAGTTGAACTCTCAACCCAGGTTTACTTACTCTTTTGATTTCACGAATTGCTGGAACTTTAGAAGCTCTATCGTATTTCAATGCAATTTTAATTACTCCTTGGTTATTAGGAGTATCTTCAAATTTATATTTTAAGATGTATCCCTGATCATAAAGGATTTCAGTGATACGTTTTTTCAAGTTAGAAGCAGGAATTTCCACAACTCGGTGAGCAACCATTTGTGCATTTCGTATTCTTGTCAAAAAATCTGCTATCGGATCTGTTACTGCTGACATAATCTTTCTAATTTATTATTTGCTTACCAACTAGCTTTTTTCAATCCAGGAATTTTTCCTGAAACGGCTAACTCACGTAATTTCACACGAGAAATTCCAAAAAATCTTACATACCCCTTCGGACGTCCTGTTAATTTACAACGATTCTTCAAACGAACAGGTGAAGCGTTTTTAGGAAGTAAATCCAATGCTTCATAATCACCTTCTGCTTTAAGACGTGCACGCTTTTCAGCATAACGGGCTACTAATTTCTCACGCTTTCTCTGACGTGCTTTTACTGCTTCTCTTGCCATAATTACTTTTGCTTATATGCGTTTTTGAAAGGCATACCTAATTTACTTAATAGTGCGTATGCTTCGTTATCAGTAGGAGCGGATGTAACAAAAGTTATATCCATACCAGAAATTCTTGGAACCTTATCTAAGTTAATTTCAGGGAAAATAATTTGTTCCTGAATACCAAGTGAATAATTTCCTCTTCCATCAAAACTCTTATCATTTACTCCGCGGAAGTCTCTTACACGAGGTAAAGCAACAGCGAGTAATCGATCTAGGAATTCCCACATTCTTTCACCACGCAGCGTTACACGAACACCAATCGGCATACCTTCACGCAACTTAAAGTTCGACACTGATTTTTTAGCCTTAGTAGCAACACACTTCTGACCAACAATCGTAGTCATTTCTTTGATTGCAACATCGATTAATTTTTTATCAGATGTAGCTTGTCCAATACCCTGGTTGATACAAATTTTCAACAATTTAGGTATTTGCATGCTCGACTTGTAGTTGAATTGCTCTTTTAATTCACCAGCAATTTCCTCTACGTACTTTGTCTTTAATCTTGGAACCAATTTTTCCATTAGTCTAATAATTGTCCTGATTTCTTAGAATATCTTTTAATTTTTCCATCTTCTACCTTACGACCAACACGAGTTGGCTCGTTAGATTTAGGATCGACAAGCATCACATTCGAAATATGAATGGGTGCTTCTACCTCAACACGACCACCATCAGGGTTTTGTGTATCGGGTTTTTGGTGCTTAGTAACCATGTTGGCACCTTCTACAATAACGCGATTAGTTTTGCGGTTCACCTCAAGAACTCTACCTGTAGTTCCTTTACTATTCCCAGCAATGATCTTTACGTTATCGCCTTTTTTTATTTTTAGCTTCGCCATTTTTACAAAAATTATGCGTTTCTAATGAATTAAAGTACTTCGGGAGCTAAAGAAACAATTCTCATGTAATCTTTATCACGAAGCTCACGAGCTACTGGTCCGAAAATACGAGAACCTCTCGGTTCATCATTAGCATTTAAAATTACCACAGCATTATCGTCAAAACGAATGTAAGATCCATCTTTTCTTCTAATCTCTTTCTTGGTTCTCACAACTACAGCTGGAGTTACTTGTCCTTTTTTGACGTTACCATTCGGCATTGCATCTTTAATGGTAACAATAATTTTATCACCTATTGAAGCGTAACGTCTTTTGGTACCACCAAGCACTCGAATACAAAGAACTTCCTTTGCACCTGTATTATCTGCTACTTTTAGTCTTGACTCCTGTTGAATCATCTTTTAAAAATTTACTACTTTAAAAAAAGTATAGTTAAGAGCTAATTATTTTGCGCGTTCGATAACTTCTATCAATCTCCAACGCTTAGATTTACTTAATGGGCGTGTTTCCATGATACGTACAGTATCACCAATATTTGCCTCATTTTTTTCATCGTGTGCATGGAATTTTTTAGTTCTTTTAATGAACTTACCATAAATACCATGACGAATTTTACGCTCAGTCGCTACTGTTATGGTTTTTTCAGCTTTATCGCTAGTAACAATTCCTATACGCGTTTTTCTTAGATTTCTCTCCATTTTAAATTAATTACGGATTTATCTTACTGTTGTGCAGCTATTTCGCGAGCACGTAATTCAGTTTTAATTTTTGCAATCATACGGCGTAAGGTTCTCAATTCCATTGGATTCTCCAAAGCTGCAATTGTATGATTAAACCCTAAGCGATGTAAACGTTCCTGCGATACTGTCAACTCATCTTCAAGCGCTGCTGTATCTTTTTCTTTAATCGTTAATTCCTTTTTCTTTGCCATTTTCTAATCTATTTAAAGCTGAGTAATTAGGCTTTATAATCTCTACGAACGATGAATTTAGTTTTCACAGGCATTTTCTGAGCTGCTAAACGGAAAGCTTCACGTGCAACTTCCTCAGGCACACCTTCTGATTCAAACATTATAGTACCAGGTTTCACAACAGCCACAAATCTATCTGGCGCCCCTTTACCTTTACCCATACGTACTTCAGCTGGCTTTTTAGTTAACGGTTTGTCTGGGAAAATTCTAATCCAAACTTTACCTTCCCTTTTCATGTAACGAGTCATTGCCACACGAGCCGCCTCAATAGTTTTAGAAGAAATAAATCCAGACTCTAAAGCTTTTAAGCCGAATGAACCGAAAGCAATGGTTGAACCGCGATGAGCAATTCCTTTAACTCTACCTTTCTGCTGACGACGATATTTGGTTCTTTTTGGTTGAAGCATTGTTCAATATTTTTCTACATTAATGCGCCCCTTGCTTAAAGCGGGGTGCAAAGATAAAACTTTTTATTTACTTTTTACCACCTCTGCGGTTTCCACCACCACGATTTCCTCCGCGGTTTCCACCTCGGCCACCACGATTTCCTCCGCGACCACCTCTTTGGCGCTTAGATGCTGCTTGAGGAGATAAATCTACTTTACCTAATTTTTCACCTCTACAGATCCATACTTTCACTCCTAATTTACCGTAAATAGTAAGTGCCTCCTTAAGTGCATAATCAACATCAGCACGGAAAGTATGTAAAGGTGTACGACCTTGCTTATACTCTTCACTACGCGCCATTTCAGCACCATTTAAACGACCAGAAACTCTTACCTTAATTCCCTCAGCACCTTTACGCATGGTAGCATTGATAGCCATTTTTATGGCTCTACGGAAATTAATACGTGCTTCTAGCTGCTTAGCGATTGATTCAGCAACAATATTAGCATCTAATTCAGGATTACGAATTTCAACAATATTGATCTGTACATCTTTACTAGTAAGCTTTTTCAACTCCTCACGAATACTATCTACTTCTTTACCACTTTTACCAATAATGATACCTGGTCTTGAAGTGTGTATTGTGATTGTAACTCTTTTCAAAGTACGCTCAATAACGATACGTGCAATACCACCTTTTGAAATACGAGCAAACAAATAGTCGCGAATTTTTTCGTCTTCAACTAATTTATCTGCAAAATCTTTTGATGAAGCATACCAGTTAGAATCCCATCCTCTGATGATGCCCAAGCGATTTCCTATCGGATTTGTCTTTTGTCCCATAAAATTCTCAGATTATTCGCCATCACGGCTATCAACTATAATGGTTACGTGGTTCGATCTTTTTCTTATGCGGTATGCACGTCCGAAAGGAGCGGGCTGAAAACGCTTAAGCGTACGACCTTGATCCACAAAAATTTGTTTAATAAAAAGATTGCTATCTTCTGGGCTCGAATCATTTTTCTCTCCCCAATTGGCTACTGCCGACAACAATAATTTTTCTACATCACGAGCTGCGTGTTTTTGTGCGAACTTTAAAATATTTAAAGCATCGTTTACATTTTTTCCACGCACTAAGTCTACTACCAAACGCATTTTACGCGGCGAAGTAGGACAATTTCTTAATCTTGCTACAGCTTCCATAATTATTTCTTTTTACCTCCATGCCCACGGAAAGTACGTGTAGGAGCAAATTCGCCTAATTTATGTCCAACCATATTTTCAGTTACATACACCGGAATGAATTTATTTCCATTGTGCACAGCGAAAGTGTGCCCTACGAATTCTGGTGTAATCATTGATGCACGCGACCAAGTTTTAATTGGTTTCTTTTTACCTGATTCATTCAGGTTATCAATTTTACGCATCAATTTTACGCTTACGTATGGTCCTTTTTTAAGTGATCGAGCCATTACTTACGAGATTTTCTTCTACTAATAATAAGCTTGTTTGAAGCTTTATTCGGATTACGAGTTTTCTGGCCTTTAGCCATAACACCTGTACGAGATCTTGGGTGTCCTCCTGAAGAACGACCTTCACCACCACCCATTGGGTGATCAACAGGGTTCATAGCTACACCACGAACTCTTGGACGACGCCCTAACCAGCGATTTCTACCTGCTTTAGACAGATTTTGAAGGTTATGCTCTGAATTAGAAACTGTACCAATTGTTGCCTTACAGGTTAACAAAATCATACGTGTTTCACCAGAAGGCATCTTAATAATTGCATATTTACCTTCCTTGTTCACCAATTGAGCATAAGTTCCAGCTGATCTGGCAATCACACCTCCTTGTCCAGGATGTAGTTCAATATTATGAATGGTTGAACCTAAAGGAATATCAGATAAATACAATGTATTTCCTAATTCAGGTACAGCTGCTGCACCAGACATTACTACATCTCCCTCTTTAATACCTTCAGGAGCAAGGATGTAACGCTTCTCACCATCATCGTACTGAACCAAGCTAATAAAACATGTTCTGTTCGGATCGTACTCTATAGTAAGTACTTTAGCAGGCATGTCGTTTTTGTCTCGTTTAAAATCAATGATTCTATAACGACGTTTGTGTCCACCACCACGATTTCGCACGGTCATACGACCTGAGTTATTACGTCCGCCTGAGCTTTTCATCGAACTTAACAACTTTTTCTCCGGCTTTGCATTCTTAGTCAACACAGAGTAGTCGACACTAACTCTGAAACGCTGACCCGGAGAGGTTGGATTATACTTTTTTACTGGCATAATTTCGATACTTATCGGTTATCGCGACCTTAGTTAAAAAATTTAATTATACATCAGCATAGAAATCAATCTCTTCACCTTCAGACAAGGTAATAATTGCTTTCTTAACTAATTTAGTTTTTCCTTCAAGAACACCGCTCTTAGTATATCTCGATTTAGCTTTTCTAGGCATAATGATAGTATTCACCTTAGCTACATCAACATTATACATTTCTTCAACTGCCTTCTTGATTTGAATTTTGTTTGCTCTACGGTCAACAACGAAACTATACTTATTGAATTGCTCATTAAGCTTACTTGTCTTTTCCGTGATCAAAGGCTTTATTAATACGTTATACATATCCCCTACTCTTTTTATTGAATTGCCTTAGCAGCAGATTCTGTAATAATTAATGTATTAGCTTTCAAAATCTCATAAGTATTCAGGTTTGAAGCCTGAGCAATACTTACTTTAGGGATATTGCGTGCAGATAAATAAACTTCTTTGTTTGCACCGTCTAAAACCAAAAGCGTCTTCTTATCAGCCAATTTCAAATTAGCTAAAATAGCTACATACTCTTTGGTTTTAGGTGAATCGAAGTTTAAATCTTCAATCACTACAACCCCCCCTTCATTCTGAGCTTTACTTGTCAAAGCTGAATAACGAGCTAATTTCTTCACTTTTTTATTCAGTTTGATATCATAGTTACGCGGTTTCGGACCAAACATACGTCCACCTCCACGAAAAATAGGACTCTTAATATCCCCTGCACGAGCAGTACCTGTACCCTTTTGCCTTTTAAGCTTTTTACGAGATCCTTTAACCTCGCCACGCTCTTTTGACTTGTGTGTACCCTGACGTTGTGCTGCTAAATATTGTTTGACAGACAAATAAACAGCATGCTCGTTAGTTTCGATTCCAAAGATCGAATCGTCTAAATCTACACTACGTCCTGTAGGCTGACCGTTTCTACCTAAAACTTCTACCTTCATTACTTTTCGATTATTACATAAGAACCTTTGGCTCCAGGCAAAGCACCTTTAATAAGCACTAAGTTCTCGTCTTTAAAAATCTTTAATATTGTTAGGTTTTGAACCTTAACTCGATCACCACCAGTTCTTCCAGCCATTCTCGTACCCTTAAAGACACGAGCCGGATAAGAACAAGCACCAATCGCACCTGGCGCACGTAAACGGTTATGCTGACCGTGTGTAGCTTGTCCAACACCACCAAAACCATGACGCTTTACAACACCTTGAAAACCTTTACCTTTTGATGTACCAACTACATTGACAACATCGCCTTCCTCGAAGACAGATAAATCGATTTCTTCACCAGCATTAAGCTCAAGATCGCAATCTCTAACTTCAACTACTTTGTGTTTTGGGTCAACACCAGCTTTTGCAAAGTGTCCACGCATAGCTTTAGACACATTTTTTTCTTTACGATCTTCGTAAGCAATCTGTACTGCTTCGTAACCGTCGGTATCTTCGCTCTTAACCTGAGTAACGGCATTTGGAAGTGCTTCTACAACTGTACAAGCAACATTCTTACCTTCCTCAAGAAAGATACTAGTCATACCTACCTTTTTTCCTATCAATCCTATCATGATATTAAACCTTTATCTCAACATCAACGCCACTTGGCAATTCTAAGCGCATCAGTGCGTCAATAGTCTTTGTTGATGAACTATAAATATCTAACAACCTCTTATAAGTACTGAACTCAAACTGTTCACGTGATTTCTTGTTCACGTGTGGGGAACGAATTACAGTAAAAATTTTACGTTTAGTTGGCAAAGGAATTGGTCCTGAGACAACTGCCCCTGTTGTTCTTACAGTCTTTACAATCTTTTCAGCAGATTTATCTACCAAGTTATGGTCGTAAGACTTTAGTTTAATTCTAATTCTCTGAGTCATAATTATTAAACATTAACTTGTCCGCGAGCTTTTGCAATCACATCTTCTCCAATACTTGTTGGAACCTCCTCGTAGTTAGAGAACTCCATAGAAGAAGTACCACGACCTGAAGTAATTGTTCTTAAAGCAGTAACGTAACCAAACATTTCAGATAAAGGCACTTTAGCCCTAATTACCTGAGCATTATTTTTCATATCCATTCCTTCCATAATACCACGACGACGGTTAATATCACTAACAACATCACCAGTATATTCATCCGGAGTAAGAATCTCTACTTTCATAATTGGTTCTAATAAAACAGGCTTTGCTTTAGGAACTGAATTTCTATAAGCCATTTTAGCACCTAATTCAAATGATACTGCATCTGAATCCACTGCGTGGAATGAACCATCAAAAACACGAACTCTCAATGAAGGCATCTCGTAACCTGCCAACACACCTTCTTTCATTGATTCTTCAAAACCTTTCTGAATAGAAGGGATAAATTCACGTGGAATAGACCCTCCAACAATTTCGTTGATAAACTGAATACCAGGCTCAACTTCTCCAGTTTCTTCATCTGGCAATGCCGGGCTGATTTCAATAGACATATCAGCAAATTTACCACGACCACCCGATTGTTTCTTATACACTTCTCGGTGTTCAACTGATCTTGTGATAGCCTCTTTATAATTAACCTGTGGCGCGCCCTGATTACACTCAACCTTAAACTCACGCTTCAAACGATCCACAATAATTTCAAGGTGTAACTCACCCATACCAGCGATTACTGTCTGACCAGTTTCTTCGTTGAATGAAACTTTGAACGTAGGATCCTCTTCAGCTAATTTAGCCAACGCCATTCCTAACTTGTCTAAATCCTTTTGTGTTTTAGGCTCAACTGCAATAGAGATTACCGGATCAGGGAAGATCATTGATTCAAGAACGATAGGCGCATCTAATGCACTTAAAGTGTCTCCTGTTTTAATATCTTTAAACCCAACAGCAGCAACAATATCACCAGCGCTAACTGCATCTACTTGCTTTTGATTCTTTGCATGCATTTGGTACAAACGAGAAATACGCTCTTTATTACCTGAACGAGTATTCAATATATAAGAACCGCCATTCAATGCACCGGAGTAAACACGCATGAATGCTAAACGACCTACATAAGGATCTGTAGCAATTTTAAATGCTAAAGCTGCAAAAGGCTCTTCTGCATCTGCTTTACGGTACAACTCCTCATCTGTATTAGGATCAGTACCTGCAACACCTCCAATATCTAATGGAGAAGGCAAGAAGGCACATACAGCATCAAGAACAGCCTGAACTCCTTTATTTTTAAAAGCTGAACCACACATCATTGGAACAAACTTACTATCTAAAACAGCAGAACGTATCGCATCGATCATTTCCTGCTCTGTAATCGAGTCAGGATCCTCGAAGAACTTCTCCATTAAAGAATCATCATATTCAGCAATTGCTTCCAACAACAACTCACGACGCTCCATTACAGTATCCTCTAAATCAGCAGGGATTTCAACCTCCTCGAATGTCATTCCCATGTCATGCTCATTCCAAACGATTGCCTTCCCTGTAATCAAGTCAACAACTCCTTTGAAATCATCTTCAGAACCGATAGGCACCTGTAAAGCAATTGCAGGAGTTCCCAACTTCTCAATTACATCATTCACCACTGAAAAGAAATCAGCTCCTGAACGATCCATTTTATTCACAAAACCAATACGTGGCACTTTATAGTTATCTGCTAAACGCCAGTTTGTTTCAGACTGTGGTTCAACACCAGAAACAGCACAAAACAAAAACACTAAACCGTCTAATACGCGTAAAGAACGGTTCACCTCTACTGTAAAATCAACGTGACCGGGAGTATCAATAATATTAAAATCAAAACTTTGATCTTTCCACTTCCAGTTAGTCTTGGTAGCAGCAGAAGTAATGGTAATACCACGCTCTTGCTCCTGCTCCATCCAGTCCATAGTTGCTGCACCATCGTGCACCTCACCAATTTTATGACTAATTCCAGTATAATACAATACACGCTCTGTAGTCGTAGTTTTACCCGCATCAATGTGCGCAGCAATACCGATGTTACGTGTGAATGTCAAATCTTTTTTTGCCATGACTTTACAATTGTTAGCTTAGAAAAATTCTAATTTTTTTATTTTTATTAAATTAAGCTCTAAAGTGTGCAAAAGCTTTATTTGCTTCTGCCATTTTATGGGTATCCTCTTTCTTTTTAATTGTTGCCCCTTCATTCTTAGCTGCTGCCATCAATTCCGCTGACAACTTCTCCGCCATTGACTTACCATTACGCTTACGTGCGTAACCGATCAACCATTTCATCCCCATAGACATTTTGCGAGAATTACGAATTTCAGTTGGTATCTGAAAAGTAGCCCCTCCAATTCTTCTTGAACGAACCTCAACTGCAGGCATAGCGTTAGCCAAAGCCTTTTTAAAAACCTCGTAGCCTTCTTCCCCAGACTTTTCCTGGATCATATCCATCGCATTGTAGAATATATCGAAAGAAATACTTTTCTTTCCTGACCACATCATATTATTAACAAACTGAGTAACAACCGGATCTGCATAACGTGGATCTGGCGCCAAATATCTTGCTTTTGCTCTTTGCTTTCTCATGAGATATTAATTCTTCTTCGACTTCTGATTAAATTATTTCTTAGGTCTTTTAGTACCATATTTAGAACGACCTTGTTTACGATTCTCAACACCTGCCGTATCTAAAGCTCCTCGCACAATGGTATAACGAACACCCGGCAAATCTTTAACACGACCTCCACGCACCAAAACAATAGAGTGCTCTTGCAAGTTATGCTTCTCGCCAGGTATATAACAAATAACCTCATAGCCATTCGTTAAACGCACTTTAGCCACCTTACGCATTGCAGAATTTGGCTTCTTAGGCGTAGTAGTGTAAACACGTGTACAAACCCCACGACGTTGCGGGCAAGACTCTAAAGCACGAGACTTCGATGTTGATTTAATTACTTTGCGTCCTTTTCGAACTAATTGTTGTATTGTAGGCATATTTTCTTGATTTTGGAAGGAAGTTATTTTGAACAGCACACTTGGAACCTACAAATCGAATCACACAACAATTATAAAATGAAGTGAATGTGTTAAATTTGTTTGACCCAGCGGGAATTCTTCTTTTCAAAAAGCTTCCTTAAATCACATTTTTAAACTTTCATTGAAGCACCCTTCTTTGAAAGCGTGTGCAAAATTAGAAAAAATAATTCTTAATTGCAAATTTTTCTTCATTTTTTAATTTTTCAAATTTCTTTTCAATACAAAAAGAAATTCTCGATAAACAATCTGTATCATTTTTACATTTGCATTAAAAACAATTTAAAGTGAAATTCGAAGATTTTGATGCTAAGAAGTATATCTTAATAAAAGGCGCCAGACAACACAACTTAAAGAATGTTGATGTAGCCATTCCCCGAAAAAAATTGGTAGTAGTAACTGGCGTATCCGGCTCTGGAAAATCTTCATTGACCATAGATACACTTTATGCAGAAGGACAAAGAAGATATGTAGAAAGTCTTTCAAGCTATGCTAGGCAATTTATGAATAGAATGGATAAGCCCGATGTTGACTATATAAGAGGAATTTGTCCGGCTATTGCTATCGAACAAAAGGTAAGCACTAAAAACTCGCGTTCAACAGTTGGCACGCTTACAGAAATTTATGACTATTTAAGAATATTATTTGCGCGTGTAGGTAAAACGACTTCACCGGTTTCAAATAAAGAAGTAAAAAAAGAAAGTGTAACCAGCGTAGTCAATACAATTTCTCAATTGCAAACAAATACTAAACTACTTGTATTAATTCCTTTTAAAAAATATGACAACCGCAATTTCCGACAAGAATTAGAAATTACTTTACAAAAAGGATATAACAGAGTTTGGCAAAATCAAAAACTACATAAAATAGAAGATTGTCTTGAATCAAAGGAAGTAAGTTCTCTAAAAGAAGAGCAACCTTTATTTGTATTAGTTGACAGACTTATTACCAATAATGATAAAAATCAAAGTGATGAATTTCTGAAAAGATTGGCAGATTCAATCCAATTAGCATTTTCAGAAAGTTCCGGTGATTGCTATACACAATTGCTTAATGAATCGGCTGAGTTATTACATTTCTCGAACAGATTTGAACTAGATGGAATTACATTTGAAGAACCAAGCCCTCAATTATTCAATTTCAATAATCCTTATGGCGCATGTAAAAAATGTGAAGGTTTTGGACAAACAATTGGCATAGATGAAGACTTAGTGATACCGAATAAGAATCTTAGTGTTTATGAAGATGCTGTTGCTCCCTGGAAAGGGGATAAAATGCAACAATGGAAAAAAAATCTGATCAACAATGCACAAAAGGTATCTTTCCCTATTCACAAGCCCGTAAATGAATTAAGTGATGAACAATATGATCTTTTGTGGGAAGGCTGTTCTTCATTCGAAGGGATTTATGATTTCTTTTCTTATCTGGAAGCCAACAGCTATAAAATGCACTATCGGGTTATGATGGCCCGATACAGAGGAAGAACTCGATGTCCTAAGTGTAAGGGTACAAGATTAAGATCTGATGCTCTTTATGTAAAGATAAATGACAAAAGTATTGGCCACCTTGTAAAAATGCCGATCATAGAACTTAAAAACTACTTCAATTCACTACAATTGAATGAAACAGAAACGAAAATAGCAAAACGTATTCTTATAGAAATAAACAATAGGATACAATTTATGCTAGATGTAGGCTTGGGCTATTTGAGTTTAAATAGGTTATCGAGCACTTTATCAGGTGGAGAAACACAAAGAATTAGTTTAACCAGAACATTGGGAAGTAATTTAACAAGCTCGATGTATATTTTAGATGAACCAAGTATTGGTTTACACCCAAGAGATACAAGCAGATTAGTGAAGGTGCTTAAAAACCTCCGTAACTTAGGCAATACAGTAATTGTTGTAGAACACGAAGAAGATATTATAAGGGCTGCCGACCACTTGATAGACGTTGGCAAGTTTGCGGGTAGATTAGGCGGAGAAATCATATTTAATGAGAACGCACAAAAAATTGAAGATTCTGCCGAAAGCTTAACAGGTCAGTATCTCACAGGAAAAATGAATGTTCCGATTCCTGATAACAGGAGAAAAAGCAGTAACAAGATTGAACTAAAAGGAGCAAGCCTACATAACTTGAAGAATATTGATATTGATATTCCCTTAGAAGCAATAACAGTTGTAAGCGGTGTTTCAGGTTCCGGAAAGACAACTTTGATTAAAGATATATTCTTTCCTGCGTTGGACAGTAAAGTAAAGCAGTTAGGCAGACCACCTAAAAACTACTCAAGCATTTCCGGTGATCTTAAAAGAATTTCTTCAGTAGAAATGATCGGCCAGCATCCACTTGGAAGATCGAGCAGATCGAATCCGGTAACTTATGTAAAAGCTTATGATGCTATCAGAAAACTTTATTCTGAACAGCAACTATCAAAAATCCGTAATTATCAACCCAAAATGTTTTCTTTTAACGTTGAAGGAGGACGATGTGAAGAATGTAGCGGTGAAGGTAATATTACAGTAGAAATGCAATTCTTAGCAGATGTCAAACTAAAATGTGAAGAATGTAAAGGGCAAAGGTTCAAACCCGAAATACTAGAAGTAAAGTACAAGGGCAAACATATTACCGATATATTGGAAATGACCGTTGCAGAAGCAATTTCCTTTTTCAGTGAAAATAAAGAAATAGCCAATAAACTACAGCCTTTATCAGATGTTGGTTTAGGATATGTTCAATTAGGTCAATCAACCGGCACATTATCAGGTGGAGAAGCTCAACGTGTAAAACTAGCCTCATTCCTCGGCAAAGGCAAAAGAATAGAACCTATTTTATTCATATTTGACGAACCAACAACAGGGCTTCATTTTCACGACATAAATAAACTTATGAAATCATTTAACGCACTTGTAGAAAATGGGCATACGGTTGTAATAATCGAACACAACCTAGATGTAATTAAGTGTGCTGATTGGGTTATTGACTTAGGACCAGAAGGCGGAAAGAAAGGTGGGGAATTAATTTTTCAAGGCACTCCTGAAAATCTGGTTAAATGTAAAAACTCATTTACGGGTCAATTTTTGAATCAAAAACTAGTCGTTTAACATTCATTTTCATTCATTTTTGTGATATTTCAGCTAAATCATTTTTGTTACCAAAGCTTTTTTATACTTTAGTAATAATATCCCCTTGTATAATTTATGCATCAATTGATAATCCTCTCTTTAGTTTGGTAAATTATAATTTTCTATATTATAAATATCTATTAACTAAATTCTCCAAAATGATGAAAAAATTATTCATTTTTTTATTTGCTTTTCTGGTCTGTTGTATCAGTCAGAATAATGCAGATGCACAGAGTCCAACTTCAAGAAAGTTGAATCAACACACTTCAGTAAGCAACAGCAAAAAAGCCGTTAAAAAGTTTAAAAACAAAGAAGAAAAGCTTAAGGCTGATGGTATGTGGGTTGAAAAGAAAACCACAGCTAGTGTTTCTCCTGACGAAGTATTTATAACAAATATGTTAGTTGGAAATGCAGGAAATTCTTTCAGTTCTGAAAAAAATGAAAAGAACGAAAGATGTAATACTTCACAAGCTTTAGAAAACAGATTACAAAACGATGCTCAATATCAAAAATATCGTTCTGGAGTAATTGAGAAATTTTCAAACTATTCTTTAGAAAATGCTAAAATTGCTTGTGATCCTTCTAATTCAGTGATCATACCAGTAGCTATTCACTTTGACAATGCATATAACACTTCAAACATTGCTTGTATTGAAGCAGCTATTGATGCTCAGATCGCATCCTTAAATGCTGATTTCGCAGCGGAAAATGCAGATATTACAAAATATTCAGATATTCTAACAAACTGTGCTCCTAATGAGCCATGTGTAGCTTCTGATGGAGCATGCATTACTTTCTGTGTTGCAGATCAGGATCACCCTGCCGGATATGGCTTAAATGATGGTGATTTGGCATATACGATCGGTCAATTCAACGGTGGTGGATTCGGAGCAGGAGGTTCTGGTGCCGGTGCTGATTGGGCTGGCTATCTGAATATGTTCGTAATGGATGGTTTAGGCTTCGGTGTTGCTGATGGTATCCCTGGTGCTGTTAATGGTGATGGCGTTTCACAAGATGGTGCATTTTTCGGAGGCCCTGGATTTGCCCCTTGTTCTTCGGGTGGAACTTTAAATGATGATGCTTTTTGGAATTTAGGACGTACAATGACTCACGAAGTGGGACACTATTTAGGTTTATATCATACTTTCCAGGATGGATGTTCTGATGAGCCTCAAACACCTTTCCCAGTAACAGACACGCCAGCTCAAACTACATCATCTTCTGGTTGTCCGGATATAACTAACTGTAATGGCTTTGCTACAGGTTGTACTGCTGGTCAATTCACTCAGGCAAATTTCATGGATTACTTTGACGATGCTTGCTTAGTGATGTTCTCACAAGAACAAGTAGCAGCAATGAATACATTTGCTAGCTCTGCTAACTGGAAGACTTCAGCAGTTTCTTGTTCTTTCCCGGCTACGAATCCTATAGCTGCATGTTCATTGAGAGCAGCATTTGATCCGGCTGATGGTACGCCTATTACTATTTGTACAGATGATGGAACAGGTATTCAATTTACCGATGCTTCTTCTGCTACTGCTACGACATTTAACTGGACTTTCTCTGTTGCAGGAACTGCAACTGTTGATGTAGCCAATTCTACTATGCAAAGTCCAATGATCAATGTAACAAGTGGTGATGGGACTTCTGGTACTTTAACAGTTACTTTGGTTGCGTGTGAAGCTGATGGTGTAACGTGTGAAACTACCACAAACACTTATCCATTAACTGTTGTGAGTGGAGTGAATTGTCCTAATGAGTGTGATTATACACTGAATATAACAGATACGTTTGGTGATAGTTGGGATGGAGCTTCTTTGGAAATTTTACAGGATGGTGTTTCATTAGGTTCGTTTACTACAGCAGGTGCTGGTGACACTTATACATTAACACTAACTGATGGTTCTGCAATAGACGTAGTTTATACTTCTGGAGCATTTGAAAACGAACACTTGTATGATATTGTTGATCCTTTTGGAAATACGATTTTCTCTGATGGACCTAACCCAACTACTGGTACTGCTTTCTCATTTGCTGCTGCTTGTTCACTGCCTACATGTTCTGATGGTATTCAGAATGGTGATGAAACAGGAGTAGATTGTGGTGGTACTACTTGTGGAGATTGTTGTAGCAATGGCGTTCAAGATGCTGATGAAAGTGGAGTAGATTGTGGTGGTGCTGATTGTAATCCTTGCCCTACTTGTGCTGTTGGTGAAACAGAGAGCATAAATGAGACATTCGATGGATGTGCTTTACCGGTTGGTTGGACAACTTCTAATACAGATGCTGCTGCTAACACTGTTGGAACTTGTGATGATGATGTTTCCGGTTTCAGTTTTGATTGTACTACCGGTTTCAGTGAGAGTACAGGTGCAGGACCGAGCGCAGGTTTCTCGGGATGTCAGGCGGTATTTAATGACGATAATGTAGGTAATGGTCAAGTTGGTATTGGCTGTATTATTTCCCCTGTAATTGATTTAACTGGTTGTGCGAGTGCAACATTCGGTTTCGATTGGCAAAGTGAAGATGCAGGTGGTGGTGCTATTTTCAGCGCTGAGGTATTTGATGGTACTGCATGGCAACAAGTATTTACCAATGTTGGCGATGGTAATGGTTCTGAAAGTATCGATGTTTCTGCATTTGCTAATGGTGCTTTCCAAGTTCAATTCTGCTACGATGATAATGGTAGCTGGGAATGGGGTATGGCTATAGATAATGTAGCTTTGTGTACTTCATGTACGGTAGCTTGTCCGGCATCAGTTGATAGTCCTTTTGCAGATGCTTTAGCTGCTTGTGATGATAGTGGTGCTATTTCATTACCAACATCAGCTGCAGATTTAGCAGCCGGTGGTTTAGCTTTAGATAACTCTAGTGATGCTACTTATTCTTGGTCAACAGGTGGCTATTTGAGTGCAGGAGGTACAGCAGTTGCTGACCCTGCTAATGTAGCTGCAATTTCAACAGCTGCTTGTACGGTTACTTCTGAAACATATTATTTAAACGTTGATTGTGGTTCAGCTCCTTTAGCTGCAACTTTAGATGGTGGTACTTATATTATAACTGTTTATCCTGGACCTCCTGCTGATCTTTCAACTTTAGTTATGATCTCAGGTGAAAATTCATGTAATGAGCCAAGCGTTATGCCAATTACTGGTTGTGAAAGCTTTGTCACAGTTGCCGCTGATGCTGGAAACCCTGCATTCCCTGTAGCTGCCGGAATGAGTGGTACAGCTACTTATGATATCACTTATACTTCAGATCCTGCAGGACCAGAATGTTGTCCAACGGTAGGTGGTGCGACAACAGAATTAGTAGCTGATGGAAGCTTTGAAGCCGGACCTGGTGGTGGAGCTTGGACGGAAGCTTCAACTAACTTTGGAACGCCACTTTGTGATGAAGCAGGATGTGGTTTAGGAACAGGTACAGGTCCAAGTGATGGTTTAGTATGGGCATGGTTCGGAGGTATAGGTGCTTCTGAAATTGCTTCGGTATCTCAATCAATTACTGTTCCTGCTGCTGCAACTTCATTAACCTTAACTTTTGATTTGGAAATGATTATTTGTGATTCACCTTCAGACTTCTTAAATGTAAGCGTTGGTGGAACTCAGGTATTTACAATTGATGGAAGTGCTGCAATTTGTGGAACTTTAGGTTATTCAACTCAAACTATAGATCTATTAGCTGCTGGTGTTGCGCCAGGAAGTACAGTAACGATTTCTTTCGAGAGTGAAATATTTGCTGTTAATGGTGAAGGAACAAACTTCTTTGTTGATAATGTTTCAGTAATTGCTGAAGAAGCTGCTGGTGCTGACTTATGTGCTGCGCAAGTTACTGCTGATTATGATTGCGTAGCAGGGTGTAACGCTTCTGCTGCTGTAATTGCAACTATAGACCCTACAACTATTTGTGTGGATGGTACACCAGATCCAATTAATGTAACGATTACAGGCGGAACTGGAACAGGTACATGGGTTGTTACCGATGCTGCTGGTATTATTTTAGACTTACCTGCTAATGGTCCATTTGATTTCGATGGTGCAGGCGGTGGTGTTTGTGTAATATGGTATGTAAACTTCGATGATCCTGCATTTACCCCTGCGGTAGGTGACGATGCTGCTGCTGCGGTGGCTGCTTCATCTTGTGCATTCCTATCAAACCCAATTTCAGTAACCAGAAATGAAGTGCTACCTTCTGTAATTTCTACCGATGTTACTACTGTTTGTGCTGGTGATCCAAATGATGAAATTAATGTTAATATTGATACTCCGGGTACAGGTACTCAAACTCAATTTGTAATTACTGATGCTACTGGTTCTACTATCTTGGGAACTCCTGCCGGAAACCCTGTTAGTCTTTCAGGTGCACCTGCCGGGCAATGTATTATATGGGTGGTTGATCATGATGGTTCTTTAAATGCTCCTACAGATCAAGTTGCCGATTTAGAGGGCTGTTTCGCGCTTTCTAATGGGGTTACAATAGACAGAATTGAAGTGTTACCTTCTGTAATTTCTACCGATGTTACTACTGTTTGTGCTGGTGATCCAAATGATGAAATTAATGTTAATATTGATACTCCGGGTACAGGTACTCAAACTCAATTTGTAATTACTGATGCTACTGGTTCTACTATCTTAGGAACTCCTGCCGGAAACCCTGTAAGTCTTGCTGGCGCTCCACTTGGACAATGTATTATTTGGGTAGTTGATCATGATGGTTCTTTAAATGCTCCTACAGATCAAGTTACTGATTTGGAAGGTTGTTTTGCGCTTTCTAATGGTATTACGATCGACCGTATTGATTGTACTGTAACTGGTGAAGTAACAGGTGATTCAACAGATCCATGTAATTGTGGAAATGCTAATAATATTATGCTTAATGCAGGTGATGATCCAACAGATCCGTTATTACCAGTAGAATACTTTTATGACTTCATAACTATTTCTACAACTCCTGCTACAACAGGTTTAGCGATTTCAACTATGAATGAAACAGGAATTTTAGACATGAATGGTGATCCAGCTACATTGAGCTTTACAGATAATGGAGATGGAACATATACTGCTGAGTTCTATCATGAAGTTGGTACTGGCTTCAGTGTAATGAATATTACTGGTTCTGATGGAGCTGGCATTACGGTTAGTTTTGGTGATGAGGCTGGAAGTTGTTCACAATGTGCTACTGAAGACATTCCTACTTTATCGGAATGGGGATTAATTACATTGGCATTGATGTTAATGACTTATGGTACAATTGCAATGGCAGGTGTTGGTACATTCGCAGGAACGAACAATATCAATACTCCTGTAGGATTCAACTTACCAGTAAACGCTGCAATTTTAAGAAAAGCATTTATGTTCACATTAGTGCTTGCAGCTATTGGTTATACGATGTCTATTGTATTCTTCGGAGCAATCTTCTTCAGTGATATTATTGGTGTTGCTATTGCAGGTCCAGTATTTGCATACTTGGTACATTTATTATATATGGCTGAAAAATAGTTCGACAGCAATGGCTGCCACTTAGTTGAACAATAAACAATAAGCTACTTAGTGTAGCAATAGTAAAATCCCGACTGGCTTTAAGGTTAGTCGGGGTTTTTTATTTTACTTTTGCACACTTTAGAACTTTTTATAAAAGCTTCAATTCTCATTATAGATAAAATAAAAAGCAATGAGTCAGGAAATATTTGATAAGGCACAAGGAAAATTAGCAGAGATCAATGATTATAAAGTTGATAATTCGGAACAATTAGAACAGTTCAGAATTGCTTATTTAGGTTCTAAAAATACGCTTAAGCCTATGTTCGGAGAGATGCGTAACATTGCTAACGAACGCAAGAAAGAATATGGGCAATTAATGAATACACTAAAGCAAACTGCACAATCAAGATTCGATGCGCTTAAAGATGCTTTAGAGAATAAAGCTGCTGAAAATGTTGATGTTCCTGATTTGAGTTTACCAGTAAATGCCGATGACTTGGGTTCTCGTCATCCAATTGCTTTAGTAAGAAATCAAATTATTGAAATATTCAATCGTTTAGGCTTCGTTATTTCTGAAGGACCGGAAATCGAAGATGACTGGCATAATTTCACAGCTTTGAATTTCCCTCCACACCACCCTGCTCGTGATATGCAGGATACTTTTTTCATTACTGATGATATATCATTACGTACACATACCTCTTCGGTTCAGGTGCGTGTAATGGAACATGAAAAACCACCGATAAGAACGATTTCGCCTGGGAGAGTTTATCGAAATGAAACAATTTCAGCTCGTGCGCATTGTCAATTCCATCAAGTGGAAGGCTTATACGTTGATGAAAATGTTTCTTTCGCTGATCTGAAACAAACGCTTTATTATTTCGCTCAGGAAATGTTCGGAGCCAATACTCGCATACAATTCCGTCCTTCTTATTTCCCTTTTACAGAAATTTCTGCTGAAATGGATATCAGTTGCTTCGTTTGTGGTGGTGATGGCTGTTCTATTTGTAAGCATACTGGTTGGGTAGAAATACTTGGCTGTGGCATGGTCGATCCGAATGTTTTGGAAAATTGTGGTATCGACTCTGAAAAATATACCGGATTTGCCTTCGGAATGGGCGTAGAACGTATTGCTATGCTTAAATACAGAATCAGCGACATTCGTCCTTTCTTCGAAAATGATATTCGTTTCCTTAAACAGTTTGCTTCGGTTACGGATTGATTAGTTTATGAGTTAGAGAGTTTATGAGTTAGAGAGTTTATGAATTTATGAGTTATTCGGTAACCGAGCGTAGTCGAGGTTGAGAGTTTTTCTTTATCTTTGAATAAAAGAATTCATTATGTTTTCCTTAAGAAATTACTCAGTTTATTTACTTTCCTTTTTTCTTTATCTTACTATAAATGCTCAGAACCAACCACCAGTTATCGAAGCATTCTTTGCAAGTGCTACAATGGGTATGGACCCTAGTTTGCCTGATATTTTCCTGAATATAAGTGATGCTGATAATTCAACAGTAAGCGTTAAACTTTATAGAATATTAGAAAATGAAAGCGATTGGACGCTATTTTATGAAGAAGATAATTTTCCGGTAGGTGAAACACAAAGCATCAATTACTTTGAATCGATAAACGAATTTTATATTCAAGGTCCTTTTAAGGTTGAAGTATTCGATAACGAAGCTGTGAATATTCAGCAGTTAGTAAATGAGGTAAACACTGATAGTTTGTTGTACTTCATGGAAAGCATTATAGGTGTTCGGCACAGAACTGCCGATCCAGAACATTTAGCTGATGTGAAAGATTTTATCGAAAATCGTTTTAACCAGCATAATTATTCGAGTTCAAGACAAGGTTTTCAGTTTGGAAGTAATTATACTGGAGAAAATATTATCGGTGATAAAAATACTTGTTCAGATAGTGGTCAATTTTATATAGTTGATGGGCATTTTGATACTGTTGCAGATTCACCAGGTGCGGATGATAATGGTTCTGCTGTTGCTGGCATGTTAGAAGTTGCACGAGTTTTGGAAGATGCTGTTCTTGATAAAAATGTGCGTTTCATTGGTTTCGATCTTGAAGAAACAGGTTTAGATGGTAGTATTGAATATATAACAAATGGAATTTCTGAAACAGATACGATCGAAGGGGTTTTCAATTTTGAAATGATCGGTTATTACGATGAAATGCCTAATGCTCAAATGATGCCTGCTGGCTTTGAATTACTTTTCCCGGAAGCTGCTGCGGCATTGGAAGCCAATGAGTTTAAAGGTGATTTTATTAATAATGTAGCCAATGAAAACTCAGCTACTTTAATGAATCTATATGAAGAGAACGCTAATTTATATGTTCCGGATTTGAAAGTAATTTCATTTGCGGCACCTGGTAATGCTGAAATCGCTCAGGATTTACGAAGAAGCGATCATGCTGTTTTCTGGGACGCCGGAATCCCTGCTTTAATGCTGACTGATGGTGCCAATTTCAGAAATCCGTTTTATCATTCTCCTTATGATACCTTAGGAACTTTAGATTTTGATTTTATGGCAAATGTTGTTAAAGCAACCGTTGCAAGTATTGCTGATCTTGCCAATTTACAAAGTGCCGACCTTGCTTATACCGATATTACGATCATATCGAGCGATTCAGAACTTTTACCTGTTTCATCTTTATTCCATGCAAATAATATTATTCAGCTTGAATTGGATAGGTCTGACTTTTTATGGCAGATAGCTGATATTAATGGTAAAGTAATAAAACAAGGAAAAGAAGCAGGAAATACCTTACAACTATCGAGTGGTGATCTTATAACCGGCATGTACTTTTTCACCGTTTTTCAGGATAATAAAAGTAAGACATTGAAATTCGTTTTGGAGTGATGCAATAATATCAATGTGGAAATAGATGAAACAGAAGGTTAAGCTGGAAAATAATATCTGCCCATCACTCGAACCTTATTGCCTTAACAGGCTTTACCCAGTTTACCATCCATGAGGGAATAACCAAGGCTAAAAGGCTGACAACAAAGGTACCTGCATTTAGCAGTAATACCACCCACCAACGAATATATACAGGCGCTACTTTTAAATAATAAGAATCTTCGGGCAATTGAATGATCTCGAATGTTTTCTGTATATAACAAATGCCTAAACCGAATAAATTACCCCAAAACAAGCCCCAGGCAATAATAAAAGCTGCATTTATAAGGAATATTTTCTGTATGCTAAAACTATCTGCTCCCATAGCCTTTAGAATACCGATCATATTGGTTCTTTCTAAAATAAGGATTAAAAGAGCAGTGGTCATATTGATAATTCCGATAAGCACCATCAAACTCAAAATAATCCTTTCATTCATATTTTGTAATTCTAACCAATCGAAAATACCTGGATTAACGTCTCTGATACTTTGGGTATTCAGTTCGGGTCCTGTCATTTTATAATACAATTCATTATAAACCGATTCAATCTGTGATAGATCGTTAAGGGTTACCTTGAAACCGCCCACTTCATTACGCTCCCACTTATTTAATTTCTGAATGTGTTGTATGTCGATCAAAGCAATTTGCTTATCATATTCTGCTAATCCGGTTTTATAAACTCCTGTTACTTCAAACTTTCTGTATCGTAATCGTTTGTCTGGAAAATATGCCAAAAGCTTATCGCCGACATCGACCATGAGTCGGTTAGCAGTATATTCAGAAACAACGATCTTGTTGGAACGAGCAGTGTCTGACAAACTAAAAGTAGTTCCTTTCTTAAGGTATTTTTCAAAGAAATTCCAATTAAAATCCGTATCAATTCCTTTAAAGATCAAGCCTTCAAAAAGGGAATCGGTTTTTAGCATTCCGGCTTTGTGAGCATAAACTTCTACACTTCTGACACTTTCAAGTGTGTCGATGTGTGGATAAAATAATTGCTCTTTACTTACAGGATTACTTTCTTCAATAGAACGGTTACCTTCAAAAGAAGAAACGATGATATGCCCACTAAAACCAAATATTTTTTCGCTTATCTCTTTTTTGAAACCATAAACGACAGAAGTAGCAATGATCATTATCCCTAATGAAAGTGCAATAGCCAGAATTGCTATTTTAATGATAAAAGCAGAAAAAGGGCTTTCTTCACTTGTAGTCATTCGGCGCGCTATAAACCATTCTATATTCATTAAGGGAATTAAATAACAGACGACAACAGTTTATTAGTCCATTATACACAAATAAGAAAGTCTGCTTTTTTAAATGAATCGTTATCTGCTGAGTTTTCAACTATTAAAATCTGAAAGAAATAAAACGTTTATTTTCAGCATTGCTTATTGGCAAAACACCAAATACTTTACGAAAGTAATAAAAGGAAAGATATTAGACTTTAAAACGATTTTAATTCAAACAATAATTCATAATGTACAGACGTAGCAATGCTACGTCTCTATCAAAAACTGTTTTAAACTTTATCATGTATCTGGGTTTGCTTTTTCTGCAATTACTTTCTTGAAATGTTCGTAGGTAATCGCCAATCCTTCTTTACGAGATACTTTAGGTTCCCAGCCTAATATTTCTCTGGCACGCGTAATATCTGGTTTTCTAACCATAGGATCATCTTTTGGCAGTGGTTTCAAAACAATCTTCTGATCTGTTCCGGTAAGAGCGATAATTTCTTTAGCAAAATCCAAAATAGAAATTTCATCTGGATTACCAATATTTACCGGCTGCTCGTAATCACTTAATAGTAATCGGTAAATTCCTTCTACTAAATCGTCAACATAACAGAATGAACGCGTTTGAGAACCATCTCCAAAAACGGTAATATCTTCTCCTTCTATTGCCTGACGTAAAAAGGTTGGTAATGCTCTACCATCGTCGAGTCTCATTCGAGGACCATAAGTATTGAAAATACGGATAATTCTTGTTTCCAAGCCATGAAAAGTATGGTATGCCATAGTCATTGCTTCCTGAAAACGCTTAGCTTCATCGTAAACACCACGAGGACCGATAGGATTTACATTTCCCCAATAGGTTTCTTTTTGTGGGTGTACTTTTGGATCTCCATAAACTTCAGAAGTAGAAGCTACTAAGATCCTTGCATTCTTAGCGCGTGCCAAACCTAGAAGGTTGTGTGTTCCTAAAGAACCTACTTTCATCGTTTGGATCGGCATTTTTAAATAGTCGATAGGGCTTGCAGGAGAAGCAAAGTGCAGAATATAATCTAAATTACCCGGAACATGCACAAACTTTGTAACATCGTGATGATAATAAGTAAAATCAGGATGTGGAAACAGATGCTCAATATTGGCAATATTTCCGGTTAATAAGTTATCCATTCCAATGACTTCGTAACCTTCTTTTATGAATCTATCGCTTAAGTGTGATCCTAAAAAGCCCGCAGCTCCGGTGATTAATATTCTTTTTTTCATAATTTTCCTATATCAGCTTTAACTTCTATTATAATGTTTATTGTTAAAAGCTTTGCAAATTTACGCATTCTGAACAAGCTTACTTTCAATATTTGCAGCTTTCATTAATTCCTTTTCATATTGCCTTATCAGCTTATCCCAATTATAAACTTCCAAAATTCGATTTCTTGCTTTTTTACCATACTCCTGAATCTTATCCTCATTATCGATCAAATCGTATATTGTTTCACGAAGTGCCGATACATTTTCAGCAGGAATAGCGAATCCTGCATCACCAACCGACTCAGGACAACCAGCAATATTGGATGTAATTACGGCACATCCGGCACTTAAGGCTTCCAATAAGGATTTACTGGCATTTTCTTTTGCTGAAACCAAGCTATAAATTGAAGCTGTTTCCAACAAGTTCTTATATTTTTCAGATTGATTGTTGATCCAACCATGAAAAACGATCTTTGTTTTTGATTTTTCTGCCAGTGATCTTAATTCAGGCATCATTGGTCCATCGCCACAAATGTGTACTTCGTATCCTATATCTTTTTCAGAAACTGCTTCTATTAAATACTGAAAACCTTTTCTTCTCAATAATCTTCCGGTTGATAAAATTGTTTTCTTTTTAGCTTGTGGCTGAAAAAGGTCTGGAAAGAAACCTTCTCTGATCGTTTGATAAGCAACAGGCGGATTTATATTTTTATTGGCTAAACCTGCCAGGTAGTTCGATCCTGAAAAATTACCACTTGAATTATTCAATACTGAATTCAGAATTGGCTTGGTAAAATTGTGCAGGAATAAAAAACGATCATTATTGTATCCCGGAATATCACTTCCATGACTTGTATTGATAAAAGGTATTCCGTAATTTTTTTTCACCCAATTAGCCACTAATCCTGTTGGAATAGCGAAATGATTATGACATACGTCATATTGATTTTCTTTCAAATGCTTTTTAAGGAATTTCTGAGCATTGTAAATAAACGTCAGCATTTCGTGAGGATGGCAAATTTCTTTCTTGGCTCTTATACAAGGAACACGATATACATTGATACCATTCATGTTTTCACTAGCAGCTAAGCCTTTGAAACCCATAGTAACGACATCTACCTGATGACCAATATTTACATAACCCTGTGCTATTTCGTAACTGATCGGACTAGCGCCTCCACCTAAAGGAGGGAATTCATAATTCAAGAATAATATTCTCATAGAAGCTTTAAAGTTTCAATAAAGGGTGTTATTCGTACACAAAACAAACTAAGTGCCATAAAACACAAGATACGACGCATATTTATGATGACTGTTACTTAATAATTGGTATTTATTGATAAAAAAACGGAACTATATGTGACAAATACAAGTTAAAGCAAATCGAAACATCGTAATTTTGCACCAATATTTTAAGCATTTACCTTCATGGGATTACTTTTTTGGGTTTTTATATTTTGTTTTACCCTGTTCTGTTTATTACGTTCCTCTGATTTTTTTATCGATTCAGCTGAAAAAATAGGAGCAGCTATTGGAATTCCATCATTTGTTATCGGTGCCACAATTGTTGCGCTGGGAACTTCCCTACCGGAATTGGCTTCATCTATTGCGGCAGTCATGCAAAAATCAACAGAAATTGTTGTTGCCAATGTTGTTGGTTCGAATATTACCAATATTTTTCTGGTTGCTGGAGGTGTAAGCTTACTATTTGCTAAAGTAAAATTTTCATTTAAAGCAAGTATCGCCGATTATTTGGTATTTGCTGTTTCAGCAGCTTTAGCCGCTTACTTCAGTTATGACGGAATAGTAAAATCATGGGAAGCTGGTATATTATTACTCATATTGTTATCCTATTTGATTTCAATCTTATTTCAGGTTGGAAATGAAGAAGCTGAAGAAGATACCAAGTTAGAGTTGAAGTACTTTCTTATCCTTCTTTTGGGCGGTCTTGGTGTTTTTGTTTCAGCAACCTACAATATTGAATCGATCATTGCCATTGCAAAAATTCTGAATATAGAAGAAGGTTATATTGCTTTAGGTGCCGTTGCCCTCGGAACTTCTTTACCAGAATTATTCGTAAGTATTGGTGCTGCCAGAAAGAATAAGTTAGGCATTGCTTTAGGAAACATTATTGGATCGAACATATTTAATGTAGTTGCAGTAATTGGTATTTCTGGTATAATCTCACCTTTACAGGTTCCTGATTATATTATTAATATGGCGATTCCATTGTTCTTATTAGCTACGGTAATTTTTCTGATAATTCTGTTTGCCAAACAAACAAACCGTATTATTGGCTTGCTTTGTATAGGTTTATATGCTTATTATATTTACCAGATATTTTCTAATACGGTTGTTTAATTCACTACTATTTTATTTTTGTAAACACTGTTGTTATTGTAAATCTTCTTGCTACCTGCTGGTCTGAGACCAGCAGAGGATAGGGAAATGTTTGTTTTAATTCAAAAATCTCCACTTTTCAGGTATCCGTTGGTCTGGAGACACAACGGAGGCAATTAAATGTATAGTATATGACCAGTAGAGGAAAGACTCTTATAAAACACTTACAATCAATCAATTAAACTTATTTTTATCAAAAAAACTGGTCATTACGAACAACGCGGCTTGCTACCCTTACTACCTGTTGGTCTCAGACCAACAGAGGGGAGTTATTTTCGCATTAATTTTATCACAATACAAACAAGACCTTAACCACTTTACTCACATTGAAAAACTCATTTTTCTTATTTTATAAAATCCACTAAAAAATGGAATGGGGAAAACAATACTTTTATACAGCTACCATTATAAATTGGTATCACATTTTAAAAAATGATGCGTACAAACAAGTCATTATTGATTTATGGAAATTTCAAGTTAAGGAAGAAAGAATGATAGTATATGGCTTTGTCATTATGCCGAATCATTACCATGCAATATTTTCTTTTCTTCCCCCAAAACAGCCGTGGGAAACAATGCGCGACACCCATAAATTTATTTCGTGGCAAATTATCAATGATTTAGAAATAAAATATCCGAAAGCTATTGATAAATTAATTGTAGATAAAAGAGACAGAAAAATTCAAATTTGGCAAAGGAACTCACTCCCCATTCACTTATACAATAGAGAAATTGCAGAGCAAAAGTTAATCTATATTCATAATAATCCTTTACAAAATCATTGGCAGTTAGCAGAAATACCTGAAGAATACCAATTTTCTTCTGCTAAATTTTACTTACTAGAAAATGAAAGAAAATTTGATTTTCTAACTCATTATTTGTGTTAACGTTTAAAAGCTATAAACATATCTATTGGTCTGAAACAAATAAGGATAACGGGCATGAACTTTTACTGCTAAATACTAATACTTTCAACATTGTAGCATAATCAAAAAAATATAATTCTTGAAAATGAAATTTGATGGTCTCCTAACCGGCTAACAAGAGTTGTGAAAGACAGACACCTCTGTTGGTCTCAGACCAACAGGGGATAGAAAAAAGTTAATCCTCAACGGTAGAAGACAGAAATAAGACACCAATATATGCCCCTAAAGAACAATATCCAAATACTCTATTTTCAAGGTCATCTAAAAGCTCAGCTTGAATTTCAGATAACTCTCTCATATTTCGATAAGAATCTATAAATTTTAACATTTCATCTTTCGTAAATGTATATCTATACATAAGAGCCAATTTGATTAAATCATCAAACAATGAATAATCATTAACTTTTAAAAAAAAGAGATCAAAATCGTTTGTTATCTTTACTATCTTACAACTTCCCATAGCCTTTGAGTATTTCTAATTTTCTTTCGATATTCTTCTACTGTCATTGTATCTAAAGGTTTAATTGAATAATGGTTTGGTTTGTCTTGCAATGGTATTAAGCCATTTGCTAATAAATCAGATTTTCTTATTCTAAACATAACCAATTTACCATTTTCAAGTTTCTTCTTGAAGTGAGAAGGTAAACTCGACAAGTCGGGCTCAACCATTCCAGACATTCCCCCATCTACTATATTAAAAGTAACGTTTCCATCGGAATCTAGCTAAGAAAGGATATCATTTTCTCTCCTAACCGGCTAGCAAGAGTTGTGAGAGACAGATACCTCTGTTGGTCTCAGACCAACAGGGGATAGGCTTGCTTTGTATAGGTTTATATGCTTATTATATTTACCAGATATTTTCTAATACTGTTGTTTAATTCACTATTATTTTATTTTTGTAAACACTGTTGTTATTGTAAATTTTCAACAAATACATTCCTGAATTAAGGTCTGTAAAATCTAAACTGAACTCATTATATCCTTCTTGAAAAAGTTTACTTGTTTTATGAATAAGCCGTCCATTAAAATCAAATAATTCAATAAGGGATTCTTGTTCAGCTTCAGCATTGAAAACTACATTAATTCCTCCATTACCTGGATTTGGAGAAAGCATATTTATGCCTTTAGAATGGTGATCGAAGTAGTTACATTCCGCGATGAATAAGAGGCTATCCACTGAACAAAGTGCTGAATTTTGATATATAATTTCTACTGGTAATTCAAAACTCTCAGTCAGATCGAAATTCAATTCTAAATTAGTACCATTGCCTGTTGTTACAATACGAAATGTATCAATGAGTTCAGACTTTACTTCCTGCAGTTCAAAAATTGATGAAGCATTGAGTGTTTCAATCATAATATTTTCATGCTCACAATCTATTTGTGGCATTTCGAAGCTTAGCTCAGAACAATCGATAAGTTCATCACACTCGTCTGGAGCTTCAATTTTAAATTCAAATTCTAAGTTACACCTACTTTCAGGACTAACAATTCTGATCTCATAATTAGTATCATAAAAGAATGTATCGCTGAAGCTACTATCAAAGGCGTATGTAATATTAGCATAAGTAATAAAGTATGGGTCTTCGGAAGACCCTCCAGAAATATCGAAACTATACAAAAACGATTCATCATTTCCTATCGAAACTGGTTCTGTAATATTTAATGGCTCAAAATATTTTATTGGAATTGTCAAATAATCACTTTTACAATCTTCATATACGAAAGCAACTTTAACTACTGAAGATTGATTATAAGTTCTGGTTAGAACATTTGAAGTTTCTTCTTGCAATATATCGTTGACTAGCCATTCATAAACTTCAACATCTGTCCCAACGGCTTCGAGGCTTAATTCATCTGTTTCACCACAAACAGTAGTAGCACTTGCCCAAGAAGTTGAAAAAACTATGGCGGGGGTGGAATCACAAGGGTTATCAAACTGTGCGTTCAAAGTATTAAAACTAAAAAAGGTAATTAAAGAAAGTAAGATTTTATATTTCATGGTGTAAAATTAAAAAAAGTCCGTAAACCAAGCGGCTACGGACTTTAGAGCATGTTTCAATTAATCAATCTGAACTTATTCTACTATGAATTTAGCATTGGTATTATTCGATCCATCATTCACTAATGAAATAAAGTAAGTACCAGCGGTGTATTCACTTATATCAATAGTTTTAATATTCGTACCAGAAACTACATCAAATGCCTTCTGATCGACTAATTGACCAAACACATTATAAATATTCATCTGAATTTGCCCCTTACTTGCATAATCAAATTCTATGTTTACCTGATCACTTGCCGGAACAGGATAAACTGCGTCGATTACAAATGTATTCGCACTCAATCTGTTCAATTCAATCACATTGGAAACAATAGATGTTACACCATTTATATCCGTTTCCAATAAACGATAGAAACTATCGCCCACAGAAGCATCCATATCAAAATGCTCGTAATTTCTCGGAACACTGCTGTTACCATGAGCATTCACATTGGCTATCGCTTCAAAATTGACTCCATCAATACTTCGTTCTAAAGTGAAATAATCGGCATCTACTTCCTGTGCAGTTATCCAAGAAAGTTGATTTCCTTCAGCTAATACTTCTCCATCAAATCGAAGCAATTCAATTGCTGTTACATTACCACAATCTATAGATATCTCATAGGTGTCTGTGCCATCACATAAAACACCACCTGCATTATAAGTCATAGTAAAGCTTGCTGCTGTATTATCTTCAATTGCGAAACTTATTATTACACCGCCAAATCCGTCTGTTACTGTATTGTTAAAGGTAGCTCCATTACTAATACTTAAAACTTCAAAATCTGATCCGGCATCTGAAACAAAAACGGTAACTTGTCCCGCTTCACAATCCAATGAGCCTTGTGATAAATCAGGTTCGCATCCTAAGCCAAAGTTTGGATCCGGGCAATCACTATTTCCATTTATATTCAAAGCACAACCCGATTCAGGACTTGATATATTGAAATTATAAGCTTCATTTATATCTATTATTGCTGAAACAATTCCTGTACTTTCAAATACAACCCCATTCGATTCAACGATATAAGGAACGGTTATATTCCCTCCTGAAATTTCAAAGTTCACAGAATAAGTTCCATCCTCTAAACAAGTTATTTCAGCTTCAGTACTACTTAACACCGGATAATAAGTAACAGGAATTTCAAGTGCTTCGCTTGCACAAGCTCCATCTGTACTTACAACACTTACCATACTATTGCTTTCAAAACTTGTCGTCAATACATTTCCTGTTTCACTCTGAACCACACCATCAATACTCCACTCGTAAGTGCTTCCACCAGTAACTTCAAGACTTAATGCTTCGCTACCACAAACAGATGTCGCAGAACTCAGCGAATTATTGTAAATCAGTACCGGAGTTGATAAAGAATTAGCACTTTCGATAGTTATGCTCATTGACTGGCTACAACCATTAGCGTCAGTAATCATAATTTCATGTTCACCTGCACCTAATGAAGCTTCGATCTCAGCAGAGAAATTAGCGATCATTTCACCATCAATACTTAAATCGTAAGAACCAAAACCACCAGATGCGGTAATTAATGTATTCACATCTCCTTGTGGACAATCGTTATAATCTGGTTCTACATTTAATAATAATTCAGGATAAACCATGAACTCATCTGTTAATATGCATCCTCCGTTAACAGAGCTTGAATTATCGATCACCGTTATAAATACTGGTTTAGCTTCATCGACCTCTATGCTAAAGTTACTAGATAAAACAGGATAAGCGATTCCTTCAATCTCGTAGAAAGCACTATAATTAGTTCCTGTGTATCCTAAGTCAATATTTACAATACCATTATCATTACAAGAAACTTCAGAAGACAATTCACCACTATTACCTAAGTCAAAAATTTCAAACTCACTCAAGCAACCTTTAGCATCTCTGACCGAAACTGAAACCGTAGGATTTTCTTCTACCAACAACATCATTGATGAAGAAGGTGAGTAAGACAAACCTCCATCATAAGAGTATTCATAAGGTGAGCCATAGCCCGTATTTTCATCTACATCAATAGAGATCGTAACCATACCATTTTCATCAGCACATGAAATAGAGGCATCATAGCTTAATGACAATTCTGCTTTCACACCTTCAATAAATGCAGTACATCCATTTCCATCTATGGCATAAATATTATATGGAATACCGGCATTCAAAATCGCCAGATTATCGTTCATTGGGTTATAAGAGGTAATATCTAATTCAGTTCCCTGTTCGTAAACGGCAATCTGGAAACCATCTGATAAACCACCAACTGTTAATGCTGCTAAATTAGAAACAGGATCGGTACAACCGATAAGGTATGTTAATTCAGGTGAAGCATATAGTTCATAATCAAGACTTATCGGATTACTTAAACAGCCTGCCTGATTTTCAGCATAGAAGGTAATTTCAGCCATACCTGACCAATCTTCGCCAAGTACATCCGTTGGGTCAAACTCAACAGAAGCTCCATAAAAAGTATTACTGACTATAGTATCTATGGCAACACCATCAACAGAAACGATAGCTAAATAGTGATCGAAAAATCCTCCGGACACTACAAAAACAGGTGCTTCCCCACTTTCTGCACAAACTGCTTCTACCGCAGGTACTTCTAACACTTCTGGTATATCGCTTACTTCTATATTGAAAATATTTCCACAAGAGCTTCCCCCAACTTCGTAATATACTATTTTATTACCTGCCGAAGTAGCATTAAAAATATTTTCACTTACACCTGAACCAAACCATGTTCCTCCTTCAGTAACTTCAAACTGAGATAGATCAATCGATTCTCCCACACAAATAATAGATGGGAAAGATTCTGGTGAAATAGGAGCAATAACAGTTATGATCTCAGCATGTGTTTCACTACATGCTCCATTATTAACTGTATAATGAATTTCTAATATTCCAGAATATCCATCAGGATTATAAATATTTCCTGAAATATCCCCACCTCCTTCATAAATACTCCAAGCTCCATCTGAGTCAGTGAAACTTGTCAAATAATTAGTAAGATCAATATTTTCCTGATAAGAACAAAATGAACTCGGACCATCCCATAGTGCATTAATTGCTGGTTGAACAGTAATAGTAATTTCATCACTTTCTACACCACAATTCGATTCTGGATCTCCTACAGAATAAGTAATTGTATAAATTCCTCCACTCTGATTTGGATATAAACTATATCCATCGATAGCGTTATCACCTGAAAACACTCCTCCAATGGTTGTTTCTTTATCAAAAAATTGAGTAAGATCAATAAATTCACTCCAACATACGTCCTGATCTATTTCAAGTGAAGCATCTATAATTTTCACAATTTCCAGTATCTGGCTTGAAGTTCCGGAACAAACTCCATTGTCAACAGTATAACTAAGTTCAATTAGTCCTGTGTAATCATTTGAGCTCAAAATACTACCATCTAAATCGGCTCCTCCTAAGCTTATACTCCAAGTTCCATTAGTAGCTGCACCTTCTGATAAATAATCATTCAAATCCCAGCTATCACCATCCAAAGAACATAGCGTTGCAGGTAAAGAGAATTCTGAATTTATTTCTGGTAGAATCGTTATTTCTATCTCATCAGAACTATAACATAAACTACCCGGTTCTCCGTACTCATAAGTAATAAAATATACACCTGCATCCAATGGAGTGAGTACATCACCACTTACACCTACTCCTGAGAAACTACCATTGGCACTTGTTCCGTCGGCTAAATAGGCATCTAAATCTATTTCAGAAACGTAACAGATCGTTGTATCGTCGATCAAATTGGCTTGCCCACCACATACAATATCGATCAATTCAGAACTTGTATTGTTACCACAAGCCGTACAACCAAATCGTTCAAAAGTGATTAACACCTGATCTACATCACACAAAGATGTTGCATCAAATGCAAAACTGCCACTACCATCGGTCGATTCTATTATTGGATTGTCATAACCATAAGTTTCCAGACTTTCTCCACTTGGTAGAGTTGCTGTGAAAGTACCTGTTGTATAACTCATACTAACATTAATACATGCATCCCACAACGCTGAATTAGAGACTATTCCTAATTCTATACTGTTATCTGAACAATTTTGTATGGTTTCGAACAAACCAGCACCTTCTGTAAATACTATATTATCAGATTCATCAAAATCAAAATGATTATCTCCATTCGGGCCTGTGCCGTTCGGCAAACCTAATATTGTTTCAACACCATTCAGACTAATACCGATAGTATCAAAATCTCCGTTCGCATTACCAAAGCCTACATAATTATAATCTACTTCCAATCCTAATATCTTACTTCCTTCAGCAATTTCCGGTAAACTTAAGCTTAACATATCTATGCTTGTGAAAGAAGGATTCTGAATTGAACTTGGTTCTGTATCACCAGACACACAAATCTGACCTGTAAAATTCATTATCAATCCATCGGCGCTAAGTTCTAACACTTCTGATGAACACAATAAGTCAGGTAGTATAAACATGGCATCTTCCTGTTCATTGATCGTTATGGTCATATCCCGAACTGCTCCACAATCACCACTACCCGGTATTGTATAAACCAGATCATACACACCTGAGCCATCAGGGCAAAGTATTGCTCCGCTTAACGTTCCATTATCTGAAGTCAATGACCAGAAGCCTGCGCCGAAGTTTGGTGCTGTTGTTGCATCTTCACTGACAAACTGATCCAAGTCAATACATTCTGTTCCATCTGGTTGTACAGAAACAACCATTGCATCACCTAAGTTACCTATACACGCATCAATGTCTTCCGACAACACTGCATCGAAAGAAGATTCGACTATAACAGTAATTGTTTGCTCATTACCACAAACTCCGTCTAAAGTATAAGTTAGGCTTATTGGGTTATACTGAGAATAGCCCGTTGTGTTCAATACTGTTTGATCTGCATTCAGATCACTATTAACAATACTGTTTGAAGAAGTCCATGTTCCATCCTGATAAGCTGAAAGATCAATGATTACTCCTTCACAAACCTGTTCTCCATCAATTCCACTCAAGTCTGGAATTGATTCCTGAGGAATAACGCAAAGTGTTAGAGTATCACTTGCCTGTCCGCAAGTATTCACAAAATCTGCAACATCGTAAATTATATCTACACATCCATCGGCAGTTGTTACATTTCCTAAAGCAAGAATATCACCATTTATCATTACATCATCTGATGAGAAATTACCGCCATTATCAGAAGATGAGGCTAAATATTGTGTAAGGTCGATTGTTCCTTCACTACTACAAACATCGATCACATCCGTTATGAATGCTGCTCCATAATTCTCTGCAACCAAAATTGATTGCACTTCCTGACTTGGACAATCGCCACAAATTGCATTATTGAAAACTACATCTATTACGCCATCTATTGCATTTAAGCCATTTGAATCGAATACCCATTGAACTTGTGAATCTCCATTTTCATCTTCTACTATTGTTTGGTAAAAACCTCCCGGAATATCGAGAGCATCTAAATAATCGCCATCCATATTCGCATCGTAAGGTAATGGAATTGTATCATTAAAGAAACCATCTTCATCTGCCGTTTCGTGTATGTATGCCTCAAAGCTACAAGTATTCCAACGAATCTCAACTTCAAAACCAATAGTCCAGTTTGCTGAGTTCGATTGAACAATATATTCAAACGGATCGATACTTTCACAGGTTGTCAGATAATCTAATTCAGCAGCGTAAGTATTCAACAAGTCTCCTGTAATTACAAATTCCTGCCATCCATAATGGTCGTTACCATTAGGACCACCATCATTCGGATAAGGTAAACCACCCATCATCAATTCATTTCCTGACGGGAATAAAATAGTAGCTGAATCTAAATCTCCTTCAGAAGTTTCACAAGTTCCTTCATAACTCCACCTGAATTTCAGATAAGTAATTATCGCTCCTTCAGGTATTAGTGGAGCACTTATCGTATTCACTGCAATATCCGGATTAATGAAACCACTACATGCACCATTTCCAGGTAATTGTATTCCATTATTAACTAAATTAACACTACTCTGGTAATTCAAATTATAGCTATTTTCCGCTCCATGAATATTTGAGATCCAAGTTGTATCGCAGCTAATACAGCCTTCTACCAACCAATTATAAGCATCGATAGGATTACCAAAATCATTTTCACAGATTAACGGATCGGGTTCAAAACAATCTTCGGCGGGAGCTTCCAAAATAAGCGTAAACTGATCGTAGCGTGTACATTGATCACTTCCTTCTACAGTATAAGTTATAGTAATAATATCGAAATCCAAACCAGAACTACCCAGTGTTGAGATATCCCAGATAAAACCATCCTGACAGCCTACTATTGTTCCTCCGAGTGAACAATTTTCAGCTACAACATCATCTGCAGTTCCCAATATGCCATCGGCACCATGATGTGTAATTGTAAAGTAACCATTTCCAGGGGTTGTATTAGATAAATATTGCGTTAAGTCTTTTATAGAATCTTCCAAGAAATCTTCTAAACAAATTGCTATATCATCTTCACTATTCAGGTTTAGATCTGCCTGATATTCTGAAACAATTGGAATTTCGTAACAACGCGTTGCTGAACAGCCTTCACATAAATCCATACCATTTTCCTGTAATTCACCTGCACCAATAACTGTTAAACATATTTCTACTTCTGATTGATCCGATAAACCTGCTGGTAAGAAATAAATTGTTTCGGTTGTTAAAGATTCTCCGTTATAAGGTTGTGTCGCTGCTTCATCGAAAAATAATTGTCCTGCTTCTGAGAACCAAGAATAGGATGTATAATCATCTCCCTGAACACCTAAATTAGTTGGAATTAAAGGATAGGTTGAACCTATAAATTCATCTATAAATACCGGATCTGGTGAACCTCCATCTTCACATAAGAAAGCTGGAGCTTGCCATGAAGCATCTGGGGTATCACAAATTTCAATACTTGCCTGTGCACAAGTTGTACAATCGGTAAAGGTATTTGCTATTGTTCCATCGGTATTAAATATGGTGATATCTGCTGAATTACCCACACAATAGGTAATTATATGAACGCCCACTAAAGATGGGTTAATTGCTAAATCAGCACCAAAATATGCCGTTCCATTTAAGTAATATTCGCCATCATCATCGTCAAAATCGGTAATTCCTCCATCACCTGTTGAACTGAATAAGATCGAGAAATCAATATTTGAATCAGCTAAACAATAGCTCGATTGAGATACTGCTGCTGTTACATTAACGGTCTCATATACTACTACGTTTTGAGTAAATGAAGCGGTACATCCCTCCTGACTTGACACAGTATAAGTAATTGAATGAATTCCTTGTCCTGCCTGTAGTGGGCTGAACCAATACTGACTTGTGCCTGTTGCTGGAACGCCAGCAGCACTACCTTCATAAACGGCACTACCTGTGAACTCACCACCTAACTGACCAGTTACAACGCCCTCTGCTCCATTTATAGCTCCTAGATAGAAGTCAGCATCTGTTATACAGAAAGGTCCTACCTGGTCAAAACTCGGATCAACCGTATCACTTGAATCATTTATGGTTAATGTTTCACAATAAGTTGCATCGCAACTTGTATCTGCTTGTGAAGCATCATCGTCATTATTTCCTGCAACGCCATCGTCATCACATCCTGTGAACGATAAGGTTTCGGTGTAACATAATGTTACAGTTACTGAAGTTGTAATATCGCCATCAACTGTAATTACAGCTCCAGATATTCCATTATCTGTTAAAGTTATGGTTGGTTCTGAAGTGGTTAACTCCCAAACTCCTGTTAATATTCCGAATGTATCATAAGTTGGACTATTTACAAAAGCATTAATATCTATTGAAGGACCTCCTTCGCCAAAGCAAACTTCTTCTGGCATATCGAAAGATGGTTGTGGTTCTTCTAAAATGTAAATAGTTGCCACATCAGTATCTGTACAAGCACCAATTGGGTTAGGTGCAGTTCCATCTAATGAATTAGAAGTTACTTCATAAGTAACAATATAACAACCCGGACCATCATAGTTCAATGTATTCGTTTCAACCCCATCTATAGTAAATGTTCCTCCTACTGTTGTTGTTGACGTAAACATTGAACTTAAGCTTATTGAACCACTAGGATCAATTGAGCAGTCTAATGTTAAGTTATTAATATCGGCATTTACCGTTGGTAATACTTCAATATTTCTGCATTGAACACCATCACATCCATCATTATTACCTATTGTATAGCATATTGTGTGAATTCCTACTCCTGCATCTGCTGGGCTAAAGGTGTATGTATTTACTACTGATCCGCCATTTTCATTTTCTGTTACCCCTTGACCTGTAAACTCGCCATTTGGTGTGCCTGTTGGAGTTAAATCATAATCTGTGGCATCATCTACGCAGAATGGGCCTATTAAATCCCAACTTGCATCTACAAAATCTGCTGTTTCGGTTACTGTTAATAAATGACATGTTATTCCACTACAATCTACATCGGTAGCTACTGGATTGCCTCCATCATCTGAACAACCTGGATTGGTAATCGTCTCGGTTAAACATACTTCTATTGTACCACTGCCTGTTACACTTTCTATAGTAATAATTGGCTCGGCTACTGAAGCATCACTGAAGCTAACTACTAAATCGCCAGTAGCATTTTGTGTCGTCCAAGCATAAGTCGTTGGTAAGCCAAAGTCATAAACCGGACTGCCTAAAACTACTGCTATCTCATCATTTACATCTGAGCCATCCCAACAGAATTCATTCGTTATACCAAAATCTGGCTGTGGTTCTTCTGGTATTAATATTATCGCTTGATCAACTGCTGTACAAGTTCCTAATGGGCTTGGTGCTGTGCCATTTAATGAAGTTGAACTTACTTCATATTCTATTACATAACAACCCGGTGCATTGTATTGTAATGTATTACCTATTACACTTGCATCGGCATTGGTACCTGTTGAACTTACTAAGGTGAATGTTCCACCTTCTGTTGTTGAAACAGTGAACAAAGCATCTAAGCTGATATTTCCATCTGGGTCTATACTACAATCCATTACTAAATCATTTATTGTTGCATCTACTGTTGGTAATACTTCAATATTTCTGCATTGAACACCATCACATCCATCATTATTACCTATTGTATAGCATATTGTGTGAATTCCTACTCCTGCATCTGCTGGGCTAAAGGTGTATGTATTTACTACTGATCCGCCATTTTCATTTTCTGTTACCCCTTGACCTGTAAACTCGCCATTTGGTGTGCCTGTTGGAGTTAAATCATAATCTGTGGCATCATCTACGCAGAATGGGCCTATTAAATCCCAACTTGCATCTACAAAATCTGCTGTTTCGGTTACTGTTAATAAATGACATGTTATTCCACTACAATCTACATCGGTAGCTACTGGATTGCCTCCATCATCTGAACAACCTGGATTGGTAATCGTCTCGGTTAAACATACTTCTATTGTACCACTGCCTGTTACACTTTCTATAGTAATAATTGGCTCGGCTACTGAAGCATCACTGAAGCTAACTACTAAATCGCCAGTAGCATTTTGTGTCGTCCAAGCATAAGTCGTTGGTAAGCCAAAGTCATAAACCGGACTGCCTAAAACTACTGCTATCTCATCATTTACATCTGAGCCATCCCAACAGAATTCATTCGTTATACCAAAATCTGGCTGTGGTTCTTCTGGTATTAATATTATCGCTTGATCAACTGCTGTACAAGTTCCTAATGGGCTTGGTGCTGTGCCATTTAATGAAGTTGAACTTACTTCATATTCTATTACATAACAACCCGGTGCATTGTATTGTAATGTATTACCTATTACACTTGCATCGGCATTGGTACCTGTTGAACTTACTAAGGTGAATGTTCCACCTTCTGTTGTTGAAACAGTGAACAAAGCATCTAAGCTGATATTTCCATCTGGGTCTATACTACAATCCATTACTAAATCATTTATTGTTGCATCTACTGTTGGTAATACTTCAATATTTCTGCATTGAACACCATCACATCCATCATTATTACCTATTGTATAGCATATTGTGTGAATTCCTACTCCTGCATCTGCTGGGCTAAAGGTGTATGTATTTACTACTGATCCGCCATTTTCATTTTCTGTTACCCCTTGACCTGTAAACTCGCCATTTGGTGTGCCTGTTGGAGTTAAATCATAATCTGTGGCATCATCTACGCAGAATGGGCCTATTAAATCCCAACTTGCATCTACAAAATCTGCTGTTTCGGTTACTGTTAATAAATGACATGTTATTCCACTACAATCTACATCGGTAGCTACTGGATTGCCTCCATCATCTGAACAACCTGGATTGGTAATCGTCTCGGTTAAACATACTTCTATTGTACCACTGCCTGTTACACTTTCTATAGTAATAATTGGCTCGGCTACTGAAGCATCACTGAAGCTAACTACTAAATCGCCAGTAGCATTTTGTGTCGTCCAAGCATAAGTCGTTGGTAAGCCAAAGTCATAAACCGGACTGCCTAAAACTACTGCTATCTCATCATTTACATCTGAGCCATCCCAACAGAATTCATTCGTTATACCAAAATCTGGCTGTGGTTCTTCTGGTATTAATATTATCGCTTGATCAACTGCTGTACAAGTTCCTAATGGGCTTGGTGCTGTGCCATTTAATGAAGTTGAACTTACTTCATATTCTATTACATAACAACCCGGTGCATTGTATTGTAATGTATTACCTATTACACTTGCATCGGCATTGGTACCTGTTGAACTTACTAAGGTGAATGTTCCACCTTCTGTTGTTGAAACAGTGAATAAAGCATCTAAGCTTATATTTCCATCTGGATCTATACTACAATCCATAACCAAATCATTTATTGTTGCATCGGCGGTTGGTAATACTTCAATATTTCTACAGAGTACCGCTTCACAACCACTTCCATTACTAATTGTATAACAAACTGAATGGATACCAACTCCTGCATCTTCAGGACTGAAGGTATATTCATTTACCTCATTACCTCCATTAAATTCTTCTGTTACTCCCTGACCTGTAAAATCGCCATTTGGTGTACCGGTTGGAGTTAAATCATAATCTGTGGCATCATCTACACAGAATGGACCTATTAAATCCCAACTTGCATCTATAGCGTCGGCTGTTTCGGTGATTGTTATTGTTTGGCAAGTTTGTTCACTACAAGCTCTAGCTGGGAAAACACCACCTGCTGGATCTGTACCACATGCTGTTGAGGTTGTTAATGTTTCGAGATAACATATACTAACCGTACCAGCACTTATAATAGTTAGTAATCCATCATCGTCAATAGTTGCAATTGCTGGGTTTGTAGTTGAAAAATCAACTGTTAATGTACCGAACGGATCATAAGAATTTCCAGCAGCAGGGCTATTTACAGTTGCTTGAATTGTTGTTCCTACAGCGCCATCCCAACAGTATTGTTCTGGTAAGTCGAAACTTGGTGTTGGTTGTTCCGATACAAAAATAAATGAAGTTACATCTCTATCTAAACCGCAAGCACCTGAGTCAGTGTATTGCCATTGTACCGAATAGCAACCTGCTTCTGTGTATTGTACTGCTCCACCAACTAAAATAGCAGAACCACCTGAAACAGTTATTGTTACATCAGGATTTGAGCTATCTAATAATTCAGCACTTACACCTGTAAATAATTGTGAAAGCGAAACAGTACCTGCTGGTTCAACAGCACAAAGAATTTCTATACTTTCTGCCTCAGGAAGTGGTGGAACAGCCTCTACAACAATAGTATTACATTGTATTTCTTCGCAGTTTGGAGCACCTACCGTTACACAAATTTCGTAAGTACCTACACCTACTGATGAAGGATCAAAATTGGCAGTTATTCCATCTGCATTTTCAGTTACCCCAGAACCTGTCCAGGTAACAAAATCTGGAATCATTGTTTCTGCTCCTACTCCATCATCAGTATCTGTTGTTAAAGCTAAAGCAACCATTGTTTCTGTTTCGCAAACTGTTTCTTGCAATGCAAATGTTGGATCACCAGTTTGGTAAACAATTACTTCTTGCGAATAAAGTACTTCACAACCTTCACCATTGTCAACTTCTAAAGTTATGGTAACATTTGAAACGCCTTGAGTAGCATTGTTCAATACACCACCTGCCGGATCGAAGGTCCAATCAGTTCCACTTCCTGTGATAAAGCCTACTGGGTCTGAGGTTAAGGTTATAGTTGCTGTTGACGGTTCAAAGAACAAGTTTTCATTTAAGGTAAAGTCAAATGTAAGCGGATCAGATGCAGGGGCTTCCTGACACCAAACGCTTGCCAAATCGAAATAACCTGAAGTGCAATTTTCTACTTCTACTGTAAAACTACAAATTGAAGTATTGGCAGGATCACCACTATCGGTTAAAGTATATGTTACTGTATTTGAACCAATTGCAAATGTTTCAGCAGCAGCGCTTATCAAACCTGTTCCTGTGGTAGCAACGCCCATTGGATCGACGATTTCATAGCTTAGGTTTGTATTGGTACAATCGGCAAAAGTTGGATCGGTTGCAGTTGTAGCCAACCAAGTGCAAGTACCATCATCGGCACAAACATTTATACTTGGTGGACAGTTAATTACTGGGTTTTGTGAATCGATAACCGTTATAGTAAATTCACAAGTAGAAGTATTATTACAACCATCGGTTGCTGTAAATACAATGTCAGTATCCCCAAGTGGAAATGGTTCGCCCGAAGCTATTCCAGATGTAAAAGCAACCGTTGCTCCATTGCAATCTTCTGCTATTGGTGTTGAATAAATTACATTGGCTGTACATAAATCAACATCAACAGCTACGGTCATATTAGCAGGGCAGTTAATAAAGGTTGGTCCTGCTGTGTCGTTATTTGAAGTAATAGTTGCCGTAGCTGTCGTTTCCAAACAACCATCGGATGCTGTGAATGTAACTGTAACTCCTGCTGCATCACCACATAAATCAGGTGTTGTTCCATCCCAATCATTTGTAACTGTAACTGTTCCACAATTATCAGAAACAACTGCTGTATTTAACCAAGCAGAAATACTTGCTGACACATCATCACCACAAGTTAATACCAAATCAGCAGGCGGTGTATCGAAAACGGGTGCTACAATATCTTGAACAGTGTAGGTTGAGTTTAATGTATGTTGGTTTCCACAATTATCAGTTGCAGTAAAAGCAACTGTAAATGTTTCTGTAAAACCTACACCTACGGTACAAACTTCAGTATGCTCAATAATTGCATAAGTTATTTGAGGATTGGCATTACATACATCGGTTGCTGTTGCCATTAAAGCCCAAGCCTCTAAGTCTTCGCTTCCGCAGTTTTCGGCAAGCGGAGCAGGTGGCACAACCACGGGATCGGTAGTGTCAATTATAACTAAATTAGCTACTTCACTAATGGCGTTTCCACAAGCATCTGTTGCTGTAAAAGTATATGGAATTGTTTGTGTTCCTCCACAAGTAGTTGTAGCTGTTCCGGCAACAAAACTTAATATTGGTGCTGCATTACAATTATCCATTGCCATCATACCACCGAAAGCAGCTTCAAATGCTGCTAAATCTGCAATATTCCCTGCTCCATCACATTCTACTATTACATCTGATGGAGGGGTCATAATTACTGGTTTTTGGGAATCAATTATGGTAACAGTTCTAGTAAGTTGAGTTGCCATATTACCACAAGCATCCTGTGCATCGAAAGTATAAGTAATTACACCAGTATTAGGGCAAGTACCAACTACTAAAGCAGATGGTATAAATGTAACTTCAACTGTTCCATCACAATTATCAATTGCCAAAGCATCGTTTTCCCAAGCTTCAATAATAGCTGCTTGGTTTGTACCACATTCTACAGTAATATTATCAGGAACTGTTAAAACAGGTGCTGTATTATCATTTACAGTTATTGTTGCAGTTGCTGTATTTATGGTGTTTGAGCAATCATCGGTAGCTGTCCAAGTTATAGTAACGGAACTTCCACAAGTAGGAGGAGTACCGTTGAAGTTATTAGTTACCTGTGGATCTGCATCACAATTATCTGAAACCGTATAACTATTTAACCAAGCTAAAATCTCAGCACTAATATCGTCTGTACAATCTAGCGTTAAATCGCTTGGAGGCGTAAGCACTGGTGGCGTAGAATCTACAACTTGGTAAGTTGATGTTTGAGAAGTTGAATTACCACATTGATCTGTAACTACAAATGTATAAGTATATTCTATTCCATCATCGCAAGTATTATTTACTTCACTTATATAATAATCGGTAGTAGTTGTTCCACAAACTTCAACAATAGAAGTAACAGCTCCTTGAGCCCATATATCAGGATTAGCAGTATTACATTCAATTGGCCCAGCTGGTGTTACAGTAAAACTTGGTGCTGTTGTATCTAAAATATGCACATAAGCTACCTCATCAATTGAGTTATTTCCACAAGCATCTGTTGCCGTAAAAGTATAAGGAATTACACTAGTACCACCGCCAGAACACAAATCAATGGCTGCACTAGCAATAGGCGTAGAAGGGACAATCATACCATCACAGGCATCAAATACTAACATCCCTCCAAAACTAGCTAACCAATTATTTATATCGGCAGTATTTCCAGTACCATCACATTCAACATATAAATCTTCTGGTACATTCATAACAATAGGTTTTTGTGTATCTACAACAGAAATAGAAGCCATACAAGTAATTGTTTGTCCATCGCAATTATTCTCTACTGTAAATGTTACCATTGTTGATGCACCACAAGCTGGCAAGGCTGTAAAGTTATTACTTACCGTTACATCTGTGCAGTTATCGGTGGCATAAGCTGAAGCTAACCAGTTGATAACAATATCATCATTGTTTTCAGCTCCACATTCTAAATCTAAATTATCAGGACAAAATATGCTCGGTGCTGTGGTATCTTGAATGGTAAATGTAGAACTAGTAACACTTTGATTACCACACGCATCAGTTGCTGTAAAGTTTACACTTATTACACCTGTATTACCACAAGCAGCTGGCAAAGAGCCATTGTAATTGTTTGTCCAAAAAACCTCTTCGCCACAGGCATCGTTTGCTACTGCACCACCATTAGAAGATAACCACGCCAATAATTCGGTATGAACAGCCATACCACACTCTGCAGTTTCGGGTGCTGCTGCTGTAATAATTACTGGAGGCACTTCATCAATTGTGGCGTAAGTAGCAGTACAAGTAGCCATATTTCCTGCTTCATCTGTAGCAGTAAATAAATAAGTACTTGATTGCGTTTCGCCACAAAGTTCACTTTGTGTTAACAGTACATATTCAATAACAACATCAGAACAATTGCCATCATCTGATGCTAAAGCACTTGCAGCCCAAGTTGCAATATCTTCAGAACCACAAGCTACATTAGTAACATCTGCTGGACAGTTAATTGTAGGAGGTTCACAATCTTCAACTATAACAATTACATCACAAAATGCTTCAAGTCCACTTGCTGTATTGGTAACCGTATAGTCAACCGTGGTTATTCCTATATTAAACACCTCACCGTTAGCACTACCTGTACCTGTACCAGAAGTAGCACCGCTAAGTGTATAAGACAAAGTAGTGTTATTACAGGCAGCTGTAGTAGGATCTAAGCCTGCCCCTGTCCAAGTACAACTTCCAGCAGGTGCACAAACCAATATTTCTCCAGGACACTCAATAGTAGGTGTTGTTTGATCAACAATTGTAATTACAAAATCACACTCTATTGACTTACCACACGAGTTGGTAATAGTAAATTCAATAGGATTTGCACCTAACATCCAACCAGTTGTTGCTCCACTAACAGGACCACTATCTTGAACTACGGTTACTGGACCACATTCATCAATAGCAATTGGTGGGGTAAAAGTTGCAGAAATCGTACAAGCAGAACCGTCTATTCCTACTGTTGAGTTATTAGGACAGAATAACAATTCAGGATCATTAGCCATACCAATTGTTATATCCTGAGTACAAGTTGCCTGTAATCCACAATCATCTGTTGCTGTAAACTCAACTGTTACAGCTCCCATACATGCATCTAAGTCGGCAAAATCTAAATCATTTGAAAAAGAAACAGTACCTCCGCAAGCATCTGAACCGCTAACTGTTGTTAGCCAGTTAGTGACGATTAAATTATTTTCTGGATTACAAGCAGTAATTGTTAAAGGGTCAGGACAAGTAATACTTGGCACTGTTGTGTCTGTTATAGTAATATCTGCTGAACAAGTTGAAAAATTACCACAATCATCTGTTACAGTAAACGTTACAGACAAAGGCGTTACAGCTCCTGCACAACCTGGAGGCGGCAATGAACCTGCTACGTAATTATTGCTAACTGTTAATGAATTATCACACACATCGGTTGAAGCTGCCATAATTGCTGTTTCAGCCGCACTTATCCAAGTATTTATTTGTGTTGCATAAGCCGAACCACATTCCATATTCAAATCTGAAGGACAACCACCAATTACTGGAGATGTTACATCTCTACTAAATACGAACAATTGATCGCAAGTGGCTTCATTACCACATTCATCTGTAATTGTGTACGTTCTTGTAATTGTTCTTGCCGCTGGGCTAACACTACAAAAATCTAAATTAGCAATTCCTGGAGCATCTTCACTTGCCACTGTTATGTCTGCATCGGCACTACAAACATCTGATATAGCACCACCTGCTGTTTCAAATGCAGCAGCTGTAGTAGCGGCAGCCGGTAAAGCTGTTGTTGTACAATCTAAACCTGTTGTTACGTTTGCCGGACAAGTTATTGTTGGTGCTGCAACATCTTGAGCAAAAACAAATAACTGATTACAAGTAGTTGTAATACCACAACCATCGGTAATAGTGTACGTTCTTGTAATTGTTCTTGCTGAGGCATCGGCACTACAAAAGTTTAATGCTGTGATTGCTGGTGCATCGGCACTTGATACTGTAATTGTTCCATTATTTGGGCAATTATCGGTAATGTTACCACCTAATGCTACAAAACTTGCTACATCGGTAGCTGCAGCAGGTAATGCCGTTGTTGTACAATCTAAGCCTGTTGTTACGTTTGTTGGGCATACAACTTGTGCCCCTTCTGTATCTTGTGCAAAAACAAATAACTGATCACAAGTATTTTCATTACCGCAAGCGTCTGTAATTGTATAGGTTCTTGTTATTGTTCTATCTGCTGCAGTTGCACTACAAAAGTTCAAACCAGCAATTGTGCCTGCATCTGAAGAAGCTATGGATAAATCTGCTGTTGCAGTACAATTATCGGTGGCTACACCACCTGCACCTGTAAAGGCTGCTATTGTAGTAAATGCACTTGGCAAAGTAGTGGTATTGCAATCGAAAGTTCCAGTAACGGCAGGGCAACTTACCGTAGGAATTGTTGTATCTTCGGTAATGGTATATTGAAAAGTACAAACCTCGCTATCTTCATCAGCGTCCAATGTATTATCGGCATCTAAATCATCGAAAACGGTAATTGTTCTTGTAATTGTTTGACCTCCCATAGCACAAACATTAACCGACCCGCCTGAATCAGCCCCTTGCACTACAATAGTTCCACAAGGCTCATCGCCAATAGTAATGCCGTAAGGTGCTGCTTCTGCTGCTGCCTCGGTTGTTGGCATAGCTGGAATATTTGCTAAAGTTGTACAATCGAAAGTACCAAGTGAAGTGTTAGCTGCAGGACAGGTTGTTTCAAATGCACAGCAACCTGGACAATCAGAGCCACCAGAAGTAAATGTTTGACTTGTACTTAACGTGACTCCACAATAGTCTATTGAAAAAGTTCTAACAACTGACTGACCTGAAACACAAACATCACCTATCGAGCCGGAATCACTAACTGTATAGTTGGAAAAATCGCTAGCATCCACATCAGAACAGTTACCACATTCTGTTATATTGCTAGTAACATTAAAACTACCTCCTGCATCTAAAAATGCATTAAAATCAGTTGGAGCTGTTGGTATAGCAGAAACATTGCAAATACTACTTCCTGCTGGAGGGTTTAATACTACATTACACTTTAATCCTATATCAACCGTTGGTGACACTGTTAGATTACCAGGTTTACAAATAACTATTGAAGTTCCACCACCATCACAACTTGTATTTTGGACTGCTTGATTATTTCCATAAGAAGTTATTCCAGAACAAATATTTAATGGATCAACAAATGCTACATATATGTTTCCTTGATCATTTTGGAAAGAAACACTTGAGTAAAAACAATCTTCATCTGCCGAGGGGGGTAATGAAAATGTTATTGCTACACAATCAACATTTCCACCTGTAGTTCCATCACAACATTCAGCTCCAGTGTCATTTTGCAGTACGCCTGGTTGTGTAAAGACTGCATTACCGTTGCTATCTAATGTTACAGAAACTGATGTAATATCTGGTGTACAAGTCTGCCCCACCACCTCAAGCGAAGCAAAAAGCATAAAAATTAGTAAAAGCACTTGGGAGCTGGCGTAAAAAATTCGTTGAGTGTTTTTCATAAGAGAGAATTTTAGAAAATTGTGTGTTTTCATAGTAAACTTTTCAAAGGGTATTATAAATCAGGGGTTTATTTCATAGGTTGGGAAATCTGCTTTCTGGAAATTCAATTAACAAATAAATATTCGTAAAACGGCATACCTGATGAACAGATATTCCCAATTACTATGAAGAAGTTGTTTGTATTCTTTGAAGACCTATATAAAATTGACTGCTCATAACTTTATTATGAGCATTAAATCAATAGATTTCAATAGTCGTAACTAAAATATATTTTAGTGTACTATATTTCTGAGGCTAACATCAGAGCAAATCTACAAAATAGGGGGATAATAAAAACTCGGGGAAATTGTGTATGAGAGCATATACACAATCAAAGGGTATTTTAAACACTTGCATAATAGTTTTTTTAAGGGTTAAGGGTTTATCAGGTACAAATATGAATCAAAAAAATTAATTATTTGAGTTAATCCGAATTTTCTTTCCTAATTTGACTTTTAAACAATAATAATCGAGTTAAGTTCCTCATTATCAACTAATATCGCAAAAACAGAGTGGTTTATCAAGGTCGAGCTATTGTAATTCAATAAATTAGATTTCCAATAGCTATTTACATGCTCTATTCAACAACAATATCAGAAAAATCCAGCTTATAAGTCCGATAGAATTTTCGGGTTAAAAAAATAGCCATCAGAGCTTTTATTTTTGAATAGACCTAAAGAGAGATAAGCGCTTTTCATAGTTTTAAATTTAGAGTTACAATACATCTTCCGTTCTATTAGTAACTAACTAAATGAATAGGTAAACATTTTTATAAAAAAACTTTCACATCACTATACATTTGGCATTTAAAAACTGTTTTTTGGGTTGAAAAATAGAGTTAGCGACGAGGCAATGCCTTGTCGCTACTGCTCAAATTGTATTATACAATTTTAACTTTAATATATTCATACATTTATGAGAGCGTAAACCACTATCAAGTTAAGCCCAATATACGAGTCATCCCACGAAAAATAGGGAAGTGTCTATATTTCAACTTCATTACATTGCGCTCAATATGACACGAAAATGTGTATTAAATTATAGTGATCTGAGCTATTGCTAAAAAGTTAACTAGTATAAGAGTATGTTTAAATTTCTATACTTCATGAACATACTCTGATCACTCTCCGATCAACACAAAGCCAGCCCAGTGTTGTGGTGCACAGTATTTTTCTGATCGAAGAAAATATTGTTTTGTAACTTGCAACGCCTTACTGTAACTATATTTGTTTTTTATAATTTGTTTGAAGAAATATTGAATAAACTTACTACTGGAATTATCATAAATTTTGAAAAGTGTAAATAGAACATTGGCAGCACCTGCCTGAATGAAACCGCGGTTAACAGCCATTACTCCCTCACCTTCTTCATATTTTCCGATTCCACTTTTACAGCAACTTAAAATGACCAGTTTTGCATTTAGATCAAGATTATAAGCATCTTGCAGATAAAAAATTGAATGATCGGAATTTTCGATCTCCGGAGAAAAAATAATCCCTGACAAATCGATACCTTCAGCAGTTTCATAACCATGAGCAGCGATATGAACAATATCGTATAGCTCTGCCATTTTTGTAAATGACGCTATTGTAGCAGCTTCTCTAAAATATACGTCGGTCTTTTTATTATGAGATTCAAATAGTAGTTGTACGTTTTTAATTTCTTCTTCTGAATAAGTCAATGCCTGATATGTTTTTTCGCCAATACGAACAGAACGTAGTGCTATGTCTTCATCTACTTCATTATTTGATAAATTGATAGTTGGTTGCTGTTTGTCCTTTGCATAAACAGGTGCAAAACCAATATAATTTTCAAGTTCATTCGTTTTCTTATTAGTTGACAGAAAATGCTCTAACACACTCGCAGAGAAATGATAGGATACACTGAAGGCTTCTATCAGAAAAGGCAAGGTTCCGCCGAAAAGAAAAAGCTCATCCTCATCAGCTTCTTTAAAAAAGAGACATTCAAAAGATAGGTTATTCAGATATTCGTGAGGGATAATGAACAAATGTTTAATGGCTTGGTCTTCCAACATTTTAAGCATCGGAAAGATGAGCAATTTACTTATCTTATTTCCAAAATTGATTAGATCTGAATTATTGAACTGACCGATCGCTTGATTAAAACTCATTACACTCTGTTGAAAATCTTCATCGAGTAAAACGTTTGTAAATTCACAAAAAGAGTCTGTAATACACTGAACAACAAGTTGATTTTCGAAAATAAAATAATTCAATACAGCCTGATCTTTTGTAAGTTTTTTTTGTAAATTGCCGTAATCAAAGCTATACTTTTCATTATTTACAAATTTATTCTTGATATAATAATCGGCTTTTTCTTTTTTGAAATTTTGATAGTTTTCCCAAACGTCTAAGTATTCGCTTCTCAACTCACAAATAAGATCAAAATATTCATCTACTTCTATATTCTTTTTGCTTTCTTGTACAAAGAAAGTAGCTTCATTAACTTGAATTTCTTTAAGCAGCTTATTGATCTTTTGCTTAAAATACTGCTCTTTACCAGCTATATTCGGTGGTAGGTTTTTATGGAAGTCACTTTCTGTTATGCTTTTCAATAAAACGGCAGCCTTATCTTTTTCGATGAGTTCCATTAAAATATTCTTTACATCCTGAATATTGTTCACCAAATTAAATTCATTAGTGTTTAAACAATATTGATTGTAACTAAGCACTTCCTTTCTTGCTAGCTCAAATGTGTCTTTATCTATGTTTTTCAAGTCTTGTAAAAATTGACAAACGATCAATATTTGCTTTGCATAAGTTTTTCTTAAATCCTGACATTCTAAAATTTTACTCTCCTTATTTTCCAATTTATCAATAACCCATTCGGTTGTTTTTAAATATTGTTGAATAGTTAAGATACAAGCATATAAAACTGAAACATTCTGTTTTTCATTTTTATACCATAAAAAAAGAAGCTCGACTTTTGCATTTAGCGTGTCGTACAAACCCTTTTTATTTTCTATTTTAAATAAATCGGGGTTGCTATAATAAATATGTTTATAACTAAAGTTCGTATATAAAGCCTCAAAACATTGATTTATTATTCTTACTGCTTTGTCAAATTGAAATAAGTGTGCATGTGCTAGTGCCAGAGTAGTATTGTAATGAAACATTAATAGTTCATAATAATGATCTTCCTTAATAGGCTCTCCTAAAAGTTCGGTCACATCTTTGTATTCACCATAATGAATGAGCGCCGAACCTCTCAGAAGTTTTATTGTACTTTCAATTTCATGTACATCTTCTTTTTCTATTAAATTGAACATTTTATTCGTCAGTTCTATTATTTCTTTATAAGATTCTGTATTCAGATAAAAGCCTGCTAAGTTCTTATAAATATGTACGAGCATCTGTGAATTTTCACCGACATTAGCAATTTCCTTGGCTTCTGCTTTTTTATAAAAGTACACACCTTTTTTAAAATTTAAAAAGCAACAATTCCCCAAATTCATTAAGGTTATTGACTGAACACCTGTCAATCTTTTAGCCAATAAAAACTGTTTTATAAAATAGCATTCAGCAATGAAATAGTCTTCTAGCATGTAATAGGCAATGGCGGTTCGTTCAAAAATCTGCATCAGAATAATCTCATCTGTTTTAGAGTTAATCTGAAGCAATTTTCTTGCATTTAAAAAGTTCTCTATTGCTTTATCACGATCTTCATACAGATAATAGTCACCCCATTTCGATAAATAAAAAGCTTGTTCGTTTTGGGTATTTTGAAATTCACTGGCGAGTTCTTCAACTATTCTAAAATGTAACTTTCTATCTTTCTTTTGTACATATAACCTTATAAGATTTTCGTAAGCAGTTATTTTAAAGATATAATTCGATTCAATTTCATGCTTATAGTGTTCTATATTAGACCTTAAAGCATTAATACCTTCATCAAATTTGCCTGAACGTTCTGCAAATTTTGCTTGTCGATCAAACAAAATATTGGCAATTTGTTCAAATGCTATTTTTTTTGCATATAATATTTTACATACTTCTTGGATAAAGTTATTCAGTGCTTCTACATTCGTAGTCTGTGTATGATATTGAATCTTACAGCATTTCTCAAGTAAGTCTATTAGAGTTTTAAGATTACTATTTAAAACATCTGTTTCACAAAACTTCATTTTTAGTGTAAATTCCTCTGAAAGTGCGGTAATTCCATTAAATTTACCTTGTTCCGCTAAATTGCTACTATGTAATAAAATTTCTTTCAAACTTTTCATAAGCATTAATTGCTACTAACTTAGTAATTTATTTATAGAAAAGTAAACCCAAATTTCAGAATTAGTTAGTTACGCTTTGTATTATTCAATACTGAAAACTTGCTTTATGATTAGTAAGTTAAGGTGTTAAATTTTATAAAATATGTGGTATTATGTTTACCTTTTTAACAAATTAGCTACTGAATGATAGAAAAGAATAATATTTCTACTATTGAATGGGTTGAAAAAATCAGGCTTGATGTAAATGGTAGCCTCAGGCAATTATATCTGCTTTATAGAAAAAGTTTTGAGCAGTGGATATTACAAAAATTTGATACCATTCAGTCAGAAGATGTAAAAGACATTTATCAGGATAGTATTCTTGCGGTTTATGAAAATATTAAGAATAGAAAGTTTACAGGAACTGATTGTACTTTAAAAACTTATTTGTATTCAATTGGTAGGAATGTGACTTTAAATCATTTAAAAAAAAGTAAATCTATCAATGAATATCATATCGAAGATGATTTAATGAATATAGCAATTGATCGAGAAAGCCTGAAAGATTTTTTTGAGAAAATAAATTTAACTAACACTAATGAACGGACTCAAAAAATCCTGAAAACACTTAATAATTTAAAATCACCGTGTAAAGAAATAATCATGCTCTATTATTTTGAAAGGTTAAGTATGCAAGAAATTTCCGAAAAATTGGCTTATAATAATGCCAATGTAGTTAAAGCACAAAAGTATCGGTGTATGTCTAAGTTATTATCTTTTTTGAGTAAGTTATGAAAGAAGAAATCATTAAAAAATTAGAAGCATATTTTGGCTTCTCAGAACATCATAATATGGAATTGAATAATCAATCTGATTCGGAGGGAGAATTGAAGGAAGATACTTCGTTAATGAACGATTTTTTAGATGCCCTTAATGTGTATGGTCAAAATGATCTTAAAAGTAAAATGGACGATTGGGAAAAGGCATTTAAAGAGCATGAAGGAGGGCAGGCTCCTTCTGATAGCGATATGTTTGAAGCTTCTAAAAGTATCATCGCAAATTCTTTCAAACCCAATCCTCAATACGAAACTTTGATCAATAGTCGTATGCGTGGCAATACTATACTTATTTCTAATCCACAAAATGGTTTTGACTGGAATACGCAGGAATTCACTTTTCAGATTTCCACTACTAGTGATGTTTCAAAGCTAAAGTATATAATAGAAGATAACCAGTTTCTCAAAATCGTTGCCAATGAAACTAATATCTCTGATAATCTTATTACAATCACATTCGACTATAAAAAACAAATTCCCGGAAAGTATTATCTAAAATTGCTTACTGATGATGCTTTCACTTTAATTAGTTTTTTCATTAATAAAAGCTCAGTGCATTAACATTTAATGCTACTTATTGGTCTCAGAGCATCAGAGCCTAATCATAATTCTAATTAGCACAGTTATTTAATTCACTACTATTTTATTTTTTAAACACTGTACCTATAAAATCTAATCTGAACTCATTATATCCTTCTTGGAAAAGTTTACTTGTTCTGTAAATAATACAATTTATGTTCTATTATGTCGTGAATATTTTGGATAAAAGCTTCATTTTCTTCGTTGAAAATACTCGCCGTAGCTAGGCTATGCTTGAATGCAAGCCCAACTGCTTTTTCGCCTGCTTCGGTAGTCCGATCGAAAAACAACCTTTTTCAATTAAATATTTACACAACAAATTAAACTATAAATTGTATTTTTTCAAGCCTATCGTGCTATTGGCGATGAAGAGAATATGTACAAATATGGAGAAAAGTTAAATCGTTAAACCGTTTGTTCTTCCTTTATAAACTTGACAACCGCATCTTCCTCATGATTACCTATAATCAGATCGGCTTTTTGCTTGAGTACTTCTTTAGCGTCGTCCATAGCGATTTTACGACCGGCTACTTCAAACATTGAAACATCGTTTACTTCGTCGCCGAAAACAGTAACTTCAGCAAGGGAAATATTCAGATAATCAGCCAACCACTTTACAGCATTCCCCTTGGTTGTATTAATATCCTGAACAGTTAACCAGTAAAATCCTCTTTGGTAAGGATTCACCATTATATTACTTTGAATATGTGCTGAAAATTGTTGATCGATGAGCTCTTTCAGCTTTGTAACAGCACTCAATTGATCTATAATGGTAAGACAAGTAATCTGATGGTCGAGATTATTCGCATAATGAACATAGCTCTTCATTCTAGGATCATTCGCTCGAATTCTATCATTCAGGAACCATTGCATACCTTCATTCAGAATAAGGTTATGGGTCAGGCAATCTTCACCACCTCCTTGTTTATTGGGTTTGAAAGAAGTAACGAAGGCTTCCATATTTTGCTCTTCTGTAAGCTTGAGAATTTTAGCAACGATATCAGGCTGAAAAGCCGATTGGTATAATGCTTCTCTTGTTTTGAAATTACGTATGTAGGAGCCATTATTACAAATAACAGGAAGTTGTAGCGGAAGGTCTTTAAGAATTTCTTTAATAGAATAAATACCGCGCGCAGTGGCAATAGAAAATTGTGTTTCAGTTTTTAATAATTGTGTAAGTTGAGTTCTGGAGTAAACCGAAAGTTCACAATTCTTATTCAGCAAAGTACCATCTAAGTCGGAAATGTATAACAAGGGAATTTCTTTAAAAATTAAGCACTATCTTTTTCTGATCTTTTTGCGTTTTCCAACCCCTACCCAGACATCTAATTCAGCACTTAAACCAAAGAAAGGAGCTATTTGAGGGTTTTCTACAGGTTCAGCAATGCCATCTTCTTCAACTGAAAGCAAATGCATTCCAGCATTGATTCTGATCACTCTGAAAATTTTATATCCCAGAGCAAAATAGATCGGTCTCTTAATAATAGGACCTGTAACTGTATTGCCTTCTGCATTTGTATAATTTTGTAATGCTATACCAAAAGAAACGGCAGAATTCTTTACGAAAGCATTACTATATTGTCTGCTTGAAAAAGGGATCGAAAGTCCGATAAAAGGGCTGGAGCTATCTGCAAAACGATTGAACTCTTGTGTTTTTGTACCACCGAATCCCAGATTAACTGATAATATATTCGATGTTTTTTCAATTGGATATCGGACTAATTTGTATTCATCATACAAAACCATTAAATCGTCATTTACAAAACGTTCAACATCTCTATTAATTAACTCTATGATCTGCTCTCTTTTTTTAACAGGATCTTTGCTGTTACCAGACCTTCCTATTTTTTTAAGTTTATCGTTCAATTCTGTACTAAAGCCTGCAAAATTGAATTCTACTTTATTGTGCAACTCACCAGTACCATTCTTAACGATATTCCTGAGTCCCTCCAAAAATTCTTTATAAGGCTTTTTGAGTTTAAGTTTATTCTTATTTTCCGGTAAAAATTTATTAATGTATTCTGTCAGTTGTAAGCTTATAGTGTCTTTAAGATTTGTACACTTCAAAGAATCCAACATAGTATAGTGTTCAAAGAAAAAATCATATTTCACATTTCCTTTGAGCGCGTAATTAACTGGTAGTTCAAAAATCAACGCTTTATTATTTTTTGAACGTTTCCAAGAATTCTCAAATAAAATCGGATCGGTTGCATTTCTGTTAAAGCCTGTTTTTTGTATATAAAAACGTACTAATTCTACATTAGGATTAGCGTAACCATTTATAATGAAATACTGGTCAGCCGGCAATGGCTCTCCCTGATTGAACTGCAATTCAGTTTCATCAAAGAGCACTGTTTTATATTGTGCATTAACACTTTGCATTCCAATGAAAAGGAAAAACAATAATATTATCTGTAAACTTTTCATAAAATTGAAACGCAAAGATAGGTCTAAGGATTATAAAGTTTACCTATCGATGAATTAAAGTATGAAGGCTTATATAAAATTCAATAAAAAAACCCCGAAGTACTTTCGACTTCGGGGTTTTAATGTATTCATAAAAAAAGGAATTAGTGTTTAATGAATTTAACTGTTTTAATCGATTCTGAATCAGAAACGATCAGGAAGTAATTCCCTGAAGTCAAATCACTAATATCAATTACATTATTCACATTCTGTTCTGTTTTGACCAACTTGCCACTAACATCAATAATTGTAATACTAATCATTGCATCTGTATCAATATTAATGTTCAGCACATCATTAGCAGGTATTGGATATACAGAAATATCGAAATTGTTATTTCTTCTAAGTTCTATAATTTCAGAAGCAATATTTGTTTCTCCATTTATATCTGTATCCAAAAGACGATAGAAATAATTATCACTTCTTAGATCAGTATCTTTAAAACTATAGCTATTAACTATAGATGAGTTTCCTACTCCATTCACTACACCAATATTTTCAAAGTTGATTCCATCTTCAGAACGCTGAATTGTGAAGAAATCATTATCAATTTCAGTAACAGTTATCCAATGTAATAAGTTAGCATCTTCCAGTGTTTCACCTTCAAAAGCAATTAACTCAATGGCTGTTACCGTACAGCTCACTTCTTCAGCAGAAATTACAGTTACACATGTCGGGTCGGCAACAGGTGCTATTTCATAGTAATAACCATCAACTGCATTAAACGGACCTTCCTGATAAGTTGTTGAATTCTGAACAACACCATTTACAGTGTATCCATCCGCAGGATCGAAGCCATCTAAAGCAAACGAAATCTCGAAAGTAACATCACCATCTAAACATTCAATAGAATGATCAACAACGAAGGCAGCACAATCGAAAGGTTCTTCCATCAGATCAAAGCCGAAATCACCATCAACATAATCTTCCCCATCAGAAAGTGTATAGTTAATAATATTAGGTGTGGTGTTAAAGAAACCTGGTACATTACCAACTACAATCTGATAATCTCCAGCAGGAAGGTCATCGAATAAATAATCACCATTAATATCAGTATAGGTTACTTCGATTGAACCGTCAGGATAAACCAGAATAATTTCTACACCTGAAATACCTCCTTCACTTCCATTTCTTGTTCCATCTCCATCTTCATCATACCATACATTATCTGAAATAGAACCAAGAGTATCTGAACCACCATCATCAGTGCCGGTTTCATCTGTACCTGTCTCGTCGGTACCTGTTGTATCTGTGCCAGTCGTGTCGGTGCCTGTCATATCCGTACCTGTCGTATCTGTACCTGTCGTATCCGTACCTGTCGTATCTGTACCTGTCGTATCGGTGCCTGTCGTATCCGTACCTGTCATATCGGTACCTGTTGTATCTGTACCTGTCGTATCGGTGCCTGTCGTATCGGTGCCTGTCGTATCGGTACCTGTTGTATCTGTGCCTGTCGTATCGGTACCTGTCGTATCGGTGCCTGTCGTATCTGCACCTGTCG
>JAHDFD010000020.1 GCA_020628375.1 Chitinophagales bacterium | reverse complement strand
GAAAGTTATGTGTTTCGGCAAGATTGCGGCTTAATTCTTTTCCGAAGTATTGTATGTAAATAGTATCTAAAAATGGTACATCAAAACCTGTGAGCCACATATCTACAACTATCGCTATTTTGAAGTTCGATTTTTCGTTTTTGAATTGTCTGTCAAGCTCTTTACGATGTTCTTTTGTTCCAAGCATTTTATACATCTCCTTTGGGTCGTCTTTCCCTCTGGTCATAATCATTTTTACCTTCTCCATCGGTAAAATGTCTTTCTTTTCCTGTTCGCTTAATTCTGCTCCTTCATCGGCTGTTTTTATTTCTGCCCACGCTGGACGCAGCGCAATTATTTCTTTGTAAAAGTTATAAGCAATATCACGATTGGTACACACAAACATCGCTTTTCCTTTTACCGTTGCTCCTTCTGCTATTCGGTTTTCATAGTGTTCTACAAAATCTTCAGCTAAAGTTTTCAGACGCTGAGGATCGCCAATTATGACACTCATTTTTGCCATCGTTTTTTTGCTTTCCTCTATCTGATATTCGTTTGCCCCTTCTTCTTCAAATTTATTGTAAAGGGCTTCTATGTCTTTTAGTTTCTGTTGTTCTAAATTTACTTTTACGGCTCTGCCTTCATACACCAAACGCACCGTAATTTCATCTTGTACCGATTCGGTCATGGTGTAGGCATCTACAATTTTTCCGAATACATCAAGCGTAGCATCTACTGGCGTACCTGTGAAACCAACGTAAGTAGCATTAGGCAATGAATCGTGGAGATACTTCGCAAAACCATAACTTTTTTTCACACCGTCTGCCGTTACTTTTACTTTCTGATTCAAGTTGGTTTGACTTCGGTGGGCTTCGTCAGAAATTACAATTACATTGCTTCTTTCGGTTAGTAGCTCGGTATCTTCGGTAAACTTATGAATAGTGGTCAAAAATACTCCCCCACTCTGTCGTCCTCGCAACTTGACCCGCAAATCTGATCGGCTCGTAACACTTGCGATATGATTATCACCGATATAAGTTTTGGCGTTGGTAAATTGCCCCGATAATTGCTCATCTAAATCGGTGCGGTCGGTTATAAGTACAATAGTTGGGCTTTTGAAAAATGGACTTTTCATCAGCAGCCTTGTAAGGAAAAGCATCGTAAAACTTTTCCCACAACCTGTTGCCCCAAAGTAAGTACCACCTTTCCCATCACCTGTTGGCTTCTGGGCTTGCTTAATATTTTCGTATAGCTTTTTCGATGCGTAAAACTGTGGGTATCGGCAAACTATTTTTACTTCCTTATTCGATTTATCGGGCAAGTAAATAAAATGCTGAATAAGCTCTCGCAATCGGTTTTGGTGCAACATTCCCTTGATAAGCGTAAAAAAGCTATCAATGCCATCTACCGAATTCTTATCGCCATCTATTCTTCGCCAGGCATAGAAGAAATCATATTGAGCAAAGAATGAACCTGCTTTATTGTTTACACCATCGCTGATAACACAAAAGGTATTGTACTTGAACAGTTGGGGTATATCACGACGGTAGCGAGTGGTTAGTTGAACGTAGGCATCGTGTATGGTGGCTTCTTCCCGTATGGCACTTTTAAATTCAAACACGACTAAAGGCAAACCATTTATATAAATGATTCCATCGGGTATGCGTTTTTCTGTACCTACTATTTCCAGTTGGTTTACAAGTTTGTATTTATTTTTATTTGCTTCGGAATAATCAATAAGGTAAATCCAAATATCTTTTTTGGTGCGATCTGCTCGTTTAAAAGCGAAACCATCGGCAAGCCAACGCATAAACTGTTTATTGCTTTCGTATAGGTCGGCATCGGAAAGGTTTTGCAGTTGCTTTATTATTTGCTCGGCTTCTGCTTCGGTTAGACCATCTGTTTTGTATTGGGCTAACAAAAAGGCTTTTAGGTCGGCTTTTATAATAACCACTTCATCAGAAACTCTGTTGATGGTGTCGCCTGTGTGGTGCGGGTAGCCCTGCTTTCCCAATGCTTCTGCAAAGGCTAATTCTAATTGGGATTCTGTAAATTTATCCATCTTTTTAATGGTTAATGTTGAATGATCAATGTTCAATGGTTAATTGTTAGTTATTAATGATTAATGATCAATGGTGAGTGATTAATTTTCAATAAAACTGAACTCATTAATTGTTTACCATTATACATTTACCATTATTGGCTATCACCTACTTAAATTAGATTTTGCATTTTTAATAATTGTTGTTATCAATTTTATTATTTCTACTGCATCATTATTCATACTATAAAATTGCTCTTTTGTTAAATAATTTGTTGTCTCCATTAGTTCCAACCAGTACAATGTTTCGTTAATTTCTTTTTGAGCTATTGCCATTTTATGAATAAAATCTTTTTTAGTTTCAGCGTGTTCAGCTTCTCTAATATTTGCTCCTACACTTGTGCCACTTCGCAGTAGCTGTTTTGATATTACATATTCTTTCTGCTCATTCACAAGAAATTGATACAATTTTACCACTCGAACAGCAAAGGCAAAACTTTTTTCTTTAACTATATTTTTACGCATCATTAATAATTCATAATTAACCATTAGTTTTTATAGTGAATAATCCACTCTCCCCCATAGTCTTTTTCTCGGCTGATGCTTCCTGCTTTTTTTAGTCCGTTTATATGTTTCTGTACTGTTGAATTACTAATAATATTCATTGTTTCTCTCATCTTATCATAGGTGATTTTATTATTCTCAATTATTAGGTTCAATAACTCTTTTTGTTTCGGTGTTAATTGCTTAAATCCTACTACATTTTCAATACTCTTACCCCCTCTCTTACCTCCTGTCTTACCTCCTGTCTTACCCCCTCTCTTACCTCCTTCTTCTGTGCCTGTTTTTATACTTTCTTCTACCATCATATTTTTTGGTAAGCTGATACGCAAAAAGTTGGTAGTAAAGCGGAAACAAGATTGGTCGTAGTGGGCTAATATTTTGGGAATACCTGTACCCAAATGTTCTACTAGTCCAACATCTTTGAAAACACGCATTAAGGCTTTATTGCGTGGAAGTGAATAGCCTTCGAAAAAGTCGGCTTCCGATTTCATATCTATTGGCAAACCACCTGCCGATGTTATTTCTATTCTGTTGGGGAATATCTCGAAAGCTGGGCAGACTTCCAGCGTATAGTCGTTATGCACAAAGGCATTACGGACGGCTTCTCGTAGGGCTTCGTTGTGCCAAATTCGGGTATCTACCCTATCTCTGACTACTACCGAATGGGTTTTGTTTTCAACGTCTAAGCGATCTAAAACTTTTTGTGTGGCGGTGATGATACAAGTGTGTCCGTACTCGTCGGAGCTAATGAGTTGGGTGCGATCGTTGGTGGCATATTTGGCAAAACGCACCGATGTAATATTGATGTCGGATAGCAAATAGGCGTTGTAATTGTATTCGCCTTCATCGGTGAGTAGCTCTAAATTGTGGGCGAATTTTTCGGTTAAAGGCGTGGCGTTTTCTTCGTAGTAAATTTTTAGTTTGGCAAAGGTTAATCCGTTTTTGGGTGATTTTATTTTGCGTAGCGATGTACGTGTTCTTCGGGCAAAGGTTTGTTCTATCATAGGCTTGCTCATTGGCTCGGCTGATGTGCCAATGCGTAGGTAGCAACCTTTGGAACTCATGCCGTATTTGCTGATGTAGTAGGGTTTTTCTGAACCGCTAGCAATGATTAATTCTATGGTGTTGTTTTCTAGGTTTACGATGATGTCGAATAAGCCCAAAATGGAGGGGCTGATATTGTGTTTCAGTCGGTCTTTTATTTTGAGGGCATCACTATCGGCATTGGCTAAACCTGTTGCTTTGCCTTCGTCATTGAAGCCAAAAAAGATTTTTCCGCCTGTTCGGTAATTCAAAAACGCCACGACTTCTTTTTCTAAGCTGTCGGTGAGTTGCTGTTTGTATTCTCTGTTGTGGGTTTCCATTGGTTTATAATTGTTAATGATCAATGGTTAATTGTTAGTAAGGTTTGATTTTGCATTTTTAATAATTGTTGTGATCAATTTTATTATTTCTACTACATCATTATTCATACTATAAAATTGCTCTTTTGTTAAATAATTTGTTGTCTCCATTAGTTCCAACTAGTACAAAGTTTCGATAATTTCTTTTTAAAGGAAGTAAAATCAAAATATGCGACCAGCTCAATTGTCGTGACAGTGTAACGACAATTTGTTTTCCGTACTCGGCACATTCATTTTGTAGCACATTTTCGTTAATACGTTTACCTATGTGCCAGTACACCATGGTCATTGTGCTGTTTACCTGTGTGGCAAGTGCTTTTTTCCCCTGCTCGATTATTGCCGATAACTCTGTAAAAAGCTGTATGTTTTCCATTTTTTTGAATTGTTAATTGTCAATGGTTAATTATTAATGAGACTGAACTCATTAACCATTTATCATTTTACATTAAGCATTAGTTCCGCTACTGATAATTTGCCTGATATGAGTTGAGGTAAAAGGGTGTTTCGGGTTTGTTTTAAAGAATTAGTTTGTTTTCTTAATTTCAAAAGTTGATTTCTTTTATCTTCTGTAATTTTATCAAAAGAATTTAAAATATTTTCTGTAGGAAGAATTAAATCAATGCCTTTTAAAGCTGTTCCTGATACTTCCTTAAAAGTTGATCCTGTTGCAACAGATTCAATCAATAAAATATTATCTTTTAAAAACTGAAACAAATATTCTTTATAAAATGACTTATTGGGAATTAAGGATTTAAAACCTTGATTTGTTGTTATCTCATTTTCAGCTAAAGCAATATAACCAATAGGTGCTCTAGACGAAAATAGAATTGAATTTTTAGGTAAAAGTTTCGCACTACTTTTTTTCAATCCAAGTTCTGTAATATCTAATTTTCCTTTTGAAATAAACCTCCAATTATAACCTGATAAATCTTTGGGGGTTAGCCAAGCAATCCCATCATCTGTAAAATATTCAGATACTTTTTTTGATGGAGTACCACCACCTACAACTTTTGAAATATCCTCAATTTTTCCAACCTCCCACCCTTCAGGAATCCATTTTTCCAAAGTTTGGGAATAGACAAAACTATTAGGGAATTGGTCTTGTATGTGTTGGGGTAGTTTTGGGTATTTCCCACTTTCAATTACAGCTTTTCGGTTTTCGGCTTTTTGTTGTAAGGCATCGGGGATGGTATTTCCTGCTTGTAGGGCATTATCTATTACAGGGTCGAAGTTTACAAACCACGATTGAAACAGGGCTTGTGCCATTGCTTCAAGGGTTTGATTGGTTTGTCGGTTCAGTTCTATTTTATCATCTAATGTGCCGAGTAAGTGGGCTATCTTTTTTTGTTCTTCGTAGGGTGGAAAGTTAAAAATAAGTTTTCCTAATGATGAACCCGAAATCTCTTTAAATGTTGAGCCAGAAGAAGCTGCTTCTAAATGTCTAATATTGTTTTTAATTAAATAATAGATGAATTCTGGATGAAATCCTTCATTTAAAATGATGCTTTTAAAACCTTGATTTGTACAAACCTCTTTATCAGCGATTGCTAAATATCCGATAGGTGCTCTGCTTGTAATTAATACTGTGTTTTTGGGTAATAGCCTTGTACTACTTTTCTCTAAACCTAATTCAGTTATACTTCTTCCTCCTTTTTTGATTCTCCGAAATTGATAACCTGATAAATCTTTTGGGGTTATCCAAGAAATATTTCCATTCCAATATTCATCAATCTTTGATGAAGGTGTACCTCCTCCAATTATTTTGCCTACTTCGTTTAATCTATATTCTTTCCAATTATTCCTCATAACCCAATAATCTAAGATTTTTTATAATGGCATTATCCAAACTTTGTGCTTGTTTTATTTGGCTAAACAGAGTTTGGCTTAGTTCGGTCATTTTATGTTCAAAGGGTATGCCGTCGTCTTCTACTTCTGCTACGCCTACATATCGCCCAGGGGTGAGTACAAAATCGTTTTTTTCTATATCGGCAAGGGTAGCACTTTTGCAGTAGCCTGCTATATCCTCGTATTCAGTATTATTACTTTCTCGCCAGTTGTGGTAGGTTTGGGCAATGCTTTGTATATCTTGGGTGCTTAGTTCTTTGTTTACACGGCTTACCATTTCGCCCATTTGTCGGGCATCAATAAACAGGGTTTCGCCTTGTCTATTGCGTAAGTTTCGTCCACGGCTGTTGGTGCGTTCGGTTTTGTTTTTGGTCATAAACCATAGGCAAACAGGTATTTGTGTGGTATAAAATAATTGGTTGGGAAGGGCTATCATACAATCAATCAAATCGTTTTCTATCATTTTTTGGCGTATGTTGCCTTCGCCAGAGCTGGTGCTACTCATGGCACCGTTTGCCAGTACAAAACCTGCTGTTCCGTTTTCAGAAAGTTTGGAAATCATGTGCATTATCCAGCCGTAGTTGGCGTTTCCGGTTGGCGGTACAGGATAGCCAGCCCAACGTGCATCATCTACCAATTCGTTTTTAGTTCGCCATTGCTTTTGGTTAAAAGGTGGATTTGCCAGTATAAAATCGGCTTTCAGATCAGGGTGTTGGTCTTTAAAAAAAGTATTGGCAGGTATTTCGCCCAAATTCCCCGAAATGCTACGGATAGCCAAGTTCATTTTTGCCAGCTTGTAGGTAGTGGCGGTGTATTCTTGCCCATAAATAGATACTTCTTTTTTGTTGCCTTGGTGCTTATCAATAAATTTCAGCGATTGCACAAACATTCCTCCCGAGCCACAGCAAGGGTCGTAAATAATGCCTTTGTAGGGTTCGAGTATTTCTACAATTAAATTTACAATACACTTAGGGGTATAAAATTCGCCCCCTCCTTTTCCTTCGGCAGAAGCAAATTTGCCTAAAAAGTATTCGTACACACGCCCTACCACATCTTCCGATTTATCGGCTTGAGTGTTTATTTGGTTAATGGTATCGAGCAGGGCAGAAAGTTTGCTATTGTCTAAACCTAAGCGAGAAAAATACTGGTCGGGTAATGCACCTTTCAGGGCTTTATTATTTTTTTCAATTTGCTCCAAAGCAGTATCAATGACCATTGCGATATTGTTCTGTTTGGCGTTTTCCATAATGAAACTCCAACGGCTTGTTTCCTGCAAATAAAAGACATTCTTCATGGTGTAGAAGTCTTTCATTTCCAGGTATTTTTCTTTACCTTCAGCTTTCAATTCTTCACGTCTCTCCCGAAATTTATCGCTAGCAAATTTCAAGAAAATTAAACTTAGTACAACGTGCTTATATTCCGATGATTCGACAGAACCACGTAATTTATTAGCGGTATCCCACAGGCGTGCTTCTATGGGTTTATTTTCGGTTTTTGTAGCCATAATTGCTTTTGGGGTTCTACTGTGCTTTCAGTCATTGGGCATTTGGCACAATAGAAGTTTATTATTTAAAAGGTAAAGATATAAAGTTTTAGATTGTCGTATCTGTGCTACGATAATTTAAGATTGTGTCGTTAGTGCCGACACAATTTGAGGGGGAGTAGAAATGTTCAGGTTAATACAACACATCCAACAAATCATCTTTATCATTCGCTAATTCAAATTCTTCCAGAAATTTAGAAACGCTTACAGTATAACCATTTGCCCACATTCTTTTTGCCTCCTTTGACCATTGTTCAAAGGCTTTTCCTTTGTCGGGATAAAGAATGATTTCTTTGTCTTTTAGTACTTTATAGTATTCTTCTTTCAATAATTCAACCGATCCGGTTGCCAGGCAATTATATTCAGTAAAGAACTGTGAAAGAAAACTAGCCGTTTTTTCACTTTCAAATAGGGCAATAGGCTTATTGGGGAATAGCATGATAAGATGTAAGCCATAATAACAGTAAGCTTGAATACTGTTTTTAGGCAGTAATCCCTGTTTTTTTAATTTACGCTGAATACTATTGATCATAGCACTACCATCACGCCATTTTTGTCTTTTCCCCTGAAGATTATATTTCATGATCTTACCCCGCAACAGCTTAAAGTTTTGGTCGATATTCCAAAACACTGTTGAACCACCAAAAGAAGTATCGAAGCCCAGATAGTACATGGCTATGATCTTATTAATTTCTTCCTTGCTTAGTAGCTGCTCAAAATAACGTATAAGATTACTAGGCTGTTTCTTTTTGTATTCTTTTATATCTTTCGTATTGATTGGGAAGTTATCAGGAATTGGCGCATCTACAAAACGAATCCTTTCTCTGATCAGCGAGAAGTCCAGAAAAGTATAATCAGTTTCAATGGGCTTAATTGAATGTATATACGCTTTCTGTTTAACATTGATCGGTACATTGGAAGGCTGCTCATCATCGTGTCCATAAATTCGTTTTATATAATTCACTAAAGGACCTTTCGCAAGATTTTCTCTTTGTTTGAGATATGAAAATATGGCTATTGATTCTTCAGAATGATCGACAAGTAAATAAGGTCTGTTTTTATAGATCCTGACCTGTCCTTTGGTCTTCCCTATCCTACCAGAAATTTTATAGGTATTATTACTTTGCCATCGATCGGCTTTTTCGATAAAGTCAAATTCGGGCAATATTTTTCTTGGATCCCGAATTATGGGATCTAAAATTTGTTCAAATGTCATATACTATTTTTAAGGTGTTGAAATAAGGAGCCCAGACCAGAAATTTGTTTCAAATGTTTCAAATGTTTCAGATGTTCCAGTCTCCTTTTTGAAACATAGGATTAGTTTAGGTAGCGATAAAGGGTGGTTCTGCTGATTTTTAAATCTTTCATAATTTTATCTCGTGATTCTCCTTCAGCAAATCGTTTTCGTGCTTCCTGTTTTTTCTCCTCCTTATTAGGAATCTTTTTTTGTGCTTTTAGTGGTAACATTTCCATCACTTTCAGAAAGTTTTGTTTGAATATACCACCAAACCTGAAAGCAGTAATAAAATCCTCATCGTTTACAATCACCTTCTTAGTCGTCTTTAATTCGTTTTTATCCTCCAAGCGTAAAGCAGTAAGAATTAAACAAACTCTGAATACCTGAAGTGCCAAACGATGAATACTACCTTGAATATTACTGCTTAAATGCTCAATAATATTTTTTTTCTCTTTGCTGAACATTTCTACAAATATTTTAATCTGCTCAGGACTTAATTCTACAATAATAGGCTTCTCTCTTTTTTTGAGAACATTGTACATTTCCTGAGTTCTTTTGGCGAGTTTATCCAATGCTTTTTGTGCCTTTTTTCTTTTGATCTCAAAAGGGTTTCTAAACTCATCATTACTTTCAAACAAATAAAAACAAAAGCGACTGAATAGACCATTTTCAACAGATGGAATTAGTTTAATGAATTGATCCGCAGTTCCGGCAAGCAGCACTGTAATCTTAGGGTCTTTCCTAAATACAATTTCATCATCTGTTCTTCTATTGAAATTTAGCTCCTCGTGATGATATACTTGCCTTAACACATCTTTAAAGTTTCCATACTCTGTGTTAAGCGCATTACTTAAACGATCGCTTTCCGTTTCAAAAAAAATCGCTGTACCTTCATTGTCATCTATGTTTTGAATAACTCCTGTTCGGCTATTATCTACCGGGATAATTAACATTTTCCTTTTGCCTTTAAATTTTTCTCCTTTTTTAGGATTACCATTTTTCCACTCATCAAATTCTTTTTGAGTTTCATCTTTGAGTGCTTTATCTATATAGAAGCATAACTTTTTCGCGATATTAATACTCCCCTTCCCTGCTCCATAAGGCGCCAGAATATACAGAAATAAATTAGCGGAATAATGTCGATCAAAATAGAAACCCTGTACATTATTAATAAGCCCAGAAAACAAGGTTAATCCAGATATCATGACAACCTCCTTTTCAATGTCTTCAAATAGTTCACAAGTTTCTTTCAGAATTCCTTTTAAGCTTGGATATATTTTGCTCATATCCTGAACTTGATAAGCGTTTTTAACACTGAGCTTTAGTTGCTCAAATTGTAGATTTTTCATAAAAAAAATTAAATTTGTTCCACCAAAATTCTGATAAATAAACAGGCAGATCAGACTCTGAAAAGCTATCTCAGAGTCTGATAATTATATCATGATCGATGTAATTTGTTGAAAATTAATTTGTTATGAAGATTGTTTTTGGGTGGGAATATCTGTTTTTATTTCTTTATCTCAGAGTTGCTTTTAAATTCATCTATGTATTTTTTGATCTCATTTTCATTTTTGGTCGGTTTTCCATTCGCTAACTCCTTAATCTGATAATGTTCTTTTTGCTTATTGACAAATAATTCGCAAACTAATTCCCAGAAACCTCTTTTAGGGCTTAAAAGCTTTTGACTAACCATATAAGAAATAAAGGTTTTCAGATCACCGTTATCTCCAGTCCAAACAAAAGGTTCTTTTGAGTTATTTTTTAGCACCTTCCAAAGGCGTGTATAGTTTTTCCTATCTTTTTCAAAACAATTAAAATTTGTAGCTAATTGCGTACAGAGGTCATCAAATAGATCCCGGTTATCTGGTACAAGCCGTAATGCTTTTGGCTTAAATAATGATTCATGGTGGGTTCTTAAATAGTCCATCTCATCTTTAAAATAAATTACTAAACTTTTCAGCCATTCATTGAATTGAATTATTGGGTCTTCATCATTTGCTATTATTAATTTTCTGAAATTTCGCGTAGGGTATCTCAACTTTTCCTTGTTCAAAGCACTTCTATGTTTTTGAGCTTGCCTCACTTTTAATTGGTCAAAGAGCGCTTTAAAAATATTGTTTTGTAGTTCAACTATTCTATCTGAATATTCGATAAGTAAATTAGCTTGTTGTTCTTTTGAGATAGTTGATAAATACACTGTATTGATTTGTTTATGCGTGCTTTCATCATATTGAAACTCTATAGGTAATAATTCAATTGGGCTACAAGTTCTGATTTCACTCAGATAAGCCAATTCAGGTATGATTTTTTGCCATTCTTGGATCGTTTTACATAATAAACTTACAGGGACTGGTATGGGTATTTTAAGCGAATTTATGTTTTTTGTTAGCAGTATTCTATCACTGTTGCATATAAATCCTAATGAACAGAGCAAGTCAATTATTGTGTTTAGCATATCACAAAAGAATATGTCTCCCAATTGTTCTTTGCCCAGGTATCTTTTTAATTCAAATACGATCGAAGTGATCTTTTCTACAAAATTATGATCATTCTTATATTCAATAATTGAAAAATAAGCAATAGAAATAAGATAAGTCAGTTTGAAGGGATAGTATGAAAGTTTGCTTTTATCAATTGCATGATAACTGAAAATCAAAGTTTCTGTCTTATTATTAGGAAAATATTTCCACCATTTTTCTGATTCTTTTTGGATAAAATTCAATTCATTTATCTTATTGAGTGATTTGATGTATTTGTTTAATTTTAGAATACTGACTAATGTGATATTTTTTTTAAAATATTTCTTTAATCTTTTTTCAGGATGTGGAATTTTATTCAATTCATAAGCTTGGATTAGATCAAAAGGAATTGAATTATCTTTTTTGTATGCTTCCAAGTTTAAGTGGTCTTTTAAATCTTCAGGTTTTAGAGGTTTATTCATGTCAAAATCAATTTTTTGTTACTTCTTCTTAAATTTCATAGAAATAAATCTTTTTCTGAAGCATAGTTTTCAACAATTAGCATCATAAATCCCTTTCATGGTTTACATTTGGATCACTATCACCTCATTACTAAGTTAGTCGTTGTTTATTCTGGTGTTTTATTTTCTAATTTTATATACAAATTGGGTTGGGAGTGCTATTGTTTTTTTCAGGACAAGAGTAAATAAGTCTTCTATTTCTGTTTTATAATAGAAATAAGTTTGTACAACAAAGTAATAGTTATATCAAATCATTAATTTTAATAAAAACAACCTCTATTCACTTTTGATGTCTTAATAGAATTGAAATAGGAATGTATCTTTTTCCATTAAGCTTAATAATTGGACTGATTTAGTCCTTGACCCAAAAATATTCATGAACGGGGAAGAGCATAGGTAATTATTCTACTAAAAGAAAGCATAAATTTTAAGATCAGATATCTTACAGAACACAAATTGATTTTTAAACATACTCTAAAATAATGGTGATAAACCAAAAATTTTACTGCAAATACCGTAGCAAATTCGCTTTATTTTTCAAGTAAACAAGCCATTTTAACAAACTTTCTCACTTGAAAAAGTTATTTATAAATTTTATTTCAGGCAGAATTTTTTAAAATGCTATTCTCCATCGTTTTTGATTGATTTAGGGCATTAATGATGGAATTAATACTTTATTTGAATGGCTTTTCAGCAATTTTACCGATTTAACTCTGATTTACTTTTTCTTGAATATCGAATCTATAATTCAGGGAAAATTATGCACCCGGGTACGCTTTAAACTCCGATCTCAACCTCCATAAAACGCAAATATTTGTATAAAGTAGCTTTTGAGACGCCTATATCTTCACAAATCTGGCTAACTGACAGGTCTTTGTTCTTATAAAGACTTGCTGCCATTCGTGCTTTGCTTTTAGCTTCTTTGCTTAAGCCTTTAGGGCGACCTCCTACCCTACCACGCTTTTTTGCCGATGCTAATCCGGCTTTAGTGCGTTCAGAGATCAGATTTCTTTCAAATTCTGCGATAGATGCGAAGATATTGAACACTAATTTGCCCTGAGCGGTGGTTGTATCGACCATTGCATCGTTTAAACTCTTCAAATTAGCCCCTTTTTCTTCGATCTGAGCCACTAAATCCACTAAATGACGCATAGACCTTGCTAAACGATCTAATTTGTATATAACAATCGTATCACCTTCTCGGATCATGTCCAACATTCTGTTCAACTCTACCCTTTCAGCTTTCACACCAGAAACCTTTTCTTTGAATATTCTTTCACATCCGGCTTCTTTTAGTGCATCTATTTGAGAATTGAGGCTCTGACTCTGCGTCGAAACTCTGGCATATCCGATTTTCATTTTAAAGAGTTTATTTAAAGGCTAATGTACATTTATTTGGTAAAATATTTAAGTAAACGAGTATTTTAAACCAAAAAATATACTTTATTCTCTTTTTATTACTCAATTTCAGTAGTTCACTTTAACCCTCGTTTTATTATACTTTGAACTTTGGCTTTAAAACATCTCCAATCCTATATTTTTATGATCTGATACAGAATTCGGTTAAAAATTCAACATTCACTCCTACAAACCCGATCATTCATCAACAATCACCTATCAATAATCTTAATGGGGAGTGGGGTCATTTTTAATTCATATTTGCTGGGGTGTTTTCTTTTTGGTATGCGAGGTGGTGAGGATGGGTGTATCAGATGTTTGCTTAAAGATTTTCAACATTCATTGCTTTGCAATACAAAGTGGCGGAATTTCACTTTTATCTCATAAATTGAAATATTAAACATATTCGATAAATCAAATTAGAAATTCACTTTGTAATTTTTTGATTCAGTTGAAATTTAAAATTAAAAAATAAATGAAACAACAATATTTTAGGTTATACACATTTATATATACTTAAAATAAAAGCTACAACAAGTAGTAGTTTTCTAGTTTTAATAGTTTTAATAGTTTTAGAGTTTTCTAAGTAACTGATAATCAGTTACTTAGAAAGCCTAATTACGACCTAAAACGTTTTAATTACGACCTAAAACGTATGAACTACGACCTAAAACGTTTGCTATTACGACCTAAAACGTATGAACTACGACCTAAAACGTTTAGAGTTATCCACATTCTGTTTTGGGTTAATTAAAGAGTTTTAATATAAAAATATTTTAATTCTTTAATATAAGTTACGACATTTTCTATTTTGGGTCGTATTTGTATATATTTGTTTTATGTCTGAAAAATATTCTATTGAGACCATTAAAAAGCCACTCGGTAAATTAGTGGTCAAGCGTAATGATTTCATAGATCTGAGAACTGTGTTTTCAGTTCGAGAGCATAAACTTATTAATTTACTCATTAGTAAAGTTAACAGAGAGCATACTTCTTTTGATGTAATTGAACTGAGTCTTAAAGACATAGTACAAATTATAAATGTAACTGCTAAAGCTCAGGATACTTTTGAGTTAAGTAAATCTAATGGAAGAATAATGTCTGAGTTGAAAGAGATTATTTCTGATATAAGGAAAAAGGATATTTGGTTAGTTAAGAATGATTACACATACCAATCTTTGAGCTTTTTTGACACGGTTGAATTAGATACGAAAAATAATCTTGCAAAGTTTTTACTCCATAATAATTTGAAACCATATCTACTTCAACAAGATCGAGAATTTACTCAATATAAGCTTAAAAATGTTATTGCACTTAAAAGTAAGTATTCAATAATTCTATATGAACTTATGAAACGCAAATTAGTAATGGGTAAAGATGTGATTCAACTTGATAAACTTCGATACATACTTGGTGTTGATGAAAAAATAGGCCTTAGGGTAAAACTTAAGAATTTTTCTGACTTTGAGCGAATTGTTTTAAAAAGAGCTCAAAAAGAGTTAAAGCAGAAAACAGATATTAAATTTACATACAAGACACAGAAACTTGGAAGAAGAGTTGAATGTATTACTTTTTTTCCTAAATCGAACAACCCGTTAAGAAAAGAAGAACAGTCTCCTACTCTATTTGATAATACTATTGAAGCAACAAAAAATGACGCTGTTAGCTCTAAAGAAGCGAAATTAAGCGCTTTATTCGATGCTTTTGGAATTAACCCTTCAGACCGCTATAAGTTCCTTAAAATACCTCCAAATCGACTCTCAGGGGAAATTATTGGTTATTTGAAAGAAAAAGGTTTGACTTATGAAGATTATCTTATAGAAAAACTTGAATTAAGTCTGTCAAGAATTGATAGTATTAAGGATAATGAAGCTTATTTATACAAAGCTATAACTGAAAATTACAGAAGTAAAGTTATAACTGAGAATAAAAATAAAATTATAAAGCAAAGAGCGAAGAAGCAAAATAAAGATGCGATTAAAATTTTAGAAAAAAAGTTAGCAAAACTTCAAATTGAAAAGTCAAAATCAATTCACCCTCAGATTATTTCTATTTTAAAAAATGAAGTTAATTCAGAATTGGAACAGGTTATATCTCAATATTTTGCTACTGAAGGATCTATTTTAGCTAAAGATCTCTATTATAAGTTCGATAATGATCTATTAGCTTTTCTAATTTCAAATACAATTGCATTTGCATCTGTCGCTAGTATTATTGAAATAAAATATAGACACCTGCTCCCTGAACCAATCCCTACTGAAATAATGAATAAAATTGATGAAGTTACACTTCAATTAAAAGAATTAAAATATTAAAAAGTTTTAATATAAAAATATTTTAATTCTTTATTTGACTTTACTATTTTGAATGTATTCTAAAATAGCAGTATTTATAAGGTCATTTTGTGTTTTGTGATCATCTGCTAAATGATCATTTAATGCTTGTCCCATTAAACGCTTTGTTCTAACCTCAATAACAGCACTAATTTTAACGTATTCAACTTCAGGGTCTCTATCTGTAGGTCTCCCTACTGTACCTGGAACAATAACTTTCTGTATTGTAGGTGGTTTCCGTATTTCTGTTTTCTTCTGTTTCTTCTTAAACTTCGCAATTGCAGCGTCTCTTTCTTTTTTTGTTGACATAGTTAAATTAATTTCAATTAATCATTTAAAATATTGAGAAGTTCTGTACCTAAATTAGCAATTTCTTCTCTTGCCTTTTTATCTTTTTCACCCAAAACACTTCTGGATATAAATAGAGACTTACTGTATGCGACTCTATTGGCAATTTTCGTTTTAAAAATTGGTAAACCATGCTCTGCAACAATATTTTCTACTTTCTCATTAAAATCAGTGCTATGATAAACCATATTCATTACTATTCCTGATTGTAAGTTCGGATTTTCTTCCATACTGTCTTTTACCAAATCTACCGTTTGATTTATCGCTAAAGCATCTAATGGACTTGATTTACATGGAATTAAAACGAAATCGCTGACTGCAAATATTGAAGGTAACTGTTGAGATAAATAGGGTGGGGTATCAATTAAAATAATGTTGTATTCTGTATAGTCTTCCAACCTTTCCCACTTGCCTCCTTCAGGCATATCTATAATATCCATATTAGACCAATCATCCTGATCTCCTAATACAGCAACAGCCTCCCGAATAGAACCTTGTACATCGGCATCAACAATCGCACATTTTAATCCATTTCTTACATAATAATCATAAAGATTTAAAGTGAGTGTTGTTTTTCCAACCCCACCTTTTTGATGACTCAGGCTTATTATTATTGGCATATTAAAAAATTCGATTTAAATAGTTAAATATAATGATGTTAAAATATAAAAATGCGAAAATATAAAAATATTTTAATATTTCAATGGTAGAGTTTTTATATAAAAGAAGAAAAGTATTTTTATATAAAAATACTTTAATTTGTTAAGTTGTTGATTTTTAGTGTTTTACAGTTAATTTTTAAGCTAAATTTATTTTTTATTCCATATTGTCCAGTCAATGAAGTTGAAATATCCTCTTATATAAGATCTTGATAAAAGGTTCTTTTCAGACTTGTTTAATATGCTAAATAAGTTTTCAAGCTCTTCTTTTTTAGCTGATTCCCCAATTTTAATTCGATTAAAGAATTTACAAAATTCTTTTTCGTGAGGAAGTTCATAATCTAATGATGAAATATACTTATAGGTTTTCCTTGCAGTTTTCTTTAAGTGATGACTACTTCTTTTACCTTCGGTCTCATAAAGACAAATCATATAAATCATGTGGCTAACTATAAAAAGGTCTTGTCTTAATTTTGAGTTGATTAATAAACATTTATTGATATTTTCTGACGCATCATCCCATTTTTGAGAGTAGCAAAAAAAGCAAGCACGTGTGTAATAAATAACCTTCAAAAAATTATTTGAAATTCTTCCTTGGTAGCGATCAAACAAAGTATCAATATAAATCTGAATTTTGTCAAGGTTAGAATTGTAATTTGTAAATGAGCCATGACGAATGACCAACAAAGGATATGCACTTGTAAGTAGTTTTATTTCCAATAAAGGAAGATCATATACTTCTTCTTTTAACTCAATGAATAACTGGTCAAACTTTTCAAGTCTTTGACTGTAAAAACACTGATAAAAGTAATTTAATTTAATAGTGAGATATTTGATTCTATCGGCTTTTAAATTTTGATTCTCTTTTTCAAAATAATTCAAAATATTTGTAGATAAAAGTATTTTATCAATAGGCTTACTTTCTAATTCAGCAACAGCACTTTTTGTCATCTCCAATAGTATGGCAGCACGAATAGATTTTGGTTTATATTCATTTGATAGAAAGTGTTCGTTTTTCAATGAATTTAATTCGTTTTTAATGATTGTAATTTGATCTACTCTTTTTTCATGTGTGAAATTGATGATACGTTTATTCAAAAAGGTTATTTCAAAAATTTCATTTATCAATGCCAAAACTTGTTGAAGTTCATTATTTAGTTCTTTTATTCTTGATGTAAGATCATTCGGTAAAATGTTGCTAAGAATGACTTGTTCTCTATTTACTAAATTTAATAATCCTTCAAATAACTCATGTTTATAAGCAAATTTTTTAGCTCTCGAAAGCTCATCGATTGCTTGATTGAACAAAGCTTTCTCATATAAGATATCAATGTTTTCAAGGTAGCTATTAAGCTTAGCTAATGGACTCTGTTTTGATTTGCTACGTAGCGATTTTAAGATAAGATTATATAAATAATTTATTTTTTCAGAAAATTGACCTGATTTACTAAACTGATCGATTATTGTCTGTTCATTAGCTGTATTGTAAACATTCAAATCATATATCAAATCAAAAAGTTTCAGATAAATTTTTTCTTCTTTTCCAGTGGTGCTAAGTTGTTTGAAATAACTCTTTTCAGATTTACTTAAAGTATTTATTAATTCAAACAGTTTTTGTAATTTGCTTTTTTTCAAGGAGTTAAAATTTACTTTTCTAAAATTTTTATTAATTAAAGACAAATCTAATAAAGCTTTCTCTATTGATTTAATAAAATAAATTTATACTTTTACAGTAATAGATATTTGAACCCTGAAAATGCTTACAAATTACTCTCTAATAGCTTTTTGCTTAGTTTTACTAAGATTCTTATTATACTCAACCACCCTGTCACCTACTGGTGCTATAATTTCTCTCAAAAATTTTAAAAAAACTAACTCATGTCAAAAATTATTACTTTTTGCATAGCCCTATTGCTATGCCTATTTACCGCTAATGCCCAACAAACCGTAACCCTTGGACCAGGTGATGCCTTTAATTACAATACTCTACAAGAAGCCCACGATGCTCTTAATGCTGGCGATATTATTATGGTACAACAAGGGGGCGATTATGGAAGTGCCACTTTTACAAAGCCATTAATTGTATTGGGAGCGGGTTATTTATTAAATGAAAACAATAATAGTTTATCGAGTAACTTAGGTAATAGTATTGGAGAAGTTAATTTGAATGATGGTGCTGAAGGTACATATTTTAGTGGAATAGAAGCTCAGAATATTTTCATTCGTGTAAGCAATGTTGTTATAGAAAGATGTAGGACAATAGGAGATATACAGATCTTGGGAAGTGAAAATGTTATTATTAGTGATAATTTAATTGGAGACCAGTTGGTATTTAGTTTAAGTATATCAACTAATTGTACAGTTAGTAATAACTATATAAAGCAACTTTATAATGGTAATAACTATGGTTCTTATATAAGATTTGAAAATAATATTATACAGTCATTTTATGCAGGAATTTTAAATTATAGTGTGTGTGTAAACAATATTTTTTTATCAAATCCTGGAAATAGTCTAAACGCACAAAACAGTTTTTTCAACCATAACATATTTACCTCATCCGAAGAAGACCTACCATTCCTAACAGGCAACAACAATATTACAGGTGTAGATGTAACCACCATCTTTGTAGCTTACCCAGAACAAGGCGAATACAGTGATGATGCTCGTTGGCAATTAGCTGATGGTTCTCCAGCAAGTGGAGCAGGGGAGGGCGGCACCGATTGTGGTATTTTTGGTGGCGATAACCCTTATGTATTATCGGGTTTACCAGCCATACCGCTTATTTACGAACTAACCGTACCACAAACAGCGGGGCAAAACAGTATTAATGTAAATGTAAAAGCCAGAACGAATAATTAAACAAGACTAATAGACTGTGAGAAAATGAGACTTTGAGACAAAGCCTCTCACGTTCTCACTTCTCATAGTCTCGTTTCTAAATATCTCAAAATCTAATTTAATATGAAAAACCTAATTTTTACCCTTTGCCTACTAATAGTAAGTATAGCAACCGCCAATGCCACAACCTATGTGGTAAACAACATACCCAATACTGAAGCCGATTTTACCACCCTACAAGATGCCGTAGATGGTGCCAGCAATGGTGATGTACTACTAATACAACCCTCGCCAGATAGTTACGGAAATGCCACCATTAACAAACAACTACACATAATAGGGCGTGGCTACTTTTTAGAACCTAACCCAGAAATTTCAGGGAGCACTTGGACTTCTAATGTAAGTAGTTTAACTTTTGAAGTGGGTTCGGAAGGTAGTGTAATTGAAGGATTAAATGAGGTTTTTAATAGTATTTGGCAGATAAATACAAGTGATATTACATTGGTCAGAAATCATTTTTATAGAGTTAATATTAACGGACCAAATGATGATACAGTTCCACCAATAAGTAATTTTATAATAAATCAAAATTATATTAAAGATAGAATTGACATAAACCAAAAAGTAGATGTGGTAGTCGTGAAAAATAACCACATAGGTTATGTATTTGCAGGACAAGACGCTTATAATATCTATGTGAAAAATAATACTCTTTGGAGTATAACACCTGGAGAAAACACAACTTACAGTAATAATATTCAATATGGAACAGCTAACTTAACCGATGCAGGTGTAGGAACAAATGCCTACAACAACAACATTTCAGCAGGCGATATTCCCAATGTAGCAGGCAACATAGGCAATGTAGATTTAAGTACCGTATTTGTCGGTTATCCAAGCAACCCAGATGGATATAATAACGATACTAAATTCCAACTAATAGACGACCCCAGCAACCCAGCCAAAGGAGCAGGCGAAAACGGCGAAGACTGCGGTATGTTTGGTGGTAGTACGCCTTATGTGCCATCGGGTATTCCAGCACGCCCCAGCATAGAAGCCATTTATGCCCCCGCAATGATAGAAGATGGTACAAGTATTAATGTAAATGTTAGAGCAAAAGCGAATCAGTAAATTTTCAACTCAATCCGTCATCCTGAACTTGATTCAGGATCCCCACACAAGAAAGACAACTCTATGAAGGGGATTGTGGGTCAAGCCCACAATGACGATTTTCTCACAATCTCAATTCTAAATATCTCAAAATCTAAAATAAAACAAATGAAAACCTTAATCACAACAACCATTTTACTACTCACCCTATTATTAACAGTAAACACCCACGCCCAAAACACTTGGGTAATAAGCAACAACCCCACTTTTGAAGCCGATTTTAGCCGACTAATAGATGCCTGTGAAAGTAGCCAAGTACAAGCAGGCGATATATTACTGGTACAAGGCTCGGGTACTTCTTACGGAAACGATACCATTAATAAACCAGTAGTAGTTATTGGACCAGGCAATTACTTTGGTGCTTCTGAAAATGTGCAGGTGTATTCTTATATGCCTGCAACATTTGGACAAATTAATATTCTTGATGGTGGACAAGGAGCTTATTTAAGTGGTACTAAAAGTAACCGAATTGATGTAGAAACCGATGAGGTAATTGTTCAAAGAAATTCAATGGGCTACTTATATATTTCTGGAAATAATATTGTAATGACTCAGAATTATATTTCTAATATATGCTGTATTACACAAGATTCGAATAATTTATTAATAAGTAGTAATTATATTTTGAACTTTGGGAAGTCAAATAATTCCATAAATATGGATTGTGTTGTAGAATATAATGTGATAAATTATAATGGAGCTACAACTTCATCATCTACAGCTCCTGTTAACTCGGCTTTTAGAAATAATATTATTAACAATGTTGCTTTTTCTGAAGGTAGTGGTTTTAATAATACTTTCTCACACAATATAATAGTTAGCAGTGGACCTTCTCTTAATGGCGTAAGCGGTAACCAAGTAGTTTCAGATTGGAGTTCTTTATTTGTAGGCTCAACAGGTAATAGCACCGATGGTCAATGGCAATTATCTGAAAGTTCAGAAGCATTGGGTGCAGGCATCAACGGAGTAGATTGCGGAATGTTTGGTGGTTCCGAGCCGTATGTATTAAATGGCGTTCCTGCAATACCACAAATTTATGAGTTTTTTACGCCCACCTCTGCCACAAGCAATGGCTTAGATGTACACCTAAAAGCAAGATCGAATCAGTAGTTTACAGACTTATAGACTGTGAGAAAATTAGACTTTGAGACAAAAGCCAGTGAATGTCATCGCAGTGGCGAACCACCTGAGTAAACGTAGAGCATCGAAGGATGAATGAGCGGTCAATAAATGTCATACTTCGACTGCAATTTTATTTCGCTACGGCTACATAAAATTCAGCTCAGTATGACACAAAATTTTCTCACAATCTCAATTCTAAATATCTCAATATCTAAAATAAAAAAAATGAAAAAACGAATACAAACAATAATTTTGCTACTCACCCTACTACTGACAGCAAATACTTACGCCCAAAACTCGTGGACAATAAGCCCTAACCCTGCTTTTTCTGCCGATTTTACCAGCTTACACGATGCTTGCGAAAGTAGCCAAGTACAAGCAGGCGATTTGCTATATGTACACGGTGGAAATTACGGCAACGATACCATTTCAAAAGAAGTAGGTGTAGTAGGCACAGGCTACTTTTTGGGAATGAATGGCGAAGCCAGTTTTCAAGCCAATAACAACTCTGCCATTTTCCAAGATATTTACATTGCCCCAAGTGGTGGTTCAAGTTTTATTACAGGCTTACAAATGAAAAACTTAGATATTGATGCGGTTAGTGTTTTTGTTTCAAGGTGCTATATGTCAGAAGATGTACGCCTTAGAGAAGAAAGTAACTATATCAATGTGGAACAGTGTTACATTTCTAAAATTTTTGAGAACTACAGCACCAATAATATTACACTAAATCTAAAAAATTCAGTTGTTGGACATGAAAACAATTATAGTTTTAGAGCAATTTATACTTATAGTCAAAATAAAGTTTCTGGTTCAATCCAAAATTGTATTTTCTATGGGAGAAATATTAGTTTTTGGGACACCGCATCTTGTTTGAATAATATTTTTCTTTTGTCTAATGGCTATTCTTTTTATGATGACGAATCTTCATTTAGCCATAATCTTTGGGTGGGAAGTTACTCCCCATCAGTAGCTTACGACGGCGTAGCCAACAACCAAGTAAATATCGATTACAATTCTCTTTTTGTAGGCACAACAGGTAATAGTACCGATGGGCAATGGCAACTTTCAGAAAACTCCCCAGCTAAAGGAGCAGGTGTAGGCGGTACAGATTGTGGCATTTTTGGTGGCGATAATCCTTATGTTTTATCAGGCTTACCAGGCATTCCTAATATTTATCAATTATCAACCCCAAGCACCGCAACAGGTGGCGGTGGTTTAAATGTACAAGTAAAAGCAAAATCGAATCAGTAGTTCGACTACGCTCACTAACCAAGACTTATAGACTGTGAGAAAATGAGACTTTGAGATCACGACAGCGAATGTCATCCTGAGTAAACGAAGTTTTTTAAGTGAAACGAAAAAACGAAGTGCATCGAAGGATAAATGAGCGGACTCAAACAATAAACAGCATACTTCGACTGTAATTTTATTTCGCTACGGCTACATAAAATTCCGCTCAGTATGACACAAAATTTTCTCACAATCTCAATTCTAAATATCTCAAAATCTAACTTAAAATGAAAAATAAAATTTTAAACATATTTTCAATCTTTGTAGCAATGCTACTCATAAGTGCCACCGTTTCGGCACAAAACATATCTGAAATAGAATATTTTATCGATACCGATCCAGGTTTTGGAGCAGGAACAAGCGTATCGGCATCAGGTGGTTCAGATGTAGAAGCTAATTTTACTGTTCCGCTAGCAGGTGTCAGCAATGGCGTTCATACCTTGTATGTTCGTGCAAAGGATAGTAATAACAATTGGAGTTTATTACAAAGTCGTACTTTCATCAAAGGTGTAGCTAATAGTAACTCAGGTAATTTACCCAACATTGTGGAAGCCGAATATTTTATTGATGAAGATCCTGGTTTTGGAAGTGCAATGGCTATTTCAATTTCACCAGATAGTGATATTGAAGTGAATTTTACAGCGGATCTGAGTACTATCAATAATGGTGTTCATACGCTTTATGTTCGTGCAAAAGATAGTAATAATAATTGGAGTTTGTTACAGAGTCGTACTTTTATCAAAGGCATTACTAACGGAAATGGACAGTCAATACCGAATATCAGTGTAGTAGAATACTTTATTGATGATGATCCTGGTTTTGGAAATGGCGAGTCGATTCCATATAGCAATATTACAGGGCCAGATGATGTTGTTGCTGACTTTACTGCACAATTAAACAATATAAATAATGGCGTACATACACTTTATGTTCGTGCAAAAGACAGTAATAATAATTGGAGTTTACTACAAAGCCGTACTTTTATTAAAATGCCAGGAGTTACTAGCAGTGGAGAATTACCTGATATTACTAAAGTAGAATATTTTATTGATACTGACCCAGGTCTCGATCAGGGAACTTATATACCATTTTTTAATCCAGCTACCGATATTAGTGAAACATTCTTAGTGCCACTTAATGGTGTTGCATTAGGAGATCATACCTTATACGTAAGAGCACAAGACGAAAATGGAAACTGGAGTATTGCTGCAAGTCGTGACTTTGAAATTATTAATGGAAATACAATTTCAGGAACAGTTACAGATGTTGCAGGAAACCCAATTGAAGGAGTGTTGATTGAATTTAATGGCTTAGGGACGGTAATTAGTCTTCCTGATGGTAGTTATTCATTTGCTGTTCCATTCGGTTGGAGTGGGACAGCTGAGGCTACTTTAGAAGGGTTTACTTTTAATGAACCAGCTTTAGATTTTACAAACAATGCTGTAAATAGTGATTTAACTGAAAACATTCAGGCTACTGACGGTGAAACTACACCACCTGATGGAACATGTTTGAATGTAGGAAGTCTGTGTGTTACAGCAGATAATACAAATTTAGTTTCAGGAAGTGATTATTTATTGACTGGAAATCCAAGAATTAAAAAAGATGGTGGAGAATTTATCATTTATTTTACAGGTCCTATAACTGTTAATCCAGGAATTGATTTGATTACAATTCCTTCAGGAACTACCATGCAAATTAAAAATATAGGAGCAAGTAATTTAACATATAATATTATTGAAGGACCAGCAATATTGAATGGTAATATAGGTAGTTCTGAGCTTACAAAATCAGATGCACTAACTGTTTTAAATTCTTTGTTTCAAATTGCAGGCTTAGGATTTGATTTTCAAAAACTTAAAGTAAATGATGATAATGTTGAGTATGAAGGTGAGTTAGAGTTCCCCGAATTTATGCAACAAGACTTATGGGATTCGTTCAATAATAATGATTTTAAAACCATAAAAACAGATGTGAAATTCGTATATCACCTTACCAATGGTTTGTCATTTGGAGGCGGTTTAAGCATTCCAACCAAGGTTAAAATATTAAAGCAAATTGAGCTTAATGAGTTGAACTTAAGCTACGATCCAAGCAATTCAAAAATTGCTGGTGGTGCTGAAATGAAAATGAAACTGCCACCCCTTGGCTTTGAAATAGATTTTGAAATTGAAAATGGTTTGCCAAATAAAATAGGTGGATCTGTTGAAGTAAATGACCCTAACCCGAATGACGTCTTTATTCCGGGCTTAACAATTCCTGGAACAGGTATGAAAATTACAAAATATATTGTTGAGTTAGATAATTTAGGAGCAGTATTCGACGATAAATATGATGAAGATAAAGGACTTAAAATTAAAGGAGGTTTAGATATTACAGCAGCAGTTCCACCTCCGGTATTAGGAAAAGTAGCCTATCAGTTTACAGACGCATCTATTACATACGAACACGGTCAATCTTTAGAATTTAGTTCTAAATTAGAAATACTTGAAGAGCAAATAGCTAAGGCTAGTGTGAAATTCTTAAAGCCTACAGAAGCAGAAATAAAGGCAGATGCTTCTATACTGGGTATGATAGATGCTGCTATGGCATTTTCAATTGCCACTGTTGATATGAACGGTGAATTTAAAATAGCTTTGAGAACTCCAAGTGACGACTTTATTAATGAAAATGTTGAAAGCAGACTATTGCGTTATATACTTAAAAAGTTACCTAATGATAAAAAGTTTGCTCAAGGTGGGATGGCATTAGGTAGTGATTTTCAAAGAAAGTATAGTAATCGTTTAGCCTATATTGCTGCTTATGCAAGTATTCCAAATTTTGTATGGGATGAAATATTTATATATGCACAATTACAAGACAACATGACTATGGCATATAAGGCAGGTACCGACTTTGGAGAAATCCCACCAAATACTTTTAGTTTGATCGATGGAAAACTAATAGACCCACTTCTGAATGATACGGTATTTTATGATGTTACAGAAAATACTCCAAAATTTATTATTGATGTGGATAATGCTAGTGCCATGCCTGACTTTGAAGTAGTATTACCCAATGGAGATGTTGTTAATTTATCTAACCAAGCTAATTTTAGCTATGTAGATTTTTGGGAAGATACAGATGAATTTTACACTGCTTGTATTATTAAGAATCCTGATGCTGGTCGTTATGGTGTAGTAAGGGGAAATGTAGATAGTGATAATGAAGCTTTAAAAGCATGGGGAATCAATACTAAGCCTTGTATTGATATTTTAGATGTAACGGATAATGGTAATGGTACAATAACTATTGATTGGTTCGATAGCGACCCCGATAGTAATGCTAAAATTGATTTCAGAATTGATAAAGATAGAGAAGGACATAATGGCTTAGCATTAGTAGAAGATATCAATGAAAATTCTTCTATAAATTCCATTACTGTTGATTATTCTGATTCCTATACCGGGGATTACTATTTGTATGCACAAATAACTGATGAATTAGGTGCCACAGGTTACGATTATTATGATCTACCAATCAATATTGTAAATGGTAGTGCTCCAAATACCCCTATGAATTTATCTTATTCATTAGCAGACTCCATACTAACTTTAAATTGGGATAAAAATGGAAATGATGATGCGATTTACTATAATGTCTATTACGCGAATGAACCGGGAACTATAAGTTTTAATTCAGATAAATTTTCTTATGACCAGGAAAGTGGATTAAGAGTTGTTGACTTAGTTCCAGGAAGATACTATGAGTTTGCTGTATCGGCTTATGATAGTCTTTACCGCGAAAGTGGATTCTCAAATATAGAAAGCTTGACCTATATCTCAAGTCTGATAAATAATGAACCTTACTTTGAAATCCAAAATATTCCAACAACAACCTATATGAATCAGACTTATAGTTATTCTCTTCAAGCTACTGATGAAGATGGTGATAACTTAAGCTTTAGTTTTATCGAATCTCCAAATGGAATGTCAGTTAGTAGTGGTGGTCAGATAAGTTGGATTCCTACAATTGATGATTTGGGTTTAAACAAAGTAAATGTCTTAACTGATGATAACAATGGTGGACAAGACTCAATAGCCTTTTATATTCAAGTAATTGAAGCACCAACAACTGCAATGCTTAACTTTAGTAAAAACTATTTCTTGACCGCTGATAATGCAGCAATGCTCACGATCAATGATCTTGATGCACCAGGAAATGCAAATGAAGTTGATAACTTATCTGTCAGAGTGTACTCGAACAGTGATAATACAGGAATTACTTTCAATGCGGTTGAAACATCTATAGATTCAAAAGTATATAATATCTGTTTTGGTTTGAATAATATTGCATCAAGTTCAAATTCTTTATTGGTAGCAGTTGGAGATACTATTTTTGCAGAATATCAAGATGTAGCACCTAATCAATTAGTAACAACAATTGCACATTATGGTGAAGGTCCTCAGTGTACACAAACAATCAATTTAAATGGCGGTTGGAATTTAATATCATTTAATGTTTCGCCAAGTGATCCTACTATTGCCAGTGTGTTTAGTAGTCTTGAAAGTAATAACTTACTATATGTAACAGGTTTCGATAATGGAGCAAAGGTATTTGATCCTAATTTACCATCATTTTTAAATACTTTAGTTGAAGTGGAAGATGGTTTTGGATATTGGGTAAAATTACAAAATGCCGATGTTTTAGAAGTGGAAGGTACATGCCTGGTAGAAAACTATCGAAAACCTTATGATGCAGGCTGGAACTTGGTGGCTTATCCGCCAAATAACCCGCAATCAGTAAGTAATTATTATGAGGAACTACTAGATTTAAATGATTTATTATTTGTTACGGGATTTAATAATGGAACAATAACTTTTGATCCTGCTCTGCCATCTTTCCTTAATACTTTGACCAATATGGAAAACGGTTTTGGTTACTGGATAAAGATTGATGATAATAGTACTGGTAAGATGATTCAAAACCCAACTAATATTTTCAACTTCATAAACGGAACTAGCAACCTGCCAGCAGGCGAGCGAGTAAACGTAATAAGCGAAAATGGTGAAATTATTGCCGTTTTAGAAGTTATACAAGAAGGCTATTTAATGACTACAGCAGTTTATGGCGATGACCCATTAACAGAAGCAGTACAAGAAAATATTAAGGTAGGGGAGAAGCTACTATTTAGCTGGAATAACCAATTACTGGACGTAAATGCAAACTTTACAGGTGATTTGAGCATACAACAAATAAATTTAGTATTTGAAGATATTGTTGATTCGACGAACGAATTAGCTATAATAGTATATCCTGTTCCTGCTAAGGATATTATAAACTTTGAGTTTAATACAACAAAAGAAGGTAAGTTCTTACTGCAAATATTCGATGCTAAAGGACAATTAGTACAAAGCATTAAAAAAGCAACTCTAAGCACAGGCACACAGGTAATCGATTACAATGTACAAAACCTTGCTAATGGAGTTTATACCTACAAAATAATTGCTGGTGAGCAAGAGCAAGCAGGCAAATTTGAGGTGATACGATAATATTTAATTTATCAACCTATCAGATTTTCTTAAAAAAGAAAACTGAAATTTTGCAGGATGTCATACTGAGTAAGTGAAAAGTGGAAGTTTGAATAAAAACTTCCACTTTGAACGCATCGAAGTATCTCTCATAATTAGAACATATTGATAGGTTTTTTTAAAAACAACAAAACATAATTTTTAAAACACACAAAATTTAAAACCAATGAAAAATCTACTTTTTTTAATTTTAACAATGCTGATAAGTATAAATGTTTCAGCACAACTTAATGAGTCAATCAACTTTGGCTGTGGATCTGATAAAATTGAACAAGAACTTATTAAGGACCCAGTCTATAAAGCAGAAAAAGAAGCTTTTGAAAAAGCCTATGTAAAAGAAATGAAAGGGAAAGTTTTAAGCCCTCAAAAAAGCGAGTCAAGTAATGAATTATATACTATTCCAGTTATTATTCATGTAGTACATAATGGTGAAATTCCAATAGGGGAAGATGGTAATAAATCTGATGATGAAATTATAGCCATTTTTGAAAATGGTTCAGACAGGTTCAGACACACAAGTGGCTATGTATATGAAAATCCTAATAGTGGAGTTGATACAGAAATCGAATTTTGTCTTGCTACAATTGACCCTAATGGAAATTATACATCTGGAATAATTCGTCATTTTGATCCATATAACGCAACAAGATCTGCTTATCAATCAATAGGTGATTTAGCTGAAATATATAATTGGCCTGAAGATGAATATATGAATTTATATTTAGTGCAATCTCCCGGTGTTGGAGGTATAGCAAGTACAAACATCGTTATTATTAATGGATATTCTTTTTGGGGTGGATTATTTGCTCATGAAGTAGGGCACTATTTATCATTGGCACATATTTTTTCAAGTACCTGTGATAATGATGATTGTTTGTTAAATGGAGATAAAGTTTGTGATACACCTCCAAAAAATAATCAAGGAGTTCCAGATGATTTTGATTGTGGTGTAAGTGGAAGTAATAGCTGCACAACTGATGAAGATGACACTTCAATTAATAATCCTTACAGACCAGTATCATTGGGTGGTTTGGGAGATCAAAACGATCTGATAGAAAATTATATGGATTATACTTTTGGAATGCCAAATCCTTGTGGATGGAATGCATTTACAATTGGGCAAAAAGAGAGAATGCGATTTCAGATAGAAAATTACAGGATGGATTTAGTAGGGAATACAAGTAATGTTTGTATTTCTCAGGCAGCGCCTAACAATGATGCAACAATAGTTATTGTAACTACTGAAACAGAAAGTAATTGTATTGATACCTTTGATGCTCAATTTGAATTGGCAAATGTTGGTTCGGGAAATTTAACAAACGCAAATTTCAATGTTTATTTAAACGATGAACTGATAGATAACTTTCAATGGACAGGAAACTTGGCAAGTTCCGAGACTGAATTGATTACTTTAGGCAGTAATAATATTACTCAGTCAGGTTTAAATGTTCTAAAAGTTGAAATTGAAACGGTAAATGGTAGTCAAGATGAAAATCCATATAATAATATTTCTGGAACAACTTTTATTCAAAATTTTCCAACTTTTGAGCTTTTTTCAGAAGATCTTGAAGAGGAACAACCAGATAGTTGGACAGTCAATAATATAAATGATGGAGTCAGTAGTCATGCGAACTGGTTCTATGATGGTAGAGGATTGTTTTATTGCACAGAAGGTGAATATGTAAACGTAGGAGTGAATACAGCATACAATGCATCTTTTCTTGTTTTGCCATCTTTAGATTTATCTATTTACGATGAAGCAACGTTATCTTTTTCTTATGGATATGTAGCTAGAGATTCAGATTATCCAGATGAATTTAGAGTTGAAATAGTCGAAGCCTGTCAGGATACAATAGTTTTGTTTAACGAAAGTGATTTACAATTATCTACGAATTCCCCATCTGTTTATGTGAATAATGGTTCAGGAGAATTTACCGCTCCAAGTTGCGACGAATACGAGACTGTCAACATAGATTTATCATCATTTACAGGTACAGGTGCTGCTCCTTTTGAGATAAATTTTGTTACGGAAGGTTATTTCTATTACACTTCCTTCGTTTTAGATAATATTTCAATTACCGGGAATAGTATATGCGAATTAAATAATCCACTAGTAGCGACAAATACGACAAAATTATGTACCAATAGTACAGCTACTATATCAGTTTCAAATCCAACAGTTAACAATGATTATCAGTATAAGTGGTATTTTAATGATGAAGAAATAACAGGTGAACTTAATTCATCAATACAAGTTGAAGAGGCTGGTGAGTATTATGTTTCACTTCTAAATTTAGTGAATGAAGATTGTCCTGTACTAAAATCTGAACCTATAGTTATAGAAGATCTTGTTCTGGAAGAAGCTACATGTTATGATTTTGAAGATGGTGGATTAGAAAGTTGGTCTAATGAAAATACAGATGGAGTAGATATAATTTTTGAAGAAGTTTTTAATACCAGTTGTACCGCTCTTGGAGACTCAATAATTGTTCTTAATACTTATGGTAATACTTCCCAGTTAGGAGAGTCAAAAGTATTATTACAACAATACCTTGATTTAACAAGCTATATCGATGCAAATCTAAAATTTGATTATGCCTATATGATGTACTATTGTAATTTGGGGAATGCACTTGAAGTATCGGTTTCAGATGATTGTGGTGTTAATTTTAGTTCACTTTATTATAGGGACTATTATTCACTTTCTACAGTGTCAGGTTTTGACGCAGGTGGTGCTTGGGTTCCATCAAATTGTGAAGATTGGAGAAATGTGGATCTTTCTTTATCTTCTTATTTGGGTAGTGAAATAATTATAAAGATCGAAGTATCTAAAAATGATATGCCGGCTTCTTGTTCTACCACATTCCCTTCTTACTGGGGGCAAAATATCTACTTCGATAATATTTGTATAGATGCGCAAACATGTGAATTACTAACATGGTACGAAGATGCCGATAATGATGGCTTAGGTAATGTCTCAATTTCAATAGAGAGCTGTACACAACCAGATGGCTATGTTTCAAATGCGAATGATAATGATGATACACAAGCACTTTGCCAACAAACTATACCTTTAATTGCGGGCTGGAATCTAATTTCTTTAGATGTACAACCTGATAGCCGTTTGATTGCAGATGTGTTTTCAAGTTTGCAAGCCGGAAACTTAGAATACGTAACAGGTTTCGATAACGGAGCTTTGGTATATGATCCCAATTTACCATCTTTCCTGAATACCTTAACACAAGTTACCGATGGCTTTGGCTATTGGGTAAAAGTTCAAAATTCAGATTTACTTGAAGTAGAAGGTAGTTGTTTAGATGAAAATTACCGTAAGCCTTTAGATGCTGGTTGGAATTTAGTGGCTTATCCCCCTGGCAATCCACAAGCTCCCAATATTTACTTTGCAGATCTAATAACTTCTAATGATTTAGAATACGTAACAGGTTTCGATAATGGAACGTTGACTTATGATCCTAATTTACCACCATTTTTAAATACGCTTCAGCAAATGGAAAATGGTTTTGGTTACTGGCTAAAAGTTGCTAATAGTTCAGGAAAAGTAATACAAAACCCAAGCAACATTTTCAACTTCATAAACGGAACAAGCAACTTGCCAGCAGGTGAGCGCATAAACGTAATAAGCCAAAATGGAGAAGTTATTACCGTTTTAGAAGTAGTACAAGAAGGCTATTTAATGACTACACCAATTTATGGTGATGACCCATTGACCGAAGCCGTACAAGAAAATATTAAGGTAGGGGAGAAGTTGCTTTTCAGTTGGAATAACCAAACCTTAGATGTAGATGCCAACTTTACAGGTGATTTAGGCATACAACAAGTAAATTTAGTATTTAATGATGTTGGTGATTTATCCACCCTTTTATCTCTCAAAGTTTATCCAGTTCCAGCTAATGATATGGTAAACTTTGAGTTTAATACATCTTTATTAGGTGAGTATGTGCTTCAAGTATTTGATATAAGTGGTCGTTTGGTAGCAAGCATTAAAAAAACGACCATAAGTACAGGTACACAAATAATTGACTATAATGTACAAACCTTAGCCAACGGAATTTACACCTACAAACTAATAGCAAATGGAGAAGAACAAGCAGGTAAGTTTGAGGTAATTCGATAATATTTTATATCTTTAAACAACTCAACCTATCAGAGACTTAGTGAGCTTAGTGTTCAGTCTCCGCTGTGGAAACGGTTAGTGATCGTAGCCGAACTAACGACCTGATAGGTTTTATCTAAAACCTATTTTTTGTTAACAAACAAACTTTTGAAAAATGAAAAACGTAATTTTTACAATTTTAAGCCTTTTTATAGGTATTAACGCTTACGCCGACTCTTGGACTATGAGCTGCGACCCAAGTACGCCTGCACAATTTACCGATTTACAGGAAGCTATTGATAACGCAAGTGCAGGAGATACGATTTATATTTATGGAGATTTAACAAATGGTTGTTATACTAACAATCCTTTCGTAGATATAGATAAAGAATTACATTTTGTAGGTGAAGGATTAGATACAGATTTTGGTTTTAAATACAATATGACTGGAGTAGGATGTTCAAATTCAAGCTTTAGAGGAATAAATGGTGCTATTTTTTTTAAAAAATTAAGCAGTGTGGAAACAATTAGTAATTTGTTAATTTATAACTGTCGAATAGGTTTACAATATGAATTATTCAATTCTTCGCTTGAATCTCCAGTAATTAGTAATCTGCAAATAATTAAAAGTAGAATTGTGAGCATCGATTTAATTATAGAATCCTCGAGTTTTTTTAATTCATTTTTTGGTTATTCAATTGCATTGGGTTCTACTACAAGTTCAATATTTAAAAATTGTGTTATAAATCAAATTGAAGTTGATTATATTTCAGGTAATTCTTTTGATTTTGTAAACTGCATATTTACGTCTCTGCAAAGCACCACATTCATTGATCAAAATTATGATAATTGTTTTTTTCAAGAAGATATTTCTTTTGTAGATCAAATTGATTGTGAAAGTTGTATTATCGGAGCTGACCCACTTTTTTTAGGTGATGACCCATTTTATCATAATACAGATTTAGAAGACTTAAAATTAGCAACAGGTTCGCCATGTATAGGTACAGGTCAGGGGGGAACAGATATGGGGATCACAGGGGGCGATTTTCCTTTTGTAGATGATTTTACTTTATATCCATTTATACCCAAAGTAACTAAATTAGAATTAAGTAAAAATGCGGTTGGGCAAAACAGCACTATTCAATTTAATTCTGAAGCAATTTTACAAGACTAATAAAGGCATAAATATACCAATATGAAAAGTATAATGACAATTTTGTTTGGGCTATTTATGTATTCCTTTTTAAATGCACAACAAATAATACAAGCCGAATATTTTATAGATACCGATCCAGGGCTTGGAAATGCCAATTCGGTAAGTATTGTAGGCGGTACTACGGCAGAAATAATAAATGAAACAGTTAATTTAACAGGATTAGACGAAGGGCATCACCGCTTTTGTGTTCGTTATAAAGATGATTTAGGAAATTGGAGTTTTCCAGATTGCCAAACCTTGTTTATTTTTCAAACAGATAATGAACCAACGGCAATAGTGCAAGCCGAATATTTTATAGATACCGATCCAGGTTTAGGAAACGCTATTCCTCTGTCTCTTGAAACCATAGCAGATACAACAATTACCTCCGATATTATAGATATAGCGGAAGAAGGTTTAGACCTAGGTGAACATTGTTTGTTGGTTCGTTATAAAGACAACTTAGGGCAGTGGTCTGTACGAGCTTGCGAGATTTTTTATGTTTGTGAGCTCGATCAAGCCGTTGCAGAATTTGATATAGTCAGTAATTCTACAACCATAAGTGCGATAAACAATTCAACAAATGCAACAATTTATAATTGGGACTTTGGAGATAATACAGGCAATGGAACGGGTGAAACATTCTTACATACTTATGATTTACCAGGCACTTATGAAGTTTGCTTAACAGTAAGTAATAGTTGTTTGGTTGTTGATGCTGATAATACAAATACACTTTGTAAATCAATTACAGTAACAAAAGTAGATAATTTTTATCCAACATTTATTGCTAACGACGGAGGTTTCTATTTTTCAGTCAATGGAGCAGATTTAAGTACTGATTCCAGCTTTGAGTTAGTTTCCCCAAGTGGTGTTATTTATTCACCAGATTCTACTTTCATAAATGATAAGGGTGATTTATCTGGTTTTATAACTTTTGACCATGTAGAGCTTGGAGAATATGAAGTAACGGTCACTAGCCCGAATCAAGCTCCAATTACATTTGATAATAATTTAATAGTACAGGAAGTTTTAGATGCACTAATTGATCTGAATTTATACATCCCTAGAACACTTATTAGTCGCCCAACACCAAGTGGCTTTACAATATCAAATTCTGGAAATGTTACTGCTTATTATGTTCCCGTAATGATTGCCATACCCGAATATGCGGTTGATGAAGTAATATTTGATAATATTATTAGTGCAGAGGAATTTGGCATACCTGAAGACGGTGTAAGTAACTATATTGAAATAGATACTTTATTTGGAAATATTAATCCATATCGTGTTTATAGTTTAATAATTCCAAAAGTTGAACCAGGTGAAATTTTAAGTTATGGATTCTATTTGAGAACGAAACAAAGTTCATTAAATAACTCACCTTCAGAAGCAATAAACCGACAAAGTTATATATGGAATACCAAACCACTATTAGCGTATGATTTTCCATTCGAGTTACTTGATGAACTTGATAATGAAGAAGGTAAAATTTCTCCAGATATAATTCAAACATTATTAAGTTCGATAGATGATAGTGCTGTGAGGTGTATATGGTCGTTAGGTACAGTAATTGAAGGTGCATTTGATTATTCAAGTTGTGTAGATTGGGCTTTAGCAATACTCAATTTTGTAAGATCTGCCGAACAAAAAAATAGTGAAGGCATACGAGCATTGAAAGCAGGGTATCTTGCATTCAGCGTAGCTGTAGATTTGACACAATGTGCACTAAACTTTTCACCAGCTGATGAAATATATAAAGTGTTGAAAGGTGTTGTGTCTTTTTTAGATAAAGCCAGTGGAGCACTTGATATTTTTTTAAATTGCAAAGATTTTGTAGAAAAATATATTCACAAAACAGAAATTAGAATAGTAAGTTCATTTGATCCTAATGAAATAATAGGACCGAATGGATTTAGCGATGAAAATTACTTAAATAATAAAGTTGTTTTTCCTTATACCGTTTTCTTTGAAAATGTAGATACAGCCACAGCTAACGCAGTTGAAGTAAATGTATTTGATACTTTGAATGTAGAACATTTTGATTTTGAAACTTTCCAATTTGGCACAATAAGAATTGGAGAACGTACTATTAATTTATCGCCAAATCAACAAAATTTCACACTTGATTACGATATGCGTCCAGAAATTAATACCATAGTTCGTATCAATGGTGTTTTTAATCCTGACAATGGTGTAATTCACTGGAATTTTCTATCCTTAAATCCTGAAAATATGGATGTTCATTTTGATCCAGATTTAGGTTTTCTTCCACCCAATGTTGATGGTGTATCAGGTCAGGCAAGTGCAAGTTATTCTATAAATAGAAAAGCAGACTTAGCCCACGGAACAGTTATAAGTAACAGAGCATCTATTATTTTCGATTTTAATGAACCAATTATTACCAATACTTGGATAAATACTATTGATTTATTGCCTCCAAGTAGTGAGTTGTTATCCATACCTGCGGTTACAATCGATTCTTTAATTGCTATACCAATATCTGGTGTTGATAATGAATCAGGCGTTGGATTTTATACAATTTTTGCATCTGAAAATGGAGGGGATTATATGCAACTTTATCCCAATGTTTATAATAAAGATACTGTTTATTTTGCAGGTAATACAGGTTCTTACTATGAGTTCTATTCTATTGCCACCGATAATGTCGGTAATATAGAAATAAAAACACCAGTTGTTGAAGCTTATACATCATTTGAATACCAAACTGAAACCTGTCAACAAACCATATCCTTAAGCGCAGGCTGGAATTTAATATCTTTAGATATAGAACCCGATAGTCGTTTGATTGCAGATGTGTTTTCAAGTTTGCAAGCTGGCAACTTAGAATACGTAACAGGTTTCGATAACGGAGCTTTGGTATATGATCCCAATTTACCACCTTTCCTGAATACCCTAACACAAGTTACAGATGGCTTTGGCTATTGGGTGAAAGTTCAAAATGCAGACAACCTGATAGTAGAAGGTAGGTGTTTAGATGAAAATTACCGCAAGCCTTTAGATGCTGGTTGGAATTTAGTGGCTTATCCCCCAGGTAATCCACAAGCACCAAATGTGTATTTTGCTGACTTAGAAAGTAGTGGTAATTTAGAATATGTAACAGGTTTTGATAATGGAACGTTGACTTATGATCCTAATTTACCTGCCTTTTTAAATACGCTTCAGCAAATGGAAAATGGTTTTGGATACTGGCTAAAAGTCGCTAATAGTTCAGGAAAAGCATTACAAAACCCAAGTAACATTTTCAATTTCATAAACGGAACAAGTAACCTGCCAGCAGGCGAGCGAGTAAACGTGAAAAGTGAAAGTGGTAAAACGATAACCGTTTTAGAAGTATTACAAAATGGTTACTTGATGACTACACCAATTTATGGCGATGACCCATTAACAGAAGCCGTACAAGAATATATCAAAGTAGGGGAGAAGTTGCTATTTAGTTGGAATAACCAAGCCTTAGATGTTGATGTGAATTTCACAGGTGATTTAAGCATACAACAAGTAAATCTTGTATTTGACAATACTGCAAATTTAGTAAATGAGTTAGCTTTAAAAGTTTACCCAGTACCAGCCAAAGATGTTGTAAATTTTGAGTTTGAAACTGAAACAGAAGGCGAATTTATATTACAAATATTTGATACCAAAGGGCGCTTAGTTGAAAGCATTAAAAAAGCTACTCTAAGCATAGGTACACAAATAATTGATTGCAATGTACAAAACTTATCAAATGGAATTTACACCTACAAACTAATATCAGGTGAGCAAAAGCAAGCAGGTAAGTTTGAGGTGATACGATAATATTTCAATTCAACCTATCAGAGACTTAGTGAGCTTAGTGTTCATTCTCCGCTGTGGAAACGGTTAGTGAGCGTAGCCAAACTAACGACCTGATAGGTTTTACCAAAACAAAAAACTAAACCAACATAAATGAAACATTACTACCTACATATCATAAACCTGTTACTATTATTGAGTTGCCACTTTACAACTGTAAAGGCACAATGCCCACCAGCAGGAGATTTAGTATTTGGAACACAAGCAGAAATAGACCAGTTCATTATTGATTATCCGAATTGTACTGAGATTGATGGTGGGGTAGAGATTAATAATTTTATCAGTTTTTTTGAATCTATAATTTCTATGGAAGACTCTGAGACTTGGATAACTAGTTTAGCTCCTTTATCAAATATCGAAATTATTAATGGTAATTTTAATTTAACCTATTTAGGTTTTTATGGTTATGTTGATGATTTAGGTGGATTACATTTATATCCTTCAGAGTTAAACTCATTGAGTGTTTTATCGAATTTGACCATAATAGAAGGAGACTTAAATATTACTTCTACATCTCTTTCAGATTTCACTTTGAACTCTCTTACAAACATTAATGGCAATTTAAATATTAATTATAACTATATAAATGGTTCTTCACAAGCGGAAAATCAGATGTTGGGTACTCCCATTTTAAACGGTTTTAACAGTTTGGAATATATAGGAGGAAATCTTTTAATAGAAAACAACCTTTTATTAACAGAAATATCTGCTTTCAGTAATTTAAATACACTTAGCGGAAGTCTAGTTATTCGCGAAAACAACAACTTAGTTGATATAAGTAATCTTTCTAATCTTTCTTACATTAATGGTGTGGTTGCTATATCTGACAACCCCAATCTATCTGATTGTTGTGTGATAGAATGTTTATCTCAGATTACAAATGGATGGGTAGATGTTCATGATAATGGAATTACTTGTAACTCTTTTGAAGAAATAAATGAAAATTGTGTTCTAGATGATTGCTTTAATGCAATTGAATGTCCACCAGAGGGAGATTTGATACTTGATTCTCAATTAGAAATAGATCAATTTATAATTGATTATCCAAACTGCTCAAGCCATCAAGGAGATGTGTATATAAGAAATGCAAATAATCTAAATGGGTTACTAAACCTGACAGAAATTGGGGGCAATTTATACGTTCAAGATAATTTTTTATTAGAAAATATTGATGGTTTATCAAATCTTACCACTATAAATGGGGATTTGACAATACGAGATAATTTTAATTTAGAGGATATAAGTGGCTTATCTAATTTAATTAGTGTCTCAGGAGGTTTAAAAGTAGTTAGTAATAATTCACTGAGTAATTGTTGTGAAATTGAATGTATAATGCAGTTAACTCAAGAGGAATTATTTATTTATGGTAATGCCACACACTGCAACTCCTTACAAGAAATAGAAAATAGTTGTGGGGTGGGTAATTGTGCTACCGATTTTGGCTGTACAGAACCCTGTGCTATCAATTATAATCCTAATGCTATATCCGATGATGGTTCTTGTACATTTGCTTGTCCTACGGGTACAACAATCAACCTAACTACCTGCGATTGTATCGACTGTGAAAACAACCCTCCTAATATATCCCTAACAGATGTTAGTGTATGTATTGAAGAAGCTCCAGTTATAATAACTGCACCATCAGGTTTTAATGCTTACAACTGGTCAAATGGTCTAACCACCCAAAATATATCAGTAATAAACTCGGGTGTTTACACTTTAACCGTTACAGATAGTAATGGTTGTAGTGCTTCAGCTTCGGCAGTTGTAAGTATCAGTAACTGCAACCAATGCCCACCAGCAGGTAATTTAACTTTTACTACTCAAGCAGAAATAGACCAATTTGCTATTGATTACCCTAATTGCACCGAAATTGAAGGAAGTCTGAACATTAACGACCAACTAAATGGTACAGTTTTAAATCTAAATGCGTTTTCTAATATTGAATTAATCAATGGTGATTTATCGATTAGTTCATTTCTCGACACAAATGATGGTAATGGCGATGGCTTTCCTGAGCCATCACCTTTGACTTCTATAAATGGCTTATCGAACTTAAGCACTGTAAATGGAGATCTGTTTTTAAACTGTTCTTCAATTAGTGATATAGAGTTAAATAGCCTATTGTATGTTGGCGGTGATTTTGAAATTAATGCTTGTCAGTTTACTTTGAACGATTCATCAGGAAATACGACTATATCATTAGGTTTAAATGCAGTAAATGGGTTGAATAACCTCAATACTATTGAAGGAGATTTAATAATACGATACAATAATTTATTAGAAAATTTAGAGGGTTTTAATAATTTATGCACTCTAGGTGGAAGCTTATATGTCGAAAATAATACTGGCTTATTGAACTGTTGTGTTTTAGGATGTTTAGCACAAATAACACAAGATGGTTTTTCAATGGTTAATAATGGTGGAAATTGTAATAGCTTATCCGAGATACAAACAGACTGTGTTGCTCAGAATTATGAGTGTAGCTGTGAAGATATATCACTACAGCCATCTATTAAAGGTTCAATAATAGATTTAAATATTCTTGAAAATTATTCTGCCATTTCACAATACAATAATACAGATTTACTATTTAAAGTAGAGCTGTACGAGGCAAATAATCCAAATGAATTAGTAAATATTTCAATGGTTTATAATGAATTTGAAATAGATGTTTTCAATAGTTCAGCAACAGAATATATTATTAAGGTTTCAGATGGTTCTTTTGTAGGAACACCTTTAACAATGCCAAGTATTCAAACAACTATCTCGGTTGGTGATTCTATTGGCATTGTTTTTCCAGCTTCATTATATCGTGAAATAGAAGAACAAACAAATAATTTTAAAGAAATAGTTGAAAAACAATCTGCCAACTTTTCAATCAATTCTTTGGATGTTCCATTAGACTATGATTATTATATTGAACAGAATTTGTTAGAAAACTGGGAGAATATAGCCATAGAAAATCAAGAGTTATTGGTTGAGCAAATGGCACGTGTTTATGCTCTTAATACATTGTTGAAAGCTCATTTTGAAGATGCCGAAAAGCTTCTTAATGATGCTACCGATTCAAGCTATGAAATCATTAATTTCTTTTTGAAGCAAATGCAAATAGCTGATAACATTTCAAAAGCGATAAATAGTTTTCTTGAAAAAATTGGAGTTTCCTCAACATCTGAGGAAAAAAAGGAAATTGAATTGATAAAGAAAACTATTCAAAATTCAATTAAAATTAACACCAAATTAATTGAGATATTATTCGGAGATGATAATGAAGCAGTTAAAGAAATCTCAGAGATTTTTAAAGATTTAAAGAGAAAACTATCAGATGATCAAGTTGAAGAGTCTGTAAAATTCTTTCAGGGACTTTCTCTTAAACCTTTATTCACAGATTTACCCAAATCCTTAATTTTAAAAAATCATTTTATCGGAAAAGCAGATGTTAGTGGTACACAAAATACAATTAAAACAGTATCAGATGGTATAAATAATCTTTCCAATTATCAGAACCCATCATTCCCTTATAATTTTTCTGTCAATGAATTATTACAAGAAAAAATTGCTATAAATAATCCTGAAGTAGTTGGTTGTTTAGGCTGGTCAGATTCGGCATTTCAGGTTGATGATTTCAGGTCGGAATATGAAGAATTGGAAGATATCACAGATTGCGTTTTCGGTCTTTCAGAAAATTTAGATAATATTTCAAACTTGGCTGACATCACATTAGCATTAGAAAAGTTAAATGAATCGGTTTCAAATTTAGGTAAAGAACTCAATCTTGATTTTTTAGATGCAGATGATAGTTTTTTAAGCCTGCTAAGTAATAAAATTGGGAGTTATTCAGAAAATATAAAAATTGGACAAACAATAACGCACGGAGTCAGAGCTGCGGTTAATCTAGGAGCATATTCAGCTGTTTATAATAATGCAATATTTCAAGTTACTGAAAATTTTTATAAAGAAATTCAAAACAATTCACCTTGTAGTTCGAGCTTTTATACTGGAAAAACTTTTCAAGTAAGTAATGCTCACAATAATTATATAGCTTCAATAAACAATATCATTGATAAATTGGATAATGGAACTGAAGTTAGTTTTGAAGACATTAGTGAAATAATAATTTTAGACTCTCTTTATACCCAAAGTGTAGAAGAAGCATTTTTGCCAATTACAATTCAGAAGAATATTGGATTATCAAATATTGAAAACTTCGACTCAATTTTGATTGAAAATATTGCGTATAATATTGAAGCAGATTTTAATAACAGAGCAGCTTTAAATATAAAATTGGTGAGTAAATTATTGATTCCACAGGATATTAATAGTTTAACAATTGATAGTTTAGATAATGATATTAACTATTTAAATACTCAATGTGAAATTTTAACAGAAGGCATAGAAACCGTTTACAATTACTTAGATGGATTACCTTGTACGAGTTACATAGAACTTAATATTTTAGAACAGCCTGATGGTGTTGCTCCCAATGAGATATATGAAATAAGCTACGAAATAAGAAATAATAGTCAAATAGATGCCGAAAATGTATATGCAGTTTATGAAATATATGAAAACCACCAAATATTAGAAGATACTGTTAATATAGGAACAATTTCAGTAGGCGAAACTGTAACAGAATCCTTTACATTATTAACTAGTTATTTATCTATACCAAGCTATTATGATATTCGACTATTTTCTTCAAATGCGGTTTGTGATGGATATTCGGGGTTGCTTTTGAGTGAAAAAGAATATTTAGATTGTGACTTGGTATCTTATGAAATAGTTGACTTTTATTTGTCATCTCAATTTGCTTCTATATCAGATACTGTAACTATTTCTGTTCAGGAAATTCAAGACGTAAATTATACATGGGAAGTAAATGGAGAAGAAATAAGTTCAGATGTATTAATTAAATTGAATAACTTGTCTGTTGGTACTTATGAAATTAAATTGAAAGCAACAATTAATGAATGTTCCAAAGAAATAACTAAGAAGTTATATGTAATCGAGAATTCAAATATATGTCTCAATGAGATTATAGATTCAGACAATGATGGCTTAACAGATTGTATTGAAAATAATGTAATTGGTTCTAATTCAAATAACTCTGATACAGATGGAGATGGAATCAATGATTTAGATGAGATAGAAGCTGGAACATCACCAAGCACTCCAGACACCGACAACGACGGTATTTCTGATGCTGAAGAAATAGAAAACAACACTAACCCTAATTGTGATAATAATAATGCTCCTATTTGGTATCTCGATGCCGATAACGATGGTTTTGGTGATGTAAATACATTTATTCAAAGTTGTGAACAACCCAATGGATATGTTGCCAATAATACCGATAGCAACGATTCTGTATTCGATTGTTATCAAGAAATTGAACTAAAAGCTGGTTGGAATTTAATTTCTTTATTTGTTCAACCAGAAAGCAGAACTATTACTGATGTATTTGGAGGTTTAAAAGTTGGCAACTTGAAATATGTAACAGGTTTTAACAATGGAGCTTCTATCTATGATCCTGATTTGCCACCATTTTTAAATACTTTAATTGAAGTAGAAGATAGGTATGCCTATTGGGTAAAAGTTGAAGAAAATGACCAATTAGCAATTCAGGGAAGATGTACAAATGAAGCATTTCCATTTGAATTTAATAATGGTTGGAATTTAATGGGGTATATAACAGAAGAAGCTTTTGCACCTGAAGTGTATTTGTCAGGTCTAATTGATTTAGGTGTTTTAAAATACATCTCTGGATTTAAGGAAGGAACTTTAACCTTTGATCCTGAATTACCTCCATTTTTAAACACACTTAAATTGTTAGAAAGAAATTATGGTTATTGGGTAAAGTTAGACAGTGGTTCAGGAAAAGCATTACAAAACCCAAGCAACATTTTCAATTTCATAAACGGAACAAGTAACCTGCCAGCAGGCGAGCGTATAAACGTAATAAGTGAAAGTGGTGAAACCATAGCCGTTTTAGAAGTTATACAAGAAGGTTATTTAATGACTTCGCCAATTTATGGCGATGACCCAATAACAGAAGATATGAGAGAGGGGGTGTTAATAGGTGAAAAACTGTTATTCAGTTGGAATGATCAAATATTGGATGTTGAAGTGAATTTTACAGGAGATTTAAGCGTAGAGCAAATAAATTTAGTATTTGAAGATATTGCTAATTTGAATAATAATTTATCTCTTAAAGTATATCCTGTTCCTGCAAAGGATATTGTGAACTTTGAGTTTGAAACCGAATTGGAAGGAGAATTTTTACTACAAATATTTGATACCAAAGGACGCTTAGTTGAAAGCATTAAAAAAGCTACTCTAAGCATAGGTAAACAAATTATTGATTGCAATGTACAAAGCTTATCTAACGGAATTTACACCTACAAACTAATATCAGGTGAGCAAAAGCAAGCAGGTAAGTTTACAAAATAACAAAACACAGGCAAATTGAAAGTTTTATGATAAAAGGAACTTATTTGATGTTACTGAAGTTATATTTTATGTTCTTAAGTAATTTGTTTGTTTCATTGCTATATCTTAATGAACATCAAAGCTATTTGCGGAATCATTTCTCTTATAATTCGTTGATTATTAGGCATTTTATGTCTTTTTTTGTAATTTTGATTAAACTTTATCACAAACCCTTAATTATGTTTAAAACTATCCTTTTTGTATGCTCATTACTATTATCTTTTTCTCTCAAATCGCAAGATTTAATTAGCACCAATAACCTTGAAGATTATTTAAGTATCCTTAATGAGGATGCTCAGGGTAATCGGGTTTATAATGAAATAAATCCAGTTATTTATAACCCTGTTAATATCGATTTGTTTGAAATTGATTTAAACAAAAAAAGTAACTATTGGAAAGATTACTTAGATGCCGCCACAGATCTGAAAGTTATCGACCAGGAAATGGTAACTTCAATTTTTAATGATAAACCTGCTTTTATAGAACTGAATATTCCTACAAAATCAAATACGCAAATTGAATTGGTTTTAAAAGAAGTGAATATTCTTGGGTCGGACTTTTCTGTTAATGGTAGTTCTGGTAAAAAGATCGAATCAGGTTTTGGTATATTTTATCATGGCTTTGTTAAAGGCAATAAAAACTCCTTAGTAGCCTTCAGTGTTTTTGAAAATGAAATAAGTTTACTTATAGCTGATAAAGCTGGGAATTATTTCGTAAAACAAAATCCAAATGATAAAGCCTCTTATTTGTTTTATAATGATAAGGATTATAAAAACCCGGAATATTTTTCATGTAATACTGAAGACGAAAATTCAGACCTAAATATCGGAAACGATAAATATGATTATGAAGAAGTATCAAAATCGGTTTCTGTAGATAATTGTGTAAGTATTTATTTCGAATGTGATTATGAAATGTATCAGGATTTGGGAAATAGTTTGTCAAATGTTGGGCAATACGTTACTGAATTATTTAATCAGGTTAGCTTACTGTATGCAAATGAAGATATAACTGTATATATCTCGGAAGTTTTTGTTTGGCAAAATATAGACCCATTAAATTCAATTGATAATACTGCAGATTTATTGTATGATTTTAGAGATTTAAGAACAAGTTTCAATGGTGATTTAGCTCACTTCCTAACTACTAAGTCTATGGGAGGAAGAGCTTTCCGAGACATATTGTGTGTTTCATCTTATTCTTATGGTGTATCTGGAGGTATTAGTACTTCATCAATCATTCCTCTACCAAATTTTTCTTGGAATGTTATGGTAGTTGCTCATGAATTAGGGCATAACCTAGGTTCAAGACATACACATGCTTGCGCTTGGGGTATAAATGGTGACGCCCAAATAGATGATTGTGGTAGTGTTCACTCTAATAATAGCACTGAAGGAGATGGCTGTTTTCAATCTACAAACCCGATTATTCCTTCTAATGGAGGAACCGTTATGAGTTATTGTCACCTGGATCCTGTTGGAATAAATCTTTCTCTCGGATTCTCTGCACAACCTGGTAATCTTATACGTCATAGAGTGAGTAATGCAAGCTGCTTGTCTTCTTGTGGTAATCAAGAAGTTTATGGTTGTACAGATCCTGCGGCCATAAACTATGATACCGAAGCTACAGTTGATGACGGTAGTTGTGAATATGTTGTTAGTTGTTCAGCTAATGAAGAAATACACATTGTTTCTATAGACCTAACAGGTAGTTGGGAAAATGAAATATTTTGGTCAATTTTCGATTCTAACGGTAATATAGTTGCAGGAAGCAATTGTGGAGATTATACAAATGGGAGCGGTATCGTTAATGAATCTATTTGTCTCATACCAGGAAACGATTACTCCTTTTATGCTTATGATACTTTTGGTGATGGTTGGAATGGTAATACTATAACCTTGACTTCTGAAGGTGGCGATGTACTAATTGACAATGTTATGCCAATAAATACAACAAGTAATTATGCCTCTTTATCCTGTGGCTCAGATAACACTATTGATATAGAAACTATAATTACTTTTGAGGCTGGTACAAAAATATTCGGTTGTACAATACCCAGTGCATGTAATTTTGAACCATCAGCTAATACGAATGATGGTAGTTGCTTTTTCCCTCAAACATATTATGATTGTGAAGAAAATTGCATTAACGATACAGATGGTGATGGTGTTTGCAATGAATTAGAAATATTGGGATGTACAGTTGTAAATGCAATTAATTACGACCCGAATGCTACAGAAGATGATGGTAGTTGTCAATATGTTACTAATTGTAATAATGGAGAAGAATTACACACACTAAATATAAATCTTGGCGCTGGTTCTACCACAACATGGCCTAATGAAATTTTTTGGCAACTGTTAGATAGTAGTGGGAATATTGTTCTGCAAGTTGAATGTGGAGATTATACGAATATCTCGGGCTTATTAAGTGAAGTAGTTTGTCTAACCATTGGCGAAGAATATCAATTTTATGCTTATGATGATTGGGGAGATGGCTGGAATGGAGCCACAATTTCTTTAATCTCTGATGGTGGAGACATTTTGATCGATGAGTTTATGCCTACCAATAGTAGTAGTGGGGATAGCACTACTGATTGTGAAGATGCAGATATTGAAAGTATTATCAATTTTACAGCTGGTAGTATAGTTTATGGGTGTACTGATCCAATAGCAGAGAATTATAATCCTGAAGCTACGGTAAATGATGGAAGTTGTACATATTTAAGTTGTGCATCAGGGGAGGTATTACATACTCTTTCGATTGATTTTGGAGGTGGAGTAACAACCTGGCCTGCCGATATAAGTTGGTCAATTCAAGGTGTTGATGGTACAGTTTATGCAGCAGTGCCCTGTGGAAACTATGCTGGATCTATTGGTGTAGTTACTACTACTTTTTGCTTGCCGTTTGGTGATAATTACACCTTTAGTGCTTTTGATGATTTTGGTGATAGTTGGAACGGAGCCATTTTAAATTTATTTGCTGAAAATGGAGATACATTAATTAATAATTATATTCCCAACAATTCAACTGCTGGGGATCAAACAGAAGATTGTATAGGACAAGATTTAGAATCTCAAATCACTTTTGATGTTGAAGAAGATTGTATTGATTATAATTTTGAAATTATAACATCCTCATCTGACTGGCCAGACGAAATTAGTTGGGCTATAATAGATGAATTTGGCAATGAAATAATTTCATCTAATTGTAGCGATTATACTGTACCTTTTGATGAATACTTTACAATCTGTTTAACGAATGGTGTGGATTACAGTTTTATTGCTTATGATGACTGGGGGGATAGCTGGAATGGTGGAGTATATACCATAAGTGATAGTGATGGGAATACAATCTTTTCTGCTTACCCAGATAATGGAGAAAATGGTGACAATACTAGTGATTGCAATGGACAAGACATTGAAGATATTTATACTTTTACTGCTGGGCAAAGCTCAGGATTAGTTTGTGGTAATAATGTATGCGAAACAGGGGAGACCTATGATTCTTGTCCAAGCGATTGTAATTGTTTACTTAACATAGAATATGTTGATCCAATAAATTTGACAATTACTTCAGATATAACTTTAGCAACAGCTTGTGGCAATAATACAGATTGGAGTTTAGGACTTTCACCAGCTGAATTTGTATTTGCATTTGGTACATTATATGCTGGAAATGATGAGTCCTTCACAGTTTCAACTAATATTGGGACAACCAATTCAAGTATAAATGGATCTACTGTTGGATATGTTATTTTTACCCAAGCAGATTTAAATTCATCATCGCTTTTTGAAATAACATTAACCTCCGATAGTAGTCCTGATTGTAGTGGTACATTACAAATTAGTATAAATGATCTACTACAGGGCAATGAGACTATTGCAAATGTTTGTGGGGGAGATTATCCATACAATTGGGGAGAAGTTACACCTACCAATCAATCAGGATTATTTAGAGGACAAGTACAAATAGAAAGTATTCCGGCAGAAGATGGTGATTGGATTGCAGCTTTTGACGAAGACGGAAATATTGTCGGAATTGATGATTTGACTATAAATAGTGACATTGCGTATATTAATATGCAAATTTATGGTGATGATGCCACAACCCCTAACTTAGATGAAGGGATGAATGATGGAGAGTATTTTACATTACAAGTTTATGATGTTTCTGGTAATACCTATAAGGACTATACAGAAAGTAATGAAATAAAGCAATTCACAGCATGGCAAAATTACAATGGAGGTACAATTCCAGCTTATAATAATCCTAATGATATTTATAATTTTGAATCAAATTCTAATACTTGTACACAAAGTATTGAGTTAAAGAGTGGCTGGAATTTAATATCTTTTGATTTAATTCCTAATGATCCAAGTATTACTTCTGTAGTTGAGGATTTGCAGACAAATAATCTTGAATATATAACAAGTTTTGATAATGGTGCTTTAGTCTATAATCCTTTCGACCCTCCGTTTTTAAATACTTTAACAGAAGTTGAAAGTGGTTTTGGCTACTGGATAAAAGTGCAAAATGACGACTTACTAACCGTTTCAGGTACTTGTTTAAACAGCAACTACCGCAAGCCTTTAGATGCTGGTTGGAATTTAGTTGCTTATCCCCCTGGTAATCCACAAGCCCCTAATGTTTACTTTGCAGATTTAATAGCTAGCGGGGACTTAGAATTTGTAACAGGTTTCGATAGTGGAACGTTAACCTATGATCCAAATTTACCTACCTTTTTAAATACGCTTCAGCAAATGGAAAATGGTTTTGGTTACTGGCTAAAAGTTGCTAATAGTTCAGGAAAAGCAATACAAAATCCAAGCAACATTTTCAACTTCATAAACGGCACAAGCAACCTGCCAGCAGGAGAGCGTATAAACGTAATAAGTGAAAGTGGTGAAACTATAGCCGTTTTAGAAGTTATACAAGAAGGCTATTTAATGACTTCGCCAATTTATGGCGATGACCCATTAACAGAAGATATGAGAGAGGGGGTGTTAATAGGTGAAAAACTGTTATTCAGTTGGAATGATCAAATATTGGATGTGAATCTTTCATTTACAGGTAATCTTGGAATACAGCAAGTTAGTTTACTTTTTAATGAACTTGAAGATCAGATGGATGTAAAGGTTTACCCTATTCCTGGTAACGACATTGTAAATTTTGAAATCGTATCCAATGTACAAGATAAGGTTGTACTGCAAATATTTGATATTACAGGAAGGATAATCCAAATAATTGAAAAAGAAAGTTTAGATTATGGAAACACCAAAATTGAGTACAATGTTGCTAATTTATCTAATGGCATATATGTGTATAAGCTTGAATATCAAAATGTTGTCCATAGTGGGAGCTTCGAGGTGTTAAAGTAAATCATATAAATAATTAGTCGATTTTTATATGAGCACTTTATATGAAAATCGACTAATTATTTATAATTTTGATGTTAAATCATTAACTCTATTATAAAGATAAACTACAATGAAAAAATTAATACTCCTATTTACCCTTACGATGGTTTACTCCGTTATTTTAAGTGGTAATGATTTAATTAAAAATGATAACTTATCCGAATATTTACAAAGTTTAGATGTTAAAAAATCAGGTAATCAAATATCGAAAAAAATTGATCACAATATTAACCTGAGTAATTTTATAGATGTTAATATCTTAGAATTTAATACGAATAAACAAAACAGCCAGCTTAAACAATATGTGAACGAAGCAATTATCCTAGATATTTCAAATAATGGGTTGAAAGAGTTGATTGAATTAAAACCCAATCAAATTAATTTTAAAATTCCCATAGGTGTAAATGAATCAGTTGAGTTATTGTTAATGGAAGTAGATATTTCTACTGATGATTTTGTTGTAAGAGGCAGTAGTGGAAGTATTAACCAACCTTTGCAAAGAATTCATTATCAAGGAATAGTAAAAGGGAATAAAAACTCCATGGTTGCCCTGAGTGTTTTTGAAAATGAGTTAAATGTTTTTATTTCCGATAGTAAAGGGAATTACCTTATTAATACCTTGCCGAATCAAGAAGATAAACACGTTTTCTATAATGATCGGAAATTAGTCAATCCGCCGTCATTCAGATGTGATTCAGAAGGGCTAAATATGGAAGAAAAACTATATAAAGAAGAAAGTGATATAGTGAATAAATCAGTTTCTTCTGATAATTGTGTACATATTTATTTTGAATGTGATTACGAACTATATCAAAATTTAGGCAGTGATTTGGTGAGTGTTGAGCAATTTGTAAGTAATCTGTTTAACCAAATTAGTTTAGTTTATGATAATGAAAATATCTCAGTACTAATTTCAGAAGTATTTGTTTGGGAAACTTTAGATCCTTATGCTTCCGAAACAACCTCTACAGATATTCTTAAAGCTTTTGGAGAAACAGTACAAAATAGTTTTAATGGAGATTTAGCACATTTTTTATCGGGTAGATTTCTTGGAGGTGGTGTAGCCTTTAGAAATAAACTTTGTGCTGCATACAACGATTTTTACAAATCCGGTCCTTATGCTGTTTCAACAAGTATTTTTACCAATATCGTTCCTTTCCCTGCCTATTCAACTAATTTATTAACTACAACTCACGAAATTGGCCATAATCTTGGTTCATATCATACACATAGTTGTAACTGGGGAGTTAACGGAGATGAGCAAATTGATGACTGTGGTACTATATATGTTGACCCAACAGAAGGTGCAAATTGTTATGATGCAGCTAATCCTCTTTTACCATCAGCAGGAACGATAATGAGTTACTGCCATTTTAATAACAGTATTGGTATTGATTTCTCACTTGGTTTTGGACCACAACCTGGAGACTTAATTAGAATGAGAGTTAATGAAGCAAGTTGTTTAGGCGTTTGTAGTGGCTCAGAAGTATATGGATGTACTGATTTATTAGCTTGTAATTATGATGCCAATGCCAATACAGATGATGGAACTTGCAATTATGCACCAACTTATTATGACTGCAATGGAAATTGCATTTCCGATATAGATAGTGATGGAATATGTGACGAACTTGAAACCTTCGGTTGTACCGATTTATTAGCCTGTAATTATGATGCCAATGCCACTTCAGATGATGGAACTTGTAATTATGCACCAATTTATTATGACTGCAATGGAAATTGTATTTCTGATATAGATAGTGATGAAATATGTGACGAACTTGAAACCTTCGGTTGTACCGATTTATTAGCCTGTAATTATGATGCCAATGCCACTTCAGATGATGGAACTTGTAATTATGCACCAATTTATTATGACTGCAATGGAAATTGTATTTCTGATATAGATAGTGATGAAATATGTGACGAACTTGAAACCTTCGGTTGTACCGATTTATTAGCCTGTAATTATGATGCCAATGCCACTTCAGACGATGGAACTTGTAATTATGCACCAAATTATTATGACTGCAATGGAAATTGTATTTCCGATATAGATAGTGATGGAATATGTGACGAACTTGAAACCTTAGGTTGTACCGATCCTACTGCTACAAATTATGATAGTACTGCTACAGAAGATGATGGCACTTGTAATTATTCCAATTTTTCTTGTCAAGAGAATGTTTATTTATATTCACAACAAGATGTTGTTGATTTTGGAGCAATTTTATGTGATACTATTTACGGAGATTTGTACATTAATAATGTAGGAGCTGGATTGTCAGATATTAACGATTTAAGCCCTTTAAGTTCATTAGTGAAAGTTGAAGGTTTTATTAGTATAATTAAAAACCCATTATTAGCAGATTTTACTGGCTTTAACAACTTGTTATGTACTGAAAATCTTTTAATTGAAGACAACGAATCGCTTCTGAACTTGGAAGGACTAAATAGTCTTAATAGTGTTGGAACCTTGATGATTGAAAATAATGAGAGTTTAAATGATTTGTCTGCCTTACAAAATATAACAAATATTCAGGGTACGCTTAGTATTTTTAATAATGATAATTTAATAAACTTAACCGGACTCGAAAATATAACAAATGTTTCAGGTCCAATTAATATTGAATTTTGTGAAAATTTGGTAGATATAGATGCTTTACAGAATATAATTACTTTAGGAGGATTATTCCTGAACGATATTCCAATTCAAGATGTATCTGTTTTTTCTTCAATCAGTGTTATAAATGGTAATCTAGGTATAAGTCAATGCGATGAACTTTTAAATCTGAATGGGTTTTCTTCAATGACCGAACTCAAAGGAAGTCTTTCGATAAACAACTGTGATTTGATAACTAGTTTAGCAGGACTTGAAAATATTCTATCGATTGAAAAATATATTTCAATTACGGATAATTCAAATTTAACAGATTTGAATGCTCTTCAAAACATTCAAACCATAATTAATACATCTGCTATAACTAATTCAATAACAAGTATTGATATCATTAGTAATAATTCACTTACTAATTTTTCTGGCTTTCCAAATATTACAGAAGTAGATAAAATTAGAATTTCTAATAATAATGCTTTAGAAGAATTTCCATCTTTTGAGAACTTGCAAAGTTTACAATATTTATTTGTTAATGGAAATAGTCAATTATCTACATGCTGTAACTTAGTCGATTTAATAGATATAACAACCGAAACGGTACAAGTAGAGGATAATAATATAGGTTGTAGTTCGGTTTCCGAAGTACAAGGTCAAAATTGCTCAACTTGTGATAACCCAATTGTTATAATTGATCAACCTGGAAATCAAACCATTTGTGAATCACAAGATGTAACATTTAGTGTCACTGCTTCGGGTGGTAACGGTGATTTTAATTACCAATGGCAACAGATTTGCCAAGAAAATGAAGGTAATTGGACGAATTATAGTTTAGGTGTTTCAGGCTTTCCCTGTTCAACTGATATTATAGCTTTAGAAGTAACCGATGAGGGCTCTATTTATATTGGAGACTTATTCTCGAATTGTGGTGTTGGGTATTACAATCATGCTAATTCAACTTGGAGTGACTATAATACAAACACCTCAAATCCAGGTAATTTTCCTAACGATAGAGTGCGTGATATAATTTTAAGTGAAGATGGAACCTTATATGTAGCTACAGATGTATTTACCAGTGGTGGTGGTGGGATAGCGATATTGCCTTCAGGTGCCAGTTCGTGGACAGTTTATGATTCATCAACTGCTAATCCAAGTGGATTACCGGATGGAAATGTATATGACTTAGATGTTGGTGAAGATGGGACGATTTATGCAAGTGTATTTTCTTCAAATGGGGCGTTTTCAACAGGTATAAATTTATGTATCTTAAAACCAGGTGCAACATCTTGGATTATATATAATGGTTATGACAATTCAGCATCCACTGGTTTGACTAACGATATATTTGGATTTTATTTTGACTTATCAAGTAATGGGAATCTTTATATGAGCCTTAATGGAGGTGGAATTGGAATCTACAATACAGTAACAGAAACCTGGACAGAAACAACCGATAATGGTTTAGGTGGTGGCACTGCTTATTATGATGATCATACTGGAACTCTATATTCGTTTGGTGGCGATGGTTTGTATTATTTGACATCTAATGCTTCATCTTGGGAGGTTTATAATCAAAGTACAACAAGTGGTCTTCCTTCGGAGCACTTTCGAAGTTTACACATATCTAGTGATGGAACAATTTATGCAGGATTGCAAGGTGAAGGCTTAGTTGTTTTATCACCAGGTTCAACTAATTGGATAAATTACAATATTTCAAATAGTGATATTTTATCTAATTCGGTTTGGAAAATTTATTTTAATGAATTAAATCAACACCTTTACCTTGGTACGGGTAATGGTGTTTCAATTTTAGAATCAGACATATTAAATGTTGGTACAAATTCACCTAATTACACTTTTACCCCTAGCCTGCCACAAGATACCACTTGTACATATAAAGTTATTGTTAGCGATAGTAATGGATGTTTGGTAAGTAGCCAACAAGCTAGTTTGACTTTTACTCCTATAGGCACACCTTGCAATGATGGTAATGCTAACACAATTAATGATATAATTCAGTCTGATTGCTCTTGTATAGGAACACAAACTTCTACACCACAACCCAACTGGGACACAGTAACACCCAACAACCAGTCTGGTCAGTTCAGAGGGCAAGCACAAATTGATGGGTTACCAGCAGAGCAAGGAGACTGGCTTGCTGCATTTGATTCTGACGGAAATATCGCAGGTGCTGATCAATTCACTTTTAATGCTGGCATTGCATACATTAATATGTACATTTATGGAGATGACCCTACAACTCCTGGAATTGATGAAGGTATTAATAATGGAGAATATTTTACACTTCAATTATTCGATGCTTCTGAAAATGCTTATTATGATTATACCTTTAATGGACAAATTGTAGAATTTACAGAGTGGGAAAATAACAATGGAATTCCTATGATGGCTTATAGTAATTCAAATGATATTTACAATTTCTTGTCAACTCAATTATGTGAACAAACAATTAACCTGAATCAAGGTTGGAATTTAATAAGTCTGGATTTGTCTCCATCAGATTCAAGTATTCCAGTTGTTTTCGGAGGTTTACAGTCAGGCAATCTAGAATATGTAACCGGATTTGAAGGTGGAGTATTAACTTACAATCCAAACGATCCTCCTTTTTTAAATACCCTTACTGATTTAGTAGATGGCTCCGCCTATTGGGTGCGTGTTCAAAATGCTGATGTTTTATTGGTTGCTGGTACTTGTTTAGAGGACACATACAGAAAACCGTTAAACAATGGTTGGAACTTAATAGCTTACATTCCTGATAATCCACAAAGTCCTTCAAGTTATTTTGCTGATTTAATTAGCAATGGCGACTTGCAATATGTAACAGGTTTTTATAATGGGACATTCATCTTTAATCCTAATGATCCACCATTCTTAAATACATTGCAACAAATGGAAAATGGATTGGGTTATTGGCTTAAAGTGGTAAATCAGTAGAGCCTCTCAATTTTAACATAAACCAAACTTAAAAAACAATTCTTATGAAAAAACTTACACAATTACTTTTGATACTACTAGTGTCAAGTCAATTTTTAATAGCTAACTCCGCTGAGTTCAGTTGTAGCATTAGCACCACTTCAAGTACCACTGCATCTCTATGTGATTTATCCCTGATTGTTGATCAAGATTGTAATGCTTTTTCAGGAAATCAAGATAATATTTACATAATATCAGGTGGCTCAGGTTCTTATTTTGTATCAGGTGATATTAATGGTTCTTTTGAAGAAGGTGTACCATTTGTAGTTAATTATTTTGATGGACTGACTGCAAACATCTTTATTGTAGATGCTGTAGATCCAGCCTGTACTACTTCTTACTCTGAACCAATAAATTGCGCATTTTCTTGTAATACTCCTGAGCCAACATTAATTTACAACACCTCTTTCGAATCGGCAACTACAGTATGTGGGGATGATGCTTTGAGTCTTACAGTAACTGGTGGTGATTCTTACCAATGGGTTGTTGATGGAGAATTACAAGCAGAAACAGGCGACACTTTCACTTCAACTTACAATACGAATACTTCTGTTGTAGTAACTGCTGTTGAAGGTAATGGGTGTACAAGCAGTGCATTAGAAATTCCTATTACTTATAATGAGCCTTTATCTACAACACAACCTGTATATACTTGTAATGATGATGGCACATACACAGTATCGCTATTTGTAAGTGGTGGTTCGGCTACAGATCCAGATGTTTTAGTTAATGGCGTTTTAACTGGTAGAACTATTGTAATTACACAGAATAATGGAAATAGTGTGAATTTAGATATTTCGAGTTCGGGCTCAAATTGTTCAGCTCTAAACATTGATATTTTTTATGATGAATGCCAACCTCCATTATCACTTCCTAATTGGAGCACTGTAACCCCCACCAATCAATCAGGAAGATTTAGAGGGCAAGCTCAAATAGATGATATACCTGCAGAGCAAGGCGATTGGATTGCAGCTTTTGATAGTGATGGGAATATTGCAGGTGCAGAAGCATTAATTATAAATTCTGGTATTGCCTATATAGATTTACCTATCTATGCCGATGACCCTGTTTCCACTAATATCGATGAAGGAATGAATGCAGGTGAATATTTTACCCTTCAACTATTCGATGCTTCTGAAAATGCTTACTATGATTATACAGTAAATGGACAGGTATTTGAGTTTACAGAATGGAGCAATACTAATGGTATTCCTATTACGGCTTATAGCGACAATAATGATGTTTACAACTTTTTAACCAACCCACTTTGTAGCCAAACCATAGACTTAAATGCCGGCTGGAACTTAATATCACTTGACCTAACACCTACAAGCACCGATATAGCCACGGTGTTTAGTGGCTTACAAGCAGGAAATTTAGAGTTTGTAACAGGTTTTGAAAATGGAACAATTATTTACAATCCAAACGATCCTCCTTTTTTAAATACATTAAGTAATGTACAAGATGGTGCAGCTTATTGGGTAAGAGTACAAAATGCCGATTCATTTACCGTATCGGGAGATTGTTTAGCCGATGATTATCGAATGCCTCTCAGCAACGGATGGAATCTGGTAGCCTTTATTCCTGACGATCCACAGCCGCCAACAACTTATTTTGCTGATTTAATTAGCAATGGCGACTTGCAATATGTTACAGGGTTCGATAATGGGACAACAATCTTTAATCCTAATGATCCCCCATTCTTAAACACATTGCAACAAATGGAAAATGGTTTGGGTTATTGGCTAAGGGTAACGAATCAATAAATTGAATAAAAAGTAGCGGTTAGGTTGTATCCTGATCGCTACAAATAAAATCTTTCAAAATACCTTTTATAAAAAATACTTGTTAATTTTACATTAGACTTTAACCTGATAAACAAAAGAAAAACCCTTAAATACCCTTGTTGCCTATTCCATTAGCCAATCGTCAAATATTTAAGCCAACTCTCTTGATTTTAGGTTTTTACAGATACTAACAATTAATTTTTTAAGCCTTAAATTTTTTTTTATGAAAAAAACACTTTTACACCTATGTTACTGCCTACTTATTTTGTGCAGTACCCAAACCCAAACAAACGCCCAATGTGGCAATGCCATCCTCGAACTCTCTGACCTTGATGGGACAAACGGATTTACCCTTAATGGTATTGATGCTAATGACGATTCTGGTTACTCTGTTAATAGTGCAGGCGATATAAATGGCGATGGCATTGATGATATTATTATTGGGGCAATAGGAGGTGACCCTAATGGGGGTAGTTCAGGAGAAACCTATATTGTATTTGGGAACTCGTTAGGCTTTCCAGCTACATTTGAGTTAAGTAGTTTAGACGGATCCAATGGATTTGTCTTAAACGGCATCAACGCTATTGATTTTTCTGGTTGGTCAGTCAGCGGTGCAGGCGATATAAATGGCGATGGTATTGATGATATTATTATTGGAGCACAGTTGGGAGATCCTAATGGGGGTGCTTCAGGAGAAACCTGTATTGTATTTGGGAACTCATTAGGCTTTCCAGCTACATTTGAGTTAAACACTTTAGATGGTACAAATGGATTTACATTGAACGGTATTAATGCTAATGATGCCTCTGGTTATTCTGTAAATGGAGCAGGTGATGTCAATGGCGATGGCATTGATGATATTATTATTGGAGCATATGGGGCTGACCCTAATGGGGGTGCTTCAGGAGAAACGTATGTTGTTTTTGGAAATACAACAGGTTTTCCTGCCACATTTGAATTAAGCAATTTAGATGGCACAAATGGGTTTACGTTAAATGGCATAGATAGTGGAGATAATTCTGGTTATTCTGTTAGTAGTGCAGGCGATATAAATGGAGACGGAATTGATGATATTATCATTGGAGCATATGAGGCTGATTCAGGAGAAACGTATGTCGTTTTTGGAAATACAACAGGTTTTCCTGCCACATTTGAATTAAGCAACTTAGATGGTACAAATGGATTTACATTAAATGGTATAGACAGTGAAGACCATTCTGGATTTTCAGTAAGTGGAGCAGGCGATATAAATGGAGATGGTATTGATGATGTTATTATTGGAGCACGTTACGCAGATCCTAATGGTCCTTTTACTAATTCAGGGGAAACCTATATTGTATTTGGGAACTCATTAGGCTTTCCAGCTACATTTGAGTTAAGTAGTTTAGATGGCACAAATGGGTTTACATTAAATGGTATTAACAATCAAGATTTTTCTGGTTCGTCTGTAAGTGGAGCGGGTGATGTCAATGGTGATGGCATTGACGATATTATCATTGGAGCATACCCTGGAAATGCTAATAATAATGCTGGAGAAACGTATATAATTTTTGGTAATTCAACGGGGTTTTCTGCTACATTTGAATTAAGCAATTTAGATGGTACAAATGGATTTACATTGAACGGTATTAATGCTAATGATGCGTCTGGTTGGTCAGTAAGCAATGTAGGTGATATAAATGGTGATGGTATTGATGATATTATTATTGGTGCTCCATATGCTGAACCAAATGGTTTTAATATAGGTCAATCTTATATAATTTATGGACAATGTTGCCCAGAAAACCAAGTAGTTTATTATCAAGATGCCGATAATGATGGTTTTGGAAATTCGGCTGTAAGCCTAAGCGTTTGTAACCAACCAGAAGGCTTCGTTACCAATGCCGACGATTGTGATGATACCAATGCTTCAATTGGTACAGTTGGAACAACTTGCGATGATGGCGATGCGTGTACCGAAAACGATACCGTTCAAGCCGACTGTTCGTGTGCAGGAACACCAATTGATGCAGATAATGACGGTACAATTTGTGCCGATGATTGCGATGATAACGATGCTTCAATTGGAGCGCTTGGTTCAGCCTGCGATGACAGCGATGCTTGTACTGTAAACGATATTATTCAAGCCGATTGTACTTGTGCAGGTACGTTTGCCGATGCCGATAACGATGGCACTTGCGATGCAGAAGATATTTGTACTGGTACACCAGAACCAAACACGCCTTGTGATGATGGTGATATTTGTACTATTGACGATGTAATTCAAGCTGATTGTTCGTGTGCAGGTACGTTTGCCGATGCTGATGGCGATAGTATTTGTGATGCAGAAGATGATTGTTTTGGTACTTATGATATTTGTGGCGTGTGTGCAGGTACAGGTGAAACCACTTGGTACGAAGATGCCGATGCCGATGGTTTGGGTAATCCCGATGTATCAGTATCCAGTTGCGAGCAACCCGATGGCTTTGTTGTCAATTCTGATGATGATAATGACAATGAGCCGATCTGTCAGCAAAACATCAATTTAGCACCTGGCTGGAATTTAATTTCTTTTGATCTATCACCGACAGACCCAGCTATAAGCGCTGTTTTTGGTGGTTTACAAGCAGATAATTTAAACTTTGTTTCTGGTTTTGAGCAGGGCACAATAACCTACGATCCAACCGTTCCACCCTTTTTAAATACGCTTTCAACAGTAGTAGATGGTTCGGCATATTGGGTGCGTGTTCAAAATGCCGATATACTTTCAGTTTCAGGAACTTGCTTGGATAATACGTATAGAAAAACGCTTACCAATGGTTGGAATTTGGTGGCATTTATTCCAGATGCTTCAGAAGCACCTACAAGCTACTTCTCCGATTTAATAAGCAATGGCGATTTAGAATATGTAACAGGTTTCAATAACGGAACCCTCACTTTTGATCCCAATAACCCTCCATTTTTGAATACGCTTCAACAAATGGAAAATGGTTTTGGTTATTGGTTGAAAGTGGTCAATCAGTAAGTTGATTTTTTTTATAAAACACCTAAAAAATTAATATATGAAAAATTTTTTTATGCTCTCAGGGCTTATGTTAATGATTCAATTTTTATCATTAGGTATTAATGCTCAATGCTTAGATATTAGCTTGTCAACACAAGCAGATATTGATAATTTTACAGCAAATTATGGATGTTCATTAATTGAAGGCAATTTAACAATTAGTGGAGCTGACATAAATAATTTAGACGGGTTATCATCTTTGTCTGACATACAAGGATCTTTAACTATACTTCAATGCCCGTTATTGTCAGATCTTTCAGGAATTTACAACTTGAACACTGTTGAAAATATAACTATTAATCAATGTGCATCATTAACATCAATTAATGGTTTTAATAATATTACTAATTTAAATGGTTTTGCTCTTTTCTTATGTGAAAATTTGACAAGTGTGTCAGGTTTCAATAGTTTGGAATCAATAGACTTCAATTTTGACTTTGTCGGTATTACATCTTTAGAAGAAATTTCAGGTTTTAATGCACTTGAATATGTTGGTGGACGTTTTGAAATTCAGAGTTATTCAGTTCCTGTTGCTTTAACTGGATTTACTAGTTTCACTTGCGCACCTTTTAGTATGAGATTAGGACTTGTTTCTGATATATCTGGTTTAGCAAATTTGACCGTTGCCTATAACTTTGAGGCTTCATTTGTTGATGTTCCGGATTTTACTCCCTTATCAAATGTTGAAACCGGCAGTTTAAGTATTGGGTATAGTAATGCAACTGCTACAGATTTATTTTCATTAGCTCCGCTTACTCAATTGGGTGATAATGTTTCTATTTCTTTAGGAATTAATGGTTGTGATGCTTTAACTAGTTTAGTTGGATTAGAGGGGTTTACGACTTTGAATACATTGGATGTAATAAATAACGCAAACTTAAGCAGCCTAAATGGAATTCAGAACATTAGCAGTATCACAAATTTAAAAATTGAGGACTGCACTAATTTAACCGCTTTAGCAAACCTATCTAATTTGAATTCTATAGATGGATATTTCATTGTATCCAATACAGGCTTGACAAATTTGAATGGACTCTCTAATGTTGAATATGTTGGGGGCTATATTCACATTTTAGATAATCCTAATATAACAAATTTTAATTTTGGAGGATTGATTGAAATAGCAGGAGAATTAAAAATTAGTGGAAACCATTCAATTTCTGATTTACAAATATTTTCCTTAAGCAAAGTAGGTGTTTTCAATGTAGATAATAACGATGGACTAATTTCAATGTCAGGATTATCAAGTCTTACCGAAATAGGAGGTACCACTATTATTAATAACGATAATTTGGCTGCATGTATTTATATTAATGATATTGTTAATGTTACTTTAGGTGCAGCTGTAGTCGAAAATAATGGCGGTTGTGGCACCATTTTAAACAATGAAAATTGTGGTAATGTAATATTGAATGGTCAGGCTGCTGTCGATGCTTTTGTTAGTAATGGATGTAACTATGTAGAAGGACTTAGAATTTCTGGAGCAGATGTAGTCGATTTATCAGGGCTTTCAACAATTAATAGAGTTGGAAGTTCTGGACTTACTGTGGTATTCTGTACTGCCTTAACTAGTTTGTCTGGTTTAGATAATATAACTCAAGTAGATGGTCAGATTAGCTTAGACCTACTTTATGCTTTAGAAGATTTAACAGGATTATCAAACTTACAAACAGTAGGAGGAAGATTAAATGTAAATAACTGCTCTTTATTACAAGATTTGACTGGATTGGGCTCATTAACTAAATTGAATTATTTAAATATTATTAGTAATAGTGGCTTAAAAAGTTTAAACGGTTTGGATAACCTAACGGAAGTAGAAATTTTACATGTTAGTTTGTCAGATTCATTATTGAGTTTACAGGGAATGCCATTAGTTACAGAAATTTCAGATAATGTATCTATATATGCCAATTTCTCATTACCTGACTTGTCGGGGTTTGAAAATGTTACTCAAGTTGGTAAGCTTAATATCACATCAAACATAGCCTTAACATCGTTAAATGGTCTTGATAATTTAACTAGTGTAAATGGAGATTTAACCGTTTTTCAGAATGATACCTTAACCGATATTTCATCTTTAAGAAATATTTCATCTGTTGGATTAGTTGAAATTAAAGATAATGATCTTCTTTCTGAATGTTGTATTATTCCAGACTTAGTAGGTGTTTCATATTTAAACAAAGCAATAATCAGATCTAATGCAACAAACTGTAATTCTTTAGTAGAAATTCAGTCTGTCAGTTGTCCGCCTACCGCATGGGGTAGTGTAATTGCTACTAATCAGTCTGGAATATTCAGAGGGCAAGTTCAGGTAGAAGGAATCCCTGCAGAAGCAGGAGATTGGTTAGCAGCTTTCGACTCCAATGGAAATATTGTAGGTATAGATAGCTTAACGATCAATAGTGGAATTGCTTATATAAATATGGTGATTTATGGAGATGATCCTACAACTACCGGAATTGATGAAGGAATGAATGCAGGAGAATATTTTACAATTCAGTTGTATGATTCTTCTGAGAATGCCTATTATGACTACACAGTAAACGGACAGGTTTTTGAGTTTACACAATGGGAGAGCACTAATGGAGTGCCAATGGCAGCTTATAGTAATTCAAATGATATTTATAATTTCCTTTTAGTTCAATTGTGTGAACAAACAATCAACTTAAATCAAGGATGGAACCTTATCAGTTTAGATTTATCTCCATCAGATTCAAGTATCCCGGTTGTTTTTAGTAGCTTACAGTCAGGCAACCTGGAATATGTAACCGGATTTGAAGGCGGAACAATAACCTACAATCCCAACGATCCACCATTTTTAAATACGCTTTCTAATGTAGTAGATGGTTCTGCCTATTGGGTGCGTGTGCAAAGTTCAGATGTTTTGATAGTTTCTGGTACTTGTTTGGATGATACGTTCAGAAAGCAATTAAACAATGGTTGGAATTTAGTGGCATTCATACCAGATGCTTCAGAAGCACCTACAAGCTACTTCTCCGATTTAATAAGCAATGGCGATTTAGAATATGTAACAGGTTTCAATAATGGCACCCTAACTTTTAATCCCAACGATCCTCCATTTTTAAATACATTGCAACAAATGGAAAATGGCTTGGGTTATTGGTTGAAAGTTGTGAATCAATAAAATAATTATTTAATAAATCAAAATATTTTAATATCTTAAAATTTTTACAATGAAAAATTTAACAATTTTAATTTTGATGCTATTTGCATCAACTCATTTTTTAATGGCTCAACCAGCCGAATTTAACTTTACGCCCACCAATACATCAGGAACGGTTGTGGCTGTAATAGAATATGAAGGTTCCCCTGCTTCAGATGCTGATTGGGTTGCTGCTTTTGATGAAGATGGCAATTGTGCAGGAGCTACTCAATTAATTTTAAACGCAGGTCAGGCATTTTGTAACCTAGTAGTATATGGTGATGATCCAACTACAACGGATGTTGATGAAGGAATTAATCCCGGAGAATCTTTTACACTTCGTCTATGGGTAGCTTCAACAGGAGAAATTATTGATAATCCACTTGGTGGTGGCACAGTTACAGGCTGGGACGCTGGTTTGAATGGAACGCCAATTCCGGGGTACGGATTTGCAGACGGTATCATGTACAATTATGAATCAAGTCTTGTATCTGGCTGTACCGACAACACAGCTTGTAACTTTAATCCAGAGGCAACTGCCGATGACAATTCTTGTGTTTTTGCATCAGGTTGTGATGTTTGTGATGGAAATGGAGGCTTAATTGATAATCCGGATGAAGGTGAAAGTTGCGATGACGGCGATGCTTGTACAGTAAACGATGTAATACAAGCCGACTGTTCTTGTGCCGGAACTTTTGCCGATGCTGATGCTGATGGTACTTGTGATGCAGAAGATATTTGTGCCGATGCACCAGAACCAGGTACAGCTTGTGATGATGGTGATGCTGCTACTTTTAATGATGTAATACAAGCAGATTGTTCTTGTGCTGGCTCTGCACAAGATTGTGAAGGTGTAGTTGGTGGAACAGCTAATGAAGGTACACCGTGTGATGATGGTGATGCTTGTACTGAAAACGATGTATATCAAGCCGACTGTTCTTGTGCTGGAACGCCTATTGATGCTGATAATGATGGAGCTGTTTGTGCTGAAGATTGTGATGATAATGATGCCTCAATTGGAGCAGTAGGTTCAGCGTGCGATGATGGCGATGCTTGTACCATCAACGATGTATTACAAGATGATTGTTCTTGTGCAGGTACATTTGCCGATGCCGATGCCGACGGTACTTGCGATGCAGAAGATGTGTGTGCAGATGGACCAGAACCAGGTACATCTTGTGATGATGGCGATGCTGCTACTAGTAACGATGTAATTCAGGATGATTGTTCTTGTATGGGGAGTTTATTAGATTGTGCAGGTGTAGCAGGTGGAAGTAGTACCGTTGACGAGTGTGGTGTTTGTGATGATGACCCAACAAATGATAATGAAACCTGTACCGATTGTGCTGGTGTTATTAACGGTGATGCTCAGGTAGATGAATGTGGTGTTTGTGAAGGAACAGGCATAGCCGAAGGTACTTGCGATTGTGAGGGAACTCCTGAAGCTTCATGGTATGCAGATAATGATAATGACGGATTAGGAGATCCTGACAATTCGGTTATGGCTTGTGAACAACCAGAAGGATATGTAAGCAATAGTGATGATTTAGACGATAATTTTGATGACTCTTTCTGTGAAGAACCTATAATATCAACTTCAACAGAATGTTTAGAAAATGGAAATTTCACAATCATGATTACTGTTGAGCAATCAGGTACAGCACCAACATTATTTGTTCTCGATAATCAAGGCACAATTCCTTCAATTGTTAGCAGTGAGGAAAACACTTTTACTTTTGGTGAATATACTGATAATACCATTGTTGATTTATCCATTGCTACAGGAGCAAATTGCGATGGTTACATGGCAACACTTACAGATGATTGTTTTGTAGAACCTGTAGAATGTGAATTAATTGCAATTCCAACAATTGAATGTAATGACTCAGAAGGTACCTACCAAGTAGTGGTAACTGTTTCAGGTGGAAGTGGTAATTATGCCTATTCTTTTGCTCCAAGTAGTAACTATGAAGATCTTAGTGGTAACACCGAAGCAGGTTTCATTTCTGGTTCTTATACTGATGGAGAAACTTATTATATTAGCGTAATTGATAATACTACTGATTGTGAAGTAATTTTAGGGAATGCTGTTGAATGTACGAAAACAGCTATCGAATTACTTTCATTTGAAGCAAGAATGTTAAATGCTGAAAATTTAATACTTTGGGAAACAGCTACTGAAATAGATAACGATTACTTCAATGTGATGCGTTCTTATGATGGTGTTCACTTTGAAAATGTTGGCGTGGTTAATGCCGAAGGTAATAGCAGTACACCAACTTCTTATGAACTAACAGACTATGATGTTAAAAATGGAACAACGTATTATCGTCTTGATGCAATTGATATTTTTGGTGTTAGTACATCTTCTAATATCATTTCTTTAGATAGAACTTCTCTTGAAAACACAGATTTAACAATCATGCCTAATCCTGCTGTTGATTTTGTAAATGTGCAGTTTGATTTAACAATTGATCAATTATTAGATCTTAGTATTTACGATATTTCTGGTAAATTAATTGTTCAGAATGTTGTAAATGGTGTACTAGGAAATAACAGCACTACTATTGATGTTTCAAGTTTTGGAAGTGGATTGTATTACTTACAACTTAGTGGTAGTCAACTTGCCAAGCAAGCGACTTTTATTGTTGATTAATACAAAACATTGGAGTTAGATGTTAAAAGCCCTTTTTTCATTTTTGAAATTAGGGCTTTTTTTTTGCTGAATGTTGTGTTGATGGCATTTCATAAAAACCACCGTTAAAATAAACCTCATTATTTTCTAAACTATAATCCTACAACCCTTGAAACACAGGTTTAAGAAACTCGTTTAATTTATTAAAGCGAAAATTGGGCTTTTAAAAGGTTTTTTTGAACGAATTGTAAAATTAAAAACTGCGAAATGGCAGAAAATACCAATTCTCAGAATTTAGCTTTTTGATCCAAAGAATGGGGAGTAGTTCACTTTAAGGAATCTTGTTTTAAAAGTTTTTATTTTTTTCTATTATCTGCATTAAGTAAACAGTTGAAGATTTTTGTCAATCATTGAACTAAGACTTTTATCTATTTTGGCTTCAAACGCAAAAGTTTTCCAATTTTTCACAGTATAATTAATTTCTTTAATTATTTTTTGTGGGTTCTTTATATTGTTTTCTTCTGCAATCTTAAGCATATCAGCTTTAGTAATTCCTAATCTTTTCCCATTTATACTCAGTGTTTGCTGACTTACCCAATGGTTTTGTGGATTATATGAAAAACATATATCATAAGCTGGAGCAAGTTCCCAGTTTTTGTTTTTCTTCATTAAGAATGAGAAGTTTTTAGTATGATCGTCGAAGTTAGTCGCTATTACATTAAATACCATTCTACGAAACATTTGCTCTGCTTCGGGATAGCTAAGCCTTAACTGTCGCATTGTTTGAAATAATTGTTCATAGCTAAATGAAAACATATCATTAAAATCAAAATGTTGTAAACCACATAAAGTTTGCGTATGATGTTTTATGTTATTGTCTCTATCGAAGCGTTTTGTCATAAAATGAGCTCTGCCATTTTCTTCCAATAATTTACATTCACTCATATTTATACCACAAGCAATCGCCATTAAGTAATAAGCATATTCTACTCTACCCCAACCACTACTTTCTCCGAATTGGACACCACTTACTCCATCTAATTTTAATAACCAGTGCTCAAAATTTTTAGGAACCTTGGTTTGTCCTGATCGTATTTCGCCTGTTTTAGTATTGTAGGCAATTAAAGCTTTAGGTCTTGCCCCTCCTGCCGATGTACCTATTTTTAATATAGCTTGCATTGCTTTTTCTTCTGATTTTTTTAAATTGGCAGAAAAAGAATTACGTTTTTCCAACATTTTTTTTGCAATATTTATCAGGCTGTTTATTTCTATGGCTATGGTGTTTTTAGCTTGTTTGATCTGAGCAGGCTCGAATATTAAAGCACCCATTCCTCGTTTTCCAATAAAACACAATTGTTCAACCGGATTCATGCTATTGGCTGGTCTGCCTTGTTGTGCTAACCATATATTTATTAATTGGTTACCATACTTGTCTGGTAAAGCATCAGCTAATAAACCTGGCAAACCTTTAAAAGTATCTTCTGTAGCATTTCTATCTTTTCTTAGATTGGGAAAACTATATATTTTTTTTCCTGCAGAAATAGGCATTTTTATTGGAGAAACATCCCATTTTTTTTGAATAAAACTAGAATCGTATTCAAAGTAAGCTAATTGTTGATTAAGGTCCCATCTTACTGCTCCAAGTAATTCTCCCCAAATTGATATTTCTGCTACATCTACCACCCTATATCTTCTGTTTTTGACTTATCAATATTTTTTTGTTGTGGCGAAGCTTTCTTTCGCTGTTTCTTTTTCAACTTTGCATAGGCTATTGGGCTTATGGTTTCATTTACTTCAAACACTTCCATCAGATCAAGTAAATCGAGTATTCGCAATACTTGAATTAAAGTGCTTAGATTTACTTTTTCACCACGTTCTAAAAGACTTAATGTCGAACGACTTATACCTGCTTCGGTGGCTATTACATTTTGGGTTTTATTTTGTTGTAGTCTATGGTGTTTTACAAATTTTCCAATAAGCTTGCTCAGGGCTTTATCAGTCATCGAATGATACGCTATGTATGGTTTTTCATTCAATTTTATTGTTTTATTAAGTTAGTGAATGATTATTCATACAAATATAGTGGTTTAAAGGTGATTATTGACTTTTATAGAACTAAGTATCCTACAAACCATTCTATGTATTTATGTAAACAGGCAATGTATGAATGTTATATATAATATTTCAATAGTTGTGTTACCAGTATAAAAGTATAGACGTTTTATATAAAGTCTCCAATATAATATAACCATCTCCTCAATATCTACCCATCTCTAAAATGGGTACTATTTCATCATAACAACTACTCCTTCAAACTTAGCAAAGTTTACCGTCACACTATCACCCAGATCAAAGGCTATTTGCTGGTTGATAAAGAGGTTGAATGTTTCATTATAATCTTGGTGCTCGATCTATACCTCACGTAGTTTTTCTAAGGTTTTAAGGTCAGTGGAAGATAGATTGTCTTCGTTTTCGGTGAGTGCTTCGATCTCGTTTTAGGGCTATGTCATTAATATTTACATGAATAAACGTAAATTAAGGAACACAAAAATAAATTGGCGTTTTTTACAGTAAGGTTGTAGGTGCTTTTCTTTAATGGGGAACTTTCTCTCTCAAAAATTTACGAACGGTTCGAGGAGTATTGAACCTTCCGATTGAACGTGATTTGTATTCTGAACCTACTAAATTTTCTGAACTTAATTCACCGTAGGTTCTCTTTTTTATTCAGCAGGCGGTTTTGAGTCGTCTGCTGGGTTCTATGAAAACCATTGTGTTTTCACTCACTCTAAATCTGCATCTTTCCATTGATTTTTTTACTTGCGAATGATTATATGTTGTTCCTTCATAATATTTACATTGAATAGCAGTAGTCTGATTTGGAGTATTAACATCTATATCCTCAATATTTTCTATTGTGATAATTTCATCATTATTTGAATTTAAAATAGTCTTGATAGTCATATCGAACTGATACACATATCCTTTTATTGTAGCTGTTGCACTTCTCTTATTCATATTTACTTACGATTCTTCTTATAATTCTCCGCCTGCTCAAAAATATCTTGGTACACCTCATCGCGTTCAACAGGTGGATATTTATGTTCATCTAATAGCATTATCAGCTCTACTTTTAGCGTTGCTTTTATATCCTCTCGTTTGTTCCAATCGGGGAAACGTGCTTGTTCATCTACTAAGTTTTTGACGGCTTGTGATAAGGCTATCAGTTTTTCTTCTGGGTAGGTAAAATCATACTTTTGGCAGAGGAGTAACAGTATGTCGTAAAACGCTTTTTCTTCGAAGGTAATGCCTATATCATCACCTGCTGAAAACTCTTTTTGCACCTCCCAGATCATATTGGTAATTTCCTCTGCAAAATCATCTAACACATCGCCAACCAAAATATCATTCTCTTTTCGTTCATTATAACGTTCTACTAAAGCTTGCATTTTCTTACTGAAATCTACCCCCTTGGCTTTATTCACTTTTCGTAGTTCGCCAACGGCTTTTGCCAGTAATTGTTGCAGTAGTTTTATTTTGGTATTGGGCAGTTTTATTTTATTGATTTTGGAAATGTAATCTTCATCGAAAATATCTTGCTCTGTTGCTTCATGCTCTCCTACTTTGATAATTTCTTCTATGCCTTCGCTTTGTAGGGCGTTCTCTATTAACTCTTTTACCCTTGCGTTCATCTGTGCGATATCAGGTGCATCGCCTTTGGTTAGCTTGAAAACAATAGAGCGAATGGCGAAGTAAAAATAAATATAATCTCGTTCATTTTGACTTAGCTGTTCACTTCCCGAACAAATATCATAAGCAGCTTTTAAACGCTTTACGATACTCATAAATCGCCCTTCTAACTTCTTTGTTTGTTGGATAAATTCAACGGCTCTGTTCAGGGTGTTGAGTTGCTCTAATGGTGTGCCATTGAAATATTTACTATCATCAAATTTGTGGTATATCTTTTTCAGTAAGTCCAACTGATCTTTTACCACTACCAAGGATTGAGCAATATCTTCAAAGTTTTGTTCTTCGCCTTTGCTGTACTTGGCTAAGGCAAGGTTCATGTGTCGTTTAATACCAAAATAATCTACTATCAAGCCTTTGTTTTTCCCTTCAAATTTTCGGTTTACTCTCGAAATGGTTTGTATGAGGTTGTGTTGTTTTAAGGGTTTATCTATGTCAATAGTTCGGTAACTTTTGAATTAGTATAATTAAGAAAACGAGAAGCATTAT
>JAHDFD010000019.1 GCA_020628375.1 Chitinophagales bacterium | reverse complement strand
TATAATGCTTCTCGTTTTCTTAATTATACTAATTCAAAAGTTACCGAACTATTGAATAGACTTCATTACAAAAAATGTTGTAATCAGTTTTCGCAATAAACTCTAATAATCATACAAAACACTCGATCCCACCCTGCTTCTGTTCAGTTCCCAAATATTATAATCTAAATTATTCACGTTTCCATTTCCATCAACATCTTCCGAAAGATACTGATTAACGATAGAAGCTTGTTCGTACCAATTATTAAAGTCGAGGTTATTGATAATGCCATTTCCGTCGAAATCACCACCATGCAAGACAAAAGCGCCATCAAGGAATTTCATTGGTGCTGTACCCATTGCTTTTCTGTTACCTGTGGTGAAATCATAATCATTTCCATCTTTTACCAATATTGAACTTAAAACACCTATATGATTACGATGAAATACCGATAAATGGTATTGACCAAATTTATTCGCTTCAGTAAACACCAAACATCCTTCTGTGGTATTAACAATATTACCATCGGTTGTTATTACTGCGATTTGTTCATCTGCAACAGAAAAATCTTCATCGTGTAATTTTACCAATACCCAATCAACAGCATTATCAATTGAATCTATATCTGAATTGCTTTGAGCAACACTATTCCAGGGCGCAGAATTATACGGATGATCTTGTGGTAATAAACCACTATCGTTCAATTGCGTGTGCATTGCTGTTCCATCCCACAAACCTTCCAGCAAAATCTTCGATTCTATTGAAAAATTACCGATACCATTACAAGTCAGTTCTGTTGTACTACAAGTGTAAAGGGTCTGAACAAAATCGAGTTGATCTACGAATACCTGACTGCATAAATTTTCGGGTGAAGTATGACCATTCGTGAAACAAATAACATTCCCTTCGCAGTCGAAGAAGGCATCGACCAAATCGATATAATTACAATCGTTTTCAGCAAAGATCACTGCATTGCCGGAAGCATCGATATACTGATCAACCTGACAAACGCAATCTCCGTCGAGCAAATCTTCTGCCCATGAAAAATCGCCATTCAGGCAAGGTGCTGAACAAGTAATAATTTCCTCCACGAATGTTAAGTTTTCTGCATCTAAAACACCTGAACATGTTTCGCCTGTAAAACCTCCTTCAGAACAAATCAAATTACCATCACAATCGTAATAATTGATTATTCCATTGGTAATTATATAAGAAGATTCGGTCATATAAAACACCGTTCCATCTGGGCTTTGATATTCGCTGATTCCACATTCATTAATGTTGGGTTCAAACCAACTTATATCGCAGCTTTGTGCATTTATGGTAAATTCCATAAGCAGAATGGAAAGCATGATAGAGAAAACCATGCTTGCATTGTGAGATTTTTCAAACATTTGCAGAGATTTGAAGCGTATAAATATACTTATACAATTTACATCAAAAATTACACCAATACAAAGTGCATCATATTGGTAGCGAGGGTTTCGTTCTACTAAGGTTTTAAGAACCGTACCTCTGCAATTTTATTGGCTTCTATGGTGTAAATTGCAATTGCATAAAAATAATCGTCTTTTACGAAACCAGTAATTTTTTCGTGATCGATCACTTTATTACCTAATACCATTCTGTTTATGACTTCACAATGCAGATCTTCAACATTCGCAAACATTCGGGTATAGATCGGACGCATTGCTTCTTTACCTTCCATTGTTAATTGATCGGGAAAATTATACACCTTTACGTCATCGGCATAAGACTCCAGAAATGCGTCAATATCTTTGGCATTATAGGCTTCTAATTGTGCTTGAGCCAAGCTAGCCGGATCAACTTCAGTAACTTCTTCTTTCACTTTTGTTTCAGCTTTGTTTTCTTGTGCGTTAATATTTACACCAACAAATATTAATGCGAATAACAGGATCGATAATTTTTTCATTCTGTTGCTGTTTTAATTTTGGGTATTCCACTTCTTATGGAAAACATTAAACCGAAAATAAAGTAATTAAGCCCAACAAGTGCAAAAGGATAAGCAAATATTCCAACTAAGACTAAAATTAAAATTGAAAGTGGCACATATAGGTTAAGGTAATGCTCTAAAGAGATCGGACTCCCATCTTCACTTTTCTTATTAGCAGCATATATGATTAAAAATAATTTCAGTGGTAATGAACACAAGAAGCTAATAAAAAGTGTAGCAAGTGCCATATATAAATGGGAAAGCAAGATGTTGATTGAAGAGGTGTAACCTTTATTAAAAATTTCAATGGCGGCAAAAATAAACAACCATATAAATGTTCCGAAGAATAGGGTGAGTATCCAATTTTTAAGTATAGTTATACCACGCATAGTTATGCGATTTGATTGTAAGTTTAAAGTTATGTCTGCCTTAACTGAGTTGCGCTTCTTTAATAAAATTTAACCCCAACGATTCCGAAGAATCATTGGGGTTAAAAGGTAAAGTCTTATTGGGTAAGCCTTTTCTAATTAATTCAAGTTGCGATGTAAAATGACATTTTTTGTACATAGACGACTGTTTAACAGACCACAGACCACAAAACCTTACTCTTCACGATTATAATGTTTTTTTTGTGGACAGTGGAATATTGTACTGTTGACAGTTGAGATTTATCGCAACTTAGGTTAATTAATCAATTCTTTTAATGATACCTCCTGACCATTCTCCGGCATCGAGATCGGTTCTGCTTGGATTTCCCTGATATTTCACAATTGCACCTGAGCTTACTTCTGCTTCTAAGTTATCACAAACATCTACTTTTACTATTGCTCCCGAAGAGCCATCAATATCCGCATCATTCGTTTTTAATTCAAGCCCCTCACAAATAGATCCTGAACTTGCATCTACCTCAAGATTTTTTGCTGTTCCAGTGAGATTAACAATTGTTCCAGAACTAATATCTATATCCAGATCGTTACAGTCGATTTCCAGATTAATGATCGCTCCGCTTGAAGACTCAATATCCATGCTTGAAGTCTGCATATTTTTTGCATTTACGATCGAACCTGAACTAGCATCAATGCCATTTAATGAAACATAATAAACGGTTACTGTTGCTTCACGACTTTTCCAGCCCCAGTTATTCGATTTCCAGGAAATATCCAAATGATTTCCTTTTACTTTGGTAATTACATCATCTAGATCGGTTCCTTTAACATCCACATCTGCATAATGCTCATCGGCAGGAATTAAATTCACAATAATACCCGCGCTTACATCAAAGCTATCAAAGGCGTTTAGTTCACGAGTTTCTGATTTTTGCGCTGTTAGATTAAAGCTTACTAAAGCGACTAATAAGATAATTAAGTTTTTCATGATAATAAATTTTTGATTTTAAAAATTGTAATAGTATTTGTATCGAATCGATGGTTCAAATTTAGAACGAGGTTTAAAGGCAAAATTGTTTTTGGTACGAACTGCTTCATTTATTTGACAAACGCGATTATTCCCAGCATTTTGTTGTTTGTCCTTAAAAACACCTTGTTCGTACAACAAAGCGACTTGTTTATGTAGTTTTCTCACCAAAAATTAAAGATATTCCTAACTTAGCAACATGGTAGAACGGCGCTATAGAAGAGTTTTCTGGCATTTTTTCGGCTGGATTATTTATTTCCTTATCAACTTTTACAATGATATTTTCTTTGAACGCCAAACTTTTGCCTCAATACTATTCATACTTTGTTTTTTTGCCGCAACAGTACTGATCTTTTATTTCTTCTATTGTTTCGTTGCTCCGAAGTTTCTTAAGGGAAAGCGTTTACTTGTAATTCCTATCTTATTTTCTGCTGCTATATTTTTTCAATATGCATTACAGGAAAAACTTCCATTTATTCTGTTGGGTTATGAAGGGGGAAGCACTTATAATTCTTTACTAGAATTTTTCACGGATAACTTTTTTCAGGTTTTCATTCCGGCAGCGGCAGGCACCTTGCTTTTTTTATTTGAGAAGGGAAAACGGGATGAAGCCAATGCCCTTCGCTTACTGAATGAAAAAAATGAAGCAGAATTGAGTTTTTTACGTAGTCAGATCAATCCACATTTTTTGTTCAATACGATGAATTTTTTATATGCCAAAGCCTATAAGCACGACGAATACCTTGCCGAATCTATTCTCAGGCTTTCAGATGTAATGCGCTATACTTTAAAGAACAGTGAATTGGAAAAGGTAAAAATTGCCGAAGAAATAAAATTAATAAAAGACATTATTGCCATATTTGAGGCAAGGTTCGATGGCAACTGTTTTGTTTCTTTGGAAATAGAAGGAAAAGACTTTAACCAACAGTTTGAACCTTTACTTTTAATGCCTTTCGTAGAAAACGCTTTCAAGCATGGCATTTATAATCAAAAGGAACATCCACTCCATTTTTATTTGAATGTTTCAGAGGGCAAACTATTTTTTCGTGTAAAGAATAAGATCAAGCATCAGCAAAAAGATGCTGTTAGTGGTATTGGCATAAGCAATTTACGTCGGCGATTGAACTTAATGTATCCCAATAATTACGATCTGAATGTAAAAGATGACGGAGTTATATATCAGGCGGAATTAAATGTACGCTTAGAGCATGTTTAAATTGCGTTTAGTTGTGTAAAATGAATGATAATTTTTAAAAATGAAAATTACTGGTCAGGCGACCAGCAATGGATTCCTGATTTGGTCTGGGACGCACAGTATAGGACACACAGTCGCCTAACCAAATCAACCATTTTAACCCACCATCAAATTGCGATGAGAGACTTAAAATAATTAAACATACTCTGAAGTCCACCATCCACAAAACTCACTTATTGCTGCTTAGAAGTGTCGTTTTTTGGTCTATGGTCAGTTGACTGTCGACCAATTTCTAAATTTCTATTAATCACCTTTACTTGAGTCGAGTATCAATTCTTTTCCTTGTGGGCATTCCACGCCTGAATTCCACCTTCAAGATTGAACAATTTTTCAAAACCTTCATCTGACATATCCATACAAGCACGCATACTTCTGTTTCCCGATCTGCAATAAACAAGGTAAGTTTTATCGCGATCAAGCTCGTCTATTTCACCATAAAAATCAGGGGCATTATAATTGATCATAACATGTCCTTCGATACTTCCTTCAGCCAATTCAGCGACAGAACGTACATCTAAAACGACTGCATTGTCAAGACTTTGCATTAATTCCTCGAAACGTTGTGCATTGATATTTTCAAACATAATTATATAATTAAATAAGGCGAAATTTGGAACGAAGCATCTAATACTTCTTATAATTTACAGATTCTTCACTTTAACTACGCTAAGCTTCGTTTCGTTCAGAATGACCAAAACTTTTTGTAATATGTAATTTTTATGCGTTATATTTTTCCAAAATCATGGTTTTCAGTTAGACATAACCTCTGCGTAACTTCTACTATTAACTTGAAAAATTATAAAACATCAAAAGCAAAAATAGAATGTCAAAGTTAATTCAGCTTGAAAAAGTATTAAAGCATTTAAAAAAAGATAAAAAACTGAATACATTTCTTGAAGGGATTACCCTACCTGAAATAAATGTAAACAAGAATATTTATCCTGAATTGTTGAACTCCATTGCCGGGCAACAACTTTCGGTAAAGGCTGCTGCAACAATTTTCCAACGATTTAAAAATTTATATGGAAATAAGATCCCAAATCCCGATGAATTATTGAATACATCGGTTGAAGCATTGAGAGCCGCAGGCATGTCAAGACAAAAAAGTAATTACTTACACAACATCGCCGAAAAATTCAAAGCAGAAAACTGGCTGGAAAGGGATTGGTCATTAGTGAGTGATGAAATTATAATGCAGGAATTATGTGAAATTAAAGGTGTAGGAGAATGGACGGTTCAAATGATACTGATGTTTGCCTTAGCAAGAGAAGATGTATTTGCAGTAAAAGATCTGGTCGTCAGAAAGGCAATGATCGAAATTTATGAACCCCAATACGAAAACAATAAAGAATTATATCAGAAACTGGAAGAAATTGCCGCTGATTGGAAACCTTACCGTTCCTACGCTTGTCATGCTTTATGGGCTTGGGTGGAAGCATAAAATCATTTCAGTTCTAAGTGAATGTGATCGTCGTGCCGAACAGCATGGCAACCATGAAAACGTATGCGTTTATCTCGAAGTTTCAAACGGGATTTTAAATGTGGTTCTATGAAAATTTTGCCCAATTGTTTTTGTTTCAGCAAAGCTTTTACAAGCGATTTTGTTCCACTTTCAGAAAACTCAAGATCATTATTAATACTTCCAAAACTGAAATACTTGGAATAATCGTATTGCCAATGTCCTGCTTCCTTGCAAAAAAGTGTCTGGTTATGTTCCCACAAAGCAGGTTCAACAAAAACACCATAACCACTGAAAGATTTACGTTGGTCTGTAATTTCACCATTTAATTCGTATATGAAGCTTAGGTCTATTTGGTTTCCATCATCATGGCTCAAATGTGGCAAAAGGGGAAAACCATCGAGAAAAGGAAAACAAGCATCTAAATATTGAATTTTGATATCCGGATCATTTTCCTTTAAAATTTTCTCTGTATTTTGTAAAATATCATGAAGGGCAGACGAAGTATAATTCCGGTTCAACAACACTGTACCATAATTCGCCGCTCGAATAGTTGAACTGTGTTTGATCTTTTCCCTGCCTCCAATCGGAGCAATCAAAGGAATGACAACAAAAGTAGCCAATAAATAAAGTGCGCAAAAAACAATAATAAGCTTCCCTTTAAAAGTACGATTCCAATAAAAGTTGATTATTAAGCTTACCAGATATATCAACCCACCCACCTGAGTTAGTAGCGTGAGCAGAATAATCAATAATAGATGTAATGTGTACTTAAAAAGTGATTTCAAGGAAATTAAATTTTAGGCTTATAACGCTATTCCGGTAAATTTCTTCTTAAAAATGCTATACCATTTTCCGACATAAGTTTATTTACAATTTCTTCGGGACTTAGATCAAACATCAATCTTTCCACTTCTTCTTTTGTGAAAACATCGAAAAGAGCATGAGGGTAAGTAAGGAAGTTACGGAAATCATCTGCCATTTGAGGCCAGTCTTCACCTGTGACATAATTGTCTGGCGGAATAATCATTCCATCATAATCAGAACCCAAACAAACAATATCCCAGGCTTCAACTGTATCGAGATGTTTGATGACCATAAAAACATTAGCCATAATTATATCTATCATCAATTGATTTCTTTGCTTGGAACCATACACCGTTTTTTTGTGTAGCTTTTTAGTTTTTCCACCCATCAAACGATATTTATCGAGCATTATACCAGCGAGTCCTTTGGTTTCTGCAATTTTTTCTACGTCTTCTTTTGCCAGACTGATCGTCCATTCATTAAGATATGTTTTTTTATTCTTCCGATAATTATCTTTCTTCTTGCTATATGCCTTATCTGTCCAGGCTAAGCTACTTACGGTCGAATGGCTCGAAATAATCGGAATGGTATCTCCTTTTTCCATCATCGAATCAAGAAGGGCATAATATTCTTTTCTCGACTGAAGGCTCATGTGCTTAATATCTATCAAAACCCGACGCCCACTTTCTTTATCCAATAAACGACGAACCAGTTTATTACCTAAAGCTGTAAAGCCTATATTCGACTTCTTCTGCTTTCCGAAGATGAACTCTTGTGTTCCGGTAAATGTACGCGCATGACCCGCCAAACCATTCCAGAAAAAATGACAAAGCCCAAGTGATAAAAGAGGAACATCCAATTTATAAGCGTCATTATTATTTAAAGGAACTATTCCCTTCAAACGATCAGCATTCTGTAAAACCATTTGTTCATACTCCGATTTATGTGTCCACTTACGACTAATATGAAAAGAGTGTCCAAGCGCATGCGCTCCTTCAATATTCAATAAAACTCCCATTAGTTTAGGGTTTTTTAATACTGTCTCTAAGTCTTGTTTATTTCTGATAAACTGGTAATGAAATACTTCATTTTTGATGTAATATGGCTTTTTTTCATCACGTAAAACAAAACGTAAATTTTCATGCAGATCAACCCAATAGTCTCGGTCTTTCTGCTTTATCTCCCACAAGGAAGTTTGCACACCTGAAATACAATTAAAAGTGGCAACTCCACGCTTATTGATGTTCAATAGTCGGGGTTGCAGCATTTTTTCTTCTAAAGGCGTAAGCGAAAGAAATCCCAAACGCACATTTCCTTTAACCAACGATTCAAAATTGCTTTGCGAACGACGAGGTAATTCGTTGGCATTTTTAATAAAGAATTTAGAAAAATTATTTTCACAGCTATGTTCAATAATTTCCCAATGGTTGAAAGAAGAACTTTTCAAGGAATTAAAAGGCTTGATACTCGCATGTAAATGTATATCTATGTAAGGAAGTTTATTCTCTTGAGCAATTAGAAAAAAAGAATAAAAACTAAATAGAAAAAGGAAAAAATATTTCATTGAAGCTTAGCTATTTCCCAAAAGATATGATTAAATAAAGCCTTTTATTATAGGAAATAGGATAAAAGTTCGAGCTAGAAACAATTTCTTGATTTTTGCTAAGTTCTAAGCTTTATAAAATTGATTTATGTTAATCAAAATAAGATTCAAAATCAATCATGTGCCTTATACCTTATATTTGAAAAAGCAAAGACTATAATAAGTGATAGAAATTCTGAAAAAAGTACAAACCATCAATGAAAAGTCGAAACGACTAATGGATGTATGTGCTAGCCTGATCAAAGATAAAAAAAGTCTTGAACAACAAAATCACGCGCTTTTACAAACCATCAACGAACAAAAAAACAAACTTTATGGTCAGTCTCAGGAAGTAAAAAATCAGCAAATTAAAATTGAAGAAGAAAGCCGATTACTAAACGAGAAAAATAACGAGTTAAGGAACGATAACCAACGTCTGAAAGAACAGATCAATTATTTGAATCAACAGCAGCAAGAAAATGGCAATGAAGCCAATGAGGCTCAAATTCGCTTGAATGCCGAAAATCAAATGCTTAAAGATAGTATTCAGCAATTAGAAGAAGACAACCGAAAAAGAGAGGAAGAGGGCTTCAAAGAATATGAAAAAAGTAACCGCCTGGAAAACGAAATAAATGGGCTGAATCAAAAGAATCAGGTTTTACAACATAAAATTCAGGAACTTGAACAAAAGAATTCACAGTTGAATCAACTACTTGCAAATGCAAAATCAAATGAAGAAAAATTAGTTTTGGCTGAGAAAAATAAAAAAACTGTCGATTTTGAAGGAAAATTAGATCATTATATCCAAGAGATCGACAAATGTCTTGAGTTATTAAAACAATAAATATTAACTTTATAAAGTTTTACGATTTAAAAATTGTAAATGGCAGAAGATAATTTACTTTCAGAAGGAATACGCTGAAATGCTAAATAATACATATTTCATAATTTTAAATACTTTTCCTTTTTAGCAGAATGCTGAATAAACTATGAGTACCGGAACCAAATACATTAATTTAGTTATTGCCGATCGCAATTATCGCTTGAAAATTGCCACTGACGAAGAAGCTTTGGTAATGAAAGCCTGTGAACAGATCAAAACTAAATTGAGTGAATTAAAACAATCATACCGTGTAAAAGACCGACAAGATTATCTGGCAATGGCCGCTCTGACGCTTGCCGTAGATGCACTGAAAAAGGAAAATAGCCTAGATTCATTGGAACTCGTTGAAGATGAACTTGATAAAACCAGTGAAATACTTAGTAATTACCTGAAAGCAATTGAATAATAAAACCTTTCATCGGGTTTGTTCATATACCACTTCTGACCATTAATTTTAAAATAGTAAGGCTGTTTATGGCACGATGACTGTAATATAATTACACATCGGAAACATAAATTTTAAGTATTGTTAGATAAGTTTAGTTCTTATACCAACCTTTGTGGTATAAGTTAAAGCTTTAAAAATAAATTCTGAAAAAAATATTATTCAAATAAATAAAAACCTGAAGATAAATAAACAAACGTATGGAACAGATATTAATACCCGTCATAGCAGCAATAGTCGCCTTAGTCGCCGGGCTGTTTGTCGGGAAAAGCAGTGCTAAAACAGAAGATGCCAAAGCATTAGAGCTAGCAGAAAAAGAAGCAGCACAAAAGCTTAAAATTGCTAATACAGAAGTACAACAATTACTGAGTTCTGCAAAAATGGAAGTTGATGCTAATAAGTTAAAAGCAGAAGCAGAATTAAAAGAGCGTAAATTATTGGCTAAAGAAGAAGCATTGAAAATTAAAGCCGAGGCAGAAAGAGCAAAAGCTGATGCGGAAAAAGAAGCTAACAAAGCTCACAAAGAGTTGAACAAAAGAGAAAATGATTTAAGGAATGAACAAAACAAGATCAAAAATCTGGAAAACACCTTAAATCAGAAAACCAATAACATTAAAACGAAAGAAAAAGAGGTTGAAAAACTGAAACAGAAGTTTGAATCAAGAAGCAAAGAAGTTGAGAGTACAAAAGTTAACCTAGAAAGCGAACGTAAGGAAGTTAATGATATAAAAGCACGACTACGTACCAAAGAAGATGCAATAGATGAGAAATTGGCAATGGAGTTAGAGAAGATTGCCGGAATTTCAGCCGAAGAAGCTAAAGAGCGCTTAAAAGAAGCAATGGTAAAGAAAGCAGAAACAGAAGCTTTAGCCATTACAAAAGATATTATCGACGAGGCAAAGATGCAGGCCAACAAAGAAGCTAAAAAGCTGGTTATCCAAACCATTCAACGTGTGGCAGCTGAGCATACGATCGAAAACGCAGTATCGGTTTTCAACCTCGATTCAGATGAATTGAAAGGACAGATCATTGGGCGTGAAGGAAGAAATATTCGTGCATTGGAATCGGCAACCGGTGTTGAAATTATCGTTGATGATACTCCGGAAGCGGTTATCATTTCTGGTTATGATCCGTTCCGTCGTGAAATATGCCGATTGTCGATGCAACGACTGGTGGCAGATGGACGTATTCACCCGGCACGTATCGAGGAAGTTGTAGCAAAAACGCGTAAGCAGCTCGAACAACAAATTGTAGAAATTGGCGAGCGTACAGTGATCGACATGAACATTCATGGTTTACATCCACAACTGGTTCGTTTGGTAGGAAAAATGAAGTTCCGTTCCTCGTACGGACAAAACCTGCTACAACACTCCAGAGAAACAGCCAACCTGTGTGCGATCATGGCAGCTGAATTGAAGATAGATACTAAAATAGCAAAGCGTGCCGGCTTATTGCACGATATAGGAAAAGTATCGGATGAAGATCCGGACTTATCGCATGCTCTACTTGGTATGAAGTTAGCCGAAAAATATAAAGAGAAACCAGAGGTTTGTAACGCAATCGGTGCGCACCACGATGAGATAGAAATGAAGTATATGATCTCACCGATCATACAGGCTTGTGATGCTATTTCTGGTTCACGTCCGGGAGCACGTCGCGAAATATTAGAGCAATACCTGAAGCGTATTAAAGACCTGGAAGAATTAGCAGCTTCTAAAGAAGGCGTTGATAAAGCCTACGCAATACAGGCAGGTCGTGAATTAAGGGTAATTGTTTCAAGCGATAATGTGAATGATGATACTTCTGAAAAACTATCATTCGAGATTGCTAACGAAATCCAGAATACAATGCAATATCCGGGTCAAATAAAGGTTACCGTTATTCGTGAAAAACGAGCGGTGAACTTTGCGAAATAGAGCCCCAAATCATCAATAATTCCAATAGAGAAACCTCACAGAATTTTAGATTCTGTGAGGTTTTTTTGAACCTCTACCGTGTATCCTGACCAGCAAATATTCACTATCAAGATGTGATATTTGTGTTTACTATAACTTTCAGTCGCACCATTTAAAGTTTAAATTGTATAATACTTTTTTTACTTTTCGGAAGTGTAAAATTGACAACTGTACCTGTATTTATTTCGCTTTCCACCCAAATTTCACCATCGTGAAGATCAATAATTTTTTTTACGATCGACAAGCCTATTCCGCTGCCATTATAAAGCTTTTTATTATTAAGTCTTTTGAAAATCCCGAAAATCTTTTCCTTATTATGAGCTTTTATTCCTATTCCGTTATCTTCAATTTTTATAGAATAATTCAGATCATTTTCGGCTCCACTTATTATTATACAAGGCTTTTTATTGGGTTCAACAAATTTTAAAGAGTTATCAATTATGTTCTTAAACACAGTTTTAATAAGCATTTTGTCAGCTTCTATTTCTACTGGAATTTCCTTAACGATTAATTCATAAGCTTTATTCTTTTTGAACAGGTTATCAACTTCTTCGATCACTTTTTTAGTTTCCACCATTTCTTTATTGATCTCCTTAAGTAAAGAAAAGTGCATTAGATCATTGGTCATTTCATCCATTGATTCTGCTCCCTGAATAATAAAATCGAGATATGCCTTTTCTTCTTCATCAATATTGTCGCCCTTTCTGTTTTTAAGTAAATTGGCAAAACTCAGAATATTGATAACCGGAGTTCTTAAGTCATGTGAAGCAGCGTAATTGTATTCTGCTAGTGTTTTATTTGTATTTTCTAAGCTTTTATTCTTTCTCTGAAGGTTTTTAGTTATTGGTAAGAATATAAGCAATACTTCTGCCATTATAAATGAAATGGTAATAGCCGCTAATAACAATTCTATATACTTAATGAATTGTAATCTTTCATCAGAATCCGACTCTAACTTTTTAACGATTTTATCCATTTTCACCAAAAACAGATTCTGATTATTTGCCAGATCTTTAATATCAATTGTATTTGAATTATCTGAAGCTTGTTCGATTTTCTCTTTCGCTTTTTCTACATATTGGTCTAATGCTTTAACTAATAAAATATTCTCTTTACTTAACTTTTCTAAGCCTATTTCTTTATTACCATATTGAAAACCGTAATGTACCTTTTCCCATTCTTCAAAGGTGTTTTTAAGTTTCAGAGAATTACTTTGACTAGGTTGTTCTTTATTCTCTGCTGCTAAAGCAATTATCTTTTGGCTTAACATTCTTTGTTTACCACTTATATTTATCGAATATGCATCATTTGCCTTTTGACTAATGGCATACTGAATTATAAACTGATTAACAATGACAAGCATGCAAGTCAATCCAATTAGCAACAGATATTTCCGGGTTATTGTCAAATATTCGTTTTGATGCTAATTTATTAATTACCTAATTGATTTATGACTTTTTTTTTCGATAAAAAAGTCAGTAAATTACCTTTCTTAGTCTTTTTGGGGTAGAACTTCTCCAACGTAATGTCTCTTTGTAAGCCGATTAACTTTATATTAAAGGCAGTGTTACTTTACGAGTGATTTTAAAAATTAAAAAAGACATTAGAATAAAGTTTAAAACGATTTTTGATAGAGACGTAGCAATGCTACGTCTGTACATTGTAAAATAATTGTATAAAACAAATCATTTTAAAGTCTAATATTTCAAAAGTTTACTAATACAATTTTAACTTTAATATATCGTACATTTATGAGAGCGTGAACCACCATCAAATTAAGCCCAATATACGAGTCATGCCCCGAAAAATAGGGAGGTGTCTATATTTCGACTTCATTACATTACGCTCAATATGACACGAAAATTTGTACGTTTTTTAATATTTAAATTTGTATAAAAACCATATTTAGGAAGTCTAATGTCTATCGTCTAATATCTCTTTCTGAAAAATTTAGATAATAATGGGATTGATGTAAAATAAAAAAAATTACTCAATATGAACCACTACCATATAAAAGTATAATTCACAAGCAAAGGACATTGGCGTTCTCTCAATAGTCAAAAATAGCTAACCTATATTTTAAAAGAAGGAAAACCATTTACTTCAATTGAAAAACTTAACTTGTTTACGTATATTCGTTACAAAGCCCACTTTTAAATTTTCATACAATGAAAAAGAAACTGTCTATTTCCTTAATGTTTTTTTATAGTCTATTGACCTTAAGTCAAACAACTTTAAATACTTTCATGGTTTTGGGACAAGAAATTTATAGAGGACCTACACATCATGATAGTGGTAAGTTTGGAGGAGCATTATTGCAAATTTATGATAAGTATAATGAACATCAGGAAGGATTAATATCGGATGATGAATATTTGAAATATTTTGAGGGTAAATTTTGGAATTATCATATAACGATAGATGCACTATGTAATGTTAATTTTAAAGCAAATTTAAAATTAAAAGACACATTAGATTATAAAAGTTATGGATTTGATGATGGGTTTAAGAAGGTTGTTGTAAAGATAGGAAGTACAGTGAGTGCTTATAATGTTCAATTTAATGTATCACAAATTGATAGATTAATTAATGATACCAATGTAATATCTATAAGTTTATTAATAAAATCTAGTGTAGGTGAGGAATAAAGCTAAATTCTTTCCTTTTCTATGAGCGCGTTTCTCCAACGCAATGTCTCTTTGCAAGCCGAGCAACTTTGTATAAAAACATAATTTATAAGCAAAGGACATTAGTGTTCTCTCAATAGTCAAAAATAGCTAACCTATATTTTAAAAGAAGGAAAACCATTTACTTCAATTGAAAAACTTAACTTGTTTACGTATATTCGTTACAAAGCCCACTTTTAAATTTTCATACAATGAAAAAGAAACTGTCTATTTCCTTAATGTTTTTTTATAGTCTATTGACCTTAAGTCAAACAACTTTAAATACTTTCATGGTTTTGGGACAAGAAATTTATAGAGGACCTACACATCATGATAGTGGTAAGTTTGGAGGAGCATTATTGCAAATTTATGATAAGTATAATGAACATCAGGAAGGATTAATATCGGATGATGAATATTTGAAATATTTTGAGGGTAAATTTTGGAATTATCATATAACGATAGATGCACTATGTAATGTTAATTTTAAAGCAAATTTAAAATTAAAAGACACATTAGATTATAAAAGTTATGGATTTGATGATGGGTTTAAGAAGGTTGTTGTAAAGATAGGAAGTACAGTGAGTGCTTATAATGTTCAATTTAATGTATCACAAATTGATAGATTGATAAATGATACCAATGTAATATCTATAAGTTTAACAATGAAATCTAGTGGAGGTGAGGAATAAAGCTAAATTCTTTCCTTTTCTATGAGCGCGTTTCTCCAACGTAATGTCTCTTTGCAAGCCAAGCAATTTTATATAAAAGGTAGTGTTATACAAATTTAAAAATTAAAAAACGTACAAATTTTCGTGTCATATTGAGCGCAATGTAATGAAGTCGAAATATAGACACCTCCCTATTTTTCTGGGGATGACTCGTATATTGGGCTTAATTTGATAGTGGTTCACGCTCTCATAAATGTACGATATATTAAAGTTAAAATTGTATTACTTTACGAGTGATTTTAAAAAATTAAAAAAGACATTAGAATAAAGTTTAAAACGATTTTTGATAGAGACGTAGCAATACTACGTCTGTACATTGTAAAATAATTGTATAAAACAAATCATTTTAAAGTCTAATATTTCAAAAGTTTACTAAAAACCATATTTAGGAAGTCTAATGTATATCGTCTAATATCTCTTTCTGAAAAATTTAGATAATAATGGGATTGATGTAAAATGAAAAAAATTACTCAATCACTACCATAAAAAGTATAATTCACAAGCAAAAGGACGTTGGTGTTCTTATCAGATTAACAATGATTTTTTATTCTGTAGAAAAAGAAGTTCCACATCCGCAAGTATCGGTAGCATTCGGGTTGTTATAGATAAACCCACGATTATTCAAACCATGAACAAAGTCTATTTCTAAACCAACAAGGTACATACCATGCCCACGTTCCATTATCACACGAATATCTTCATATACATATTCGTCGTCTTTATCTGTTTTTTCATCAAAGCCCAAAATATACGATAAGCCAGAACAACCACCGCCTTTAACGCCAATACGTAAAGCATAGTTTTCAGGAACGTCTTGATCATATAATAAATGACGAATTTCTTTTAAGGCTCCTTCGGTAAATTTTACCGGACATTCTAATTCTAAATTATTCATAAGCTAAACAATTAAAAGCGACATTCTAAACTGTAAGTATAACTTGCAAAAGTTTTACCTGCACCATAATCGCCGGAAATAAAGGTTGTAGTAGTAGCACCGGCCGATAACGATAAAATCGGGAACAGATCACTCGTTTCGTAAGAAGTACCATCGGTTGTGGTTACGATCATGGTATAATTGATATAACCCAGATTTGAAGCTGGATCAAAATCTCTACTTGAAGTATTCGTAACATCAAAATCTATAGTAACAGAATTTGAAAGTGCATAATCTGTAGTATCTGTAGGAACAATTAAAAGATTATCGACAAAACAATCATTATCGCTGTCATCATCGGAGCAAGAAGTGAAAAACAGTGCACCGAATAAAGCACTTACGGCTAAGATATTAAATAAATACTTCATCAGTTATTTACGGTTATCATTAAGAATTAATACAGAAATACAAAATTAAGTTCCTTTTAGGAATTCAGCTTCTTCGATTGATCGATGATTTTTTCGTAATACTTTTCATATTTAGGCATAATGCGTTTAATATCGAAACATTTCGCCTGATCGAGTGCATTTTTACGAAATGTAGCCATCTTTTCTTCATCAGTAAGTAAAAGATAAGCATACTGTGCCATTTGAGCAGTATTGCCAACTTCTGCCAAAAATCCTGTTTCGTTATGAATATTGATTTCCGGTAAACCTCCGGCATTACTTGAAATTACAGGAACTTCACATGCCATGGCTTCCAAAGCAGCTAATCCGAAACTTTCATTTTCTGAAGGCATTAAAAACAGATCGGCAACTGAAAGCAATTCATTAATAGCTTGTTGCTTACCTAAAAAGCGAATATTATTACATATTCCCAGATCGCGACATTGTTGTTCTGCTTTCTTTCGTTCAGGGCCATCGCCAACCAATAATAATTTAGCTGGAATACGCGCTACTAATTGTCGGAAAGTATCGATTACATCGTGTACACGCTTTACTTTTCTGAAATTGGAAATATGAATCAGTATTGGTTCACCATCAGGAGCAATTGCTGTTTTAAAATGTGCTTTATTACTGTGTTGAAAAGTCGATAGATCGATGAAGTTAGGAATAACTTCTACTTCTGTTGTTACATCAAAAGAATCGAGTGTTTCTTTCTTCAGATTTTCAGAAACAGCCGTTACACCATCTGACTGATTAATAGAAAAAGTAACAACCGGTTCATAAGTAACATCTTTACCAACCAATGTTATATCGGTACCATGCAAGGTAGTTACTATAGGAATATGAATACCTTGTGCTGCCAGAATTTGTTTAGCAAGAAATGCGGCTGAAGCATGAGGTATAGCATAATGAACATGAATGATATCGAGATTGCTGTATTTAACTGCATCTACCAGTTTACTTGCCAAAGCTGTTTCATAAGGCGGAAATTCAAACAAAGGGTAATTGGTAAAACTTACTTCATGAAAGGTAACATTCTGCTCAAAGGAACTTAAACGAAAGGGCTGTTTGTAAGAAACAAAATGTACTTCATGACCTACGCGTGCCAATGCTTTACCTAACTCTGTAGCAACCACACCACTTCCACCGTAGGTTGGGTAACAAACTATGCCTATTTTCATAGAGATAAAATTATTGATTTCTCTTTACACAATAGTTTATGAATGCAGTAAAGAGCCTTTTGTTCAGATTCTGCAAATATGCAGTTTTTTAATGAAATAAGTAGTTGAACAAAATTTATCCGACTACTTAGATGTTTGTAATTGTCTAACTACCAGTTCCTTTGAAATGCCCATCCGGCGAATCGAATAAAACATTGAAAGTTGTCAATGAACCGTAAATGCGGGTTATGTATTGCTGAAGCGCTACCTTTTCCTCATCGTTCAATCCCTTGGAAGCATTGATCTTTTGTTCCATTACTCTAAGGCGATCTCTGGTCATCACTATTTTGTGAAAAAAAGCTTCAATCGGAATTTCTTTAGCTTTAAGATTTTCATTAGCAGGTTGAAGACTCATGGTTCCGCCTACCCACTTATTGCCAAGCCCTTCAATATCGGGTGAAATATCACTATAGGATTCCAACACATCTTTTAAGGCGAATTTTACCTCTTCAAGTGTTATCCGGTTAACCTCGTCTTCTACTAATTCTGCGACGGTTAATCGCTCATCTGCATGAGGAATATCTTTTTCTCCTCTGTTTTTGAACCAAACGGTATAAGTTCCAAGGTTTACCTCCACAATAACACCTTCTCCAAAATGGGTATGGCGTACCTGCGATCCTATACCTAACTTATCTTCACTCATTGTTGTTATTTATTTTATAGTTGCTTATTAATTGCTCTACTCCATTCAAAAATTAGCAGAATTCAAGTCATAAACGCAACATTTGAATTTTTTAAATCTTGAATAAGCACAAAAGTAGGACATTCATATTTATGTCTCTTTCTTGGTCTTATTTTTAGCTTGATTTCGATTTCTTTTATTTGCGAATCAGAGTGGTTATTAAAGTCTTCTTTTAATAAGTCTATCTAAATTTTCACGGTTCGCCACTGCGATTTGCGCCACGCTATCAGGAATGATAAGGATGGGCAAAATAAAAATCAATTTCCAGTACCTGAGCAATTGCTTTATGATTAGCAAATTCTTTTCCAATATCCGCTCTGATTGTTTTAATCCATTTTTTATAGGGACTTAATAACCCAATCATTGCTTTTTCATCTATATCCGTTTTTCGATTGGGTAATTTTTTCATTTGCAAAAAACCACTTTTTCGATCATTGATGGTAAGAATAGCTCCCCGATGATTTCTCCCTATTGATAGTATCTATTTCTAAATCTCCAACTCTTGTCTTTTCATCCACTATACCTGAGCGATCTTCTATGCTTACTCTATCTGTGATAATTCCTCTTTAAAATTTTTAACATATAAAACAAATCCCCTACCCTTTTTGTATTTACTACATGCAAAAAACACTTCGCTTAATTCTTGGCGACCAACTCAATCAACAGCATTCCTGGTTTAATGATGTTTCTGAAAGTATTACTTATGTTTTCATGGAAGTGCGTCAGGAAACAGATTATGTTGCTCACCATATTCAGAAAGTTATTGCCTTTTTCAGTGCCATGCGATCCTTTGCTTCAGTGTTGGAAGAAAAGGGATACCATGTTTTATATCTGAAGCTTGATGATGAGCATAACCAGCAATCAATATCAGCTAATATCAAAAAACTCATAAAAGAAAAAAACTATACTTTCTTTCAATATCAGCTACCCGACGAGTATCGTTTAGATCAACAATTAAATATTTTATGTGCTGAATTGAATATGTCAGATGTTGATACCAAAGCTTTCGATACTGAACATTTCCTCACTGATCGCTTTTATATACGTCGATTTTTTGAAGGAAAGAAAATGTACCTCATGGAGTCTTTCTATCGGCAAATGCGCAAAGAGCATAATATTTTAATGGAACCTTGTGGAAAAAAGCCATTTTCAGGTAAATGGAACTACGATAAGGAGAATAGAAAGAAGTATAAAGGCGAAATTCCAGTCCCAATCCCCAAAACCTATGTGGAAAATGTGGAAAACCTTGTGGAAATGTGCAAAACTGCCAATTTAAAAACGATAGGCAAAATTGATGCCCAAAAATTTATATGGCCTGTAAGCCGTAAAAATGCACTCGACTTGCTTGAATTTTTTATGGAATATTGCCTTCCCTGGTTTGGAACTTATCAAGACGCAATGACCGATCAGCATTGGTCTTTATTTCATTCTCGTTTGTCTTTTGCGCTGAATGTAAAATTATTAAATCCACTTGAAGTTGTAAACCGAGCAATAGAAGCCTGGCAAGAACGTGAACAGGCAATTTCTTTAGCACAGGTAGAAGGTTTTATTCGACAAATTATTGGTTGGCGAGAATATATGCGTGGCATTTACTGGGATAAAATGCCTGAATTTGCTGATCTCAACTTTTTTGAACACAAAAATAAATTGCCAGTATGGTACTGGACCGGTAATACTAAAATGAAATGCCTGCAACATAGTATTCAGCAATCGCTCGAATATGCCTATGCACATCATATTCAAAGATTAATGGTTACCGGAAGTTTTGCACTGCTGAACCAAACACATCCCGATGAAGTGGATAACTGGTATTTGGGTATTTATATTGATGCTATTGAATGGGTTGAAATTACCAATACGAGAGGAATGAGCCAATTTGCCGATGGTGGAATTGTAGGGACTAAGCCTTATATAGGTAGTGCTAATTATATGCACAAAATGAGTGATTATTGCTCAAATTGTTATTATGACAGGAAGTTGAAATACGGAGAAAAAGCCTGCCCATTTAATAGCCTTTACTGGCATTTTTATGAAACACACCGCAATAAATTGGCTAAAAATCCAAGAATAGGGATGATGTACAGAATATTAGATAAAATGGAAATTATAGAAAAGAAAAAGATACTAGATCAAGCTGAAAAGTACCTGAAAAAAGTGGATGATTTGTGAGCAGATACTACGGGAAGAGGTATCTGCTCACAGGCTTCGAGTCTTTTCAAGGGAAGCCTACCATTGGAAATCACCTTATAACCAAATAAAGTTGATTGCAAAAATGAAAAAAAATTTCCTTGTTTTTTCATTTAAACGGTATTATTTTTGGTAATAAGTTATTACCGTTTTTATCTAAGCAATGGATTATCAACAGATTAGAGAGGAGATCAGAACACTTATTGTTCATTTAGAGGCAAAACATACACAAGAAATGATTGCTCAACTGCTTACTGAACAGACGGGCATAAACTTCTATGCAAAAGATATAAACCTGCTAAAAGTTTTCAATAATAAGCGTTGGAAAGGTCCTGCAAAAAAAGAAAAACTCAATAAATGTTTACAAGGACTTAAGCTCGTTTGGCATTCACTAAAAGGTAGTTCTGAAAATATTATTGTAGCTCCTGGCGACCAACAAAAAATATTTTTATTAATAGACCGTGCGGTAAAATTAGAATTGGAGCTTTATAAAAGTGTTCCTATGGTTGAGAATGCACTCAATGAACTTAAGGCATTTATGTATGAAGATGGGCAAGCATATAAGCATATTCTTAACACTATTGGCAGAGTTACTGCACGACAATGGACGATGCAAGATGATTTTAACCCTTCGTATTGTGAATTATTAGATATTGTTATAAAAAGAAGAAGTGGAAATCGGGTGTTTGTAGAAACTTACGAGCATTGGTTTTTGAAATGGTATTCTTTCATTGAAAAAGATTACAATTACATTTATAAGAATACTAACGAACAACTCTATGTAGTTGAAAAAAGACAAGGAAGTTGGAAGATTGTATCAAATATTTATTCTGCTCCTGATATAACAGCACCTCCGGTTGGTAAAATTAAGAATCATTATCAGGAAAATCTGGAGTCAGATAAACCTTCTCTGAATTAATTGTACAATACGGCGGTTCAAATGGCGGAAAATAACAAGCCCTTACATGCCGTTCTATTTTCTCTTTATCCCAACTAAGGTCGATTTGCTTAATTTCATTTATTTCAGAGCGTAGATGAAAACCAGATTTTCTGTTCTTGAAAGCTGATTGTGGTTTTGGTGTATAATTCCCTGAAAAAATATCGGCAATATTCTCTTTAAAAAGCTCAAATGAATATTTAACAGTTAGTTCATGTAATTCCGTTACCCAACACCCTTCAGGAATAGGAAATCTTTTTTCAAACAGAATGGCTCCACCATCAATACTGGTATCCATTACATGTATTGTAGTCCCAAACTCCTCTGCTTCGTCTATTATAGCAAACGAAAACTGATTACACCCGCGATACTCAGGCACTGGAGCCATGTGTAAATTAATTGCTAATTGTCTAGCCTTCTTTAAATGTTGTTCTTTCAGTATTTCATGATGTTGCACAGAAATAATAAAATCTGCCGAATCCAATTTGTTTAATTCCTTAACAGATCGATATAGAGGAATATTGTATTTTTCAGAAAGTTGTCTAAAATCAAAACTATTATTATGCTGATTAAGTTTTTTAGAGAAAATAGCTTGAATTTCTACATCAAAAGATAACTGATTGAGCAATAGGTATTCAAGGCAATTAAAACCAATCATTTTGCTACCCATGAAAATCACACGCTTTTTCTCCATATTGCTTTATCGTACATTTGTTCTATAATTTCAACAACTTTTAAGCCATCATAAGCATTTGCCATTATAGGTTCTTGGCCATTTAACGCTGCAACTGCATTTTTGATCACGGCCTCATGGTTAGACATAGAACCTTCATAAAAACCGTAATTATTAGAAGCATTCGATTCTGGCAAACCTTCAATATCAAAGCCATTACTTACCTGATAATCGATCGTATTCAAATATTTACCACCAATTTTAATAGTAGCGTGTTCTGCAAGAATGGTGATAGAGCCTTCCATATTCTGCTTATAGGCTGAAGTGGAATAACTTAACTGTCCGAGTGCATTGTGTTCTTTCAAACTGAAAACAAAATGCCCTGTATCTTCAAACTCTATTAGCTGTTCATGGTTCATATTGGCGACCAATCCCGAATGAACATCAATATCACCAAACAAATAATACAAAACATCTATAAAATGGCTGAATTGTGTAAATAGTGTGCCGCCATCCAATGCTTTTGTTCCTCTCCATGCCGATTGCTGATAATAGCGTTCATTACGATTCCAGAAACAATTTATATTTACAGAATAAATTTCTCCTAATTTATTTTCTTTAAGTAGTTTATAAACTGCCTGAACCGGAGGATTAAAACGGTTTTGCTTAACAACAAACAAAGCTTTATTATTCGCAAAAGCGGCTTTTATCATTTGCTCACACCAGCTTTTTTTTATCGACATCGGTTTTTCTACCAACACCGATTTACCCGAATTCAAAGCTTCAAGCGTAGCCAAATGATGATGACCATTAGGCGTACAAACAGAAACAATATCTATTGCTTCTGTTTCGAGAAGCGCGTTGTAAGTATTGAAATAGATACAATCAAAAGCATTGGAGAAAGCTTTTCCTTTATCAATATCGATATCGAAAACCCCAGTTAGTTCTGCATTGTCATGTAAAGCAATATGCTTGGCATGCCGCTGAGCAACATAACCACAACCAATTATTGCAAAGTTTATTTTTTTATTCATCTATAAAAAAAGCCCGAAGAAAATAAGATCTCCGAGCTTTTCAATTTTAGTAATAAATTAGATTAATTCTCTTCAGCTAAATTGAAACGGAAAGTAAATCTTAGTGTGTTTTGTAAAGGATTGTTCTGAACACCTTGTGTAGGTACAAGATAAGAAAAGTCAAATCCGAATACATTATAACGAACACCCAAACCAAGTGTTAAAAACTTACGATTTCCTTTAGAAGCTGCTTCATTGAAATATCCGGCACGAACAGCAAAAAGGTCATCATACCAATATTCGATACCCGTTGAAAGCATAAACTCTTTCATTTCTTCTGTAAAACCACCAGGTGCATCACCAAAAGAACCGAACATTCCGGAAAGTAATGACTTTTCACGGTAATCAGCGATAAGTGGGTCGCCTCCTTCGAATTCACCATCTGGTGTAGGAACCAAAAGCTTATTTATATCGGTAGTTATGGTTAATTTGTTATAATCATCGAAGTTCAGGGTATAAGCTGCTCCAATACCTAAGTTAATTGGTAAAAAATCACGCGTATCATCATCTTGGTAAGCTACTTTATTACCAATATTGGTTATTGCAGCTCCAATTGCTAGTTTTGAATCGAATCCTGAAACATCAATATCTGTATTATAGAACATAGAAATATCAGCAGCAGCAGCATGAGCAGCATTGATCTGTGTTTGCTCGATCACCTGACCACGTGCTAAGTTCGAATACACATACTTAAGCGTTAATCCTAAAGAGAATTTTTCCGATAATTTTCTGGCATAGCCAAAATCAAGGGCAAATTCGTTAGGATTGGATTCACCTATTTCCAAGCCACCTGAATTGGTGAATTGGATACTACCCATATCGAAATAGCGTAGTGAGAAACCTAAACCTTGTCTGTCATCCAATCGATAATAACCATTCACGTATCCAATGTACATATCGTCGATCAATGCACGTAACCATGGTGTAAAAGTCAGTGATAAACCCAGTTTCTCTTCAGCGAAGGCTATTTTCGACAAATTGTGATAAATAGCTGAAGCATCAGGAGAGATTGCAATTCCAGCATCACCTAAAGCTCCAGTTCTTCCTTCAGGGTTAATTCTTAAAAAAGGAATTGCCGTAAAAATTGCGTTCAAGCATTCGCCATCATCAACGCTACCATTAATTCCGGTGCAATCATCATCTTGTGCATTTATGCCGGTGGTGCAGGTAAGTAAAACGGCGAGTATCGTTAAAAGAGATTTTTTCCAGTTCATCTGTTTACTTAAAATGAAGTTCAAAATTACAGTGTTTTTTTTATTTTATATATCGGTGAGAATTAAATCGTAAATAGTTTTTATATTAATTACTTTAAGATCACCAGTTTTTCAATTTTATGTGCCTGTTGTCCATTCGATGTTTTCACCGAAAGCTGATAAACATACGCTCCACGACCCAATTTATTGCCGAAATCATCTAAACCATTCCAATTTATGTCACTTACACGCGTTTGAGCGGCCGGAATTTGGGTACTGATCGTTTTTACCAACCTTCCTGAAATCGTAAAAATCTGTACGCGTACATCTAATACGTCTCCGACTCTATTATGTTCAAACCAGAAGGCAGTATTGTCTGAAAAAGGGTTCGGATAATTCAAAACATGCTCCAAAGCAAAGTCTTCCGACTCAGCTACAACAAATTCTGTATATCCTTCGCCTGAGTTATTTAATATATCCCATGCCTTAACATTCACTGTGTGCCGTCCTTCCGGTAAATTTTCCAAAGGATAACTTACTGTTCCTTTCTGAAAATTATTCAGGGCAGCTTCGTAATAGTTATTCAGAATAAGCATGTTTCGTTGATCGTCGTTCAATAAGGCAGTTAAATCATGACCTATCCCCCGCCCTGCTGTATTAATTCCCTGCTCATCTTCTAGTTCGATAAGTAATAAAGGACTTTCATTAACCATACCACCGTACACGAACGATTGGTCGTTCAGATAAACATTTACTTCCGGCCCTGTATCATCATCAGGTGCATTATCGCTGATACCACCAATAATCAAATTATCATCAAATCCGTTTGCCATTATGCCATTTTCATCTACAGCAAAATAGCTGATCTTACCTTCACCAAAATTATAGGCAATATCTTTTGGAACAATAAAACTGAATTCAAACAAGCCATTTTCTACACTCGTATTCCCTTTAAAAATGATGCTCTTTCTCAATTCAAAATCAGCTGGGCAACTCGCCTCTTTCTGGTTAGATTCAGGACAATCTCCTTCCCCATCCCATCCATCGGGTAAATTGTTACCTAGCGTAGTAAGAATTTCCGATTTATCATAAACAACAGGTGTTAATGTTCCATTGAAGTTGGGAATTATATTTCCCGAGCGATCGGTGATCTTGCCACTAATGGTAATTTGTTCCAAAGCTCTTATCGTATCGCTTTCTTCTCCAAGCGATTGATTAATAATCTGATCAGTCTCGATGTTCATTTCCGGATAATTCAGCGTTAAAGCCGGATCGCCCATTAAAACGAACTTACGTGAATTATCAGAATGGGGAATATTATTTTTACACTGTTGGGCAATTTCTCCAAGCGTTTTTACACCATCTGAAAAATCGAAAGCAGCATTCAGAAAGTTGGCATTCAAAACCTCATTACTACTTGCATAAACCACTCGAACGGTAGTCATTAAAGCAATGGCGCCTCCTTCAGGGTTCAATACGAGCCATTCACCCGCCGAAACACTTTCTGGTCGATCATAACGCGTAAAACTGCAAGTTGCAGTAATGAAAAGCGGAAGTTTATCCTTATTTTTCCATGAACGGATAATATCACTTGTTAGAATACGCTCATCCGTCCATCCATTTTCACCACCATGTCCGGCAAAATTCATAATAAAAGAACCTGTAAACATTTGGTTATTAATAGCAGTTGTTACCGCTGGGTAAGTACTGCCTCCCGAAGTTGAAATCTGTGGATAAGCGTCGCAATGAATTTTACTGATATTATATACCGGAACCTTATTGCTCATATTATTGGCATGTGCTTCGGCATCATTGAAGTGTAAATTTCCATTTCCATCATCAGAAATAAAAGTTAGAGTGTTCAACCACGCTTCTTTCGATTCTAACGATTTGTAATGTTTGATCTTATCAACCATATCCATTGCCTGCTGATCCGTAGAAACAGGAAATCTTCCTACCCCAATATCGAGGTCGATGGTTGCCGTATTAACTATGGTCGCTCCTTCGTGGTCATCGAGAAAAGCAAAATAATCATCGGTACAAAAAGAGCTCTGCGCTAAAAGTGATTCTTTACTTTCGTAGGTAGGTATATAATTTGAATTATTTTCTGCTTGTACAAAAATGTTTTTATAATCAAAAGAAGCATCGCCCAATAGCAATAGATTTTCAGGTAATTTGCTATCATCCTCTAATGCTTTTGCCCGATCATAAAACATCTTCATTAAATTGCGTATCGCTGAAAGATCGGCATTACCGGAAGAAAATTCATTATAGACTTGTTCAATATCAACAACCAACACATCCATATTATCTTCAGCTCTGTGAAAATCGGCTAGCTCATTGGCCGCTTCCATAAATTCAGCATGACTCACGATCACAAAATCAGGAAAATTCGTTGCGTGTAAATTCTGATTAACGATTTTTTCTACAAACTGCGCTTCTACAAACTTTGATTCATTAAAAGCTATAAATTTCGCCATTTCGTTTGCTGACTTATTACTAATAAAGTGTGTTGAACCACCCATCGTGTTAATTTCTTTTCTTGAAATATTCCCGTTTCCTTCTATTTCCCATATTTCTATATCGTTAGAATAATTGCTTATTTCATAACGAATATTACCCGATTGTTCAAACAGATCTTTATTTCGGATAATCAAATATCCATTACTAAGCATTGCTCCGGAAAAATCAATATGTGATTTTGCGATTAGATCGACAAAATCGATATGACCACGTGCCGAGCTCGAATTAGAGGCAAAATCAAAACGCAGATTTACATTCTCAGTTGCGGGAATAGTATTAACACTAGTTTTAAGTTCACCATAAGCAGCAACATCCAATTCAGCTTCCAATTCAAAAGTTGAAGTTATTTTAGTCAATTCATCAATAAGACTATTATTGGCATAAATACTAAATCTGTTAAATTGTTCACTTCTTGAACCCACACAAGCTAAACGAACTTCTATTTCGCTGTTCGGAACGATATTCGGAAAATTAAAATCGGTACTGAATGTATTACCGGGAACCATGGTTGCGCCAAACCACTCTCTCCCACTCTCTAACGGATTAAAAACATTTTCTTCATAATTACGCAGTGCATCAAAATAATCAATATTAATATCTGCACTACCGGAAGCCGATTCCGTATTTATTCTTTTACCGCTTCCTTTATCAAAACTTATAAAATAATGATTCGTATTCGAGTAATAATGTCGTTGGAAATGATAGTTGTTATTGGCAAAAGTCCATTGATTGGGCGATTCGGCATAGAATAAAGCATAATCTCCATCATCCATACGATTATTTCCATTCTGATCGACCACCTTTATACTATTCTCGACCAAATCATCGTGTATGGTATTACCAGAACGTTCAGGCAGCATACTTCCTCCATTTCCATATACACGCAGTTGATCTAACGGAGCATTGTCGGTATCGACATCCAATGATGATAAAAAGGCTTTATCAATTTTACAGATACCCGTAGCCTCAACACTGATTTTATAAAAATCTCCTACCGCTAAAACTGATTCATTTGTATATTCTAACTGTGCAATTAAGTTAAATGACAGATTAAAACAATAAAAAAGAAAAAAACAGCGTTGTAGCAATCGGTTGGTTTTAATATTGAATAGGTATAGCATGCTTATTTATTCTAAGAATAACTAACTGAAAACGTAAGGACTATACGCTTATTGTTTTCATTTAAACTAATTTTACGCGCCAAAAGAGTAAAGTAATTGAAAGTTTTCCAGTTGACAAAATCACAGATCAAACAGTACTTGGGTTTACTGTTGTTTTTATTGTGTGTAAACATAAATGAGCTCAAAGCTCAGGATCCTGAATTCAGCCAGTTTTACGCAACACCGTCTTATATTAATCCGGCAATGAATGGAATGGGGGATGCTCCAAGGTTTACCTTCGCTTTCAGAGATCAGCTAACTTCTTTTTCTAACGCCTATGTAACCGTTTTTGCGAGTTACGATCAACATTTCCACAAATATCGCTCTAGTGTTGGAATGAATATCATGGCAGATTTTGCAGGTGGTCTTTATAACACTTATAAAGTAAGCGCTGCTTATGCTTATTTATTGCCATTGAATGAAAAATTCAGTATTAAAGCCGGTGTTGAATTAAGTTATTTACAAAATTCACTGAATGTAGGTAATATCTATTTCGGTGATGAAATAGACCCTGATGGCTCAAGTCCCAATCAGGGAACAAGCTTCGATAGCAATTTTGAACGTACAAATAAAATAAACTTTGATGCTGCCGGTGGTATTTTATTTTTCTCTGAATCGTTCTTTCTTGGCGTTTCTGCCAAACACTTAACCAGTCCAAATCTGGCATTCAGCAGCTATAATGATGAATTTAATAAACTAAGAATTAAATCAACTTTCACAATTGGCAAAACTTTTGCATTTGGAAGCGAATATAATCCGAGAGGTAAAACTGACCTAGTGCCTAATGTATTGGCTACTTATCAGGCAGGACATGTACAGGTTAACAGTGGAGCCTGGGTCGGGCATGGAAAAATTTTCGGAGGTTTTTGGTTGCGACATACTTTAAGCAATTTTGATGCGTTAATTGGTATGGTTGGTTATCGGGTAGGGCTAATGCGTTTTGCTTATAGTTACGATCAAACGATATCGGGATTAAGAACTTCGGCTGGAGCACACGAATTAACAGTGACTTTAGACATGGGAAAAAATCCTAATTTAGAGAAAAAAAGAAGGTATCAGGAAATGGGTAGATGCCCATCTGTTTTCAAATAATAAATTAAATAAAAAAATAAATAATCGGTAAACCTTTTATCAATTATTTGTCTATAATACTAGATTTCTATTCCTATTCAATAAATTTGTATATAATTAATAATTTCCTTTCGGGCTCTGGAAATTATTCAGTGTAAAAAATAAGAAGAAATGAATTTGATGAGCTTTTCAGTATCACGCTTAACACTCCTGATTTTAACGGTTGGTTTGTTTACACTTAGTTCGTGTTCTAAGAACGGAGCTGGTGGGTCAGACTCTAAAACCGGCTGGGTTTATAACGATCCCAAGTGGGGTGGGTATGAAACCACTGAATACATAGAACAAGAAACAGGACCGGGTTTGGTTTTGATCGAAGGAGGAACATTTGTAATGGGTAATACTCAGGAAGATGTACTTTTCGAGCATCATAGTCACCCAAGACGTGTAACCGTTTCTTCATTCTACATGGATGAAACAGAGGTTTCAAACCAGAATTACCGTTTATATGTAGAATGGATGGCGAAAGTTTTCGGGGAAGTTTACCCTGAATTTGTAAGAGCTGCTGTTCCAGATACTTTATGCTGGCGTGAGGAACTTTCATATAATGAGCCTTATGTAGAATATTATTTCCGCCATCCTGCTTATAACGATTACCCGGTTGTTGGTGTAACATGGGAGCAAGCTAATGAATACTGTAAATGGCGTTCAGATCGTGTTAACGAAGCTATTTTGATCAAAAAAGGATATTTAGATTATGATCCTGAGCAAGCAGGTGAAGATCACTTTACAACGCGTTCTTACTCGCTTGGTCAGTACGAAGGAGTTACTCCTGCCGGAGGAGGTAAGAAAGATTTAAGTGCTGAAGAAGGTGAATCTCGTCGTGTTCGTTTTGAAGATGGTATTATGTTACCAGATTATCGTTTACCAACAGAAGCTGAGTGGGAGTATGCTGCATTGGCTATGAAAGGCACATTACCTCAAGAAGGTGAAGAGCGCTACTTAGAGCGTCGCCGTTATCCTTGGAGTGGAAATTCATTGCGTGAGCAAAGACATGGAAAAACACAGGGAGAAATGAAAGCCAACTATAGAAGAGGAACTGGTGATTATATGGGATTAGCAGGTGCTTTGAATGATAATGCTGAAATTACAGCACCAGTTGTTAGTTATGCACCAAATGACTTCGGATTGTATAATATGGGTGGAAATGTAAGTGAATGGGTATTGGACGTTTACAGACCTTTAACAAGTATGGATGCTGAAGATTTCAATCCTTTCCGTGGAAACGTTTTCCAGACATTGGACTTAGATGATGAAAACCGTGCTCAACGTGATAGTCTTGGACGTATTAAGTACCGTGATTATACACAGGAAGAAATTGGGAATCGTGAAAATTACCGTCAGAGTAATGCCATTAGCTATATGGATGGTGATAATCAGTCTGGTGTTGAATATGATGAAGCTGTAACTTTAATTTCAGATAAATCGCGTGTGATCAAAGGTGGTTCATGGAAAGATTTAGCATATTATTTATCTCCTGGAACTCGTCGTTACAGAGATCAGGACCAGGGTTCGGCAACTATTGGTTTCCGTTGTGCTATGATTCGTGTAGGAAGTCCTGACGGAAAGTAAGCACTTTGAAATAATTAAAAATATAAAACCTCTGTGTCATTCGATACAGAGGTTTTTTTGTTTCAACCCACAACCTTGAAGGTCTGATAGATCTTCAAGGTTGTGGGTTCGGAGAATTCAGGAGAGATTGCATTTATTCTTAATAATACTGTGTTCTGTATGGGTAACGTACCGAATATTGTTCACGTACCATTTCGATCAATTGCTTTCTGAAAGCGTCAATATTAACTTTTTCTAAAGCAGAAATAAAAATACAATCAGTACCAGCTATTTCACACCAGCGATCTTTCGTTTCTCTTATAATTTCATCCTTTACCTTATCGCCCAAATATTCATCGAAATAATTCTTTTCATATAGGTCGGTTTTATTAAAAACTGTAAGTACAGGCTTATCGTCGGCTTTTAATTCCTGTAAGGTTTTCTGTACAACCTTTAATTGGTCTTCTGCTTGTGGATGAGCAAAATCGACAACATGTAAGAGTATATCAGATTCAATAGCTTCATCTAATGTTGATTTAAAACTTTCAATTAAACTATGTGGTAGTTTTCTGATAAATCCAACAGTATCTGATAACAAAAAAGGAGTATTATCGAAAACGACTTTACGAACTGTTGTATCGAGTGTTGCAAATAACTTATTTTCGGCAAACACTTCCGATTTTGACAACAAATTCATTAAAGTAGATTTTCCTACATTCGTATAACCGACCAATGCCACTCTTATTAATTCGCCCCTGCGTTTTCTGCGGGTTTCGTTTTGTTTATCGATTGTTTTAAGCCGTTCTTTCAAATTCGAAATAGTTCGATTAACAATACGTCTGTCTGTTTCGATCTCTTTCTCACCCGGACCACGGGTTCCAATTCCCCCCTGTTGTCTTTCAAGGTGTGTCCATAAACCACGTAAACGAGGAAGCAGGTATTGCATTTGCGCTAGTTCTACCTGTGTTTTTGCTTGTGCCGTTTGCGCTCTGCTGGCAAAAATGTCGAGTATCAGAAAGCTACGATCAACAATTTTCACCTTCAGTTCTTTTTCGATGTTAAATGTTTGAGTAGGGGAGAGATCATCATCAAAAATCACAAGATCGATATCATGTGTTTCTACATAAATTTGAATTTCTTCAAGTTTACCTTTTCCTACAAACGTTCGTTTATCGGGATGTGATAGCTTCTGTTTGAATTTTTTAAGCACTTTTGCTCCTGCTGTTTGTGCCAAAAAAGCCAATTCATCCAAATATTCATCTACACGCTCTTCTGTTTGTTCTTTGAATATAAGTCCAATCAATATGGCGCGTTCAGCTTTAGTTTCTGTAATATGCCCTTTCATAAATTTTCTGGTATTTTAGCCTGAACAAAAAGTTTCTATAACCTTTTAAGAAAAGAAAAAGTTCAACAAAGGTAGCTGAATGAACTGTTCTTCAAAAGTTGTTATGAAAAGTTGTAATTTTATCGGAAAAAATCACATTATTCGTGAATGTAAGAAATTTTTTAACAAAAGAAGAAGAACAAAAAGTTGTTCGTTCAGTAAAAGAAGCGGAACTTAACACCACAGGGGAAATAAGAGTACATCTCGAAAATCATTGTGCTGATAATACGCTTAAGCATGCAGGTATGGTGTTCCATGAAATGGGAATGCATGAAACAGAGGAGAACACAGGGGTTTTATTATACGTTGCAGTTAAAGACCACAAAATAGCTATCGTTGGTGATAAGGGGATAAATGCTAAAGTCCCTGAACATTTCTGGGAAAATATAATTGAGCAGTTAGGTAATGATTTTAAGGCTGAGAAATACTGTGACGGACTTTGTACAGCACTAGAAACTATTGGGAGTCAATTAGCAGATCACTTTCCATTTAAAGAGGGTGATATTGATGAACTACCAAATGAAATTTCTTTTGGTGATGACGAGTAGTTGAGGTTATTTAGGTTCGTCAACAAAATACATATCAATTTCACCTTTATTTTTAGCAAGTACTTTTCCACGATGCGTACAGTTGAAGTTATTTTCGATCAGATTATAGGTAGTTTGTGAAATATTGATTTTACCAACTTCACCGCTACTTTCCATTCTTGAAGCTAAATTTACATCGTCTCCCCAGATATCGAAAGCAAACTTACTTTTACCAACTACACCGGCAATTACACTTCCCGAGTGAATACCCATACGCATTAACAAAGGAACTTCCCCCTTTAACTTTCTTTTTTCATACTCTTCATTCACAAATGCCATTGCTTCACGTGCTGCATTAACCGCTCTTGTTGCGTGGTCGGGATATTTCATTGGCACACCACAAACAGCAATGTAGGCATCTCCGCTGGTTTTGATTTTTTCAACACCATATTTCTCAAAAATTTCATCGAATTTTCTAAAATAATAGTCTAGTTCGCTGATTAACTGATCGGGTGTAAAGTTTTCAGAAATAATAGTAAAATCGACAATATCTGTAAAAATAATCGTCACATTATCAAATCTGCGTGGAGTTACTCTGCCTTTAGTTTGAAGTTCGCGAGCTGTTTCTGCTGGAAGAATATTCAGTAAAAGTCGCTCTGCGCGCTCTTTTTCTTCCATTAACTCATTTGTTCTCAACTCAACCTGTTTTTCCAAACCTTCGTTAATTTCTTTCAGTTCTTCTAGTAGTTTGGTATTATCTTTATTGAGATAATAATGTTCTAAGGCAAGTGTAATCGTGTGGTTCAGCTCCTCTTTATCCCAGGGTTTGGTTATATACCTGAAGATATTGCAATTATTAATCGCTTCAATAATTACTTCAACATCACTGAAACCAGTAAGTATAATTTTAGAAATAGGGTTTTCCTCAGGAATTTCTTTCAAAAGCTCTACTCCTGTTTTTTCAGGCATCCGTTGATCTGTGATGATTAAGGGTATTTCAACCTGTTTAATCGTTTCAAGTGCTTCTTCCGCTGAAGAAGTAACGAGTACTTTAAACTGTCTTCTGAAGGCTGATTTAAAAACTAATAAGTTATCTTCTTCATCATCAACGTATAATATTGTTGGCTTAGCAGGTATCAATCTTACTTATATATTTAGAACAATATTTGTTCAAAAAATCAATCAATTTAGTAGTAGTCTTTAGTATAGTATTTTAACTGAGTGTTTAATCTTTAATTGCCTCTAAAGGTCAACAGATTGAACGTATAAAGTTAGTATATGTTTAGCTAAGTACACCATAAAACAAAAAAAATTCCCCAGTTTAATAAAAACTGAGGAATAATTGTTTAATTAAATATTAGAAAGAATAAACAGCTCCAACTAAAACACCCAATTGATTGTTTCTAGCTTCTCCATCTTTAGAGAAGTAATCGCTTGAAGCAAGGTCTGCTCTGAATTCAGGAATAATGGTTAAGTTACCAATTTTAATATTACCCGAAGCTGTTAAAGCAGTAACTGAAGGATCTTCTTCATTGAAGTATCCATTTCTTGTTCTGAAGTGTTCGGCTCTTAAACCAAGATCGAAAGTTTCACTTGCTGCGAAGGTTAGATACAAAGCAGCTCCCATAAATCCTCCTGTATCGAACGATTTAGATGCTGAACCATAATTTGCTACATTCAACCCAATCATAATATCGTCGCTTGCCTGGTAAGTAGCAGTTAAATCTATTTCATATTCGTTGATGTTCTCTGTCTCCCCATCTGCATTTATGATCTCACCGTCTTTACCAGCAATAAAATTCAGGTAACCACTGAACTCTCCAACATTTGCAGACAATTGCGCACCTAAGTGTTTTCCGGAAATTTCATCGAACTTATCATCTGTATCATTGAATACACCGATCATGGCTCCGAAATTTTCATTCAGTGTAAAGTCTGCCTTCAAACCAGTATGGAAGAAAGGACCATTTGAAAACAAATAAGAGGTACTATAATTAACATTACCCGGCGAATCGATCAATTCATAACCAACAAAAGTTGAGAAATTACCAAAGGTCAGGGTTAGGAAATCAGCAGGTGTATAAGTTATGAACAATTGCTTTATTGCTGAAAGGGTTGGATCATCATTCCAAAGTCCATTTGCAGCCGTAGCTCGAGGGCCGAACGCAAGGTCTGCTACAAAGCCCACTTTTCCTTCACGGCTTAACACCACATTTGCCATTCCTAAAGCAAAAGTATTATGCCTGTCGGTGAAACTTGTTCCAAAACCAGTTTCATTAAAATTATATTGGTAATAACCATCTACGAAACCAGACACCTCAAAAGGCAATTTGAAACGTGTGTCTTCTTCAATTATTTCTTCTTCAATAGTATCGAAAGTGTTTTGCTGAGCTACACAAATGAATGTAGAAGCAAAAAAGAATAAGAAAAGTTTGAGTGAAAAGCTCATGATAAATACAATTTTTAGGAACAAATCTATTCAATAATTTTTCAAATAAAAAACTAGAGTCCTTGTTTTTCTTTTTCAGCTGAAACTCTAAGCCCAAGTGTTGCCTGAAGTATATAACCAATTAAGAATGAGAACACTAGCGTAAAGGCAAATACGCAAATACAACCAACAAGTTGCACTAAGAAGCTAACTTCTGTAAAAATACCTACTGCTAAAGCACCCCACAATCCACCTACTAAATGTACAGTAGTTGCACCAACCGGGTCATCTACTCTGATTAGGTCGAACATGTGCACAACATAAGGTACCATTAAACCTGCAACGAATCCAATAAAAACAGCTTGCGCCGGAGAAAGCAGGTCGGCTCCTGCTGTAATGCCAACTAATCCACCCAATATACCGTTCAGGGTCATGGTTAAATCATAAGTTTTGAATCGGGCATAAGCAGCGATTAAAGCGCCTATTGCCCCAGCAGCACTACCTAATCCTGTAACTGCAAATACTTTGGAGACTAATTCGGGGTCGGCACTTAAAACCGAACCACCATTAAAACCAAACCACCCGAACCATAGTAAGAATACACCTACGGCAACAAAAGGTAAATTATTTTCAGGTATAACATTAATACTTCCATCTGCACCATATCTTCCTACACGTGGACCAAGTAAAACAGCCATTACCAAAGCGGCAGTTCCACCTACAATATGGATCATGGCACATCCGGCAAGATCATGGAAACCCAATTTTGCCAACCAACCGCCTCCCCAATGCCAGAATCCTGTAATAGGATAACTAAAGGTTACCAAAAATATGGTGAATCCCAAGAAAGCAGATAATTTAATTCTCTCGGCAACAGCACCTGATACGATTGTTGCAGCGGTTGCAGCAAACATCGCCTGGAATATAAATTCGGTCCAATAGGTGTATTTCCCTTCTGCATAAGTCAAAGGATCATAACCATCTGGTAAATTTGCTCCGAAGCCGGCAAAACCAAAAAAACCACCTGCCGATGCATCTCCCGGATACATTAATCCAAAACCTATAAAGTAATACGACAATAATCCGATACAGATTACCATAGTGTTCTTAAATAGGATATTGATGATATTCTTAGGCTGAACAAACCCTGCTTCAAGCATAGCAAAACCAAGGTGCATCATAAACACAAGAACTGTTGCATTCAATAACCAAGTGTTATTGGCAGCAAATAGTGCAGACTCACTCAGTTTCCTTAATTCTTCAAATTGTTCAGGAGTTATGTTCTCCATTCCATCTTATTTTACTTTACTATTTAGGTAAAGCAAATTTCATACTAAAACTGAAAACACTTCCTTTATCTAGTTCACTTTCAATGTTTAACTCACTATTTTCAGAACGAATTAATCGCTTTACAAGGGGTAAACCGACATCGAACTCAGCCTGATTGATTTTATCTCTTTTATCGGGGTTGAAAAGGCTTAAAATACTTTTTTGTTGTGCTTCTGCTATACCTATTCCAGTATCTATAACTTTGAAAAGAATTTCTATATTATTGTTGGTTTTATTCTTAATCTCAGAAAATAGTGTTACACTTCCTTCGGGCGTATATTTCACAGCATTACTTACAAGATTGTCTAAAATAAGGCGTAAGTTGTCTGGATTTCCCAATATTTCACCATAGTATTCATAAGTATTAACGTGTTCCTGTTCTATGGTTAGCGCCAGATTCTTATTATTGCCTTTATAACGATTTATAATTTCATCACTTATGTCTAGCAGTTTGAATGGTAGGTTAATAATATTTTCTTTAGATGCTACTTCGAGCTTATCTTTCAGTGTGTTAACGACCTCGAGTAAGGCTTGCCCGGAAGCAATTATTTGTTTTAAATTTTCTGCTTTAGAATCTTCATCTTCATCAGAAAGACTAAGGTTAGCAATGTTTATTATTCCATTCATTGGTGTCCTTAATTCATGACTAATCATGTTCATGAACTCTTGTAGTGATTTGGAATTTAACTTCGCATTCATGGTTTGCTCCATCAACTCTTCATTGGAAGTTCTGAGATTATCGAGCATTTCTTTTGTTTTTTTCTCTAACTTGAATTTCTCAATTTCCTTTTCGATGATAACTTTCAGTTCGGTTCTATCCCAGGGTTTGGTTATGTATTGACTAACATTACACTTGTTAATCGCATGAATAATGGTTTCCACATCACTGAACCCTGTTAATATCATACGCATTGCCTTATTCTTTTCCGGAATGGCATCTAAGAATTGCACTCCTGTCATTCCGGGCATACGTTGATCGGTAATAATTACCGGAATTTCTTCTTTTTCTAAAATGTCTAACGCTTCTAATGGAGAGGTAGTGGTTATTACACGAAAATCGCGTCTGAATGCTGCTTTGAACACAGTGAGATTGTCAGCTTCATCATCTAAATAAAGCACTGTAGGTTTATTACTCATTATTTTTCACCTGTTTTCTAAAAGGAATTCGAATGATAAATTTAGTTCCTTTTCCAGGTTCGCTTTCCACCTCTATGTCTCCTTCATGTTCCTGAATGATTCCATAAGTAATAGAAAGCCCTAGTCCGGTTCCTTGTCCGACTTCCTTAGTTGTAAAGAAAGGTTCAAAGATACGGTTTTTTGTTTCTTCATCCATGCCCGAACCACTATCTTCAAATTCTAATTGAAGTGTTTTACCGTCATCTATTGTTTTAGTGGTAATTTTTATAGTTCCCTCACCTTCAATGGCTTGTGCAGCATTTCCAATAATATTCATAAATACCTGATTCAATTTACCCGGATTACAAAGAATTTTTGGAAAAACACCATAATTACGAATTATTTCAACTCGATTTTTTATTTTATTGGTTAGAATCTCTAGGGTACTCTCTATACCTTCATGAATATCGGCTTCTTTAAACGCTTCTTCATCGAGTCTGGAGAAGTTCTTCAGACTTTTAACGATGCCTACTGTTCTACTAACTCCATTTCTAATACTCACAAACATTTTCTTAGAATCATCTATCAGATCTTCTAATTCGATAGTTTCGTTAAACTCGTTGATGTCAGCTAATTGTTCTTCTACATTGCCATTTGGATCCAATTCTTTATATTTTTCAATAGCTTCTATGAGATCAACAAAGTTGTACTCGATATTATCTATACCATTGGCAATAAAGTTAATAGGGTTGTTTATTTCATGGGCAACTCCCGCTGTCAAGACACCTAAAGATGCCATCTTCTCGCTTTCAACCAGTTTAGTTTGCGCGTTCTGAAGGTTTGTAAAAGAACTCTCCAATTCTGATTGTGTATTCTTTAAAGTAGATATTGTTGACTTTAATGCTGTTTGCTGTTCGGTTAGTTTTTTTGTTCTTTGTTTAACAGCAGCCTCTAATTTTTCATTTTGTTTTCTAAGTACCATCTTTTGCTTTTCTTCGTTTTTACGAAGCTTCGTTTCAATATCTCTCTGTCGGAAACTAAGCGCAAAAGTGAAAATTATTTTTTCTATAAAGAACGCTACTAAAAGTATGGTTGCTGCATAAGAATAAAGTGGGTGTGTTTGAAAAATAGAGATAACCACCAATGGAATACCACCTAAAATTGTGATGAATAAACCAAGTATTATAAGAAGCTTCCGTTTTATAGGATAATTAACCAACGAACACATGAAGACAAATAATACAATATAAACAACAGCGATGTAAGCACCTGTTATTCTCATAAATGCAGAAATATCATAATCGCTTACTACCAGCTGTATTTGCGCTGCTAACATAGCAATCAGTCCAATAAGCATTAACATTTGGAATACTCTGTTCCAGTGTGGTAGTTTTTTAGGTAACTCTAAAAACTCCCGAATGAATAGCAGGTAAGAAACATAGGTAATATAGAATACTATATTCACTAACAAACGATGTTCGGGTTTTTCGGCAAATAGGTTCTGTTCTGTCCAGAAACTCAATATTCCCAGATTAGAAGATAGATACATATTATCGACCCCCATATAAAAGAACTCGATAACTAACAAACAAGCCAAATAGAGAATGTAGTAATAATATTCGATTCTCCATGAAAACCAGTTGAGAATGACAACAATAATAAGCATCATAAACAATCCTCCCACTAAGAAAGAGTTGAAAATAGAATGTATTAAGGCTTGTCTTCCGAACTTCTCTATAGAAAAAAGTTTGGTATCAAAATAGGCATGTCTTCCTGGTCTGTCGTCTTGAAATTTTACATAAACTTCGACGGCTTTACTACTTGGAAGGCTTACTCTTACATTGGATCTGGACATATCTGCTACCGGGTGATATGCTCTTTCGTCGTAAGGAACTCCTGAGCCCGATCGTAATTCACTATATCCTGACTTACTATCTGTATCGGGTAAGAAAACGGTTATATCAACATTATACGGATTGAATGCTAATAACCAATCCTGAACCATTTTACTCTTCGGGAAAGCATTGTATAGCTTGAACTTAGCCCAATAAACATTTACATCATAATCAGGTTGATTCCAGTCATCTATTGGTGTAAATTCATTGGTTATCGCTTCCTTAAGTGATAAGGTTCCTTTTTTGTCTTCTAAAACTTCTATATAAGATGTTAATTCATAATTATCACGCTTATCCGAGATCTTTAAAGTAGGCTGTGCTACAACGTTATATGTTAGTAGGAAACAATAAAGAAGCAGTGATAACTTAGCAAAAAAGTTAAAATATCCTTTATATTTTGTATGGTTATATTCGGCAATAATTTTCAAAACCCCTCTCCTTTACTTGTATGTAAACTTCAATTTGAGCTTAAGTAGTCGTGTAAAAGTATTTTTAAAAATACTCTTATTTTACTTACGTAAACTCCTAATATCCAATAACTATGCCGTAATTTTTAAGTTATTCATCTTTACCAAATACAAAGAGTGAATTAATTAAAACAGATAAAGTAAAAAGAACGACTATAAAGCTCTGCCGAAAGTTGTATTTTCATAAAATGAAAAAATCTGTATCCATTTTAATTATCATCATTTTAGCAGGTCTTTATTTTTTTTCGGCTGAAGTTACAACAACCGAGAATGTACACAAACGCATACACGAAAAACAAGCACCTTATAACTACTTGCTGGCAATGCGTACTTTTCCTGATGAAAGCTACGATCATCAGCAATTCAAAAAAGTATTAAAAACAGAACAACAAAACTTAACAAACTTTAAAGCAAGTAACAAGTTTGATGAACCCTGGACAACGCAAGGACCGGGAAATATAGGCGGTAGAATTTCTACCATTGCTGTACATCCTGAGAATGAGGATATAATTCTTATAGGTTATGCTTTTGGGGGTATTTTTAAAACCATTAATGGTGGACAAAACTGGTATCCAGTATTTGACAATGAAGCTTCGCTTTCTTTGAGCGATATCGCTTTTGACCCCACTAATCCTGAAATTATTTGGGCAGGAACGGGCGATAATAGTATTCCATATTCTGCTCATATTGGTGATGGTATTTATAAAAGCACCGATGGTGGTGAAAGTTGGGAAAATTCAGGATTAAACGAAATGGGTATTGTAAGTAAGGTTGTTGTACATCCTGAAAACTCATCGGTTATATATGCGGCTTGTATGGGAGTACCTATGGTTCGTAACGAAAATAGAGGAGTTTATAAATCTGAAGATGGTGGGCTGAACTGGAATCAAATACTTTTTATTGATGACCAGACGGGGGCACTTGATATTTATATCAACCCGGCAAATCCAGACCAATTATATGCTTCCGGATTTGCCCGCATTCGTACAAATACTGAATCTTTCATGGGAGCAGAAAGCAATCATATTTATAAAACGAATGATGGAGGTGAAACATGGAGTAATATTACAGAAGGTCAGGTTCCTGTTTTTTCAACCAAAGTAATTTTTACCGTTGATGAACAAAACGCTGATCGGTTGTTTGCCATTTTTCTTAACGATAGTTTTAATGCTGAAGGCTATTTTCAATCAATTGATGGCGGAGAAAGCTGGGCATATTTTGATTTGTATTTTACTTATAGCAGCTTTGGATGGTACTTCGATAAATTACAGATAAACCCCGATAACAATGAAGAATTCTACCGCTTAGGAGTAAATATGTATCTGGTAGGAAGTATTTACGAATCTTTTATTGGTTATAATTCAGGTAATTGGATCAGTAATTACCATCCCGATACACACGATATTCATTTTCTTTCAGACGGTAGTTATTTATTGGCGACAGACGGAGGCTTGTATAAAAAATATCCCGATATAGAAACCTTTGAAAAAATTGAGAATAATGCTGTTACCCAATTTTACAGAGTTGCTTATAATCCAAGACAAAGCAATTCGTACCAAGGTGGAGCACAAGATAATAACTGCGCAAAAGGAAATGCTGAAAGCCTCAATGACTGGTTCCGATTTTCGGTAGGTGATGGTTTTCAGCTCTATTATCATCCTAGCGAAGAATATTATTTTACGGAATATCAACGTGGTAATATTATTATGAATAGTGGAGTAGAAGAAGATGCTTCTAACCTTGATTTTTTAAGTGTTACCGATTATACCAATGGTTTGAATGCCAATTGGAATACGCCTTACACGTTCAGCAAAGAAGACCCTTTAGTTATGTTTACCGGCGGGGAATCGATTTTTAAAGTAGATTGGAATCCTTCTACATTTTTTGGCACAAAAGAAGTAACCGAAATCAGTCCACGCCTTACAAATGAGCTTTTGGAAGATGTACCAAGTACTACACGTTCAGTTACTTCACTTGATCTTTCCTATGTGAATGAGAGTATTATTTATGCCGGAACCGGTGATGGACGAGCATGGCGAACCTTAGACAATGCTGATAACTGGGAGCGTATCGATGAAGGTTTACCCGAACGATTCATCACTAGTATTAAAGCATCTCCTGACACAGAAAACACCGTTTACGTTACCCATTCTGGTTATAGAAGCAATGAATATATCCCTCATGTTCATCGTTCTGTTAATAATGGAACAGCATGGGAAGATATTTCTGCGAACTTACCTCAAGCCGGTATAAACGATATTTATATTTTACCCAACCATGCCGATTCAGTTTTATTTGTTGGAACTGACATAGGTGTTTATGCAAGTATCAATGCCGGTGAAAGTTGGGAAAGACTAGGTAATAACATGCCATTTGTTCCTGCAATGGATCTTGAGTTTAACCCTGAAGAACGAACATTATTTGTTGGTACTTTTGCCCGATCTATTTTAAGTTATCCGATCGATTCATTAGTTGGTGTTGAACCAGTGATCGTAGATAATTCCTGTGAACAATTAGTCAATCAAATTTATATCAGCCTTACAGAAAACCAGCTTTGCGAAGGCGATGAGTTAGTATTGGTTTTTGATAATAACAACGAATTGCCACAAGCAACTTTAGCTGTTAAGATCGAAGAAAACGATTATACCTTTGATCTGTCTGCTATTTCCAATAATGAAATAAATATTACAAGCCCGGAAATTGAGAGCTGTTCAGAAAATTTCAGTTTGAACTATGAAGTATATTGTGGTAGTGATTCCACATTTGTACTTACGAACAATATTGACTTTGAGATCTATAAACCTATTGAAGCAGAAATTATAGTACAGGAAGATTGTTATATTGAATTACAAACGAATTGTGAAAATTTGAATGTAGAGTGGGGGATAGATATTAATGATGATGGTAGTTCAGATTATTTTGGTCTGGGATTGATTCCGAATTTACCGGCTAATGAAGCCGGACTAGTCGGTTTTTCAGTTTATGGTAATACGGCTTTAAGCTGTCAGGAAGCACAGTTATTGCTTTCACCATTTAATTGCGTTCCTAGTAATAATTCAATAAGTTCTAAAACCTATTTCCGTATTTATCCTAATATACTAAACGGCGAATCTCCAGTTATAAATATAGAAAATGAACAAACCAATAATTTCGTTCTGAAGTTATTTCACATAAACGGAAAAGAAGTTTTTTCTGAAATTATTTCAAGCACAAATACTTCAGTAAATTTTAATCATTTACAAGCGGGTATGTACATTTTATTTATTGAAGACGGAACAAGTACCTTTGAACAAAAATTAATTGTACATTAAACATATATGGATGAATTGGAAGATGATAATTGGTTGAATAAAAAACATATCAACTGCCCTTCTTGTAATGAAATTTTGTTGATTTGTGATTACTATCCTCAGTATAGTTGTGTGCAACAAAAAATAGAATAATACAATATAAAAAATATTTTACCGTACATATTTCAATTAAAAGCTCAATTAACTTCGTTGAAAATACTCGCCGTAGCTTAGGCTATGTCTGCGTTTTTCGCCTCAATAATTGAGCTTTTTTCTCAAAATATTTATACGAAAAATTATATTTCAAATTGTATAATAATTGATATGGAAAATCTAATTGCATTTTTATCTCAGTATGTGAAGTTAGACGAAAAAGAAATTCAAACAATTCGAGAATTAATCATTCGTAAAGAATTCCATAAAAAAGAAACATTTTTCAGGGAAGGGGATATACACCAATATCTTGCATTTATAGAAAAAGGAGCTGTTCGTTTTTTTTACATTGATGAATATGGAGAAGAAAAAACCTTTGACTTTGCTATTGAAAAAAGCCCAATAGGAAAATACAAGGGAATTATTGCCCAAACAGAATCAGAAGCCTATGCAGAAGCAATTGAAGACACAGTCCTTATAGGCATTTATCGAGATAACTTTCTAAGGCTACTCGATCAAAATCCGAAATACTACAGAGTAATTTGTGAAATAAGTAGTGAAGGGCTTAAACAGCTGGAAGACAGGAATAAATTATTGAGTATTTCTTCATCAAGAAAACGATATGAAGAATTTCTGAAATTACGACCTGAAATGATTAATCGAATACCATTAACTTATATTGCCTCTTATCTTAATATGGCTTTAGGGACATTAAGTAGAGTCAGAGCAGGAAAATTATAATTTCTTTTATTATTTAACGTGCGTTAAATTTCTACAGATACCTAAGTTTTAAATTTGCAACTTAGTGTATGTTTAAACTTCTATAAACTGAAAACGAATACCTTATAAACTTGATTTAGAAATATCTTACTTGCTTGGCTCCAATGATATTTCTTGTTCAAAACCATAAGTTATTGACTTTCAATTTTCAAACATACTGTTAGTCAAATTGCAAACTTTTATTTATGAGATTTATATTAATTTCGACTCTATTGCTTACTAGTTTATTCAGCTTATCAGCTCAACAAAACATAAACACTAAAAATATTGAAATTGTCCGAGACGATTATGGAGTACCTCATATATTCACAAAAACGAATACTGAAGCCATCTATGGTATTGCCTGGGCGCAATGCGAAGATAATTTCAATATGATGCAAGATAATTTCTCATTAGTTAAAGGACTAGGTGGTCGGTTTTTGGGTAAGAAGGGTGCTGTTGTAGATTTTGTTTATGAAATATTCTCATTCAAAGAGTTTGTAGAGGAAAACTATTCAAGGGATATTTCATCTGAAATGGAAAACTATCTTTTCGCTTATACTTCTGCTGTAAATCGTTATGCAGAATTGCATCCCAAAGAAATCAAGCATAAAAAAATATTTCCTATTGATGAAAAAGAGATACTTGCCCTATACTTACTACAGTTCCAATTGACTAACTCAACAGCAGCAGAATTAGGTAAATTTATAGTTGATGAATTCGATTATGAAAGTATGGCAGGTGTTACAAGTGGTTCAAATGCTATGGCATATTCTCCTAATATCACTACAGACGAAAAAGCATATCTGGTAGGAAATCCTCATCAGCCTGTAAATACAATAGGGAATTTCTGGGAAGTTAGTATTCATAGTGAAGAAGGCTATGAATTTTTTGGAGCAACCTTTGCTGCTGGTGGTTTATTTCCTTTTTTTGGAACCAATAGAAATTTAGGTTGGAGTCATACTATGAATTATCAGAATAGTGCAGATATTTACAAATTAGAAATGCACCCAACTAAAAAACACTATTACAAGTATGATGAGGAATGGATTCCTTTGGAAAAAAAGAAAGCCAAGCTGAAGGTCAAAATTGGGCCCTTTATCATTCCTGTAAAGAAAAAATATTTCATCAGTAAATATGGTCCAACATTAGAGAAAAAATCCGGCTATTATTCATATAAAAGTTTTGCGTTTTATAACCTGAAGTTACCTGAACAATGGTTTAAGATGGGTATGGCGAAAAACAAAAAAGAGTTCATGGAAGCTCTTGCCATTCAGGGATTAGGAAATCAAACGATTACCTATGCAGATAAAGATATGAACATCTTCCATATAAGCAATTTTGCTCACCCTTACAGGCATAATCAATATGATTGGACTGCGGTAACCAAGGGCAATACTACTATTCTGCCAGGCAATACTTCTAAAAATAATTGGTTATTAGATAAAAAATATCCAATAAATACATTACCACAAGTTGCTAACCCCCAATGTGGCTATGTATTTAATACTAATAATACACCATACAATATGACTGGGGCAGGGGAAAATCCTAAGCCAGAAGATTTTCCTAAACACTTTGGAATTTTACACTCTAATAATGTACGTTCAAAAACCTTTGAACGACTTATTGCTGAGCAGGAAAAAGTTTCATTTGCGGATGTACGTAAAATTAGAGAAAGTATTATGGTAGATAAATATGATATGTCCTTTAGGAATTGCATGAACTGTGGGGATATCCCAAAGCTATTGGCTTCCTATCCAGAATTTAGAAAAGTTACGGAAATATTTGATAAATGGAATGGATCATTTGATATAAAGAACAAACAAGCCACTATATTTCAAGTTGCCTCTGTGTACTTAGTAGAATATATTACAGCTAACTTTGGAAACGAAGATAAAGATATTCCAGAAGATGTAATTCTTGATGCTTTCCGAAAAGCAAGTAAATTCTTGATGAAACATTATGGTGATTTGGAAGTTGAACTAGGTACTGTTCAAAGAGCAAAACGATTTGATTTATCCTTGCCAATGTATGGTAGTGGTAATACCCTTGCTGCTGCGTCGTTCAAAATAGGGAAAAATGGAAAATTAGAAATGGAAGGTGGAGATAGCTTTGTTTTTTATGCAAAGTATGGTGAAAACGGCTTAGAGGAATTCAATACGATTAATGCTTTTGGAAATAGTACCAAAAAAGGTCATCCACATAGTTTAAGTCAAGCAGAAATGCATGTAAATATGCAAACTAAGAAAATTGAACTCGATTTAGTAAAATTAAAGTCAGTCGGGAAAATTTATAATCCTCAGTAAGATTCTATACACATAATATACATAAGCTTATGAATGAATTAGAAGATGATAATTGGTTGAATAAAAAATATATCAACTGCCCTTCTTGTAATGAAACCTTATTGGTTTGTGATCATTCTCCTTTTGAGCATAGTTACCGTTTGTATTGTAATACCTGTCCTAAAAGAGTCGATATTGGTTTGTATGAACCAGTATATGACGAAATTGAATCGGTAGATGATCTGAGTTACGACAATCTTTTATTAGAATTTGAAAAAAGGTTGGAAAAATGTTCCTGTGGAGGTCAGTTCAAATTAAACGCTGCGAGAAAGTGTCTTCATTGTCATACACCTTTATCACTCAATGAGGAACAGAATGTATGGTTAGGCAACTATTGGGATGAAACATTGAATGAAGAACAAGAAGAGTTCGTAGAGCAGAAAATGCAACAGTTCATTGTTAAACCCAAATGGAAGAGTAAGTAATGATCGGACTCATATCTAAAGGGAGTTAATTGAAAAACGCTGTCAGGGTAGTGATTTTACTCTTTCATAATCTTATGGGTAGTAACTGAATTTTTAGTAGTCACTTGTAATAAATAAACACCTGTTTGTAAAAAACTAAGATCAATTCTATCGTTAACAGGAAGATCAATCGTTTTACCACTTAAATCGCTTAAGCTCAATTTTAAGATATTCATACTTGCTTCAACCGATATATTATCCTTAAAAGGATTCGGAGCTATATTAATGTGCACATTTTCATCGAGGTTTTGATTGGAGGTTTCGATTTCATAAGGTAATAAGAATTCTCTGGCTATGCCCCAATAACCATCTTCCCATACGCCTCCACCTATAAGCAAGTCACCTTCGGGGGTTAGTGCAACAGCCTCCACATCTTGTCCTTCCAAACCACCTTCAAAAGTATTTACATTCGTTCCATCGAAAGCAACTATAGCATTACAAACTTCTTCCGTTCCATCGTCATAAACCAAATTCTTCAGACCACCTGCAACGATTAACATTGTATCGATCTGTGTAATGGTGTGAACAAAAGTGTAATCCTGAGAAGTCAATCCGGCAAAACCGAATCCCGGAGATTCCCATTTTCCAGTTTCCTCGTTCCATTTGGCAAAGGCGTTCAAATCTACTTCACCATTTTGTGTTCCTGTAAAGTCACCACCGGCATAAATTTCATCATTATACACACCTATACCGTAAACAGTACTGTTAAAGCCACCGTCTAAGTCAGCCCATTCTGTACCATTCCATTTAGCAAGACCATATACATCCAACTCTCCGGCTTTACGAAAGTTACCGGCAACATATAGTTCATCGTTAAACACCAACATCGAATGCGGATAAATGACAGAAGCTCCCGGAATATATTGTTTCAACCCACCACCTACATCTATCCATTCATTACCATCCCATCTGGCAATACCCAATATCTCATTTCCACCTGCACGGTTAAACTCACCGCTCACATAAATATCGCCCTGAAACTCTACAACATCGTAAATATTCGGCCAGTTTCCTCCACCAAATTCGTATATAAATCCATCTCCGAATTTTTCGATGCTTGTTCCATCGTAAACATATAGCCAACTTGTATCATTTGCCGATCTTCTGTAATTAGCAAAGTATAATTTATCGCCAATTTGCTTCATCGAATGATTCGCATCGGATAAAGCGAGTTCTGAAGCTTCCCAGTTCGTTCCATTCCATTCAGCTAAATAGCTCGCTTCTTCACCGCATATTTCTTCAAAAAAACCGGCTCCATAAATTGTTCCGTTGAATTCACGCATAGCAACAACAAAACCATCTGTATTTTCTTCACACAGCTCTTCAATAACCTGAGTAAAGCTGGAATGTGAGGTAGTGAGTAAGACAATTAGAAATGTAATAATTTTTTTCATAAGAATAGATTTAATTAATTATCAGATTAAAATACAAAGCATCATCTGAAATGAAAAATAATTCTTTATATATGAAAAAAAAGTTACACTAAGTGCTTGCCATAAGTCAATTATATAATTATTTCTTAACAAAAGTTATCAATTTCAATCGTTAACACTCAATATCTTTGAAAAATATGAAACATCTGTTTGTTCTGATTTTTGCTTGTTGCCTTTGCTTCTACTTTCTAAGTGCACAAAACGATTGTGAAGGAGGTTTATTCGATTGTAATTTATATGTCGATGATGAACACGCACCTTTTATTTATGGAGTAGGCTCTTTTGATCCAACTTTTGAATCTATTATAATATGGACACAGGTAAGTGCAACAGAAACACTGAACGAAGCTACTGTTTTCTGGGAATTAGCTGCCGACGAAAATTTTGAAATAATATTAGCTGCAGGAACACAAGCAATAAGTGAAACAACTGACTTTACTGCTAAAGTGCAAATCGATAATTTAAAAGACAATACCCGATATTTTTATCGTTTTTATGATGAAGCAGGTAATTATTCAGTAATTGGTAAAACAAAAACTTTCCCGAAAGGGAGTACCGAACATTTACGCTTTGCTACTATGTCGTGTAGCAGTTTATTTTCCGGTTATTTCAATGCTTATCGTAAAGTTGCTGAAAGCGAAGCCTTCGATGCTGTGATTCATTTGGGTGATTATATATATGATTTTGTAGATGCAGATGAAGAAGTTCGTGTACCGGAACCATATCCACAAGTGCCTCAATCTTTAGAAGAATGGCGGGAAAGACACAAATTATATCTTATGGATCCCGATTTAAGAGCAATGCGCCAAAATCATCCGATGATCGCTATTTGGGATAACCATGATATTACTGAACCCGGGAATCCTGAACAAAGTGCTGCTTCAATACAAGCATTTCAGGAATATCTTCCGGTACGTTTACAACATAATGAAGATGAAAATAAAATATACCGAAAAATAGAAGTCGGAAATTTATTGGATCTTATAATGGTTGATATTACCAATTTAAGAGATATTGATGAAGTAATTTCCGGAGCGCCTAGTATTTTAGGTGCAGAGCAAAGCGAATGGTTGTTCGATACTTTTGAAAATTCACAAAGCACCTGGAGATTGATCGGTAATCAGAAAATGATGGGTGGTTGGTATGCCGAAGGTTTGGGCATTCCTTTACCGATTGAAACCGACGGCCCCGTTTTCGATGCAAATAGTTGGGATGGTTATATTCAGGAACGTCGCCAGCTTTTTGAATTCCTTCAGGAAAAAGAAATAAACAATAATGTAGTTGTAAGTGGCGATATTCACATGTCGTTCGTTATGGATTTGGCAGTAGATCCTCGTGATAGTTTGCTGTATGATCCTGAAACTGGTTTGGGTTGTGTAGGTGGTGAATTTATTGCTTCTAGCATAACACGCGGCAATATCGATGAGGAAACCGGAATTCCTGCTGAATTGAATAATGGGCTTGCTTCTGTTATAATGCCTTTGAATCCGCACCATGTTCATAATGAATTTTTCAGTCATGGCTATGGTGTGGTAGATATAAAACCTGATAGCTTAGTAGTTGAATTCTGGTATTGTCCGAAACTTGAAATAAGTGATGAGAAAACCTTTGCCGGAGCTTATGTAATGTATAATGGCGCCAACCGATGGAACAGAGATACGCTTTTAACACCAACAGCCGAAACGCTCGATTATAATATCATTACTTCGGTTAATGAACCAATTCAGTTGGATTCTAAGATTTCATTAAGTCCCAACCCATCAAATGAATTTACTATTTTAAATACGGACCGAGCGGGTTTACTAAGTATTTATTCGATAGACGGTAAGCTGGTATATCAGCAAAGTATTTTAGTAGGTGAAACGCGTATTGAAACACAAAACTGGCAGCAAGGTCATTACTTGTTCAAGTTTCAAGAACAGGGTTCAGATCGTACTGAAAAACTTAAATTCATAAAACATTAAAGTGTATTGGTACACATTTAAAAATTAAAAAACGTACAAATTTTCGTGTCATATTGAGCGCAATGCAATGAAGTCGAAATATAGACATCTTCCTATTTTTCGGGGGATAATTTGTGTATTGGGCTTAATTTGATAGTGGTTCACGTTCTCCTAAGTGTACGATATATTAAAGTTAAAATTGTATTGACCACCCAGTCAGGGCGGTTGTACTAGAATTAAAGCAAAGAAAAAAGCCACCAAAACAAAAGTGTTTCGGCGGCTTTTCTATTCAACCAAAAGTATAGCATATAAGCTATACACTTGTTATTTCAGCTTATACATTTTTCCGATTCGGAAATTTTTATAACGTGAACCAATTTTTCCATCACTGTACATCTTATCGAGATTTGCTGTTGAAGAAACATTTCCATTTTCACTATCCTGAGAAAAATAAGTATATTCTTCACCATCATTACTTGCAGTTACTCTATAAAAATAAACACCATTCGCCAGCTCATTACCATATTCATCGGTTCCATCCCAGGCATATTCGGTAATGTTACGTCCTATTCTAAGATCTCCTAATTCAGAACGGGTGATTTCTTTTACAACTTTACCCGAAACAGTCATGATCTGAATACGAATATCGTCGGGCACTTCAGCACCGGTAAGATTGAAAACAAATTGGGTAGAAGTCGTAAATGGATTTGGATAATTAACCACATTAGAAATTGCTGCAGTTGTAATTACCTGAAAAGAGATAGAATAATCAACCTGACTTACTTCGTTATCAGAAACATCTTTTCCATTTATCTGTAATTGGTAAGTTCCGTCTTGTAAAAATTCAGGATTAACCTGAACGCTGAAAACGTTATTCTTTTCCTGTGCATCACTTGTGTTGGCAAGTGTGTATTCTACATCCAGATCGTTATAGCCTACAGTACGCACATCTCCGTTAGGGAATACCAATTCAATATCCATTAAACTTGTATCATTCAATGCAAGAAAAGTATTTTCATCTTTCAATTGAATATCAATTAATGGATTCGATGAAATTATATCTCCATCCAAAATATGATCACCATCGAAAGTTACATCCACAATCGGATTCAACTTATCAGAAAGCACATAGAAAGGAATCAACATCTGATTATTGAAAGAGAATTTTTCATTCTGAGCACTTTCAGGATTCAGTTGAATGAACACATAACAATCTTCCGACAGTCCGTTAGTTGGTACACTATAAGTCATATCGAAAACTGTTTCACCTTCAAATGGTCCATAGCTCACTGTTTCCTGACTAATAATCGTATTAGAACTCAGGTCAGTTACGGTAAATTGAGCAGTTATGCTATCTAAAGGCATTGGCATTACATTATTAACACCTAAGTTTAATATTCCATATTGTCCTTCAAATAAAGTATCACTTTGGAAAGAAAGCAAAGTTGAAGGGTCGAGTGCCAATTCGGGATAAGAAGTATGATAAACGCGCCAGTAATCTAACTGAGGTGCAGAATAATTGAAAGTATCTCTTGTTCCGAAAACCAATTCAAGGAATGGATAGTCTTCTGCCAAAATATCTCCTAAATTAAACCCTTCTTCAACAGCATCTTCAGCATTAACAATAGCATGTAATTCACTTTCTCCAGCCTTATTTCTTTTATAAACTTCAACCGTGTATTCGTCTCTGTTATCGAGGTTATCCAATGAAGTACCTTCCCAAACCAATGAAGTCCATTGATCAGAAGGTCCGATCAGTGTTGAAAGCATAGTTCCATTATCATCTTTACCATCAACTGTTATCTCTAAATTGATGACTTCATCTTTGGCATTGGCATACACCTGTTGTCTGTTAAAATAGTCGGGGTCTCCTTTTTTACCAAACACGATAAATGGAAATTCTTTTTCAATATCAGCCATTCCATCCAATCCAAGGTCATTGATAAAGAAGTCAACAATTGGTTGCATGTCGGCTGCGTTCTCTGCATCTGCTTCCATGCGGTGGTTTCTGATCGCATAAGCGAAGATGTAATAACCGTTAGGAATGCTGTTCAAGAAGTTATTGAATTGATTTATTTTGTCAGCGGTTCCAGTATGAAAACCAAAAATATCTTCCTGCGAATTCCCTGAACATAGTATATTACCCCATTGTCCCAATCCGGCACAACCACTTTCACCGTTACTATTCTCACTTGGTAAAGGTTCTAATACCTGTGAAGGTTTGAATACAGAGATCATAATTCCTCCCAAAGCATCGGGGCAACCAAACAAACATGAGTTTGAAGCAAGTTCCTGATTATTGAATGTAGCGAAGGTACCATTTGGTACAAAGAAACCACTTGTACAAGTAAGGAAGTTATCAGAACTAAAGTAATCAAATTCCTGACTTAAAGAATCTATTCTCAAGCCTTCAAAACGATTTTGTATATATTGGAAATAATCTGACTGATTCCATCCGCCTTCAGCACCATCCATATAAATGAATGAACTCTCTCTCCAGTCAACAGGCTCAGTATCTCCTTCCGGAGTTTGCCCTACACGCCAGTAATAAACTTTTTCTTCTTCATATTCAATTTCCGGTTTCCATTCGATTACGCCACCAATACCATTGGTTGAATACGTTGCCAGTATATTATTGAATGCACCATCACCAGCAATTTCCATTACATACTCATTCTCTAAACTCCAGCTAGTTAAAGATGTAGAAGCACGCAAGGTTGGTGCTGTTCCAACGATACCAAAATCACAAGGACTAACAGGCGTTGCAGCATTAGGTACAACAAAAATATCTTTTTGTATTTCATCGGCTTCGAAGCAATCAACAGCACTGAATCCTGATGGTTCGTCGATATATACTCGTAGGCTATTCGTTCCTAAACCTTCCAGTGGAAGTGTTTGTACCCAGAAAGAAAGTGTATCTTCAAAACCACCTACCATGAAAGGTTCATTTATTACCGTTTGAACACTACCATCGGGGAAAGTTCTTTCTATTACAACGTTAGCAGAATCACCATTACAAGCTCCATAATTGGTAAGCGCCAGAGAAACCAGAAATGAATCTACAGAGGTATCTAAAACTTGTGGTTCAATGATAAGGTCGTTTTCATCGAAATGCAGAATTGGTTTATCAAAACGCCCGATCTTAATTACAGGATCACTTAATAAAGTGAACTCCTGACAAGTGATTTTCCTACCTACTCCTTCAGAACTTACATCGTTCTGCATATAAATATCGTTAATTGTTTGCTGAACACATTTTCCGATAGGAGCAAGGTACTGCTGTTCTGTGAAAAGCGTATGTAGTCTGTTGGTAAATGTATGTAAATAAGTCGGAAAGCCAAATTTTACTGTTGCCAAAAATCCGATGGCGCCTAAGTCTTCTTCAGTTGTCCAATCGATAGACATAATTTCTTCTGACTGTTGTGTTTGAAAAACATCTCCAACAAAACAAGAGTTTGAAATAATGAAAGGATATTTACCATAGTTGGTGTATTCTGCTGCCTTTCTAATATCGAACTCCCAAACGGTACCACCAGAATGACCAACATAAGTCATTAGCATTAAACCGTCATTAATATATGGGTGTAGTTGTTCTGTTTCCACAATTCCCTGCTGCTCTTTAATAAACTCTGCAACAACATCAACACAAATATTCGGTCCGGTTATTTTTTCTTTGTAATCATCTAAATGTGATTTAAAACTAATTGCTTCATCACCAGAAACCCCACCGGCAATATGAACAACTTTCTTCAAGCCATGTAATATTTCGGGATCACATGGAACGTTATTCGTGATAGCTTCGTGTTCAATTACTTTATCCAAATAGTTTTTTACCTGTTGAGGTGTTCTGGCAGATGTTCTACCTACAGCTAATTGTGGAATATAGGTGTTATGTATATCCGGTACAGCGAGCAATATATCACCTCCTGAGCCGTATGTTGGTACTAGATTTTGTACAAAATCATTGGCAGTACCTTTTGCTTGTGTATATCGAACACCTTTACCAACTAAATGTAAATACTCTGGTTCTGTATTCCAATTACCAATATTATATTGGTTTACTGCGTAGTTCACGAAGTTGTTAATGGACATAGGATGCTGAAGTACACCATAAGCAAATTGATCGTACAATTCATTAATTTCAGCAAGCACTACCTTATAACCACCCCCATCTTCCGATTCACGATAGTTTTTGTAACGTGCTATTTGATCTTCACCATCAATTGCCACTGTCAGATCTTTATGATAAACCAATAAGTAATCACCATCAATTGCTGAAAAGTCAGTAAAGTTGGTTGATTCGAGACTTTCAATTTCAGTTGTACTTAAAACAGAATTACTATTTACAAGAAATAAGTGGCGTTTTTCATCCGCAAAATTGGGTTCCGGAAGGAATACTTTATGAATAACCTCTCCACTACTATTATCTGCAATTACATCTAATCGAATGCGATTGGTAAAATCAAATATCACAGGTGCTGAGCCTCCTGAAAAATTGGTAAACTCAAGGTAACTCGCTTCATTATCTATCTTGAATTCAAAGCTACGACCATTTTTCATATCAAAATCGCGCTCATAGGTTACGGTTACATAAGCCAAAGAGTTTCTATCTATTGCAGGGTTTTGCTCCTGACTTAAGCTTGAAAACTTATCGCCTATACATTCAAGCTTAAAAGCGTTCTGCTCTTGAAGCGCAGACATAGGCAGTTGCTTGATCTTATGCACATTTTCAAATCCTTCATAGCAAGTATCAATAACCTCTGTTCCATTTAAACCAAAAATAATATGGTGATCGGGAATGGCGAATACATCATCATTTCTTCCTAAAATATTAAACTCAACTGTAGCTGTTTCTCCATTATAAACAACACCAGGTGTATTCAGTGTAAAGTTTCTGAAATCCCCACCATCAACAGCCAAACTAGCAAAACCTTCGTTCGGGTTAAAGTCGGCAAAGTGGTTATAAACACCACCAACAATACGCGGTGCTAAACCAGGTGTTTCCGATTCGGGAAAATCTCTATGCACTGTGTGTTCAAATGATAATTCTTTTGGTGGAACATTATCGATGTTATTACTGAAGCTTGCCAGGTGAATCGGATTGGCTTCACTATCTGAAACAAGAAAGTAAGTGGCTCTGTCGGTAAACATACTTGTTTCCGGTGTAACCTGCCATGCTGGATTTTTATAAAGTTGTGTATCAAAAGAACCTGTATTCTTTTTACCCAAAAACTCTATGTAATCTCCTTCAAGAAACTGTCCTTCAGTTGAAACATAAATTGGCACTTCCTGTCCGTGACGAATCAGTTTGAAGTCGCTGCCGACAAGTGGAATTCCAGCATTTTCGAGTGTACTGTAAGGAATGCGAATAAGACCATCTTCTTCTACAAAAAACTTATAATAAGTTTTTTCATAGTCGATCCATTGATTAATATTGGGATTCTGCGCTTCTAAAGAAAACGTGAAAACACCAAGTAAAAATGTAAAAATAACTTTGTTGAAAATACGATTCATACTTTGATGATTGTGTTAATAATGGGAAAATGAGAGAGAATTGTTTTAATTATATTTTTTACTACCTCTGTCTAGCGTAAAAGAGAAAGAAATAACATTGGAATAAAAGCCCTGATTCAAATTATTCAGACCTGTAAAAGCATAATCTACATTGAAGTTTTTGATCTTAAGTCCGATTCCTACATTAGGCTGAATACTTAATTGCTTATCTGTTTCACTGCCTTCTTTCAGCTTTCTCTGTATATTATTGAATCCTGCTCTTAAGAAAATAAATTGATCGTAATCCAATTCAAGACCAAAATGCGGGTCAATGCTTAGAGCTGAACTGATCAAAGTGTTTCTTCTGCCATCAAAAGTGAAATCCATATCTAAAGCTGTAAGTAAACCAAACTTCTTTTGCCCTGTTTCAATACTTTCCTTACCAAATCTCAACTCATAAGCTGCACCTAGTATCAAGCGTTGTCCTGTTAATTCAACAGATTTTTCTGGTATAATGTTGCCGGTTTGTGCAAGTATTAATTGTTCTTGTTCCGACCAGTTGAATGTCCATGAATTAGGTGTTGTGGTTGCATCTCGAAGATTGGCTCCCAGCTTTAATCCGAAATCGAAATTATACTGTGCTCCCAAATCAATTCCAAAACCCCACGAGTTGGCAAAAGGCCCTACTTTACGACGAATGATCTTGACATTTCCACCTACATTCAACCCTTCCAGTTTCCTGAAAGTTTGTGCGTAAGAAAGAATGATCGCATTATCAGCAGCAGAAAAATATTCGATCTGATCGTAATCGATCGTTCCGTCGGGCTGAATAAGGTTCAATGTATTCGGAATATCATCGACTGCAAAACGAATAAAAGAAATACCAACATTTCTTAAACCCTGTTCTAAAGGGATAACAATACCACCATAATTATAATTACCTGCTCCGGCAAACCATTGAGCATGTTGAAATCCGATCTGGGTTTTATCGACTTCATTAAGTCCTGCTGGATTCCAGTAAGCTGCCGTTACATCGTTTGTGATCGCAACCTGTGCATTTCCCATACCAAGCGCTCTTGAACCAACACCAATTGCTAGAAATTCATTACTGTAAGTACGTATCTGTGCAGAGGATTCCTGATAAAAGAAAATTAAAGTAAATAAAGCAAGCGTAAAAAGCCTCATAGAGGATTTATTTTAGAGTAAAATTAAAGTATTGAAACAAACGCTTAAGTACATCGTAGGACATTAAGAAGGCTTATTCCAAAAATAACTTAATCACAAACTGTTAAAGTTTGCAAATTATTGTGATAAGGAGCGATTTTTCCCAAATACTTTGACTTGAATCAATTTACATAGTAACTAATTTAATTCAGCTACCAGCGAATTTGAATTTATCTGAACAAATAATAGCTGAATAAAACTAAATTAGTAGAGTAATTCAAAACCAGACTATGCGTAAACAATTACTACTACCTTTTATATTAATCGTTTTTATCAACGAGCTATTCGCTCAGGATAAAGGAATCAGAGAGATAAATACCTTACTCTGTGATCGGGTCAGCACCTATGCCCCCGATTCTATCCTTGCAGAAAAGCGACTTAATTCCAACACTGGTACTATTTCTCTGGAAACGGTAAAAGACTCTCTGGATCAGGAAGGTATTGCCTTGTCTGACGAAATTTACTTCTACATTCTTGGAGAACGACTGAACTACCCTGATGAAATATATAATTTCTATCAGCAAAGAAGTTGTGAAACAAGCTGGTTCAATATTAATTCGGGTTTTCAAAATGCCGATACATTGATGAGTGTTCTGAATCAGGTAGATGCACATGGCTTGAAAGCAGAACATTATCACCTCGATACCTTATCAGCAATTTATAACAAGCTGGTTATGCTTACCTCATTGGAAAAGCCGATTAAAGAAGATGAATTACTCGATTTTGAAATACTAATGACCGATGCAGCCATCAGTTATGCACACGATATGCGTATAGGAAGCATTAAGCCAACAGAAGTTGAGCTGAATTTCGACATTGCCCAAGATACTGCCTATGTTGCTGAAGACCTTATTTCTGCTCTGAATGCTGAATCATTGAATGATTATTATATGGGTATTGCTCCATATTTCGATCAATATGAAAAGTTACAGATCGTTTTAGATGATTATGTCGAAAAAGCAAAGGTTTATACAGATTGGACCAACCTTCCCGATGGAGAAACGATCAAACCGGGTATGACCGATGATCGTTTACCTTATATAAAATACAGACTTGAAGTATTGGCATCCGGTGATGACACAGGTGAAACCCTGATTAATATTGATTCAAGCTTTGTGCGCTACGACAGTCTATTTGTCGATCAAATAAAAGACTTTCAGCTAAGACATGGTTTAACACCTGACGGAGAAATAGGTAAAGGAACAATTAAAGCCCTGAATATGAATCTGAAAGACCGTGTTCAGGCATTAAGTATTAATCTGGAACGTTGGCGTTGGATGCCACGAAATATAGGCGACCGCTATATTATCGTGAACATAGCAGGATACTTCATGCAGGTTTACGATGCTGATACTGTTTCTTTTACCAAAAAAGTAGTAGTTGGTAAACCTTATACAAGTACACCAGTTTTCAGCGATATAATCAGTTATATTGAATTCAATCCAACCTGGAACGTACCTTATAGTATTCGTTCTAAAGAAATTTTACCTAAACTTAAAAACAATCCAGCTTATCTCGATAACCAGAATATGGTTTTACTTTCTGGTGGTAGAAGGGTTGATCCTTATAGCGTTGACTGGTATAGTATTAACGCCTCTAATTTCCCCTACGGCGTTCGTCAGGAGCCGGGCAGAAGTAATGCACTTGGCACAATGAAGTTCATGTTTCCAAATAAATATGATGTATATCTACATGATACACCATCGAAGAGTAAGTTCAATAGATATACCCGTGCTTTTAGTCATGGCTGCGTTCGTTTACATAAGCCGAAGGAATTGGCAGACTATCTTTTATCAGATCAATATAGCGCTGAAAAAATACAGAAAATTTTAAACAGAAGAAAGACCAAAAGGGTTAATTTAACAACACCGGTTCCGATATTTATTATGTACTGGTCAGTTTGGGTAGATGAAGAAGGTAATCCCTATTTTATGCAAGACGTGTACAAACGCGATGAAGCAGTAAAAAAGGTGTATTTTAGCGGTGTAAATGATGCTGAATAAACAAGATCGAAGTCAAACATAGTCTTTTACTTCATTTTTAATATTACTTGTCTGATCGCTCATTTATCGTTGCTTATTCTTGATAGAAAGTGTTTAAATTCTCTGTAATATGAAAAATGTCTTTTTGTTGCTGCTATCGTGTTTCACAATAGCACTATCGGCTCAGAATGCCAAGCATCAATCGCTGAAAGTAAAAAGGTCTGCCATTGTCGATCTGTCTAAAGCTGATTTTAACAGTGATTTTTTTCCTGCTTTACAAAAGCTTGAAGCTCCTTCACCCGATGGTGAAAGCTATCGTTCGTATTTGGCTAGTGTAAAGGAAAAAATGAAAGCCGAACCATTATATGATATTCCGGAAAAAAATATTGCAAGCCTTGGAGAGCAACCAGAACCCAATATTATACAGGGTTTTGAAACCAATACGCTAAGTACAGGCAGACCTAACGATAACGACTTTGCTATTTCCGATGAGGGTTGGATGATTTCTGTTGTTAATTCACATATTCACTTTGAAGATGTAAATAACACTGAAGAAGATCCTACGCTTATTTCGCTTCAATACTTTGCCGAATCTTTAGGTACTTACAGTTTCGCTTACGATCCCAAAGTGGAGTACGATCCTGAAACCGGAGCTTTTGTTCTTGCGTTTTTGAATGGTTATACGGCTAATAATACCAATATCGTTCTGGGTTTTTCATTGAGTGGAAATCCTAACGGATTATGGTTCTTGTACGAATTGGAAGGAAATCCTTTTTCAGCATCCGATATCTGGAGTGATTATCCTATGATTTCTTTTTCCGAAGATGAATTATTTCTTACTATAAATCTGATAAAAGAAGGCGTTTCATGGCAGGAAGGTTTTACGCAAACACTTATCTGGCAAATCGATAAAAACGATGGTTTTTCCGGACAAGAACTGGATACTCGTTTGTGGTATGACATAAATTTTGAAGGTGATCCGATAAGAAATCTTATTCCGGTTGAGGGGGGCTTTTCTTCGAAAGGTCCTGATCAATTCTTTTTATCCAATAGAAATTTTGCAGAGAATAATGATACTATTTTCGTGCTGAATATAAGTGGTGTACAAGACGATGAAAATACGGAACTGAGCATTAAGTATGCTTTAACCGACTTACCTTACACTATGCCACCTAATGGAAGGCAACCCAATAACAGAGAACTACAAACCAACGATGCCCGTATTTTAGGTGCTTGTATAGAAATTGGCAATATTCATTTTGTTTGTAATAGTAAAAATCCGGAAACGGGTTTCGTAGAAGTGTATCACGGAATTATTGATGATCCTTATCAGGAACAACCAGAAGTAAAAGGAACGTTTATCAGCAATGGCATTCATGACTTTGGTTATCCGAACCTTTGCTTTACCGGGCAGGAACCAATGGATGAACAGTACATTATTGCTTTCAGCTATTGTTCTCCTGATGATTTTCCGGGTGTAGCCGCTATTTTTTATCAGGATGGTGAATATTCCGATATTCTTTTTATTAAAGATGGGATAGGAACGATTTATTACTCAGGCGGAAACAACCAATACAGATGGGGTGATTATAGCGGAATTCAATATAAATATGATACACCCGGAACTGTTTGGTTAAGCAATACTTTTGGTGGTATCGGCGGTCAGGGAGAAACCTGGGTTGCACAGCTTACAAGTCCAGATCAGTCTGGAGAATTAATCGAAACCAGTACTGAAGCACTTACAACGCCACAGGCAAGAATTGCTCCTAATCCAGTTGGTGATCTATTTGAAGTTTCTTTTGAAGCTCCTGCTGGTGATGTGTATAGCATGGAATTATATAATGCTAATGGTCAGCTCGTGAAAATTCTATTAAAAGCTAAAGTAACGAAAGGAGCCAATCAGTTTATTTTCAGTACACACCCATTAAGTTCAGGTATGTATATTCTCAAAGTATTAAACGAAGAACAACCTGAATATTCTTTTGAGAAAAAAGTCATAGTACGATAGGACGTTATTATAAACATTTGTGCTTTAAAAGTTAATTTGAAAATATGGAGCAAAGTTCAGAGCAGAACATGATGAGTTTGCGTGAAGATATGAAGGTTTTAGGAGAATATCTTCAGGAAATAGCGCAGCAAATGAAAGAACATAATATCAGTCGGTATCCGGTTTTTATTGCACATAAAGAAACCGCCATACAATTGGGTAAACCAGTTATTGATGCGGAACGCAGTAAAACGAACTGGTCGTTCAATGCTTCTATGCTTGAAGAATTGGTTGGTAAGCAAATAGTTGAAAAAGAAAAGGTTCTGGAATTTCGGGAAGTATATAATAACCCGAAAGAAATAGCTTGTATTTTTCTGGTTACTCCTGAGCAAATGGATTTTGTTTGGTGTCCTTACAACTTGGAAGAAGCATGAAAACGTTTCAATCGATAATATCCAGTATTGGTGGTCATGTTTGGCAAGTAGGTATTCCAATACCAGATAAGATAAGTAAAGAATTGGTTAAGGAAGGTGAAAAACGGGTTGTTTGTACTATCGAAGAAGAGCGTTTTCAGGCAGCGCTGATTCCCGATGGCAGTGGAGGATTCTTTGTTCTTTTAAATAAAGAAAGAAGAAAAAAATTGGGCAAAGATGTTGGTGATACCATCGAAATCAGCTTAGAAAAAGACGATAGTAAATATGGAATGCCCATGCCGGAAGAATTTCAGGAGCTACTGAATCAGGACCCGGAAGGCGATACCTTATTTCACCGTTTAACACCCGGCAAACAAAGAAGCCTGCTGCATATTATCGGTAAACCCAAAACTTCAAACACCAGACTTACCAAAGCAATTGTTATTATCAGTTACCTTAAATCAACGGGTGGCATGCTTGATTACAAAGAATTGAACGAGGCTTTTAAGCATAACCGACTTTAATTTTAAGTCTTTTCACCTTGAAGGTGTATAGAGGCGTTCTGTTAAAAATTGTATTATAAATTTGTTCGGCATTGAACTTGATATAATTTCGATGGCTCTTTACTACATTTCATAACCTGAATTTTGCATATAAAAAACGGCTTGCAAAGTTTTCACAAGCCGTCTAACCATAACTGATTAATAGTAGTAGCAGGTATTTTATAGAAATTACCGAAAAGGAATATAATGTACACGCAAAGGTACACAATAACTTACAAAGTTAATTCATTAAGTTTATTCGATTAACATTCAAGACAAGATTGTGTAATCTTATACCCTCTTACCTGCTCGTTATTTCCACCATTTCCGCCTTTCACTACAAGCAATTCTTTCTCTCTCAGAGCTTGTTTTGTTCCAATGTTTTTAAGTATGATCTTTTTCATTTTTCCAATTTTAAAGGTTAACATTCAAGGCAAGAAAAAGTAGTTTTATAGCCTCTTACCTGCTCGTTATTTCCACCATTTCCGCCTTTCACTACAAGCAATTCTTTTTCTTTCAAAGCTTGTTTTTTACTAATATTTTTTAAAGTAATTTTTTTCATAATTTCAATTTTATTTGCTTAACATTCTAAGCAGAACCCATTAATCTTTCTCTGTTCTTCTTCACCGTAAACGGTAATCGCATCATTTCCCCCACCTTTAACAGAAGTAGTTTGCGTTGGTTTTAAAATCTGTTTTTTTCCGATGTTTTTAAGTTTGATCTTTTTCATTTTTCCAGTTTTAAAGGTTAACATTCAAGGCAAAGTTGTGTGATTTTATAAGCTCGCTCGTTATTTCCACCATTTCCGCCTTTCACTACAAGCAATTCTTTTTCTTTCAAAGCTTGTTTTGTTCCAATGTTTTTAAGTTTGATCTTTTTCATTTTCTGAATTTTCAGGACTAATAGAATTTGTTTCAGGCAATTGATCCAGTTTCTCCATTAGCACTAGTAAGCGCCAACACTGAATCCTGACCATTAGATGAAAAATAGGTAGGGCTATGAGAATTATTTATCACTCCACCTTTAATGGCTTTTTGGTCTTTTGTTTTTAGTGCTAAAGCTTTGAATTTCTTATTCATTTTCTGAATTTTTAAAGAATTAATTAATAACTCCAAATTTCAGAAAAGAAACAATACTAAGAAATCCAAATACTAGGTGTAATGTAAGATTCTAAATATTTATACTTAGAAGTAAGGTTTTGAAAAACAGAAGCTTATGGGAATAATGGCTTAAGTTTTAAAGAAGAAAAAAGGTAAAATAAAAATCCCTCAATGAACGATTATTATTCATTGAGGGATTTAGTAAAATCGTATTTTGTAGGCTTAAACTAGTTCAATACTGTCTTCAACCTGAGCAAAAGCACGAACTGCCTTTACAATGCCATTGGCATCGTAACCACATTCAGCCCAAAGTTGTTGTTGAGTACCGTGTTCGATAAATTTATCGGGAACACCCAAGCGTTTTACACGTGCCGAATAGCCATGATCGACCATAAACTCAATGATAGCAGAACCAAAACCACCCTGAATAACACCATCTTCAACAGTTACAACTTTATTGAAATTTGTGAAAATTTCGTGCAGTAAATCTTCATCGAGTGGTTTCACAAAACGCATATCATAATGTGCCGGATATAAATTATCGCGACCTAAGTTTTTACAAGCCTCAACGGCAAAGTTTCCGGTATTTCCTATGGTCAGAATAGCAACTTCTTCACCTTCGGCCACGCAACGACCTTTACCAATCTCTAATTCTTGTAAAGGTGTCTTCCACTCAGGCATTACTCCCTGACCACGCGGATAACGAATAGAAGATGGGAAAGCATTTTTATCGAGCTGGAAGGTGTACATCATATTGCGCAACTCTTCTTCGTTCATCGGCGCAGCCACTACCATATTCGGAATACAACGGAAATAGGCGAGATCGAATGCGCCATGATGGGTTGCACCATCGGCACCGACCAAACCACCACGATCCAGACAGAAAACAACGTGTAAATTTTGAATTGCCACATCGTGAATTACCTGATCGTAAGCACGCTGCATGAAGGTAGAATAAATATTACAGAAAGGAACCAAGCCCTGTGTTGCCAGACCAGCAGAAAAAGTAACCGCATGCTGCTCGCAAATACCGACATCAAAAGCCCTGTCAGGCATTTCGGCGATCATATATTTTAAAGAACATCCACTCGGCATTGCCGGGGTAATACCCATGATCTTCGGATTTTCTTTTGCCAATTCTATTATCGTATGCCCGAAAACATCTTGGAATTTAGGTGCTTGTGGTGTAGTAGGATATTTCTTTTTTATTTCCCCGGTTATTTTATCAAAAAGTCCCGGAGCATGCCATTTTGTTTGATCTTTTTCAGCAGGTAAATAACCTTTTCCTTTTGTGGTAATACAATGCAGAATTTTAGGTCCTTTGATATTTTTAAGGTCTTCAAAAATTTCTACAAGTTTATTTACATCGTGTCCATCTACAGGACCAAAATAACGCAAGCCCAGCCCTTCAAATAAATTACTTTGCTTGTTAAGAACGCCTTTCATCGAAGCTTCTACTTTAGAAGCAACTTCCTGCGCACTTTTGCCGAACTTACTAATGCTCCCCAACATTTTCCAAACTTCGTCGCGAACTTTATTATAAGTAGGTGAGGTAGTAATATCGGTTAAGTATTCTTTAAGTCCACCCACATTCGGATCGATAGACATGCAATTATCATTCAGTATGATCAGAACATCGGAATTGGTAATACCTGCATTATTCAAACCTTCAAATGCTAAGCCACCCGTCATGGCACCATCGCCGATAATAGCAATGTGCTTACGATCGTTTTCGAGGTAATTATTGGCTACCGCCATACCTAAGGCTGCCGAAACAGAAGTAGAAGAATGTCCTACGCCGAAGGTATCGTATTCACTTTCGAAGCGGCTTGGGAAACCACATATACCACCATAAGTTCTGTTGGTATGAAATTCCTCGCGTCGTCCGGTAAGAATTTTATGTCCGTAAGCCTGATGCCCAACATCCCAGACGATTTGATCTTCGGGAGTATTGTACACATAGTGCAGCGCAACGGTCATTTCTACCACACCGAGGCTGGCACCAAAGTGTCCGCCATTGATAGAAACGGTATCTATAATAAAATCACGTAATTCAGAGCAAAGCTGAAAAACTTTATCTTTTCCTAACTTACGTAAATCTTCGGGAGTGTTGATGCCTGATAGTAAAGGACCTGCTTCGACTTTCATGCGAAATATTTTTTACTGAAATGGATGAACCTATAAAAAAGTTCAACGATTTAATGCTAATCTGCAAAAATAACGCACAGAAGTGGCATTAGCTTGTATTAGGGCTGTGTTAAGGGATATTAAATTTTGGGAGGAGGATTTTTTTAACAAGAGAAATAATATGATTGAACATTGAGAAAACTTTGAAACGATAATAAATCTAATAAATTTTAAATCTCTCTTTTACAATAAACTATATTTTATACTTGGAGGGAAAAGCAAATTTATTCCTTTAGGTTTAATCTTGAATAATGGTCCTTTTTCAACTACTTTTCCTTTAGAATTTCTTTTTATCAAATGATCTAAAGTAATAATACCTTGATTTATTAAAATATCGAATTGAGAATTAATAGGCTTTCTAGTATGCTCTACTAATTTATATAGAAAGTGTTCCTTTTCATTAATTATTATGCTTTCAGCTTCTACCCAAAAAGTCTCTTTGTGTTTTTCTTGAAGTCTTTCATGCAATTTATCTAGTGTCCAAACTACAAAATCACCAACATCATTTTTGTTTGAATTTTCAGCTAAGTACCTAAGCTCACTATCTAACCGTAGTTTTAACCCTTGAGAGTTTCTTGTAATAGCAGAAACAGTACAATATAATTTAAAGTCATCACCACGTTCATAACCAAAACTATTTAGAATCTCTGCAGAGCTTTTGAATTTGCTTATTTTCCAATTCGGAACTTGTGCAAATAAATTTTTTCTGTTTGAACGATTTCCTCTGAATGATTTTAGTTCAATTCCTTTATAGTCCGGCTTCTTTGAGGAATTGATATCAATTCCTAATAATGATTCTAGTGTTCTACCTACAGATGTATCAGCGGCTACTATCGAAGGAATTGGTCCAGAAGATGCTATTTTTCTCAGCATTCCTAATAATTCGAATGCTATTTGATTAGCATCCCCATTAATTTCCTCGATTAATTCTTTCAAAGGATTTTTATTTTTATCTGATAGTAACTTAACTATATCTAAGGTTGTTAAGTTAAATATATGTAATTTATTATCGAATGCTAGAATGGCAATTAAATCATTTGGAGATGCGTATCTTTTTAATCCAGAGAACCATATTCTAGGATCCCCCTTTTTGGTTTTAGGTCTGTATAAGGAGGCATTAGATTTAACAACTTCTGTTTCTAAATATATAAGTGTATCAATTATTACTTTATTGTTGGGGCCTTGTCCTTGTTGAGCATAATCATGTACATCATTTTCTTTTAAGTAATACCTCACTGATCCAGTTGCATCCATAATTGATTTCTTAAGGGCTGTTTCTGTTGGTTCTATAATACTTACAGATACTTGATTTTGAGTGAGAATTTTTAATCTGTACTCTTCAATATTACTTAATGATCTCATTTTATGAATTTCAGAATTTCAGATGCAATAGCTCTTGCCAACAGTGGAGGGACTGCATTGCCTACTAATGTATATTGTGGAACTTCAGATTTTCTGTTGTTTCCGCCTGTTGATCTTTTACCTTGGAAAACAAATGAGTCATCAAATGATTGGAGTCTTGCCATTTCTCTTACTGTCAAAGGTCTTGGAGAATTATAGTGTATGTAGTCATCTGGGATGGTCATTATTGTAGAACTTTGTTCTTCCGGTTTAAGAACATTGTAGTTTCGCTTTTTTGATGCAAGTCCTTTTTCTTCTAATTCCTTTAGAGCTTTTTTATAATCTCCATTTTTTAAAATTATCTCTAATCGCTTGATAACTATTTTATTTTGGTTGCTAGTTTTGTGGTTATTCAAAATATCAAAATATTTTTCTCCATTTTTTAAAGCTTCTGAGTTTCTTACATAAAAGGGCTTATTCTTAGTTTTGTATCTTTTAATTAGTCTGCCCTCTCTTGACCATTCAGAAAATGTTTTTCCTTTAGGATTGATTTTGCCACTAACTGCTCTCTTCTTCAACAAACTCTTCATTTTCTTTGCTGTGCCATTGTATTGTTTAGATATATTGATTGATTCATATCTTCTTGCTTCTTCATTATTTCCTATGAAATCTAAATCATAAAGAGCTTCAAAAATTGAAACTTTTTCTTCTTCTCTAACTGTTGGTGGAATATCTGAAATAAATTTTTGATCTTTCCGGCATCCAATAAATAAAACTCTTTCTCGATTTTGGGGAACTCCGTAATTTGAAGCATTAGCAATAAAAGGCTTTTCTATCTTGTACAACCTTATATTTTTAAGAATAGTTTCTAGTTCTTTTTTTTCTATTTCCGTACAGTAACTTGATAAGTTTCTTACTACTTCATCAAATGTAGATGTATAAATTTTAAGTGCAAAAATTATATTGTCACAATCCTTTTTAAAGTCTGATGGAATTTCTAATGATTGAAATGATGATTGAATTTCCTGAATTACACTATCTGTACTTATTCTAGTAAGGAAAACAGTGAAGTCATTTACAAAGAAATCATTATCAATATTACAAAAATCCTTTTCCTTAATAATATTATGCTTTAACTTTTCCCATTGTTTTTTTCTGGCTAAAATATTGAACCCATGTCTTATTGTATTAATTCTTGTATCTGTTTTACTTGTTTTATAATCAACAATCTTAGGAGTTAATTGCTTAAATTTAGAATCAATAAATTTGATATAGTTTTCTTCTACTTTATCTTTTTCATTTTCTCTTTTTTCTTCAATTTCAATGCGTTTAATTATAACATCTATTATGAATGAATTTGTATTATTTTTTATATTACGAATGAATTGTATTAGTTGAGGAATTTCATTAACATCTATAATAGAGTTGATTTGATTAATAATAATATCTTTAATTTGCCCTTTTTCTTTTGTCAGAATTCCTTTAACATTTTCCATTACAAAATATTTTGGTTGTAAAACTTTGATAACTTCTAAGTAGTGGGAGAATAGATCATCTTTTTTATCAAACTTTTTCCTTTTTCCAGCTAGACTAAAGCTTTGACAAGGAGGTCCACCACAAACAACATCAATTTTTTTATTACCTATTTTTTCTAATAAGTTATCTAAAAAGTCAGGTTCTGTTATGTCTTGACATAAAAATTCTGCATCTAAACCAAGTTGATGATTATATCTAATTATATGGGTTAATTCACAATTTTCATTTATATCATTTCCTAAAATAAAATCAAAATATTTGTTATTATGTTCTGCTTGTAAAAAGCCTTCACTAAATCCACCTGCACCAGCGAACAAATCAATAAATGTGAATGGTTTTCCATATAACGAAATCTGTTCTTTGACAATACTTACATTGTTATTTTCTTTATAGCTTTCTATATGTTGATTAAGTATATCTTTAATTCGTTGGTGTGTATATTTCTTCTTATCCGAATTATGGAGTAATTCGTCAGCTCGTTCCTCTAAGAAGTCTAGATAATGATTAGTTATATTTGCGTGTTTTGAGCTTCCTTTTACCCTTTGAATCTCTTTGTCAAAATATTGAGGATCTACTTTTCTACCAGTTGATAATTTGATTTGAGATCCTTTACAATTGATTCTCAAATGAATAGGGGTAAATCCTTTCTTATCTTTCTTATCTAAATAAAAGTTTATTGTTGCCATTTTATAACATTTTTACGGACACTTTTGCGAACACGGACAATATTACGGACAAATGTTTACTTTGTTTAATAAATATTGATTTTTATTATTTCTCAATAGCTTACATATCTAGCTTAATTGGCTAATAACAATATCACATCAATATTTATATTTTGGTAATGCAATAATCATTTGTTGAATTAAAGAAGAACCCGCTTCCATCCCACCAAATTCCCCGATATTTGCACCACAACATTTTAAAATTCAAGCAAATAAATATGTCGGAGAAGCCTATACTATTCAAAGTAGAAAATAACCTTGCTACCATCACGCTCAACCGCCCCAAAGCGGCCAATGGTTTGAACATGGAATTGGGGAAAGAACTTTATGAAATCGTACGACAAATAGATCTCGATGGTTCGGTACGAGCAGTGTTGATCAATGCCAACGGAAAGTTCTTTTCGGCAGGTGGCGATCTCAAATACATGGAGGAAAATTTCGAAAATTTAGGACCAACTGTAAAGCACCTCGCCGACGAGCTGCATCGTTGTATGGCTATACTGGCGAGAATGGAAAAACCGCTGATCGTGGCAGTAAATGGAATGGCTGCGGGCGCAGGTTTCAGCATTGCCATTAGTGGCGATATCGTTATAGCAGCTGAATCGGCACAATTCACATTGGCATATACAGCGGCAGGCTTAAGCCCCGACGGCGGAGCAAGCCACAGACTACCTCGCTTAGTAGGCTTGCGCAGAGCTACCGAACTACTTTTTCTGAACAGAAGACTATCAGCACAGGAAGCATTGGAATGGGGATTGGTTACACAAGTTGTTCCCGATGAAGAGTTGAACGAAAAAGCTGAAAAGATTGCCCTGAAATTGGCAAGCGGTCCAACTGGTTCTTTTGCAACGGTGAAAAAACTATTGCTCGCTTCTTACGATAATAGCCTAGAAACACAATTGGAAATGGAAGCAAGAGGCATAGCAGCTTGTGCCAGTTCTGAAAACGGTAAAGAAGGTATTTCTGCCTTTCTGGAAAAAAGAAAACCCAATTTTAGGGAGTAGGAAATAAATAATCTACCCCAAAATGAATATCTTTGTAAATGGCAAAAAAACATCTATCTC
>JAHDFD010000018.1 GCA_020628375.1 Chitinophagales bacterium | reverse complement strand
TTGGCAATTTTATAGGTAATTATTAAAAATCAAATCTAAGGGTGCGGAATGTAGGATTTAAGTAATATTCATAACTCTTTTTATCTCTTTTTAAAAACTGACCACCTAAATACGGCGGATTACCAATAATTACATCAAAACCACCTTTTTCAAATACTTGTGGAAACTCGGTTTGCCAATTAAAGGCTTTTTCCCCTGCTACTTCGGCATCGTCAATTAAAGAGTTTCCGCACTTAATATTATTGTTTAGGCTACTTAGTTTACGGTTTGGTTTTGCGGTGCTTAACCATAAAGAAAGCTTTGCTATCTCTACACTTTCGTTATTTATATCCACACCGTAAAGGTTGTTTTCTAATATGGTTGCTTCTACATTAGGAAACTCAAAACCTCCACCTAAAAGGCTGGTTTGTAATTCGTCTAAATAATGGTGTTCGGTTTTTAGAAATTGTAAGGCTTCATTTAAAAATGCACCTGATCCGCACGCTGGGTCACATATCGTAATTTCTGTTAACCATGTTCGGTATGTTTCCAGCGTATTCAATAGCTGCTTTAATTTATCCTTTTTACGTCCTTTACGGTCTTTTCTGTATTCGCTTTCATCAAAGTTCAATACTGTTTTCTTTTCTTCACAAAGCTTTCCTACGGTATTTTCAACTATGTATTGCGTAATGTATTGAGGGGTGTAAAATACACCATCTTTTTTACGTTTGGTTTGTTTGGTATCAATGGCTGTGCCTTCAATTTGGGCTTGCATTTCTTCCAAGTCATTCAAAGAATGTTCAAAGATGTGTCCAAGTATATTTACGCTTACTTCGCTTTCAAAATCATAAGCGGTTAATTTGGAAGCGTGTTTTAATAACAGTAGATCGTCTATATTCAAATTGTCCAGTACTTCATCGGTTTTGAACAAACCACCGTTATAAGGGTAAATTTCGGCTTTAGTATCTGTTTTCTTTCTACCTACATTAATAAAGTGAAAATACTGTTTAAATACATCGTATAAAGGTTTCGGAAAATCGAGTTCTTTTAGCTTCTGGTAACTTTCAATAATTTTCGTTATTGAATTAGCTGGTAACAGTTGACGGTCTTCTGCAAAGAAAATAAACAGAAATCGGTCAAGTAATTTTTGCGTTTTCTTGAATAATAACATTTTATCGAACTGTGGATTTAGTTCGGCAATGCTGTTAAATAATTCTGTTCTGAAAGTATGATAATCTTTGTATAATTTTTTGGTTATAGCTTCTTCATTCGTTACCGTTTCGGTTTTGATCTTTAAAGGAATATCTGCATAAATATTGTCTTTAGCTAAACATAAATACAGTAGTTCAAAGTCTTCACGGCTAAGGGTAAACAAATTAAATTCAAGATGTTTTTCGGTATCGTTAATATAGAAACGTAGCTTTTCAAAATTGGAAGTAACCACGTATTTACAAGTCTTGTGAGACTGTTTATAATAAAATGCCTGTTGTTGTACTTTCTGTAAATTGGTGGTATTTGTTCCCTTTAATTCAATTACACCGATAATATTACCGTTTGAATCCATAATTGCACCGTCCGCTTTCTTAGCATCTGAAACGTTTTTAAGCTCGGTAACTAAATTATAGTTTTCATCAGGTTTCAAAATGTAATCAAATACATTTACGAATAAATCGGTTAAGAAACGGCTTTGATACTGTTCCTCATTCATGCCACGAATTTTGGCTTGCATCTCTGTATTATGAAAATGATTTTTAAAAGTATTCCAAGCGGTTTCAATGGTTGTTTGATCTTGTTGTTTCAGGTAGTTTTTTAATACAGAAATCTGGAATAAACTCATTGGGTGCAAATTGAAATTTTAGTGGTTTTCTTCGACTACGCTCAGAAACCGAAATATTATTTTGCAAATATAATAAATGAAGTGTGTTGTAAATTACAGGTGCTAAGTTTGGGAACTGTGGTTTAAATGATTCAGCAATACTATTTTCTATACTAGACTTTAAAACGATTTTTTTTCATACAATTATTTTACATTGTACAGACGTAGCATTGCTACGTCTCTATCAAAAATCGTTTTAAACTTTAATGATAAAAGTTACTTTCTTCGTTCTTTAACGGATATGGGGGTATAGAATTTAACTTTATGTTTTTCGGAATATTCTTTTAGACTTTTACCTTCTGCAATAAATTTTTGTAAAGCTTGTTTTTTTCTATATAATCAAAAAACGCCTTTTGTATTGGTGTTAATTTACCCTTTTTATCTTTTGGTATTGTCATACTGCAAAACCTTTCATTCATAACAAATATAAAATATTCCTGTTATTCTACATTTTATAGTTTGATAAAGTTCCTTTATTGCTTCAATAAATTAATATCTTAATTCATTTTATATTATTCTACTTCCTTAAATTCTTTAGGCTTCATTTTTTGTGGAGGGTGTTATTTGTTAGATATGGTTCTTTTAAATAGAATTTCGGTTTCTGTATCGTTAAGGCTAAGTTCGTATAAATCGTTGGCTTCAATGCAATCAAAAACTTTTGTCAAGAAATTATTTTGTGCTTCTTTTGTTATATTACTTTAACCCTGTTTTCCAGTTTTGGGGTGTACGTATGCTAAGTAAAGGTTTCCATCTTTTATAATAACCATAAAATCAGACCACTATACATTTAATACAAATTTTCGTGTCATATTGAGCGCAATGTAATGAAGCCGAAATATAGACACCTCGCTATTTATCAGGGATTTAAGGCTTGATATTAGGTATGATTTGTACAGTAGCAACGAGGCATTGCCTCGTCGCTAACTCTATTTTTTAACCCCAAAAACAGTTTTTAAATGCCAAATGTATAGTGATGTACCATAAAATATACTCGAAAACCTCCACGTCCTCGTAAACGTTTTTTCCAAAAGGGATTAATTTTACTTGCATTCAGTAAATCTCCATTATTTAGGTCTTCTATACTTTTTCCAAAAAAGTAATCAATAATATCACTTTCAATAGTGTTGTAAGCCTTCTTTGATTTTAGTTTATCGAACTCAATTTTAAATTCGTCAATACAAAAAAGTTTCATTTGAAAAGCTGTTCTAATTCTTTTGTAATTTTCTGCATTTCCTTGTCATTAGGAAAACGAAAAAAAACGTAATCTAAGTCATCATAGCTTTCTTCTACATCCGAAATAGCTAATTCAAAGTCTTCAATTTCTTTTACAGCTATTCCTTTTTCTTTAATGGGTTGTATAGCTTTTAATTGCAATAATAAAGCAGAATGTAAGTTTTTAAGTGATGCGATTATATCATTTATTATTTGTAAGTTTTCTTTACTTCTATCTTGTAAACACGTTAATTTACTTTTAGCTTCATATAATTCATCAATTTTATCACAACGGTATTTTAGTTCTTTTTTAAATTCTAAAATAGCCTCTAAGAAAGCGTTTACTTTTTCTTCATTCCAAGCGTTTTCCGTCTTTTCAGAAAAAGAAAATTCACGAATATTTGAATAAGTAATTTGTATTTCAGGTGTACCAATAACCATTTTTTTAATTTGGATATAAACAAATATAAATCATATTCTTTTATGTTCTCACTCCCTGTTGGTCTCTGACCAACAGCTTCCCTTCAAATTTTCTCCCCCACCAAACCCATTATTAAAAAGCAATAAAAATTTCTATATTCAGACCATCAAGGACTGGACATCCCCGTTTTAAAACCTTGAAGGTAGGCTGTTCAAAATTATGTTATTTTAAAGAAATTTTCACACCTCATTTTTGGATACTCAATGTCGCGTTGAGTAAATGGAAATCTTTTAAATTGCATTACGTCTTTTTATAGTCATCGTATGACGAACCATTCAGAATGGAAAATGAGCAAAGCGAAATTTGGAATGAAGAATCTAATACCTCGAGTAATTTATAGATTCTTCACTTCAACTACGCAAAGCTTCGTTTCGTTCTGAATGACCAAAACTTTTTAATTATATCATTTTTAAATGTTAGGTTTTGCTAATTGTTAAACCTCAGTTTGACACAGTTTTGTAACTCAAAAATAAAGGGGATATTTTATCATATAATGAACAACCTACCTTGAAGGTCTGAGAATACATTATTTAAAAAGACTAAAATAGCAAAATATAGACGTATTGGAAATTGAACCCAAAAGCTGAATACTTTTAAATATAGAACACCTTTTGTTCAGATTAGGTGTCGTTATTTGGTTTAAAATTGCACCGGAATTATAAACCATTATTTAATTATATGAAATTAGATTTAAACAATCCGTGGCACAAAGTCAGTGTTGGAAAAGATACCCCAGCTTATGTAAATGGAATTATTGAAATTCCTAAAAATACCAGAGCTAAATATGAATTAGACAAAGAAAGTGGATTACTGAAATTAGACCGGGTAATTTACTCTTCAATGATATACCCTGCGAATTATGGATTCATTCCACAAACTTACTGCGATGATAAAGATCCTTTGGACATTCTTGTTTTGTCGAGAATCGAAATTGTACCAATGTGTATTGTGGAGGCAAAGGTAATCGGTGTAATGCGTATGTTAGATGGTGGTGAAATGGATGATAAGATCATTGCCGTAGCTGCCAATGATATGAGCGTAAATCACTTTGATGATATTTCTGAGCTACCTCAGCATTTCTTAAAAGAGCTGAGAACATTTTTTGAGGATTACAAAAAACTAGAGAATAAATCGGTTGAAGTAGAAAACTTTTTGAATGCAACTGTTGCTAAAGAAATAGTACTTAAGAGTATGATCGATTATGCCGAATATATCGAACAGTTTGAATTGGAAACAAGCGAAGTGTAAAACAGATAAAAGATAGTCAAATATCAAAAGCAGGTTCAATCTTTGAATCTGCTTTTTTTATTTGTAGAACATCAGTTTTTTTATAAGGTGTTCATAGTCGTTATTCGTAATATTATTAACGTTCAAAATAAAGGTAGCTTTATCATCAATAGTGATTAGATATCGTGTACTGAAACCCTCGCCTGAATCGTTGTAATGTCGGTATTTTACCTTAGCTATTTTTGCTCTTTTCATAGCGAAGAATTTGGTATCTAACAATTCAAACTCATCTTTACTTAACCAGGTTTCCCGCTTCAGGCTTTCAACAACTCCTCCTAGGAAGTAGGATGCATCTCTGCGGTTAAAGGGCGTATAAGGTATTTTGTAAATTTCGATATTATTTGCAGTTTCAATAGTATCTATGAAGAATTGACTACTATTCGATTCCCTTTCATCTTTAAGGATTTCCCTTTTCTGCCGTGGGCTTAATTGATCACCAAATTCAGCTAACAAATGTTCCTGGAATTCTTTTAAAGTTGCAGAACGATAATGATGCGGAAGATACATTTTCGCTTCCAACATAGGAATTTCAACGGTATTATAATTTGAAAAGTCAGATACTTCTATTTTCTTTTTTTCCTCTTTACAAGAAAATAGCAAAAATAAATAAGATAAGAAACAAAATACCTTAAATGGATGGATCATGCTTTTAGCGTACTAATCTAAACTCATAATCTTCAAATTCCAAAACTTTCACTGCAGTATTTTCCAAATAACGGGTGCTTCCACTGAATAATCTGCTCGGCATTACATAAAAATCCATAAAACAACCCGATTGCATGCTCGCTCTTGGAAGCGCAATCATCAGGTCTGCCCCATATTTGTCCATTGATTTGAATAGATAATTCGAGACATCATAACCCTTTTTGGAAAACTCAGATGGTTTTATACCAACATTAGTTTTGTAAGATTCGATCATTTGTTGTTGGCGCATATCATTTTTGTCAGTATTGCTTACTGCTGTTAAATGGAAGTTCAAATCTTCGAGCATATCAATATTAATGTTTCTATATCGTTTCCAATTAGGCATTCCATAAAGAATAACCGGATAAGTTCTGTTCATTAAAGAAAGTCTTCTGATGACATCTGAACTGAATGCCTCATCCATACTTGCAACAATAACATGGTTGTCAATCCTTTCTATTAAATAATCAGTCCAAACTGTTTCTGATTCTTTTGAATCGTAAATAACATTTACAGAAGTTGAAGTATTGAAATCACCAATTCCACTCGAATAACTATTTAATTGTCGTTCAATATCCTGAGCAAGTTTTGAATCTTTGTTAGAATTCGCATTGGTAATGATGGTTATTCTGTTTACATTTCTTTCAGATTTAATATATTGCGCCAACTTACTCACATGGGCATTCATGGTAGGGTTTATTGCAACATAGTAAGGATTTTCTTGTATAAAGTCGGCATTTGAAGCAATAGGAGAAATAAGATATGTTTTATTCACTCTTGCCCATTCAGCAGCTTCTTTCAAACATTTATTATACACAGGGCCAACGATCAGGTCTATTTGTTCGTATTGAAGGCTATTCAATAAACTTTTAGTTCTGTACTGGTCAATTCTAGTGTCATAAACCCTAATGGTAAAGCTCATTCCTTCTGCCTGAAGTTCTCTGAGCGACTGCATCATACCCTGATAGAATTCCAATGCTACTTTTGATTTTACATCTATTTTTTTGTTGTTATAATCTAATGAGTTCTTGTGAACATTAAATGGAAGTAATACCAGCACATTATAATTTGTTAAAATGCCTCCTGAATATTTGTCCTTATCAACGATTTGAAAAATAGTATCCGGCTTTTCAACCTGTGTGTCTTTCTTAGGTTTGTAATTATCTTGTTTATCCTTCTGATCTTTGTTCACAGAAGATTTATCTTTATTTTTTTCTTGATCTTTATCGTTGGATTTAGTATTTTTTTGAGAATTTTCGGTCTGTTTTTCTTCTTGCTTATCGTCGGAAGGACGTAGAATACCTCTTTCGCTGTCGTTACCCCACGGAGAAGTATTACCACCTGAGCGAGTAGTTACACAAGAGCTTAGAATAAAGGCACAGAAAATTGCCAAAAAACATATTTTCTTACTCCCATTCAATAGTTGCTGGAGGTTTTGTACTGATATCATATACTACTCTGTTTATACCTTTTACTTCGTTTATAATTTTATTGGATATTTCAGCAAGTAATTCATAAGGTAACTGAACCCACTCGGCTGTCATACCGTCGGTAGAGTGAACTGCACGCAAAGCTACGGGATTTTCGTAAGTTCTTTCATCGCCCATTACACCTACCGACTTAACTGGTAATAAAACAACGCCTGCTTGCCATGTTTTATCATACCAACCACTCTGTTTTAACAAATCTATAAAAATTGCATCAGCTTCCTGTAAAATCTTTACTTTATCTTTAGTAATATCTCCAAGAATCCTAACAGCTAAACCTGGTCCTGGAAAAGGATGTCTGTTCAAAATATTAGGATCGATATTCAATGCAGCTCCAACACGTCGAACTTCATCTTTAAATAGTTTTTGTAATGGTTCAACCAAAGAAAGCCCCATTTTTTCTGGTAAGCCTCCAACATTATGGTGAGATTTTATTTTTGCTGAAGGGCCATGCACAGAAACAGATTCGATTATATCGGGATATATCGTTCCCTGACCTAACCATTTGGCATTGTCAATTTTTTTAGATTCTTCTTCAAATACTTCAATAAAAACACGACCAATGGTTTTGCGTTTTTCCTCAGGATCTGATTTTCCCGATAAAGCATTTAAAAATAACTCAGATGCATCAAGGCCTTTAATGTTTAAGCCCATTCCTTTATAAGACGCTAAAACTTCTGTGTATTCAGCTTTTCTTAGTAAACCATTATCAACAAAAATACAGTGAAGTTGATCGCCGATAGCTCTGTGTATCAATATTGCTGCTACGGTTGAATCAACACCACCGGATAAGCCCATAATTACTTTGTCTGTACCAACCTGTTCTTTAATTTGTTGAACCGTTGTTTGAATATAAGCTTCGGAAGTCCAATTGCCATCGCAATTACAAATATCAATTACAAAATTCTCGATCAATTTTTTACCCTGAATACTATGATAAACTTCTGGATGGAATTGAATGCCTGCTACCATTTTATCAAACCCATTCAATGCAAAAGCAGCATTCGGAATAGAGTCTGTTTTGGCTAAATTCTGAGCATTTGGTGGCAAAGCAAGAATAGAATCTGCATGTGACATCCATACCTGACTTTCTTCGTTTATGCCATTTAATAATGGGTGAGAATTGATTACTGACCTTAATGCTGCCTTTCCATATTCGCGTTTATTCGATGGAGCAACATTACCTCCAAAATTCTGCGCTAATAATTGTGCACCATAGCAAATTCCTAAAACTGGAACTTTGTTTAATATTTCCTGTAAATCCGGCTGAGGTGCTTTTTCATCTTTTACTGAAAAAGGGCTTCCAGAAAGAATGATGCCTTTGATCGAGTCATCTATTTCAGGGATTTTATAGCAAGAAACTATATCTGAAAACACATTAAGTTCTCTGATACGTCGAGCGATCAATTGGGTATATTGGGAGCCAAAATCAACGATTAGAATTTTCTGAGGCATGTGCAAAGTTATTGCTTTCTGTTTGCTATTTAAAGCCTTGATTCATTTTCTTTATTACGTAATCAAGATTCAACCCAGCAACTTCTTAGCACGGTCAATATAGTTTTCCTCATCTACATAATTATCTAAACGTTGAAGCCCTTCAACAGCATCAATTAAAGCGTTCAGAATAAAAGGGTCTTGTTCCATTTCTCCTATATTATCTTCATATCTGCTAAACTCTATATCTTCAAGAAATTCTACAAAATCAGCCAATACAGGACGATAAAAGTTAAGTGCATCACTAATGGCACCTTTTGCTTCATATTTAGAAGCAACAGAAATCATATCAGGACCAACAAGTTCGGGATAATGCGACATGATAGAACAAGTTATTCTTGCTTTTTCCAATGACATATCCAACGCATACTCATCATTTTTTTGCTTTTCAAAGTATTCAGACAAAGCTTGCGCCCAGCTTCTTAAAACATAGCCGTCCATCCAAATATTTCCACTTATAGAGTTTTGAGGATAATCATTAGAATTCTGAGCAATGTGTCTTGCTGCATATTGCATCCAATAATATAAATAATGGGCTAGGTCTTGTTTGAATTGTTCATCAACCTGCAGGTCTTCAATTTCAAATAACAGCTTTCCAAGTTCAGCATAATCTGAAATATAAGTGCTGCCGAAATCAAAGGATGAAAGATCATTCAGGTTTTGTTTTCCAGATAAAAGACGATTAAGAATCTTATAAGCTAAGATGAGTTCTTCGACTTCTTTATCTTTCTTTTTAAATATGTTCTTCAGAAAATTTCTATCTACTGGATAATATTCATTGATCTTAGCTTTTGCTGTTTCAAGTTTATTTTCCTTTATTAATTCTATTATATCCTGATGCTTGAATTTAGATTCTTCCATTGCTGAATTAATACTTTACAACAAAAGTAGGAATTAAAGCAATTAATGTTTAACCGAGTTGATATTCGTATTTAATTATTGGAAATAAGCAAATATCAGTTGTATTATTACCAATGTTACGATAAACCGCGACTTAAATTTATTTATTGTATCAAATCTATGAGTGCATCTTCAAGTTCAGGAAACTTGAATTTGAATTTATGTTCTTGAAGTCTTTTAGAAACAACATATCTTCCTTTGATTGCCAATTCGGGGTCGGTTTTAAAAATATTTGTTGCCCCAAATCGGGTTAAAAACTCTGGTGAGGGAATACCTAATCTTATTTTCATAACCTTCCTGAGTGTACTCATAAATATCTCATTTGATACTGGGTTAGGTGATGAAGCTATATAAGCATCTTTATAATTGTTATTTTTTATTGCCTGAAAAATGATTTCATTCATATCGTATTCATGAATCCAGCTAATTCCTTGTTTACCATTACCTACTTTACCTCCTAATCGTAATTTAACTATACGCATTAAACTTGCTAAAGCACCACCATCTTTGCCAATTACAAAACTAGTTCTAAGCCTTACGCCTCTGACCAAATTAGGTAACACTGTTAAAAAAGCTTTTTCCCAGGCTTTTCCCACCTTTGTAGCAAATACATGACCGAAAGCAGAATCTTCATCACAAATAAAATTATAAGAGGGGTCGCCATAAATATGCGCTGTTGACATTTGCACCCAAACCTTTGGAGGGTTCGATAGTTGCTGAAATGCCTTTCCGATCGTTTTAGTAGATTCTACCCTTGATCGTAAAATAATATCTTTGTTTTCTTCTGTTTTAACACAATCTACAGACTTACCTGCCAGATTAACAACTGCTAATGCGTTTTCCATTTGCTCGAACCAGTTTCCTAATGAACGAGCATTCCATTTATAGAATTCAAAGTCGAGTTTTTCAGGTTTATTTCGGGCAATTATAACTGGAGTAATACCCTTTTCAGACAAATGTTTTGCTAAACTTTGTCCTATGAATCCAGTTCCTCCAAAAATAATTACTCGCTCCATTTTTAAGATTTAAAAAATAGATAGTGACTAAGATGTAAGGCTGAAAATAGTTTTGCTTATTGAATATCTGATAGTCAGCGACACAGCAGATATGTAGTTTCTGTCTTAGATTAACTTACGAAAACTTGGTTAGCCTAATATATGAATCACCTCCGAAAAATAAATATACGCTTATTGAAGACAAACTGTTTCTATAAAAAATGAATAAATTTCACTTTCTAAGATATTTGAAAATTATATTTATTCATTTACTACACTTAAATAATTATAATCTTTCAGAACCTGATAAAGAAATTGTCTTGAAGTAAGTTGGGTTTCTTCTACATTTAAAACTTCTTTGATCTTTACAGCAAGGTCATCCATCAATTCCATGTCATCATTGGTGTTAGCCTGCTTCATTATAGATTTTATAACTTCAACGTCTCTATCTGTTAGTCTAAGCGCATTTTCAAATTTTACTTCGTGGTCGTCTTTAAATTCCTGAAAAACAGTATCTGCTGTGGTTATTTCCTGATTCAGTTTAATAACAACCGTTCCGGCAGCCATGTCGCCAAGTCGTTGAGAGTTTTTTGAAAATATTATACAACACATTCCAATTCCATAATAGGGAAATGAATCGATCATACGTAGTATCCAACGGGCAAAATAATTACCAAAAGAAGGTTCACTTCTATCAACTTTTACCACCTTTATTTTAACAGCTTTTTTTCCAAAGCTCTGTCCATTCATAAATACTTCACATAGTAAGTTGTAAAATAATACGGGAATCATTATTAGAAATATAACAAGTATGCCTAAAAAATCTAAGGCATCACTTGAAGGGATTTGATCAATAGAATCACCGGCAACTTTAGCAATAAAGGCAGCAATTAATGCGAGGAAAATGAGATATCCGATAATTACAATTGTATCAATAATAGTTGCTAATATACGGTCGCCAATGGAAGCTAATTTATAGGTTATTTCGACATTCTGGCTGGTGCTAACTTTTAAATTATTCATTATATTTTTACTTGAAAAATGCTATTTAAGGGATTAAAGATATAATTTTGGGTGGTGGGTTGAAATGGTTGATTTGGTCAGGCGACTGTGCGTCCCAGACCAAATCGGGAATCCATTGCTGGTCGCCTGACCAGCAATTCTCATTTCTAAAAATCATTCATTTTACACCACCATATAAATTTGATTATTTGTAAATATAAACTCCAAACAATTTGCGTGAACCACTTTTCATAAAAAAAAATATAGCTTCATGGAAAAATGTTGAAGCACTTATAAGTAATAGTAATAAGCAAAAACTAAGTCCAGATGAATTAGCCAATATTTACATTGATCTTTCAGACGACTATGCTTATGCTAAAACCAATTATCCTAAAAGTAAAACAGCTGCTTATCTAAATCAACTTTTAGTTAATTTACACCAGAAAATATATAAAAATAAAAAAGAAAAATCCGGGCGTTTTTTTACTTTCTGGAAATATGAACTGCCTTTGGAAGTTTATAAACAGCGTTATCGTTTGTTATACTCATTTTTGTTCTTTTTCACTTTTGTATTAATTGGTGCTTTATCTGAAGCGAATGAAAGTGATTTTTCTTCATTGATCTTAGGAGATCATTATGTACACATGACCAAAGAAAATATTAAGAAAGGAGATCCAATGGCGGTGTATAAGGGAACAGATGAAGCTGTCATGTTCCTGGGTATTACGATCAATAATGTGCGGGTTTCCTTTCTGGCATTTGTGATGGGCATTTTCTGCTCGGTCGGAACTATTTATGTCTTAATGATGAATGGGATTATGCTCGGTTGTTTTCAATATTTTTTCTATGAATATGGTGTTTTAAAACAAAGTTTACTTACTGTATGGATTCATGGAACTTTAGAGATATCTGCAATCGTTATAGCAGGTGGAGCGGGCATTGTTTTAGGGAATAGTATTCTGTTTCCCGGCACATACAGCAGGGCTGATAGTTTCAGAGCAGGATTTAAAAGTGGTTTGAAAATTATTGTAGGGCTTGTACCTATATTTATAACTGCTGGTTTTTTAGAAGGGTATGTTACAAGACATACCGAAATGCCGATTTATTTGAGCCTGTTTATTATCTTTGGTTCGCTTACATTTATTATTTGGTATTTTATTATTTATCCAAAGAAAGTTTATACGAATTCTCTTAAACCAATTGAAAAAAATGACTACTGAAAAACTCGATCTATTCCAGGAAAGAAATTTTGGCGACCAGTTTAATGTTACTATTGCTTTCCTCAAACAAAACTTTAAGCTTTACGCTAAAACGATCTTTAAATATGTATTCCCTTTAGTCTTATTATCTGGGTTCGCTATTGGATTTTTAATGCAAAGCTTCGATTTTTTAGCCCTTAATGAAAATCCTGAAGAAATTCCTGATGTGGAGAATATTTTTCGTTTAGTTGGGAGTATAAGTGTTGTAACCATACTCTACTTTATTGGATTTATAATGATGATCTCTATTGCACATCGTTATGTACAGTTATATGTTCAAAGAGATACACTCGAAGGTATGACCACAACTGATCTTTGGAATGAATCAAAAGGCAATTTAGGCTGGATAACAGGATACTTCTTTTTACTAATGTTTGGGTTTCTGCTTGTTTATCTTGGAATGATAGGTATATGTGTTTTAATCGGAATGTTTATAACTCCTTTCTTATTGATAGGAATAGTACCTTTATTTATTTGGGCTTTCTTTTATATGCTTATTCCTTTAATGTATGTTTTTCCGCTTAAAATGGAAGAACCGGAGCTTGGTTTTAGCGATATTGTAAGAAATTGTTTTAAAATAGCCAAGAATAACTGGTGGAAAAGTTTTGGAGTCGTAATAGCCTTTAATTTCATTCTAAGTGCTATTTCTTATGTATTCTTAATTCCAATGTACATAACTATGTTTTCTCTGGAGTTTATGGAGCAAACTGCATTAACTAAATTTCTAAGTGGTTTGAATGTCGGCATAAGTTATGGCTTAACTATACTAACAACAAGCTTTATTTATATCGCTATTTCAGTATTATTTTACAGCTTGTACGACAGAGTTAGTGGTGATAAGGTTAGAGAAAAAATAGATTCAATTGGTCTTGGAAAAGATTTTGATACCATAGAAGGAATATAATTTTGCAGATCAAAATATCTAAATATATCTTCTGTTTATTACTGATACTTAATTGTATTTCAGTAAGCCTCTACACAAGTGTAACCAGCTTTGCACAAGAGTTAAGCGTTGAACGAAATTTCGATGAAGACAAGATCGAAACGTTAAGAAATGACGAAGCTTTTGAATATATACATAGAAGTAGTGGGGTAAGTATATTAGAATGGATCAACCAGAAATTGGCTGATTTGCTGGAATGGATCTTTGGAAACTCAGATATGAGAGGGTATTCCGAAGGAATTTTCAACTTCTTTAAGTGGTTGATATTAGCATTGGCAATCCTATTTGTTCTAAGGAATATTTTAGGTATTCAATTTACCGGTCTTTTCAGAAGAAGTCATGAATTGAAAGATAATATCTGGAATGAAGCACTGGAAGAGAATATAAATGAGATCGATTTTGATGCAATGATCAAGCAATATTTAAAAGAAAAGGATTATCGATATGTTGTTCGTTTATATTATTTGAAAGCACTTAAGAATTTAAGCGACCAGGAATTGATCAAATGGGAACCTTACAAAACCAACAGAGAATATCAGTACGAAATAAAACCAGAATCTATCAAACAGGAATTTGGAGAAATAACCAGTTTGTTCAATCATGTTTGGTATGGCGAATTTGAGATCAATGAATCTCAATTGAACGCACATGTCGATAAATTTGAATCATTTATTCAATCAGTAAAACGTAAACAGCTTGTTTAAAGGTAAAGAACCTTATATCATTTTAATATTGGGTATTTTATTTATTACCTACACTGAGTTAACCAAGCCTAAAGAATTGGTCTGGATACCTACTTACTCAATGGAAGATAAAATGCCTTATGGTGCTTATGCTTTGTTTGCATTGATCGAAGATATTTTTCCAAAAGATTCTATTATTGTTACCAACGAAAGTCTGTTCGATATTGATTATAATGAAGAGGCATTATCTTATGAGGAAAATACCAACTTACTGATCATTAATGCCAGCTCGAATAACAGCTTTGGTACAGGAAGTTATACTATGGATGAATATGAAGTGGAGGTACTTTTAGAATATGTTTCGAGAGGGAATAATGCGTTATTGATCTCTAATTCATTCAATTCTACATTAGAAGATACATTAGATTTCAATACAATTTATTTTGGTAGTATTTATGCTTTCAGAGATACTATTCTGAATGAATTTTGTTTTGATAATGATCTTGCAATTGACATTCCCTCTAAATATCAGGAAACAATTATTAGTGAGGCTAAATATCAGGGAACCGAAGAATTGGCATATTTAGATGGGCAGCCGGTATTAGTTAAGATTCCATTTGAAAAAGGAAACTTTTATATCAGTTCTACCCCTAAATTGTTCAGTAATTATTTTATGCTGAAACAAGATAATGATAACTCTGAAAATCATAAAATAGCTGAGGCAATTTTGAATTACCTGCCCAATCAGCTTACTTATTGGGATGAATATTATAAAATAAAAGAAGGTAAAGAATTGGCAAGTCAAAGCCCACTTAGATATGTGCTTAGTGAAGCACCCTTGAAGTGGGCAATCTATACAAGTCTGCTTGCTTTGCTGATCTTTACTTTAGTAAAAAGTAAGCGTTTACAAAGTGCCATTCCTATAGTAGAACCTGAGAAAAACCTCGATATAGATTTTGCCAAAACGATAGGGGCCCTATATTTTAATGAAGGTAATCATCTTGACCTGGCAAAAAAGAAGGTCGTTTTCTGGAAAGAACATCTTAGAACAAGATATAATATTGACACTAAAATTCTGGATGAAAAACTAAAAGCCCAATTGAGGCTTAAAACCAGAGTAGATGAAAATGTGATCGATAAACTGGTGAATGCTGCCGAGCCTCTTGACAGGGTTAAAAGTATAAGTAAAGATCATTTGGTGATGCTGAATGGTTTAATAGAAGATTTTTATAAGCAACGATAAATTCATTACATGGATTCAAATTTAGATTTTCAAAATCGAATTGATTTAAGCCAGTTACAATTGGCGAACGAACAAATTAAAACCGAGTTAGGTAAAATTATTATCGGTAAAGAAGATATTATTGATATGCTTCTAGTTGCATTGTTGAGTGAAGGACATGTGTTATTAGAAGGTGCGCCTGGTGTAGCAAAAACACTTATGGCAAAATTGCTCGCTAAAACGGTCGATTCAGAATTTACCAGAATACAATTTACGCCCGACTTGATGCCATCTGATATTATTGGAACCTCGATATACAATATGGGGCAATCGGAGTTTGAATTCAATAAAGGCCCTATTTTTTCTAATTTGGTTCTGATTGACGAAATAAACCGTTCGCCGGCTAAAACTCAGGCTGCTTTGTTTGAAGTAATGGAGGAGAAGCAAATTAGTTTTGATGGTAAAGTGTATAAAATGTCTGAACCTTTTATGGTATTGGCAACACAAAACCCTATCGATCATGAGGGGACTTATCGTTTACCCGAAGCTCAGCTCGACAGGTTTCTGTTTAAGCTAATCATTGATTATCCCACTTTGGAAGAAGAAGCGGCTATTATTACCCGTTTCCATGAAATGAAAAATAAGATCGACCTCAATCAGGTGAATGCTTTTCTGAATAAAGAAGCATTATCAGAATACAGAGCCTTGGTCAGTCAGATACATATTGAAGAAAAACTGATAAAATATATTGCTGAAATTGTAAATGCAACCAGAAATTCAGGAGATTTATATATTGGAGCTTCTCCGAGAGCCAGCCTAGCTATTTTAGTAACTTCCAAAGCATTTGCAGCTATTAATAACCGCGATTTTGTTACACCCGATGATATTAAAACGGTTGCAAAACATGTATTAAATCATCGTATCATTTTATCGGCTGAAAAAGAAATGGAAGGTTTTACCGCTTTCGATGTAATTAACAGTTTGATCAAAGATATCGAAGTACCTCGTTAGAAGCATCTTCATATACTGCTTAGAATAAACAGATGATCCAATTTTTTAAAGACCTGTATTTATCGCGCAATTTTTTTATCGCTTTAGTAGTGATAATTCTATTGTTTTTGCTGGCATATATTATTCCGGCTATACTGTTTATTCCCAAATTGTTATTATTAGCATTTACGCTTATTTTTTTCATCGACTTAGTTATATTATTCAATGTGAATAAAGGCATTGAAGCTTCCAGAGTAATAGCCGATAAATTGAGTATGGGCGATGAAAACCCTATTGCGCTACGATTGAAAAGTTACTATAATTTTCCTTGTAAAGTTGAAGTGATCGACGAAGTTCCTATACAATTTCAAGTCAGAGACACCCAATTTGAAACCACTCTGCAACCTCTTGAACAACACCGTATTAATTATTCTTTAAGACCAGTTAAAAGGGGAGAATATGTTTTCAAATTCATCAATGTTTATGTAAATGGCCGGTTTAACTTAGCGAAAAGAAGGTTTCGCTTTGAAGCTGATCGAAAGCTGCCTGTTTATCCTTCCATTATTCAGATGAAAAAATTTGAACTAATGGCTTTTATCACCAATAATCAGGAATTGGGCATTAAGAAAATGAGAAGAATAGGGCAGAGTAGTGAGTTCGAGCAAATTAAAGAATATATTCCCGGAAATGATATACGTTTGATCAATTGGAAAGCAACAGCGCGTAAAAACCAATTAATGATCAATCAGTACGAAGATGAAAAGTCGCAACATATTTATAATTTCATAGATAAAGGAAGATTGATGCGTTCCCCTTTCAATGATATGACTTTACTTGATTATGCTATTAACGCTAGTTTGGTACTGAGTAATATTGTTATTAAGAAACAAGATAAAGTTGGCTTGTTGAGCTTCAATCATAAAGTCGATGAATTCTTAAAGCCAGATAATAGAAGTAAGCAATTAAAAAGTATTCTTGAAATATTATACAATCAGAAAACTAATTTCCTTGAGAGTAATTTTAGTAAGACCTACACTTTTGTAAGGCGCAATATAAAGCGCAGAAGCTTGTTGATATTATACACGAATTTTAATAGTATAAATGGACTGAACAGGCAAATGTCTTATTTGCGAATGATAAATAAATTTCACTTGCTTTTAGTGGTGTTTTTCAAGAATACCAGCTTGGAAAATATGTCTTACGAAAAAGCCAAAGACCTTGAAGATGTTTATGTAAATACCATTGCTGAAAAATTCAGTTACGAAAAGCGACAAATCGTAAAAGAGCTGAATAAAAATGGCATTCAAACTATTTTGACGGCACCAGAAGATTTAACCATTAACACCATTAATAAATACCTTGAATTAAAGAGTAGAGGAATGATTTAAACAGCCATTGGGGCTTGAGTTTTATTGTATTGAAAATTAGTGAACTATTAACAGGTAAATTGCTGGTCAGCGACCAGCATAGGTTGCTTATTTGGTTTTGGACTAACTAATTTTGAGCTTGTTTCATAATTGATTTATACAAATTTCAAAGTAAAAAAACGTATAAATGATCGTGTCATATTGAGCGCAATGTAATGAAGTCGAAATATAGACACCTCGCTATTTTTTTTGATAATTCGTATTATTTGGCTTCATTTGACAGTGATTCACACGCGCATAAATATACCTTATATTAAAGCTGAAATTGTATTAGTTTTATGATGTGTTTGATACTGAAAAATATATCAGTGAAGTTCTTACTAGACCTGATGCTGTTAAAATCCTTAATGTTCTAAGTGAAAAATTAAAAGAAGAACAGCGTAAACGCCATCAATTCTATAATGATATTACTGAACAGGAAAAAGCTGAATTTATAAATGGGGAAATTATTATTCATTCTCCTGTCAAGAAAATGCACAATGATGCTAATGCTAATGTGTTCATGCTAATTAATGCTTATGTTCAGTTTAAGAAATTAGGCTTTGTTGGAATTGAGAAAATAATGATCTCTTTAACCAGAAATGATTATGAGCCGGATATTTGCTTTTTCAAAAAAGAAAAATCAGACAGTTTTAAACGAGAGCAGGTGTTATTTCCTGCTCCTGATTTAGTCGTTGAGGTCTTATCAAAAGGGACAGCAGGTAATGATCGAGGTGTGAAGTTCAATGACTATGAATCACATGAAATTCAGGAATACTGGATCGTAAATCCCGATGAGCAAGTGATAGAACAATATGTATTGGATAGTGATAAAAAGTATGATCTGAAAATCAAATCTGATAGCGGCTTTTTAGAAAGCACCGCCATCGAAGGATTCAAAATAAAGATCAAAGCTATTTTCGATAAAGAAGAAAATTTGATGGAGTTAAATCGTTTGATCGGCAGTTAGCCCCATTATTCTATTACTAATTTTGCACTATAAGCATTGTCATCTCCAACAAGTTGAACCATATAAATGCCTGTTTGTAAATGACTCAAATTCAATTCATCTATAACCGTTCCTGATAAATCTATTTCAGCATAGTTTTTAGTATGAACTAACTTTCCTCTTAAGTCATAGACTTTCAAAATGGCATTTTCATCTAATTGTTCGTAATCGATTTTAAAATTGCCATCATTTGGATTTGGATATATATAAATTTCAGGTCTGATAACTAAAATCGTCTGTACGGCATTTGAATAGACAGTCGTTCCATCGAAACTTACCATTTTCAAACGATAGCTTACATAAGTATTACCTTCGGGTATATCTTCTGCTCTGTATTCCTGATTTTCAGAAGGAGCATTAGCCTGTACTGTGGTAACAGATTCCCATGAATCTCCACCATATCTACGCTGAACTTCAAAATAATCAGCATTTAGTTCTTCCAAAGTAAACCAGCTAACAAGTACATTTTCTCTCTCGCCTTTTGCTACAAACAAACCAAGATCAATAAAAGGAGGGGTTTCGCAATCGGGGTAAATTAATTTTTTTTCTGAAGCAGATAAACCTGTAGGGTCAGTAACGGTATGGATTATTTCATAATAATAAACAGAACCATCACATCCCACTGGGTCTAAAATACTTGAACTTTCTCTTTGCTCTACCTTAGGTTCTGGATGTGAATGTGTATCATGATGTAATATAGTTTGCCAACTATAAGTCAATTCATCATTACCGTGTTCATTGTCTGAAACTTCAGACTTTAATTCTATCACATTAACACCTGCCAGTGAGTATTGGTAGTTGTCGTCTATACTCGTAATATTTATTGAAGGCGGAGTATTGTTTAAAGAGATAACTTTTTCTGTAATGCCTTCATTTCCTTCTTCATCTGTAACGGTTAAGGTAACTGTAAAAGATGTTGGTGTATTTGAATTGGCACTAAATGTATGTTCTTGAATCACTCCATCTGCTGAATTACCGTCACCAAAATTCCATGAATAAGTTACTGCTTCACCCAAAGGATCATACGACTGACTTGCATCGAATTGAACCACTAATGGAGAAGTACCGTAGTGAATTGATGACTCAATAATTGCATTTGGTGGAGGGTTCACGCCGTAACATATTTTATTGATACTTGAAGTTTCCCAAGTAAAGTTGACAAAATACAGACATTCATCGTGTGGGTTGTATTGAATATCGACAATGTCTTCTTCATCGTCGTAGAATTGATAGGTTGCTTCTAATTCATTGAGGTCATTGATTGCAAAAAATCTGATCCAACCTTCAACGTAGTCACCATGAAAGTAACCCTGATGATATTCTTCCGGCCATGTTTCGCCCTCGTAAAAATCACCACCAATACTTGCAAAACCAACAAAACTACCGTCATTAGCAATCTCGGTTTGGTTTTCAATAGCAATTGGATAGGGAACACCATCTTCATCGAATTCAGGTACATAAGCTATAAAACCATCATCGGGTGGGTGAGGCCACATGATCTCAGGTAGTTTATGTTCAAAGGTATGAACAGAAGCAGGAATCTCCAGCTGATCGTTACAAGGGTTTAAAAAGGCAATATCTGTTGGTGCTTGTTGTTGAATCAGGTCTTGAAAGTAAAAATATTCTTGATCGCAACCATCTTCATTATAAATTGGGTTGATCGCATCTTCATTCTCAACCAGAATCGGATTATAAATTAATGTTTCCAGTATGCCTTCGAAAATAGGCCAGCCAAAGTTTTCACCACCTTCTTTTGCAATGTTTATTTCTTCCCAAGCTCCGTCACCAACGTCTCCGATCAATAAAGTTCCAGGTTTACCATCTGTTATGTCTGCACTACCCGAACCTGGTTTTACTGTAAAACGAAATGGGTTTCTCATTCCTAAAGACCAAACCCTTGATTGCGGTGCTCTTGGGTTGTTTGCATCATAAAAGGGATTACTTGCTAATCCATCACCTGTTTCCGGATCGATCCTTAGTATTTTACCATTCAAGTTATTTACTAGTTGCGCTCTGAAAGAACCTACCTCTTGTCGGTTATCAATTATACCTTCTGTTAGTGCTTCCCAAACGAATTCACCATAATAAGGTGGACCATCACCGGTATAAGGTCCTTCATAAGTAGAAGCATCGCCGGCAGAAACAAGTATTGAACCATCTGTTCCGAACTCTATTGCGCCACTTCCATGTGAAGTAGCCAATTGTGGAATACCATCGGCAACATCGATACCGATCAGTATTTTCTGACTATTGGGCACAAGTGTTGTGAAATTGGTATTTTTATCTAAAGTGAATCGGCTCAATCTGTGAATAGAAGGTCCGAAGTAATCAAAAGTAGGATCGTATTGTGGTGTACCAAAAGTTTTTACATGATGAAGATCAGCGAAGTATAATAAATAGATATAACCATTTTCTTCAAAGTTAGGATCCAGTTCAATGTTCATCATTCCCTGATCGCCCATATTATCTACTTCAGGATCTATATTTATGATTTCGATCGGTGTTTGCCCTTCTTCATAAATATGAACATAACCTCTTCTTCTTCCAATGAACATTCTACCTAAATGATCGAATTCGATATTGGTTACCTGATCGAATTCATCTGTTACTTTCTGTACAGAAAAACCTTCAGCCAGATATTCATGAGCTGATAATTCTAAAGAAAAAAAAGAACACAGAAAAAGTATTGGTATAAGTATATTGCTTTTCATTAAGACTTAATTCTATTTATATAGCTTCAATACAAAGATGTATTATTATTCTACAAAACGAATAATGTTAAGTTCAATTATTACAGAACTTGTTTTATGGAAAACAATAATGTAAGTTTTATGATTAATACTTGAACTCAGATACAAAAAAAGGCAATAGTCCATTAAAAACTATTGCCTTTGTATTGAATTTCGTTTGCTACTTTAAGCAAATAGATCTAACACATCTTCTTTATCTAACTGTTTAAAGAAATTATTTTCCGGAGAAATCAGATCAGAAACAAGTGCTTTTTTCTTTTCTTGCAGTTTAAGTACTTTCTCTTCGATCGTATCTTTACAGATAAGCTTATACGAGAATACTTTTTTAGTCTGACCAATACGGTGCGTTCTGTCGATTGCCTGAGTTTCTACTGCTGGATTCCACCAAGGATCGAGTAAGAAAACATAATCGGCTTCGGTAAGGTTAATACCAACACCACCGGCTTTCAAGCTAATTAAGAATACTCTACAATATTCATCATTTTGAAAACGGTCAACTCTTTGTTTTCTGTTTCTTGTAGAGCCATCAAGGTATTCGTAAATGATACCATTTTCATCTAATTGCTGACGTACCAGCTGTAACATTCCAACAAATTGTGAGAATACCAATATTTTGTGTTCTCCCATTTTCTCATTAATGTTCTTGATCAGGTTATCAATCTTGATCGGAACACCATCGTATTCGCCTTTGTTATCGCTAAGTAGAGCAGGAGAATCACAGATCTGACGTAGTTTTAACAGACCTTCCAATACAAAGAAGCTAGACTTACGTAAACCATCTTCCTGAATTTTCTTTAAAATACGCTGACGATAATGTTTTTTGAAGTTATCATAAATCTGACGTTGATCAGTAGGCATTTCACAGTAAAGAATATTCTCTGTTTTTTCTGGTAATTCAGCTGCAACTTGCTTTTTCGTCCTTCTTAATAAGAATGGATAAACAAGTCTTTTTAACTGATCCATTCTTGCTTTATTGTCAAAGCGATCGATCGGATTACTGAATTCTTCTTTAAAGAACGGAACACTTCCTAATAATCCCGGATTCAGGAAATTCATTTGTGCATATAGATCGAACGTATTGTTCTCAACTGGCGTACCGGTCAATACGATTCTATTTTCAGCTTTAAGTAAACGAACGGCTTTATAGCGTTTAGAATTAGGATTCTTGATCGCCTGAGATTCATCGAGAACTACATAGCTGAAATCATACTCACTTAGCATTCCAATATCTCTGACTAAAATGCCATAAGTTGTTATTATCACATTATACTGATCGAAATTATCGGTATGTCTGTCTCGTTGCGTACCTCTGTGAACTTTGTGTTTTATCTCTGGACAAAATTTAGAAATTTCATTTTGCCAGTTGAAGATCAGTGTCGTTGGTAAAACGATCAAATGTGTTTTATTCGGATCGTCATTGATCTTTTTCTGAAGGAATGTAAGCACTTGAAGGGTTTTACCCAATCCCATATCATCGGCAATACAGCCACCCCATTTGAATTCATCTAAGAAACATAACCAACTGTAACCGCTTTTCTGGTAATCTCTTAGTTCGGCTTTCACTTCTGTAGGAACAGGCTTTGGTTCTATACGATCGAAATTTGCCAGTTTTCTCTTTTGTTCAAATAGTTCAGGGAATATATCATCTTTACCATGTTCCTGAAATAATTGTTCTACTAAAGAAAAATGAAGACTCGATACTTTTAGTTTATCACCTTCAATATCACCGAGTTTGAGCAAAACAGCATTTTTAGCAATAAAATCTTCAGGAATTACTCCTATCGTTCCGTCGGCTAATTGGATGGTATTCTGTTTTTTCTTTAAAACTTTTTTAATACTGTCAATACCAATTATCTGATCGCCGAATTTGATCTTTATATCAATATCGAACCAATCGATTCCTGAGTTCGCCATTACTAAAACTTCAGGCTTATTCAGATTTAATCTGAACCTTAGTAAGTTCTCGTAACCAATTAATTCAATTCCGGATTTTTTGATCTTATCGGTAACATTTAAAAACCAGTTATTTCTGATCACTTCGTTATAAGGAAGATAGAACGAACCTTTGGCTGCTTCTATTTCAACAAAGCCAGGATGTAAGCTCTTTATTAAATCAGCAAAGGCATCTTCTTTTTCAAAATCTCTTATGAGTTTAATGATCTGTCCTTCTTCGTTTTCATATAGTATATCTTCTTTGCTGAAAACAGGTACATCATGATCATTGTAAGTTATTAATGGAGTTAAGCAAAGGAAATTATCCACTTCGCTTAGAATAACTTTAGGTGTACCATCAATTTTTTCCTCAATAAATCCGATATCTGTTTTAATGTCAACGGTATATTGAGATTGTAAATTTATTAAAACGGATCTGTAAAAATCCAGAAAATCAGATTTAGTGATCCTTAATTCTGGTTGTCCTACAAATTGGTTTAAGATACTTGCAGTTTCGATACTGTCAACTAAAAATAAGAATCGTTCGTGTAGTAAAAATAGTTTTGCTTTAAGTTGGAATTCTTCAGCAGGATAATGGATATTATCCCATAAGAAATAAGGCTTTAATTCTAAAAACTTATCATTTTCAGTTAACTCAAAGCATAATTCCGGAGCTTTAAGTTCGACTTCCAGTGGTTGAAAGTTAGACATTTTAATCAGGCTTGGATCTTTGAGATAGCCAAAAACACCTTTGTTTAACTGTGGAAGCATTAACTGTAAACGATGGTGAATATATTGAAAGCAAGTATATTGTTCACTTTCATTAAAACGTGACCAGTTAAATTTCTTTTTAAACTTATTATTTGCCCATTTGGCAATATTTTCATGGTGGAAAAATCTAAGATTGTCTTCTAATTGTAAATCTGCTTCAGTAGAAGCGGGAAGTGCCTGAGGCTGTGCATCTTCAAAATTTACAATATTGCTCTTAAATCTTCTTCCTGAGTTATCTAGTTTTCCTGCTAATGATATAAATTGAAAATTGGGAAACTGATCTTCTGAATTAATGCTCAGGTTTTCAAAAGCCAGTCCGATTCCTCTTCCCCAACTTGTTTTTTCCACTTCACTATTTTCATAAATAGCTAGCTTTTGTAATTGAAGACTTTCATTATTCAATATTTTATTGAAAACTTCCCATTGTTGCTTATTACTGATTTTTTTGAGATTCTTATCTCTAACTTTCAATCGAATTTCTCCATCTTCAAAGTAAAAATCGAATTTGCCATCCAGATCATCACTTACTGAAAAACCATATTCCTGTAAAAGTTGATTTTTATTCGCCGTATGATCTTTCATTAATTGAAAAGCATAATCGCCTTTCAAATTTTTCAGGTGCATTAATGCGGCAACCTTATGCTGACACAGTTTGTATGAAATATCGGAACATTGACAGCTAGAAAGTATATTTTGATTGATACTTCTTTCAAAAATTACATTTACGTATTTGGTACTATCAAAAATTTTGAATTCTATACGTTTGGGATCGTTATTATCCAAAAGTTTTACCTCATCATACTTTATAAGGATTTCAGCTCTGTTTACATTCTGAGCTGAAGTATTAGCATAATTGATCAAATTAGAAACTTTATCAATTTCCAATGTTGTTGATCTGGTATCATTAATGTTTACGCCTGTTTGTAAGTCCTGCCACTTTTCAAGCGCTTGCTCTAAAACTATAAATGCTGCGATAACATTTTCGTTCAGCTGTTCGCCTTCAGTGGTAAAACTGCTGGTAACATTAATATCCTTTTCAAGAAAGTGAGTGATTTTTATATATCCGGTATGTTCGGATTGTTTGTTAACGATAACAAAATCTGCTATTTGGTTATCGAGATCAAGGTTTTGTACCAAACAAAATTTATTGTTGGTAATCCTTCTTCCTCTTATTCTGCCCTGACTATCAGACTTTGATTCGTAAAACTCTCGAACCGATAAAGCATAATCAACTATAGTTGAAGCACTTCTTGCTGCCATTTATTATTTTATGAATGATGTTTTATTTGCAATAAAGCAAGTTGCAAAAATAAAAGTACAAGGGAATAATTGCTTGTTTATTCAGCTATAATCTAGGAATTAATGTTAAAATAACATTATTGCTTATTCTATTACATAATTAAGTTACTTTATCGTACTAATTTTGTTTTAACAAATATTGTAATGAAGAGCCTTAAAGAAGCAATCAAACAGAAAAAGTTTGCCAGTCCAATGGAAATGGTATTGGTAAATGTTCTTTACACCTCTAATTGGTATCGAGACGCCCAAATGCCTTTATTCAAAAAGTATGGATTACAACCTCAGCATTTTAATGTACTTAAAATTGTTAAAGGTAAACACCCAAATGCTGTTTCTCCTGGATATATTATTGAGGTAATGTTAGATAAAGGTAGAGATTTGACACGATTAGTAGATAAATTGGTGAAGCTCGATTTACTTAAAAGAGAGACTTGCCCTACAAACAGAAGAAAAGTAGATATTTATATAACTGAGGAAGGTTTGGCGATTACCAAAGAAATGGAGCAGGATATTATGAGTCTAAGCAATAATTTAGATGAGAATTTAAGTATTGAGGAGGCAGAACAGTTGAGCTTTTTATTGGATAAGTTAAGGGGATAATTCAGAAAGGAGTGTCTGAGAGTGGAGTATCAGGAATGTTAGGGTACGCTGAAAAAAGTGGTATAAGATAATAGTATTGTATAGTAAATCGTCAGTTCGGCTTCGCTCACAGACCTTTCGGTAATAGAGCTTATCAGACTGTCGAAGTGTTCCACCAAATTCAAAAAAATAAGAGGTTCAAAAAGGCATAAACAGAAAAAGCCCTTTCCCAAAATGAGAAAGAGCTTTCAATTTTTTTGTAAGTATCTAATTACTTGTCTTTTTTAATGAAACGACGCTCTTTGATACGTGCTTTTTTACCTTTAGCTGTTCTTAAGTAGAACAAACGAGCACGACGAACACGACCGTATTTATTCACTTCGATTTTATCGATATTAGGTGAATTGTATGGGAAAATACGCTCAACGCCTACACCACTTGAAACCTTTCTTACAGTAAAAGTTTGTGAATTAGTACCGCGTTCATTCTTAATTTGAATAACATTTCCTTTAAATACCTGAATACGCTCTTTACCTCCCTCTACAATCTTATAATAAACAGAGATATTGTCGCCCGCTTTAAATTCAGGATAATCTTTTTCCGGGCGCAATTGATCATTTACAAACTTTAAGGCTTCCATTATAATTATCTTTGTGTACGTCGAATTTTGGACGTGCAAAAGTAGAACTTTTTTCTGAAATATGTTTATTTAATGTTGATTATTTTTATGCTTTAGTGCTGAAATTATATTTGAAGGCTTACAAAAGCATATAATAACACTAAAATCCAAAGCCAAATCTAATATACCAGCGACTAAACGTATCGGTAATTTTTTCCTGGAAATCGTTCCAGGTATAACTGAAATCTCGTGTATTACTAAATCGGGAGTAACCGCCCGATACTGATATACTAGTATTTGTTTTATTGACTAACTTTAATCCACCTCCAATACTATAGTAAAAACTTCCATTTGTTTCATAAGTATCGAAGGCATTTGGGTTTTGTTGCTGAAAAGTTGACTCCATAACAAAAGAATAACCTAAGTCTGTTTCAATGAATGGACTGATCCATTTATCGATTGGTGTTAAACCCAAATGTAGGTGGGGAGCTAAATTCGTATAGGTATCTAAAATTACCGCATCAACTCCTAAACCCGTTTCTAATAAACCAAAACTTTTAACACCTAAGGTAGCGCCAAATCTAAAGTCGGTTCGTTTAGCCTTGTTATAGTCTTTTCCATTCATTATATCTAAATGAATATCTGCATAAGGTTGAATTTTTGAGGTTTTTTCATTTCCAAACTCAAAAGTATTTAGATTATCCTGAGCTTTTAACTGAGTGAACAGTAGTATAAAAAGTAGTAAAATGGAAAGTTTAGACATTACTCTGTTTTAATATTTCTTTTAGATTTGTAGTGTAAATATACAATGTATCGTTTTTTACTTTCATTAAATGTTCATTCATGAAAAAGTCAACTTACCTATTATTCGCAATTATAATGCTTTTAACTTCTTGTGTTAAAGATAAATGCGAAAGAGAAATTAGCTATGAAACTCAAGTACCAGTTTATATGTCTTGGGAAGAAATAAGAACACCTGTTGAAGCTACTGAGCCCAGAACTTTAGAGAGCATGGGTAAAATTTACTTCAAAGACAGTTATATTTTAATAAGTGAACCCAATGTTGGAATTCATATAGTGGATAGTTCTAATCCTTCAGATCCTCAGAAGGTTTCTTTTATTCCTATTCCTGGTAATAAGGATATGGCTGTAAAAGGAAATTTTCTTTACGCCGATAGTTATACAGACTTAGTTGTTATTGATATAAGTGATTTAACCAGTGCCTTTGAAATTGGTAGAATGGAAGATTTATATCCATCTTACAGCCATTTTATGGGTTTAATTACTGACCCTGAAAATGGAGTTGTCATTGATTATAATACCGAAGTTATTACAGATATTGTTGATTGCGATGATTATTATAATTATTACAATGGAGGTGGAACGGATGATTTTTGGTTAGACAGCTCAGCAACAGATGCAGGATTCTGGGAAGGCGATGTAAATACAGTAAGTGGAGGAACCGGAACAGATGGAGGATCTGGTGGTGGAACAGGCGTAGGTGGTTCATTCGCCAGATTTACAGTAAAAGGTGATTACTTGTACGCCGTTTCTGACAGAGATCTGATAACAATAGACATTAGTACTGCCAATGAGCCGGATATGTTAAGTTCTAATTATGTTGGCTGGAATATAGAAACCTTATTCCCTTATGAAGAAAATCTGTTCATGGGTTCACAGGCGGGAATGTTCATATACAATGTTCAAAATCCTGATAATCCAAGTTTTGTCTCTGAATTTCAACATGCGAGAGCCTGTGATCCGGTTGCTGTTGATGAAGATTATGCTTATGTCACACTTCGCGATGGTTCTGAATGCGAAGGCTTCGTTAATCAGTTAGATGTAATTGATGTAACCAATATTTCTAATCCTGAACTAATTCAAAGCAAAGAAATGCACCACCCAATGGGAGTGGGGGTAGATAATGGAGCATTGTTTGTTTGTGATGACGATGAGGGATTAAAGATATTCAATTGCTCTGATCCTTATGGTGAAATCCCAATGATTGCGCAACACCGCGATTATCAGGCTTTTGATGTTATTCCTTATAACGGAATGCTGATCATGATCGGAGCAGATGGATTGTTCTTATACAATTATAAGAATGCAAATGATGTAACTTTAATAGGGTCTATTTTGAAGGGGGAGTAATGGAGAGTTAGTTGGAATTAGAATCTGTATTGATGTTATTGCAATGTTTTCAGGAGGTGAATACTTTGAAGGTTTCAAAAACCTTTAAAGTCTGAAATTAAGACCTCTTGCAAAATTTTTTGATTTATAGAGTGCCAACAAGTAATAATGAAATTGAGTAAATCAAAATTTTATGAGAACAAATTACTTACTTGCTTTTTTCACTATAATAATTCTATTTGGGTGTGAAAAAGCTGATGAATTTAGTTATCCTTATGGATTTACCATTGAGGATTTAGAATCTATAAATGATTGTTCTTTACCGCTTTGCGCTGAAAATAGAATTATTAGATTTAGGTCAAAAAACACTATAGGAATACTTGAAAAAAGCAAGCAAGAGCTAAATACATATTTTTTGTTTTATCCTGCTTCTTATGATTCTAATTATAAATTTTATTTTTGTAATTTACCTGATTCACTTAAAATAGATGGCGCAAATATTAGATATTCAGGAAATATAATAGATGCTTGTGGAATTTATGAATCAGTATGGCCAGTTGAAGATACCTATATCATACATTTAACGGAAGTCGTCAAGATTAACTAAGATAATTATAACTAAGTACCGACACATAATTAGTTTAAACTTGGAAATGGAATTATTTTTTTGGTCAATGATCGGACCGCCGAAGCGGGTAAAAAACGGAAGCATAGCAGGGCTAAGTTGAGTATTTTTAACGAAATTGAACGAGAAAATAGAACATTTCAAACTTACAAGTAATAGTGAGTTGGTACTTAATATCTTTTAATCAACATTGATCTTTCCTCTAAGCTCTATCACCTCAACCAACCACAAATAGATAAATAATCTGCGATACAACTTTATTGGTAAGATGTAATTGATTTTATAGCATACCTTTGGTTCAGATAACAGCTAACATTTACTCCTTAGTGATTAATACATAGATTTGAGAAAAAGGTGCTTAAAGGTCAGGTAGCTTATAAAGGAAAAAAATAATGATAGAAATATTCTATAAGATCATACCTTTTTTCGCAATCATATTTATAGGCATTTTATATGGATTCCTTAACAAAAGCTTTAATGATCGAACAGTTGCCGAATTAAATAAATACACTTACTATCTCGGATTTCCTTGTATTATTCTAAACAGTTTTCTCAATATAAATACACTTAGTAGAGAAATCATCGAAGAGGCATTTATTAATATAGGTTTACTTTCCTTGTTTTTTATACTTGTCCTGTGCTTAACTAAATTATTCTTCAAAGAAAAAATTAAACAGAATACTTATTTGATCTGTACCTTTTTTGGTAATATTGCCTATTTAGGTTTTCCTGTTGTTTACTCAATTAATCCGAATTATTCAACCAATATAAGCTTTCATATAGCAGGATACCTTATTGTTCTTTTCACCTTTGGAATAATTCAGTTAGAAATATCAAGAACTAATAGTAATATACAACCAAGAAATATAGTAGGTAAAATCATAATAAATCCCCTGGTTTTTTCAACAATAATTGGAATTATCATTGCAATTGTACAACTTCATATTCCGCCACTCATAGCAACAACAATAAATTTAATAGCTGCAAGTGCCTCTCCGATAGTTTTATTTGCCATAGGTATATTTATAATAAAGAATAAAATATTAAGAAAGCACTTACCTCACATTCTATCAATATCATGTATTAAGTTAATTATCCTACCGCTATTTTTCTGGTCAGCAATATCTTTATTTTTCGGTAAAGGAACATTTGAAGTATCCATTATGATGGCATGTATGCCAGTAGCAATTACACCATTTGTATTAGCAGAAATATATGAATTGGAAAAAGAAATCATAGCCGGTTCAATAGTGTTGAGTACACTATTAAGTTTACTTACTATCCCTGTCATATTCGCTCTTAGTAACTAAATACTGATGAGTATATTAAAATTAAAATAGCTCTGATTCTCTGAAAACTAACTACCAATTAAAAGTAGTTAATGTTAAAACGTTGATGACAAGATATGCTCGATCTTATAGAATATCTTTGATTAAAAGTTCATAATATGATTAAAGAAGAAAATATTCCTTTAGGATTTATCTCTGAATTTATACCATGTAATGAAATCACTTTGCATGTAATTCATAATGGAACACCATACAAAGGTTCTCCAATTCAAGATAGTCGTAAACCTTTATTATGCTTGCATGGTTTCCCTGAGTTTTGGATCAGTTGGGAAAAAGTTATGAAGGAATTAGGCGATAAATACTTTATTGTTGTCCCTGACCAAAGAGGGTATAATAAAAGCGATGCGCCAATCGGTTCTGAACATTATACAGCCAAAACCTTAGTTGCTGATGTCCTCTTCTTAGCAAACCTTTTCTTTGGTAATCGTAAATTTAATTTGGCAGGTCACGATTTTGGCGCTTCTATTGCTTATGCAACTGTTTTTTCTTTTCCGCATCTTATTGAAAAGCTTATTATTGCTAATGGAGCACATCCCATTTGTCTGCAAGAAGCCTTAATTGATAATCCTTTACAAGCCCAGGCAAGTCAATATTTTCATACTGTTAGAGAAAAGAATGCAGGAGTAGAGTCAGCAGCAAACGATTTTCAAAAATCATTTGAAGGAATGAGTCAGCATTCGACAATGTCTTGGATGAACGAAGAGACCAAAGATAGATTCAGAAAGGCTTGGAGAAATGCAGAAAGATTACAAGCTATGTTCAATTGGTATAAATCTTCTCCGATAGTAGTTCCTGAAATTGGAGAACCATTACCAATTGCACCACTCTATGGAGCATCGAGGGAAAATTTCAGGGTTACTATTCCTCATCTGTTAATTTGGGGGCTGAATGATACAGCTATTTTATCAGATGTCAAAAATAAACTAAATGAGTTTTGCGATAATTTAACTACAAAAGAAGTTCCTGATGCTGACCATTGGATTTTACATACGCATCCAGAAATAGTGGCTAACAATATTACTCAATTTATAGAATAATAAAAAACTAACGACGAATATAAGATAGACAGCGATTGGATATTAACAACAGTAGCATGTCTGATTTTATAGAATATCTTTGACTTAGCGAATATCCAAACACAGGGAATTTAGCTTATATCTTTACTCCTTAATGATCGATAACTAGTTTGATGTTAAGATTCCTTTTGGTAAAGGAAGTAATTGGGAAATGTATTTTGGTGTGCTTGAAGTATGTTAAAGAGTAAGCAGACAACCCCTATGAAAAATAATACAAACAATGAAAAATATTTATCGCTTAAAAAAGATAGATCCCGGAACTTTCACACTTGAAGATTGGAATGAATATTATGATTTTCGACTTAAATGTGATGCTTTAAAAAATGTTCCTTCTGTATTTAAAACAATGGAAGGATTAAAGGAATTCAATGTTAGAAATATTGAGGAGAATGGAGAGGAAAGATATCAAGTATGGAAAAATGAAGTAGTTAATGGTATATTCTTATTCAATATCGAATTTAAAGATAACCAAGAGAAGCGTTTTACTTATCTCAGAAACTATATGATAGATAAGTATTTGGATATCGATTTGCTGAAAGTTGTTTTTAAGAAGTTTATTGACTTTGACCAACAATCTAATTCATTAGCGATTCATTCAATAGATGGAATGAATGACTATGTTGAAGATTTATTTAACATCTCTATGGGCTCTGTTTCTGAGTTGTATGAGTTGAACATTAAGGAAGCCAATATTGAAAAAATAGATACTTGGTTGGCAGAATCACCAGCAAAATTTCCAAACTTAAGAATAGACTTTTATATTGAAATTCCAGATGATTTATTAGAAGAATATGCAGCATTCTTTACACAAATGATAGAAGACTTGCCTGCAAAAGCAGAGTTAGGAGATAATAAAATTACAGCAGCAAGTATTAAATTGGATCAGGAAACTGAAAAGTTGGGAGATTGTGGTTCTTATAGATATTTAATCTTTAATGAATTGAATCAATTAATTGCAATGACGAATGTATCTGTAAATTTCAATCATCCTAAGGAAATGGATCAATATATGACAGGAGTCAGGAAAGATTATAGAGGTCGTGGACTAAGTAAATGGTTGAAAGCAGCAATGTTTAAAAAATTAGTAGCAGATTTTCCTGATTTGGAAAAAATTAAAACAGATACACAACCAGAAAATCACCCTTCAAGAGAACTGAGTAAACAAATGGGATATAAAAGGAAAGGCATAGAAAAAGATTTCTTGATTAGCAGGTCTCAAATTGTCCAGTTTCTGAAAGAAAAATAATGATTATATTGGAAAGACAGGTAAACCTTTAATCATAGCTCCAATTCGATCAGGAAAATGCAAATACTAACCGTTCATTATAAAGCATAAAAAATAATCAATTTGAAATTCAATTACAAACATATAGATCCAGTATTGCTAAAGTCAGATTGGCAAACATTAGCAAAAGAAATTAATGGGCTTCCAATTGCTAAACTTGATTCTGTGGAATCCTTAGAATTATTCATTGAACGAGTTAATGAATTTGATGTACTAATAAATGAAATAGAAGGAAGATATTTTATTCGATCACTACAAAATTCTAAAAACAAAGAATTGTCTTCTACGAAAGAAGAATTTCAATCATTAATTGTCGCTCCTTTCAAAAAAATACGAAAAGCTTCAGATGCTAATATTTTAAATAATTCTTATTTTATTTCTTTGGTGAATGAACAACCAATATTTGAGGTTTTATATAAAAAATTGAAGCATGAGAACGATTTGAAAGAAAAGGATGTATCTGAAATTGATAAACGAATAAGATCAAAAGTTAATGAGTATGATACTTTACTTTCAGAAATGACTATGACCATAGATGGTAAAAAGAAGCCTTTGGTATTTGCCTTAGGATCAATACTCAAAAATCCAGATAGAGAAGAACGAAAAGAAGGCTATAAAAAAGTTCAGGAAATAAAAGATCAACATGTAAATAAAATTGATGAAATTTATGACTCATTGATTGCACTTCATACTCAAAAATCAACTGAGTTAGGATTCCCTAATTTCAGAGATTTTAAATGGTATGAAAATAATAAGACTTATACACCGAAGGAAACAGCCGATTTATGTGAATCAATAAAGGAGGTATTTATTCCAATCCAAAAGCAAATGAATAATTGGCGGAAAGAGCTTTTGGATTTAGATCGCTTAATGCCCTGGGATCGAACTATCGATTTGTTCCCAAAATCGAAAACCAAGTATTTCGAAGATATTGATGACCTAAAAGCTAAAGTCTATAGAGTTTACCAAAAAATACATCCAGACTTTGCTGATTTCTTCAATGTTTTGGAACAACACGAACACCTTGATCTTGATGTAAGAGAAAATAAATCTCCGGCTTGGTTTACCTATAATTTCCCTGAAACAGGTGTGCCATTTGTGTATTTAATGTCTGAAAACACTAGTATTCAGGGAATCACAATTATTTTTCATGAAACGACACACGCCATACATCACCTGTATAATGTTGATAAGCGTATGCTGTGGCTGAAACATCCCGATACTGAAGCTGCCGAACTGTTTACTATGACCATGGAGTTAATAACAATGGAGTATTGGGACGAGTTTTTTGAAGATCCAACTGATTTGGCAGCAGCAAAGCTAGAGAAGATCAATAATTGCTTAGAATGGTTCAAGGTAGTAGCTTTATGGGATCGATTCCAAACTTGGGCTTATCTTAATCCAAAACATACTCACAAAGAAAGAAATGAATATTGGTTGCATTTGCTCAGAGAATATGATGTTGGAATAACTGAAACTGATTCAATTTCAACATCCTGGCAAGATAGACCATTAATATTTCGTGCACCATTTTATCTTATCGAATATGCTATTGCCATTTTAGGTGCATTAGTGATTTATAAAGACTTTAAAATTAATAAGCAAAAAGTAATAGAGCGTTTAATAAAAGCGATGAAGTTAGGCAATACTGCTACTATTCAAGAAATATATAAAACAGCAGGAGTAGATTTCGATTTCACAAAAGATAAAGTTAAAGAAGTAGGTATATTCTTAACAGAAGAATGGAATTCATTGAAATTGGAACTTGAGCATAAATAATAAAGTCTTATCTACCTTTCCACGTTATTATAAATTTGTTTACCTCCGTTGCGTCTCCTTTCAAAAATAGATTCTCAACAAATGTCAAAAATGTTAATGTGTAAATGGTATAACTTTGTGTATTATGAAAATGGTATTTAGCTTTTTACTCACCCTTAGTGTTTTCTTCATTGCTTGCGACGATGATAGTTCTGGCTTGGTGCCCGTGTGTGGCGACTTTGCCAATGTTAGCACTGATCTATATGATTCAGCTACCTTTGAAGGAATTGGTATTGAGAATGCTTCAATTTCAGAAGACTGTTTGTTAATTACGGTTAGTGGAAGTGGTTGCGACGGAAGCACATGGGAAACTACCTTATATGATTCTGGCGCTATCGCAGAATCGTTTCCTGTTCAAAGATTCTTAAAACTGAATCTGATTAACGGAGAATTTTGTGATGCTGTTTTCCTTAAAGATTATGAGTTTGACATTCGTACGCTCAGAGCACAGAATGAGAATACAATTATTCTGAACTTAGAAGGATGGGAAGGTTCGCTTTTGTATGAATATTAATTAACAACAATATAGAAAAACTACCATTTTAAATTTAGTTTACTGAAACCTGAAACCTTTTGAACTAAGTATTTTAATCAAGGTACTTCTTAGCAACATCAATTTCTGCATCAATTCTTGCTGAAGTTTCTTCACTAAGGTTCAAGTTCCCTATAAGCTGATCCATATTATTATCGTAGAATCGTTCAAGGTATTCATCGTTATACAGATCGCCCATATACTGTTTCTGTTTCATTTTCATTTCTAACAGGTCAATGTCTTCGAGTAAAAGCATAGCTCTATTATTTTCGAGCCGTTCAATTACGGTTTTAATTTCTGAATCAAGCTTAATGAATCTGTCTGTTACTTCATTAAGCTGATAGTCAACTTTTCTGCTGACCATTTTACGTTCAAAATCATGTAAAGCATTCTGAAGCTTTTTCATTTCCTGAATTTCAAAATCATAGTCAGTTTCTGTTTTTATATTCTGAATTTGCTTGATTCTGCCTACAAATTGATTCGTAAGGAAATTTATTTCGATCATATCGAGCATCTGACCGTATTTGTCAATTTCTTCTTTCAAAGAATCATTAACCTTTACCATCGTATTCAAAACATCTTTTCGCTCTTCTGAACTTGGATTCTGGCTCAGAAAACTGATCTGATTGGCTATTGGTGTTTGTTGCTTCTGCAGCTTATCAAGCTTAGCTTCAATTTTCATCGATTGTTGCCAATAACTCTGTTCCCATCTTTTCTTAAACATTGGAAAATGAATGCCTTTTATCAAAAACTTCATTAACATTTGAAACAGGAAAAAGGGAAAAAGTAGAATTTTTGTATATCGATAAATATTTTGTTCTGCCTTACTCAACTTATAATACAAAAGGAATAATAAAGTAGCGATTATTGCACCTGGTATAAATCCGGAAAGCAAAAATGGAACGACATAAATTATCAAGGTTGCAAAACCAGTAAGAGAGAACGTAAATTTGTCAATTACCTCATCATTATACATATTGAAGAAAGCTTTTCTACCTAGCTCTGGGCTAAGCTGATTATAATCTACCAATGGGAAACTATTCTTTCTTGTACCACAATACGCACAGAATTTTTGTTCTTCAAATATCTTATAATTACAATTTTTACATTTTGAAATTTTCATTGTGGATCGAGCTTCTTATTTTCAGGGTTAAAATTAGTATAATCGTTTAAAACTGAATTTAAAAAAGTACAATTCATTGTGTGTTGCTACTTATTAAGCTAATGCTCGATAGGTCGTAGCAGTCAACATTCTAATAGTTCACTGTCCTAAAAACAACTTTTGCTAATGTCTATTTGTAATGGGCAACTAACTTGTGGATACTTTAAATAAATTCAGTTGGTCAGGAGACCAACTGAGGTACAGGCCTTTGTTGGTCTCCTGACCAACAATAAAATGTCCATAAGTTGATTGCCTATTACATCTATTATATAAACTTTAAACATATGCTAAGCCGAAAATTAGCTTTAGCCTTATCTTTGCACCCCGTTAGATAGAATGTAAAGATTATAAATACACATTCTCAAATGTATCAAAAATAATAAAATGAACTTACACGAGTATCAGGCAAAAGAATTATTAGATCGATTTGGATGCAGAATCCAAAGAGGAATTATGATTGATGACGCTTCAAAAGCTGAAGAGACGGCTTTAAAATTAACTGAAGAAACCGGAACATCATTTTATGTTGTAAAAGCACAAATTCACGCCGGAGGTCGCGGAAAAGCAGGAGGGGTGAAAGTGGCTAAGAACATGGATGAGTTGAAAGAATATGCAAATGAAATTCTTGGTAAAACTTTAGTTACACCTCAAACTGGTGCTCAGGGTAAAGTCGTAAATAAAATATTAATTGCAGAAGATGTTTACTATCCTGGTGACAGTGAAGTAAAAGAATTCTATGTTGGAATTCTAATGGATAGAGCTACTGGCAAAAATGTTATTATTTATTCTACAGAAGGTGGAATGGAAATTGAAAAAGTAGCTGAAGAAACGCCGCACTTAGTACATAAAGAATTCATCGATCCAAGATTGGGATTACAGCCATTCCAAGCACGTAAAGTAGCTTTTAACTTAGGTTTAAATGGAACTGCTTTCAAAGAAATGGTAAAGTTCATAGGTAACTTATACAAAGCATTCCTAGGAGTTGATGCTGCTATGGTAGAGATCAATCCGGCATTTAAAACTTCTGATGATAAGATCATGGCGGTTGATGCTAAAGTAAGTATCGATGGTAATGCACTTTATCGTCATCCGGGTATTGCAGAAATGCGCGATGTTACAGAAGAAGATCCAACAGAAGTTGAAGCAGGTAAATATGGTTTGAATTTCATTAAATTAGATGGAAATGTAGGCTGTATGGTAAATGGTGCCGGTCTTGCAATGGCAACTATGGATATTATCAAATTAGCAGGTGGAAACCCCGCTAACTTCCTTGATGTTGGAGGTGGAGCAAATGCTAAAACTGTTGAAGCTGGTTTCAGAATCATTCTTCAGGATCCGAATGTAAAAGCAATTCTTTTAAATATCTTTGGTGGAATCGTTCGTTGTGATCGTGTTGCTAATGGGGTAGTAGAAGCTTACAAGAACATAGGAGAGATCAATATTCCGATCATTGTTCGTTTACAGGGAACAAATGCAGAAGAAGGAAAGAAAATTATTGATGAGTCGGGCTTGAAAGTTCATTCAGCTATAGTTTTGAAAGAAGCCGCACAGAAAGTAAAAGAATTAATCGCCTAGAACTGTTTATAATTATTCGGTTTTAGAGCAAAAGGCAGGAGTGGTTCATACACTTCTGCCTTTTTTTGTTCATATAAGCGACATTTTATTTGCTTTTTTTTTAACCAATTCTCTTATGTTGAAATTAAACTCTATCTTCACAAGCAAACTTTTTAAGGTTTTTGCTATTATATATGTTAGATAAGTCCTTCATTATCTGCATTTTCTACATTCAAATTTATTTTCAAGATGAAAAAAACTTTACTTTTCCTTTTATGTTTTCTTAGTTACTCCGTTGTTAATGCTCAATCAAATTCAGAAGTTGAGGTAAGTTATGCTATTAAAAGAGGTACGACTCCTAAAGTAAAAGACTTAGTTGAAATTCCACCAACTTCCAATGAAAAGAGAGCTGCAGGTAAGAAGAATAAAAAACAGATTATTCCAAACTTTAGTAATTATGAACCAGGTGCTAGTGATGAACCAGGTGCATTACCCATAGGACCTGATAAAGTGTGGCAAAAATCTATTGTAAATACAAAATCAGCAGGGGACTTAATTGAGCCATCAGTAAATAGAGATGGTTTAACCAGTTTTGCAATTCCTGCCGATCCAACAGGAGATACAGGAGCAGATCATTATTTACAGGCTGTAAATGCAACTTCAATAGGCGTTTATGATAAAGACGGTACGTACCTATCTCAATTTTCAGGAAATAGTCTTTGGACGTCTTTAGGTTTTTCTTCTGCTGGTGATCCTATCATTCTTTACGATCAGGAATACGAAAAGTGGATCATTACGGAATTTGTTAGTCCTGATATCTCTAATGTACTATTAGTGGCAGTTTCTCATTCAAGCGATCCTTATGATAATTATGATGTTTACGAATTCGGAACAGCACAATTCCCTGATTATCCGAAATATTCAATTTGGAATAATGCTATAGTTGTAACAACTAATGAGTTCGTACCTGCCAATACGCTACCTTGTTATTTTATGGATAGAGCAGCTTTAATGAATGGAGCAGATGAAGTTCAGATCCAAAAATTATTAGTCGATCATTTTCCTACTGCACCGGGTATTCAGGTTGGAACTCCTGTTGATTGGACAGGACAAAATCCTCCCAAAGAAGATAAGCCTATAGTGCTTTCTTTAAGTGATGATGGATGGGGTGGTAATTTAACAGATAGAGTTATTGTAAGTACATTTGAAATAGATTTTGATAATCAGAATAACTCTGGATACACTCAGGTAGAAATTTCACCTTCCCCTTTTGATACCGATCCTTGTTCTGCTGCACCTGATGGATTTGCATGTATTCCTCAACCCGGTGGAGTTACTGGAATGAATGCAATGGTGAGTGTTATCATGAATCAGGTTCATTATAGAAACTTTGACACACACGAATCTATAGTGTTGAATTTTGTTGTAGATGCAACAGGTGATAATACTGCCGGAGTAAGATGGATGGAATTAAGAAGAGAAGATGGCGGTGAATGGGAACTTTACCAAGAAGGTACTTTTGCACCTGATGATGGTTTGAATAGATTTATGGGTGCTATCTGTATGGATGGTCAGGGTAATATTGGACTAGCTTACGGATGTGGAGGTGAAAATGATTTCATTAGTCTTCGTTTTACCGGTAGAAGGGCGACAGATCCTTTAGGGGAAATGACCATTGAAGAATATGTTATTGCACCCGGTGGAGCAGCAATAAATAACTTTTCAAGATATGGTGATTACCATCAGATGGGAATTGATCCGGTTGATGATGCTACTTTTTGGTTTACAGGAGAATATCCTTCAGCAGGTGGTATGAGAACTAGAATTGCAGCTTTCAGCCTAGAAAGGGATTCATTAGATGTAGGACCTAGTGGATTAGTTGAACCTCAGAATGCCGATGATCTTACAGATGCTGAAGTAGTTCGTATAGCTGTTAAGAATCAAGGCTTGAACCCTGTTTCAAATTATCAGGTGGGATATATTTTTGAAGGTGGTGAAGCGGTGATTTCTGAACCTATAACTACAGAAATAGCTTCAGAAGAAACTTACGTACACACTTTCGATGAAACGATAGATGTTTCTGAGATTACAGATTATGAATTGATCCTGTTTACTATTTTTGATGGTGATAATAATGAATACAACGATAGTTGTAGAGTAACCCTAACTAAACTTCCCCGATTTGATGTTGGAGCAAGTAATGTTTATGGTATAGAAGAGGGAGCTTGTGCGGCTTCGATTTTAGAAGTTGATATTGAAATGACCAACTATGGAACCAATGATATTTCCAGTGCTTTTGTTTCTGTAACAGTGAATGGTGTTATTCAACATGAATTTATTAACGAAGAGCTTGTACCTGCCGGAGAATCAACTATTATTCCATTAATCCTTACAGATCTTATTGATGGTACGAATACGATAAAAGTTAATATCTTTTCACCTAATTTGGGCGTTGATGAACGACCGGATAATAATATTTTTGAAGCAGATTTTCAGGCTGTTATTGACGGACAAAGGGTAGCTTTTACGCTGAATACAGATGATTATCCAACAGAAACGCAATGGTATCTTACGGATAACACCGGAACTATCGTTTATTCTGGAGGACCTTACCAACAAGTAAACGCTACCTATACAGAAGAATGGTGTTTAAAGAATGAAACTTGTTACAATTTTCAGATTACCGACTCTTTTGGTGATGGTATTTGTTGTGGATGGGGACAAGGTAGCTATAATATAGTGGATGCAGAAGGTAATGCTTTAGTGGTTAGCGATGGTGTATTCGGAACTTCTGAAGATTTTGATTTTTGTACAGAGCTGGTATGCGCAGTAAGTCTCGATCTGGATATTTCTGCTGAAACCTCAGCAGATGCTAATAATGGAGCAGTCCTGATCTATGCTTATAATGCATCAGACCCTGTTCAATATAGCATTGATGGTGGAGCTACTTTTACAGATGTAAATTTGTTTGCCGACCTTGCTCCGGGAACTTATGATATTGTGGTTGTTGATGGAAATGATTGTGAAACATCAGAAACAATTGAAATTGCTGCTTGCGATATTTCACTGATCGTTGATGTTGCTGATGAAACTTGGGTTGGTGCTGAAAATGGAGCAATTACCATAACCGCAAGCGGAGGTCAGGCTCCTTTTTCTTATAGTATCGATGGGGGAGTTACTTATCAAAGTTCTAATACTTTTGAAGGTTTAACAGAAGGAACATACATCCCTTCTGTATTTGATGTAAATAATTGTGAATTGTTTTTTAGTGCTGTTTCAATTGGACTTACTACAAATAATAGCGAGATCAAACAATATGGCGGAATTTTTAATGTTTTCCCTAATCCTACTGAAGGAGTGGTTACGATTCACTTAGATGGTTTTCAGCATGATAGTGTTTTACTTGATTTTGAAGTATTCGATATAAGTGGAAAAAGAATTCAGAATGGAAAACTTGTGAAATATAATGATACTTATAAAGGAACAGTATCAGTCGTTAGTTATCCTTCAGGAGTTTATTTCATTCGATTTAAAGATGAAAGTTTTGACAAATTATTAAGAATTGTAAAGCAATAAATTAACACTTTGAATTGTTATTTAAACCCACAAATCTGTAATCGTATTAACAGGTTTGTGGGTTTGTTTTTGAGAGTATTTTAAATATACTCTAAACATACTCTTTAATCGCAGAAACAATTTCTACTCTTATGTTTTTATAATTCAGAAAATATAAAACTATGAATCGCATATTATCAATGCTTGCTTTAGGAATGATCCTGTGTACTTTTTCTTGTAAAACCCAAAAGGTGAAAACAGATGTACAACAATTATCTGATAAAGAGTTGGCACAATATAGTACTGCTTATTTTGCAGCGGGTTGTTTTTGGTGTGTTGAAGCAATCTTTGAATCTGTTGAAGGAGTAAAAGAAGCTGTTTCGGGGTATTCGGGTGGAGAGGTTGATAACCCCACTTATGAATTAGTGAGTAGCGGGCGTTTGAAGCATGCAGAAGCCGTTGCTGTTTATTATGATAAAGAACAGGTAAGTTTTGAAACATTATTGAAAGTTTTTTTCGGTTCTCATGATCCAACTACACCCAATCGACAAGGACCCGATAGAGGACCTCAATATCGTTCAATAGCTTTTTATGAAAATGAAGAAGAAAAAAATACCATAAAAACTTATATTAAAGAACTTGAACAAAATAAGGCATTTGAAAAACCAATTGTTACAGAGGTTAAAGCATTTGAAATTTTCCACGATGCTGAAGATTATCATCAGAACTATGAACGATTAAATCCTCAAAACCCTTATGTTCAGAATGTTTCTATTCCTCGATTAAATCGTTTTAAGAAAAAATTTCCGGAGTTGTTGAAGAAAGATCATTAAACGTTTGGGCAGTGACTCAAATATAAGGTTGTGTAGGTTTTGGTCAGGAGACTGTGCGTCCCAGACCAAAACAGGTTTTTTCCTCTGCTGCGTCTCCCGATCAGCAGATATTTAGCTAAGATTTTCTGATTTTAATCAAAATAACTTTCAGCCTTACATAAATTTAAATATTAAAAAACGTACAAATTTTCGTGTCATATTGAGCGTAATGTAATGAAGTCGAAATATAGACACCTCCCTATTTTTCGGGGCATGACTCGTATATTGGGCTTAATTTGATAGTAGCTCACGCTCTCATAAATGTACGATATATTAAAGTTAAAATTGTATTACTTCTGCATCACCACCAACGTTTGATATTATACGATTTTGGTAAAATAACAGTGTTTTCATTAATAGCTCAATCAGGGTTCAAAACTCTGACTGAGCTTAAAGAAAGTTAACCATAAGTGAGCTTCCTATTTGTACATCAACTAGGATGTACATGAAATTACATTTGAATTTGTATTATAACTGATGTTACGCACTATGTCAATCGCATCGGCGAACCGACTGAGTAAGTTTTGAAGCAAATTTTGAAAAAATTGTGCTTTAAAACGCATCGAAGTTAAGTTCTTGATAGTCAAATACTTCGCAGGGTCGCCTGGCGATGCACTATGCTTTTTCTGCGTTTTCACTTGAAAAATCTCCGTTTACTCAGTGTGACACGAACTCTGCGTAACATCAGTTACAAGAACCGATTAACATCAATTTCAGCTGGTATAGGTTGATCATTGAAAATATGTTCACATAACTGAGTCGCACACCAAGGTGATAAAGAAACGCCTTTAGTACCAAAACCATTAAAAATATAAACTTTGTATGGATGATCGATTGCGCCAACAAAAGGCCGGCGATCTTTGGTGGCAGGTCGAATGGCTGTTTCTGTTCTTTCTATGGTGAAACTTAAATTACCAATTGCTTTTTTTACTTTTTCATTTAAGATCTGTATTCCTTTTTCACTCGGTTCAGGACTTAGATCATTATTAATATACGTAGATCCAACCCAAAATAAGTGATCGCCAAGTGGAAGAAAGAAGATCCCCTTTTTTATTAATCGTTCTTGTGGTAAATCTGGTATATTGGCAATATAAACCTCGCCCTTTGCTGGTCGAAAGGGGAGTTTGTTTACGAAAGGATTTTCTAGAGCATGATAACCTTCGCAAAAGATCAGATGATCGTAAAACTTATTTTGCCAAATGACCTTATCTATTTCAAATTGAAGGTTATTAAGCCTTAATTCTTCATTGATTAATATGCCTTCATTACGGAAAAAAGTATTACTGGCATCTAGAAAGGCCTTAACGTTTACAAGAAAAGCCCCTTTAATATTTCCTGCTCCAAAATCATTATTGATTAAATTGGCTTCTATGGGTTGTTTTTCTTCAGAAATATATTGTTGATATGCTTTTTCACCTGTTTTGATGGTAAAGTCATTGTATTCTTTAATGCTTTCAAAAAAACGGATAATCTGTTTTTGTTCAATGAATTTTGTTTCAAATGTTTTTCCTGCTTCTTTATAAAAATTCTCAGCTTCAGGAAATAAAGTGTCACATTGCCAGGTTTTTACGATTCTTCTGCCTGTAACCGGATTCATTATTCCACTCGATAATAAAGAAGCCTGATACTGCTGATTATCAACGATAGTCATATTTCTGATCCCATAATCAAAATATAGTTTTTGAGCAAGCACACTACCAGCCAAGCCTTTTCCAACAATCAGAAAACTAGAATCTGTATTCATTTTGAATATGTTTTATAGATTTTATACCTTCAAGGACTGGGCGTCCCCGTTTTAAAACCTTGAAGGTATAAAACCTAATTAAGTGAAATTAAAAAACCTGTCAATTTACAATAAACTGACAGGTTTGAAAAATAAAATTTTAAAACATTAGATCTTAAGCATCAACATTTTCCTCGGCTGCCTCGGTAGCATCTTCATTTGCTTCAGCTGTAGGGCTTGTTGGTAAACTGTTTAGTTCCTTTTCTAATTCTATACGTTGTGCTTTCTTTCTTTTCAACTGTTTTTCATACTCACCCAACATATTCAAATTCCCTTTGAAGAAACCCATGTTGTTTTCGATTTGAGCAATTTCGTTGCTCAGGCGATCAACACTGTCTCTTAAGCCATCTTTCTTACGTTGTAATAAGTATTCTGCATTTTCAGAATTCATAATATCTTCCAACTCAGCTTCAACACGCATTTTTCTTTGCTCATCTTTATTGGCATTCAATTGGTCGAACTTGGCATCACAAGCAGCTCTGTACCTTTTGTAAAGGTCATCTTTTTTATCCATTGGAACGTGCCCGATAGCATTCCAGTCAGAGAAGAATTTACGAATAGAAATAAAGTCTTCCTGAGCACTTCCAGTTAATTGTAAAGCTTCGATCTGAGTGATCAATGCTTCTTTCTTAGTTAAATTCTCTTCGTGAATTTCGTCAATATTAGAATAGTATTCTTTCTTAGCATTGAAGAAAGTATCACAAGCAGCTCTGAATTTATCCCACATTTCATTTTCCTGTTCACGTGGTGCAGGACCGGTTGCTTTCCACTTTTTCTGAAGATTTATATAGAAGTTGGTTGTATTTCTCCAATCTTCGCTATGCATCATCTTTTCTGCATCTTCCACTAACTTTTGCTTAGCAACCGCATTTTCCTCACGTTTACTATCAAGTGTATCGAAGAAGTTTCTCTTTCCTTCAAAGAACTGATCAACACATTGGCGGAATGCTTCCCAAACTGTTTCGTTTTCTTCTGAAAAACCGATTTTCTTCCATTCTTGCTGAATATTCAGAATTTCCTGAGTTTGCTCATTCCAAGCTTTGGGTGTATTTAATTCTAGTAAATTGATTGCTTTCACTTTATCGCAAAGCGCCACTTTAGAAGTAAGGTTTTCTTTAGCATTCTTTCTTCTTTCCTCAAACAAACTTTCGATCTTTACTCCGAAGTGTTCATTCAATTCGCGGTGTTTACCATAAACGCTATCGCGGAACTCTTTAGGAATTGGGCCTGAATTTCGCCATTCTAAATTAAGCTTTTGTAATTCCTTTATGATCTGCGGATTGTCTGCACCACCACTTGCTTTTAACGCTTCCATTTTAGTAATGATCGCTTGCTTGATTCTCATATTCTTCTGAAAATCAATATCTCTCATTTCATTATTAATAGAAACGATCTGAAAGAAACGATCTTTCTGATGCTTGAACTTGAAAAACAGATCATCGCCTTGCTCACCAAAAACTCTACCCGATGATTTCCACTTGGCTTCTATTTGTTTTAATATTTCAAAGCCTTTGCCTATATCACTTGGAGCAACTTCGTCAACCATTGTCTGTAACTCAGTTATGATCGCCTTTTTATTCTCTACATTAAGTTTTTGGCGCTTCTTTTCTTCTAATTCCTCTAATTGAATTTTTTCATTTGCATTATCAACCAGTCCGTAAAATTCTCTGTCTAATGGGTCTTTAAATCCTTTATAGTCTGCCAAATCGCCACCTTCAGTAATGAATTTTTGACGATGTTGTTGTTTTCTTTCTTCAACTACGTTACGAAACTCTCTCTTAAAGCCATTGACTTTACGCTTCAATCCCCTTGATTCTCCGCTGTCTAATAAGTTTTGTAACTGTTTGATAATAACTTGTTTCATCTTCTAATTTTTAAGCACCTTACAATACGGCAAGGTTCGGTTTCTTTAAATTCGAGTGCAAAAATAATGTTATTTTTTCAGCCATAGTGATGAATTTTTATCCTTTTTTATTTTAGTTTTTAAAATGATTTTTTAATGTTGAAAGTTGAACCTTTTTGAAGGCAGCTTTCAATAATTTTCAATTCAAAGTTTATTTTCTTATTTAAGAAATTTTTGGATGAATTATAACATTCGTTAATAAACTACACAAATGTTAAATTGCTTTGTAAATTTGTACTGTTTTTCAAAGCTTTTAATAATGAGTAAAACCAACGAGCAGTACGATGATGTTGTAAATGAATGCAGTTCTATTTTTAAAAAGAAAACCATAGATTATGGTACTGCATGGCGCATTTTACGTCCATCTTCGTTAACAGATCAATTGTATATTAAAGCGCAGAGAATCAGAACCATTCAGGAAAAGAAAACCCAAAAAGTAGCCGATTCAACCAGAGATGAGTTTATTGGAATAATCAATTATTCGGCGATGGCATTAATTCAGTTGGAATTAGGTTTTGCTGACGAAGCCGATATAAATGCAGAAAAAGCTATTGAATTATATCAGAATCAATTAGTAATTTCCAAAAAACTCATGCAAGAAAAAAATCACGATTATGGCGAGGCTTGGAGAAATATGAGAATTAGTTCGATGACCGATTTGATCTTGCAGAAATTATTGCGCATAAAATCTATTGAAAATAATGAAGGAGCTACTTTAATATCCGAAGGATTGGATGCAAATTATTTGGATATTATAAACTATGCTGTTTTTGTACTCATTTTAATGAATGAAATAGCGTTGTAAAGAATAAGATGACTGAGCATAGCCGAAGTCAGAACAATAAATATCATTTTAAACAAAGATTAAAAAATAAAACTTAGAAATATATGAAGGCATTTGTTCACTTTTTAAGATATGCGATTGGTGTGTTTTTTATTTTTTCAGGAACGGTGAAGGCTATCGATCCTAAAGGAACTGCCATTAAAATGGAAGAGTATTTCACCGTATTCTCAGAATACATGCCTTTTCTTGAATCTTTCTGGGAATTGTGTGCTAGTTTTTCTTTGGAAATATCAATTTTTATGGTTGCCCTTGAAATGATATTAGGAGTTGCCTTTTTCTTCGGAACCTTCTTTAGTCTGTCATGGCTGTTAATGTTTGGTTTGATCTTTTTCTTTACTTTTCTAACCGGATTTACGCTTTACACTGGTAAAGTAACCGATTGTGGTTGTTTTGGGGACTTTATAAAGTTAGAACCCTGGCAAACATTCATGAAAGATGTATTTATACTTCCTTTACTGATTATAATATTTATAGGTAGAAAATTCCTGAATGAAAAACTAGGTGGCACTGCATTGAATGTATTCTTTGTGCTGGTAGCCCTGTTTACGCTTTGGCAAATATTCTTTTTCTTCAATTATAATACAACAGGTAACTCAGTTATAGTGATTGTTATGCTTGTAACCTCGCTGTTGTACAGTTTCATTCATGCCATGAAATTGAATAAAGGAATTTACTTTACTGCTTTCAGTTTATTAAGTTTATTGTCGATAGGTTTTACATTCAAGAATATAATGAATTTACCAATTGTAGATTTTAGGGCATATAAAGTTGGAACCGATCTTAGAGATTGTACTTCTGAAGAAGGATTGGATCCGGGAGAGGTGATCGTGAAATTCAAAATGTCAAAAGATGGTCAGGAAACTACCGTCGATATGAGTGAATTCAGTAAATATACCGCCGATGGCTGGAAATATGTTGATCGTTTCGATGAAGTTATCAGAGAGCCGGAATTACCAAAATGTAAAGATTTTATAGTAGTTAGTGGAGATGGAGATGAAATTCAGCAAGATATTTTGCATGATTCAGGTACAACATTATGGATTACTTCTTATGATCCGGGGCTTGCTTCCGAAAAAGGATTTGAACAAGTGAATGCTTTGGTGAAGGCTGCTAAAAAGAAAGGAATTAATGCTTTGGGCTTAACAACAGGACCAGATCAGGCAAATGGACTGGCAAAAGGCTTATATGAATTCAATAGCCTTGATGCTGTGCCGATTAAAACTATGAATCGTTCTAACCCTGGTGTTATGGTGGTTAAAGATGGAACTTTAGTTGCTAAATACCATTATAACCATTTACCGGATGTGAATGAGTTGCCGAGGTAGCGTTAAATTAATGCTTGTTAGTGAGCATTAAATAGTAATTATTTACTTTTGAATAATGTTTAGTTATTTCATAAAAAGAGTTCTGTACGGTATATCCGTTTTATTCGGGGTAATATTATTGGTATTTTTCCTGTTTAAAATGATGCCTGATCCTGCGCGTTTGGTTATGGGACAGCGTTCTGACGTTGCTTCAGTCGATGCGATCAGAAAGGCAGAATACTTAGACAGACCTGTTTTGGTACAATTCGCTTTTTATCTGAATGATGTTTTGCCGATTTCAGTTTATGAACATACAGAAGCGAATCAGAAAGAATATAACTATACGCCATTAATTTCATTAGGTGGAGAACGAAAGTTGGTAGTTAAGCCTCCTTATTTAAGGCGTTCCTACCAGAATAAGAAAAAAGTTTCAGAAATATTACTAACTGCACTTCCAACCACTATAATACTTGGTTTGTGTGCAATGGCATTTGCTACCTTCGTGGGAATAATTCTTGGTGTTATTGCAGCTATACGGCAATTTTCCTGGGTAGATAATTCCATATTGGTTAGTTCTGTACTTGGAATATCCCAACCTTCCTATTTTTCAGGTGTAGTGCTTGCGTTAATCTTTGGGTATTGGCTCGCTGATTACACTGGTCTAAGCCATACCGGACAGCTTTTTGGTCTAACCGACTTTGGTGATGAAATATTTCAGCCAAAAAATTTAATATTGCCAGCCTTAGCATTAGGCATACGTCCTGTTGCTATTATTGTTCAGCTTACCCGTTCTTCAATGTTGGATGTACTTGGGCAGGATTATATCAGAACTGCAAAAGCAAAAGGTTTAGCGAACAAAACGGTTACCTTTAAACACGGTTTAAGAAATGCCTTGAATCCTGTTGTAACTACCATTTCAGGTTGGTTGGCATCTGTATTAGCAGGTTCATTCTTTATCGAAAAAATATTCGATATTAAAGGAATGGGCTTTGTGACAATTGCTGCTCTGGAAAACCTTGATTTTCCGGTGGTAATGGGTTCTGTGTTATTTACGGCCTTCATTTTTATCAGTATCAATATTCTGATCGATTTGATCTATGGATTCCTCGATCCTAGAGTTGCTTATAATTAATTCAAGTTGCGATGTATAATGACATTTTTGTACATAGACGACTGTTTAACAGACCACAGACCACAAAACCTTACGCTTCACGATTATAATGTTTTTTGTGGACAGTGGACTATTGTACTGTTGACAGTTGAGATTTATCGCAACTTAGGTTAATTAATTAAGTTTTTCTTTAAGGAAATTTTTGTTTAACTACTTACATTCGGAGTTTAAGCCAATTATGCTTGCTTGATCTATTTTGGTCGCCTAACCAAAATAAACTGACCTTTAATTCCATTCCGATTCATTTAGCAACTTAAAAAAGTATCTTTGCAGTTGCTTTATGGAAAATTTCGTTGATTACGTAAAAATATGTGCACGTTCCGGAAAAGGAGGTGCTGGTTCTGCTCACTTTCATCGTGATGTTTTAACCTCTAAAGGTGGTCCCGATGGTGGTGATGGTGGAAGAGGAGGACATATCATCATTAGAGGGAACAGAAACTTCTGGACGCTATTGCATTTAAAGTATAGAAAGCATGTGATTGCGAAGCCTGGTATGAGTGGTGGTGCGAGCCACAGATCAGGTGCTCAGGGTGAGGATATTATTTTAGAAGTTCCTTTGGGAACTGTTGCCAAAGATTTTGAATCCGGAGAAATAGAAATAGAAATTTTAGAAGATGGACAAGAGTATATTTTAGCTGCCGGTGGTCGTGGAGGTCTAGGGAATGCTCATTTTAAATCTGCTACCAATCAAACGCCACGTTATGCTCAGCCCGGAGAAGAAGGTACTGAAGAGTGGAAAGTTCTTGAATTAAAGGTTTTAGCGGATGTTGGTTTGGTTGGCTTTCCTAATGCAGGGAAATCTACTTTATTGGCAAGTATAACCGCAGCCAAGCCTAAAATCGCCAACTATGAATTCACAACCATAAAACCCAATTTAGGAATTGTTCCTTACAGAGATCACCGTTCATTTGTAATGGCAGACATACCCGGAATTATTGAAGGAGCGCATCAGGGAAAAGGCTTGGGACATCGTTTCCTTCGTCATATTGAAAGGAATTCAGTTTTATTGTTTATGATACCCGCAGATGCAGATGACGTGGTTAAACAATACGAAATACTTTTGAATGAATGTGAACAGTTCAATCCTGAATTGATGCAAAAGCAAAGGTTATTAGCCTTAACAAAGTGCGACTTAATTGATGATGAAATAAAAGAGTGGGTTATTGAAGACCTAAAGCGTTTACCAGAAGATATTCCACATGTTTTTATCTCTTCTGTTACTCAGAAAGGGCTTACAGAACTAAAAGATATTTTGTGGCGAACGATCAATGAGGGTATTGTATAAAATTCGATTCTAAAAATAAATCCCCTGACAGGGCTTTTAAGCCTTGTCAGGGAGATTTTATTTATTTACTTTTCAGTTTTACAAAAGGAATAATTACTTCTTCCAAAGAAATACCACCATGCTGGAAAGTATCTTTATAGTACTTTACATAGTGATTATAATTGTTGGGATAAACAAAGAAATCTGTATTCTTCGAGAAAATATAAGCTGAACTAACATGAGGAGCAGGTAAGCCCGCTTCTTTTGGTTTACGAATTTCATATACATCTTTAGAATTATAATTCAGGTTTTTTCCGTGCTTATAACGAAGGTTGGTAGTTGTATTTCTATCACCGATCACTTTCACCGGATACTGAACACGCATCGTTCCATGATCGGTTGTTATCATTAGATTTACAGGTTTATCAGCTAACTTTTTTAATGCTTCAAATAGTGGTGAATGCTCAAACCATGAACGTGTAATTGAGCGGTAAGCATTCTCATCGCTTGCAAGCTCTTTCAATACTTCCATTTCGGTTCTCGCATGCGATAACATATCAACGAAATTATAAACGATAACATTCAAATCGTAATCATGCATGTTCATAATGTTATCTACTAAGTTACGACCTGCGTTGTGGTTTACAACTTTTGTGTAACTCGCTCTGAGGTCTTTTCTTTTACGACTTAGCTGGTCTGTTAATAATTCTTCCTCGTACATGTTTTTACCACCTTCATCATGATCATTTAACCAATAATTAGGCATTCGTTGGGCAATTTCCGAAGGTAATAAACCAGCAAAAATGGCATTACGCGCGTATTGTGTAGCTGTAGGAAGTATGCTATAAAACATTTCTTCTTTTTCAGGCTCGAAATACTCAGCTATTATTGGTTCTATTATTTTCCATTGGTCGTAACGAAGGTTGTCAATTACAACCAAAACGTTAGTTGCCTTATCGGTCAATGAGGGAAAAATCATATCATCGAAAAGCTGGTGAGAAAAAGTAGGGCCTGTTTTTCTTTCCTGTATCCAGTCGGTATAGTTACGCATCAGGTAACGAACAAACTCATTATTTGCTTCGTTTTTCTGCATATTCAAAACTTCCTGCATTTCATTGCCTTCCGTTTTCTCTAATTCTAATTCCCAGAAAACAATTTTTTTATAAACGTCTTTCCATTCTTCATAGTCAAGTCCCATTTGGATTTTGGCAAATAACTGATTGAATTCTTGTTGGTAAGCAGAATTGGTTTTTTCACTAACCAAACGCTTATTATCAAGGAATTTTTTGAGTGTAAGTAAAATTTGCTGAGGCTTAACAGGTTTAATCAGATAATCAGCGATTTGAGCACCAATAGCATCTTCCATCAGATCCTCTTCCTCATTTTTAGTAATCATTACTACAGGGGTGAGGTTATTTATACTTTTAATTTCACGAAGTGTTTCCAAACCTGTAAGACCGGGCATACTTTCATCTAAAAGTACCATATCAAATTTTTCATCACGATAAAGATCAATTGCATCGTGCCCATTTGTAACAGCAACAACTTCATAATCTTTCTTTTCTAAAAACATGATTTGGGGCTTTAAGTGATCGATTTCGTCGTCTGCCCATAAAATTCTTACCTTACTCATTTATAGTTATTTAGTTTAATTTTAAATTGAAATTTATTTCTGTCAATTTTAACATTTGAAAGAACTGTGAATTTAACATTTTAAAATCGTTTAATATTGTGGTTTTAACAAAGTTTATCTAAAATAATTTACAGTTGTATAACTTAGACTTAGAGTATGTTTAAAATTTTTTTTAAATTGAAAATCAATAGTTTGTGGTTCTGAATAGGAAAAATCGTATGCGTTTAGCGAGCTAAATAAATGAGATTTTTCAAAATCAGGTTCATAAAATATTGGTTTTCAGTTGATAGAAATTTAAACATACTCTTACTTCAATGTAAATTTGTTCTTTGTTCTAAAAGTTGTTTTATTAAATTCTTCAATTGAATAAGAAAAAGATCATAAATGATCCAGTTCATGGATTTATAACCATTCCATTCAATCTGATTTTCGACCTGATGGAACATCGTTACTTTCAACGTTTACGTCATATTTCACAATTAGGTTTAAGTTCTTATGTTTATCCGGGAGCAGTTCATTCGCGTTTTCATCATGCTTTAGGCGCTATGCACTTAATGCGTAGAGCAATTCAAAGCCTGAATGATAAGGGCGTTTATATGTTTGAAGAAGAAGAAAGGGCTGTTACTATTGCTATATTATTACACGACGTTGGACATGGTCCTTTTTCACATGCGCTTGAACATGCTTTAGTTGAAAACGTAGATCATGAAGCTATTTCTTTGTTGATTATGGAAAAGCTGAATGAAAAGTTTAATGGTGCTTTGAATATGGCTATCCAGATATTCAAAGGGACTTATCCGAAACGCTATTTGCACCAGCTTGTTTCCAGTCAGTTAGATATGGATCGTTTGGATTACCTGAGTCGAGATAGTTTTTTTACAGGCGTTCATGAAGGAGTTATTGGTTATGATCGTATAATAAAAATGCTGAATGTACACGAAGATGAATTAGTTGTAGAAGAGAAAGGAGTCTATTCAATAGAGAAGTTTTTAATTTCAAGAAGACTCATGTATTGGCAGGTTTATCTGCATAAAACCGTTTTAGTTGCTGAAATGCTTTTAGTTAAAATATTAAAGCGAGCAAAAGAATTGATTCAGCAAGGAAAAAAATTATTTGCTACACCAGCGCTGCAATTCTTCCTTGAAAATGAAGTGCATTTTAAAGATTTTAAAGAAAATGAGGAAGTATTGGATACCTATACTGCATTAGATGACCACGATCTTTTTTCAGCCTTTAAAGTATGGCAAAACGGCGATGATTATGTCTTATCGCGCTTATGTAGTATGATCGTTCACAGACGATTGCCAAATGTTAGTTTACAAAGTGATGCTTTTGAGGAAAGTCTGGAAGCCAGGCTACTAGATGAATGTGCTTATCAATTTTCTATTTCTAAACATGAAGCTTCTTATTTGGTTTTTTCTGGTACAACCAGTAACAGAGCCTATACACCCGATTCAGAACACATTAAAATTTTGTATAAAGATGGTGGCTTATTAGATGTTACCCAAGCTTCAGATCATTTGAATATTCAGCAATTAAGCACACCGGTCGTAAAACATTATTTGTGTTATCCGAAGGAGTTGAGGTAGGAATATTTACTTTTATTTCAGTATCACATAACTCGGAGACATCATAGTGTAATAAATAACATCATGTACGATAGATGATGCGGTATATCCAGGCGTGTTTACAATATTCTGATTAATATTATCTTCAATGATCGCTTTAGTGCTTGCCTGTAATTGACCTCTGCAAAGTAACAGATCAATATGATCGACTAATGCCGATAATCCTTGTGAATTATAAATGTTTATTTCATCTGTAAAATCCAATGTTGGTGTATCACCAGGGTTTTGACTAACTTTAGGCTGATTTTGGTTAATTCCGGTAAGGTTTACGTTAGGAGCTACTTTTATTCCTGTCTCTACTAAATTGATATAGTAAATTCCTGAGGTTGAATGAAGGATTTGAAACTCGGGTGAAACCATATTGTTGGGAGCTACAAATTCACTTTCTGCATAAAAAGGTGAAAAGAAATTAAATACAGAAGGGGCAAATAGAAAGGCTTGTTCAATATAGGTGTAAACTAACCCTGAATCAGAAAACCAATATTTATTTGAAGGAGAAGTAATGTCAAAAGCTTTGTAAAGTTGTAATATTCTTTCTATTGGCTGAATCATTTTTCCAGTTTTTGGATCATCTATCCATGCACAATCGCGTGCTTCAGGGTCAGTTAAAATTGCACGATAAACAGCTTCCATATTTCCACGTACACCATTACCATCATTATTAAATGCAGAAGCTACCCGATTTACATATTCAGGTGTTGGATTTGATTTTACCAATTGCTGGATTAATCTATAGCCGATAAATGGACCAACATTAGGGTGGTTGAATAACCAGTCAATTGCATCATTAATGTCTTGCATTCCAGCTTGATTAGCAGGAATGACTGTCCCATCAGGTAATATCTTTGCTGAAGTTTCATGCTTGTTTTCGTACATAACCATTGGTACACTGTAATCAAAGAAGTTAACATTACTTCCAAAAGTAGGTGTTTGACCCGCTAATTGAGGATAGATTTCAGTATTAAATGCACCTCCTGATAATCCAGTGAATATTTTTGCCATTTCCTGTATATCAACTATGTCATAAGTTGGAATTGCTTCGCCATTTGTATCTAATTTTAAAGTTCCGTCATTATTCAGTTCAAATAAGCCAATAGAAAACAACTGCATTATTTCACGTGCATAATTTTCATCCGGTAAAATTCCTGAATTGGGATCAGCCTTTTCATTTTTCATATGGCTGAGGTACCTTCCCATGCCTGGGTTCAAAGAAATATTATACAATAAATCTCTATAATTCCCAAATGCACCTTCATACAACAGGTCATAATAATTAATATACCCATTTGCGAAATTGTTTATTCCCCCATTATAAGAGATCACAAAAATCTGACCCAAAGCAAATGCAATTCTTTGCCTGAAATCATCTTCTTCTGTTAAAGCTTTATCGTAAAACGCAAAAGACATATATAGATTCTTTGGATCGTAATCAGCATTGCCTACACCATAAATGGTTTCCATATTATTGATAATCTCTAAATAAATATCTTCTAATTTCTGGGCATAAGGTGTGTATGGCATTGCGATTTCCTGATCTATCCAGGCGTCAATACCAATATTCATAACATTCTGAATATCTGTCTCATTTGAACCTAATTGAGCCTGAGCCAGAAAACGAGCTGCACCAATATAGTCGGGAATTAATTCTGTTCCACTTAAAGTATTAGATGCCGCCCCGTTATTTTGACTTCCACTTGAAGAAGTCGAAACACCAACACCCTGACCAGTACCAAAATAATCAGAATTAGTTTGTGAAAATAAATAAGAATTTAGTAGTAGAAATGTTAAAATAAAAATGAATGTATTGCGCACAAGCTTAGAATTTCTTATAGAATGTGAGCACAATGGATAGCAAAACAAATATAAAGAAATTATATTGGCTATCTGGGAAAAATTATTTAAAATGCCCTAACATCAAATCGAAAATTTACACTCAAAAATCAATTGTCCCTTTTATGAAAAAAACACTAGCTAAGTCCCTAATGACAGAAGATGAATTCTGGAAAATAATAGCAAATTCCTTGATATCAGTTAATAGTTTGGATGAACAACAAAAACAGTTAAAAGCCGAACTTTCAAAGTTGACTTAAGACCCAGATCTTTGGCTTTAATTATCATTATTACAAGTTATCTAGCATTTCATATTCTGGTGATCTTTGGTTAGTGCCATATATAATCTTAGGGGGTAGCGACGATTGGTTCGACTATTTCAGAGATTGGCTCATTTCAAGAGGGAAAGATGTGTTTTATAGAGCATTAGAGAATCCGGATAACCTTTGTGATGAATTTGACTTAATTCCAGAAGGGGAAGAACCAACATTTGAAGGCTTAGGATACGTAGATTGTAGCGTTTATGAAGAAAAGTTTGGAATAGAAATCTATGATCATGAAGAACGATATGATTATGGAGATCCTTTTGATAAAAAAGAGATAGTGTTTAACTGGAATGATGATGACTTGGATTCAATGAGAAAAATATGTCCGAATACTTTTGAAAAATGGTGGGATAATGATCGATTTTAATACAATTTGAAATATATACGGTTAAATATTTTTTAAATTGTATAAGTAGTAGACTTTAAAACGTTTTTGACTATGGTAAATTGAAAAAGCCCTGAGCGGAGTCGAAGGGCGTATTACAATAGAAATAGTTTTAAAGTTAAGTATAATCAATATTGTTTTACTAATTTCACTAATCAATTTAAAGCTGATTATGCAATACACGATCGCGCAACTTGCTTCCTTAGTTAATGGAAAAATAGATCAACCTGAAAAAGCGGGAAATGTACTCAATACTTTTTCTAAAATAGAAGAAGGAAAAGAAGGAAGTCTTTGCTTTTTAGCTAATAAGCAATATGAAAAATACTTATATGATTGTGAAGCGACTGCTGTTCTGGTTGCTGAAGATTTTGAAACCAAAAGTACTATAAAGCCGGTGTTGATTAAAGTGGCAGATCCTTATGCTGCCTTTGCTATTTTACTTCAAAAATATGAGGATTTTCTTAAACAGAATAAAGCAGGAATTCACCCAACTGCCGTTATAGCTGAAAATGCGAAAATTGGAAAAGATGTTTTTATTGGACCTTTTGTCATAATTGAAGAGAATTGCTTAATTGCAGATAATTGTCAATTATTCGCGCATGCTTTTATAGGTCGTAATTGTTCTATAGGAAAAGAAACTGTGGTGAATTCTGGAGTTAAAATATATCATGATTCAATTATAGGGGGAAATTGTATTATTCACTCAGGAACTATTATTGGAAGTGATGGTTTCGGTTTTGCTCCTACTGCTGACGGAAGTTATGAGAAAATTCCTCAAATCGGTAATGTTATATTAGAAGATAATGTTGAAATTGGTGCAAATTGTTGTGTTGATCGAGCAACTTTGGGCAGTACAGTGTTAAGGAAAGGTGTTAAGTTAGATAACTTAATTCAAGTTGCACATAATGTTGAAATTGGTGAAAATACAGTAATTGCCGCTCAAACAGGTATTTCGGGGAGCGTTTTTATCGGCAAGAATTGCATGATAGGAGGACAAGTAGGTATTGCAGGGCATATTTCAATTGCTGATGGTTCAAAGGTCAATGCACAAAGTGGTATTTCTAAATCAATAAAAGAACCAAATAAATCATGGAGCGGAACACCTGCCAGAGAATTTCGACAGCATTATAAAGGTTTAGCTTATTTAGGGAGAATTCCCGATTTAATCGATCGTGTTAAAGAAATTGAAAAAAGAATCGAATGAAATTTTGTTGATTAACTTTAAACATACTTTAATATAATGTTTTTATGACCTCTAAGCTTAAAAGAGCTATTGCTTTAGCTAAAAATATAGTAACAACCGGTGCAATTTCTGAAACAAGTAGAAAAACAGAAATAGCTGTTTGTGAGTACATTCCATCAGATAAAGATATCATTGCTGTTGAGTTTGGTATGGGACTTGGGAATATCACTAAAGAGATACTCACTCAGTTGAGCCGAAATTCCAAGCTTTATACTTTCGAGATTAATAAAGAATTTTGTAATCAAGTTGCTAAAGAAATTGATGATCCAAGGTTAAATATCGTAAACGATGGAGCTCAGACACTTAAAGAGCATATAAAAGAACCAATTCACTATGTTGTTGGCACAATCCCTTTTTCTTTTTTCTCTAAAGAAGAAGGCTTGCAGATAATTCAGAATGCCTATGATCTATTGGTAGATGGTGGCTACTATTGTCAGGCTTTATATACCAAACATAACTACAAAAAATTTCAACTAATATTTGAAGAATGTAGTATCAAGCGAATATGGGGTTTCCCTTTAGAGTATGTTTATGTTTGTCGGAAAATATCTAAATAGATAACTCGTAAACATTGTGTTTTTTATAAACTTCTCCGCCCATTGTTTCCAATGCTCTGTTCATCATTTCATTGTTTTCTAAAATCCAGCTTGCTTCAGCTTGTTTAATGTTCATTTCTCTGGCACTTTCAATAAGAGTATGGTATAATAAAGCGTCCACTCCTTTTCTTCTATATTCTGGCAATATGCCTAATAAGATAATTCTTACCCATTCTATTTTACTTTTTTGAGTAAATATCTTTAAGAAGTTAAAGGGGAAAATACTTCCTTTAAATCCCTTTATTATGGCATTGAAATCATGCACAGCAAACGCCATTCCTGCAATATTATCGTTTTTATCTAATACGAAGGGAATAAGTCGGGGTTCAACAAACATTTTAAGTTCTTCGGCTATCATATCGAATTCCTTATCTGTAAAAGGTATGAAACCATAGTTGTTTTCCCATGCCTTATTGTAAATATCTTTTACAAGTTTTACTTCACCTTTAATATCTTTCTTATTCAAAAATCGGATACTGAATCCATATCTTTTCATCGACATTTGAGCCAATCGTTCTAAACGATTTGTACTCTCCATTTGAGCTGTAACTAACTTATATGCAAATAAACCCATGCACTTTTTAAAGCCATAATTCTCAATTAATTGCCGATAATAGGGTGGGTTATAGGTAGTCATGATTCTTGGATAATCATCGAATCCATCTATTAGTAAACCATAATCATAATTGCTCGAAGGACTAGCCGGACCTATAATGTGAGTCATCCCTTTTTCCTTAACCCATTTTTTGGCAGTATCTAAGAGCAAATTGGCAACATTTTGATCATTTATTGTTTCAAAAAAGCCAAAAAAACCTTTATTTTCTTGCTGAATTTTATTGTATCGATCATTCTCAATAGCAGCGATTCTACCTGCTACTTCATTATTCTTATATGCCAGAAATAGTTGCATTCGCCCGTAGTCGTAAAATGGAAATTTATCAGGGTTAAAGATCTTATTCAGATCCATTTTAAGAGGAGCTACCCAGTTACTATCATTTTTGTAAATTTTCCAGGGAAATTCTTTAAAAGCTTTAAGCAACTTTTTATCTCCAAAAGCCACTTCCTTTATTTCTATCATTGAGCCTTTTTTAATAAAATTGTACGAAAAATGTTTGAGTTTTATGAATTGATGTTAGCCCCAAGTTAGCGATAATGTTAGATTAATCCTAATTTTTTCCCTGCTTTACTATAAGAATCGATCACTTTGTCCAAATGATCTGTCGTATGAGTTGCCATAAAACTATTACGCATCATTGCTTTTCCAGGCGGTGTTGCAGGACTTATGAAAACATTTACAAAAATTCCGTCTTCAAATAGTTGTTTCCAGAGCATGAATGCTTTGTCATCGTCTCCAATTAACACTGGAACAATAGCCGTTTCTCCTGACATTACATTGAACCCTAGATCTGATAAGCCAGATCTTACATATTGCGCATTTTTTCTAAGTTTATTTGGTAGCTCAGGTTGTTCTATTAAAACGTCCAAAGCTGCACTTGCTGATGCAACTGAAGCAGGAGAAGGAGATGCTGAAAATATAAGCGCTGGTGAATGATGTTTTAAATAATTGATAACCCGTTCATCTCCTACTACAAACCCACCAATAGAAGCTAAGGTTTTGCTAAAAGTACACAAACTCAAATCTATTTCATTTTCTAAACCAAAATATGCAGCAGATCCCTTGCCATTAGCCCCGATAACACCGAAAGCATGAGCATCATCGACTAAAACTTGTGCATTGAATTTTTTGGCGAGTTGACTGATTTTATCCAATGGCGCAATATCTCCAAAAGTGCTGAAAACACCATCAATTACTATAAGTACTCCATGTTCACTTTTGTTTCTTATTTGTTTTAATCTTGTTTCAAGGTCATTCATGTCAGAATGTTTGAAACGTACCACATTGGTGCCTGCCGATTTAGATAATAAATTTCCAGCTACTATACTAGCGTGATTTTCTTTGTCAGAAACAAGTGTGTCATGTCTTCTCATTAATGGTTGAATAACACCCTGTCCTGTTTGAAATCCGGTAGAAAATAACAGAGCAGCCTCTCTGCCCATAAACTTTGCTAATTTGTTTTCAAGTTCTATGTGCAAATCAATAGTTCCCGTTAAATAACGTGAACCCGAACAGCTTGTCCCATACTTTTTTATCGCATTTAATGCTTTCTCTTTCACATACGGATGTGCAGTTAGTCCTAAATAATTATTTGAGCCTGCCATAATTATTTGTTTGCCTTCCATTCTGACTACAGGACCTTCGCTCTCTTCTAAAGGTCTGAAGTAAGGGTATATTCCTTTAGATTTTATTTCATCAGCTCTTGTGAATTTAAAACATTTGTCAAATAAAGATTTGGGATGAACTCTCTCAGCAGCAACCATAGTGTTTTATCAATTGATATTTGTCAATTGTGCGAATTTAAACCATTTAACAATAATGGCTTGACATTTGTCAATTATTTTTGCATTCTATGACACAAAAAAAAGTCATTATAACTGGTGCAAACGGGTTTATAGGAAGTCATTTGATAGATGCCTTAGTTAGTGGAAATTATAAGGTCATTGCAATTGTTAGACGTTCTAGTAACATAGAGTGTATTGAAAATAAGGGAGTAAGAATTCTAAGGTGTGGATTGGAAAATATGAGTGCTTTAAAAGATGCTTTTAAAGATGCTAATTGGGTTTTTCACTGTGCAGGATTGGTTAAAGCTGATAATCAGGCAGCTTTCGATTTTGGTAATGTTAAGCTAACAGAAAATGTTTTAGAGGCAGCACTTGCCAATAAAAAAAGCATAGAGAAAGTCATAGTGCTTAGTAGCTTAGCAGCTGCTGGTCCAGCTGAATTGGATAAGCCAATAAACGAAAATGTGAGTTGTAATCCAGTTTCTCTTTATGGGAAAAGTAAGTTAAAACAAGAGTGGTTAGTGGCAGGTTATAAAGGTCAATTACCCTTAATTATAGTACGTCCTCCGGTTGTTTTTGGTGAGAGGGATACAGAAGTGTTAGAGTTCTTTAAATTAGTTAAAATGAGGCTTGTTCCCTTGGCTGGATTCAGGCAAAAACAGTTAAGTATTGTCTATGTTAAAAATCTTGTTTTGGCACTTGTTGCAATGGCAAAGTCCACAATTCATTCTGAAGTTTATTTTGTTGCCGATAAGGAACAGTTGAGCTGGAAGCAATTGGCGGAAAGTATAGCTAATTGTTTTGATAAAAGAGTTGGCTTTCTTTATTTGCCACATTTTTTTATTAAAGGTCTGTGCTTAGGTGGTGAGTTGATTGGGAAATTTACTAATAATAAACCAGCTTTAAATTTGAATAAATATGATGAAATTATTCAAAATGCTTGGATATGTAGTGTCGCTAAAATGAAAGATGACCTTAACTTTGAGCCAACATATTCTTTTGAAGATGCTTTGAGGAATACCTTAGAGTGGTATCAGGAAAAAAAATGGTTGTAATTTGGTGAATTGTACAGAAAAAGGATGTGTTATTTTGCGCTCTTTTTTAGAGTGTGTTTAAAATTAGTTTGAAATAAAGAATCAATAAATTGTGATTCTGAATAAGAAAAATAGTATGCTTTTAGCAAGTTAAATAAATACTGTTTTTCAGAGTTAGGTTCTTTAAATATTGGCTTTCAAATAATAGAAATTTGAGCATGCACTCAATTGGAATTCAACCTTGATTTTAGTAAAGAAAAATTTTATGGAATATCAACATACAATTAAGGCTACTGTCGAAATACTCGGAATAGGTATTCATAGTGGAGAAAAAGTAAAGCTTAGATTATTGCCCGCTAATGAACGGACTGGAATTCGATTTAAGCGAGTTGATTTGCCGGATATGCCTGAAGTCAAAGCTGTTGTTGCCAATGTTGTAAATACAGACAGATCTACAACCATCCAAAAAGGAGCTGCTAAAGTTCAAACGATTGAACATCTAATGGCGGCATTGTACTTTTTAGGATTAGATAACTTGTTAATAGAAATTGATAATGTTGAAGTGCCTATTTTAGATGGCAGTGCAATAGAATTTATAGATAAGATTCAAGAAGTTGGATTGTTGAAACAACAAGAAGAAAGGACGGTTATTTATTTAGATGAAAATATTAATTTCAATACGGGAAATGGCAATTCTGAAATTGAAGTTACTCCATCGGACGATTTTAGAGTTTCTGTGAATATAGCCTACAATAATGAAGTTATAAATAATCAATATGCTGAATTGAAGACATTAGAGAACTTTAAAAGTGAAATTGCAAGTGCTCGAACTTTTTGTTGCTTGAGTGAACTGGATATGTTGGTTCAACACGATCTTATTAAAGGAGGTAGCCTGAATAATGCACTGGTCTTTAAAGATGTTGTTTTGCCTGATGAAAAGATTGATAGGTTGAAAAAGTATTTTGATATAGAAGCCTTTGATTCAATGCAAAGAAGTGTTTTGAATGGAGAGCTTCGGTTTAAAAATGAAGCAGCTAGGCACAAATTATTAGATTTTATCGGCGACTTAGCTCTTGTTGGTAATAGGGTTAAGGCTAGAATTCATGTGAACTGTCCCGGGCATTCAGTTAATACAAGTTTTGCAAAATTTTTGGTCGAGTATATAAAGAAAAAGAAAAATCAATTATTGATTCCTAAACTGAATTTTAATGAGCCACCTGTTTTAGATATTCATCAAATTGAAAAAATGCTGCCACATCGTTATCCCTTTTTGTTGGTTGACAGAATTTTGAAATTGACAGATGATGAAGTCATTGGGATGAAAAATCTTACTTATAATGAAGCTTTTTTTCAGGGGCATTTCCCCGATAATGCGATCATGCCGGGAGTTTTGCAAATTGAAGCAATGGCACAAACAGGTGGAATTCTTGCTTTAAGTACAGTCGAAGATCCTGAAAACTACTGGACTTACTTTTTGCGAATCGAACAGGCAAGGTTCAGGCAGCCAGTTAAACCAGGAGATACTGCAATTTTTCAACTTAAATTACTTAAGCCAATAAGAAGAGGTATTGTTGAAATGAAAGCATATACATTTGTTAATAACCAAATAGCAACAGAGGCTATTTTGATGGCACAGATCGTTAAAAAAGGTAAATAAATATTTATTGAATAATCAATTTTGGAAAATAATGTAATCAGAGCAATGATACATTGATTTGTTGCATATATTTTTGCACTCTTTTTTATCGAAGCAACATTGAATGAATTATCATCAGTCCGTTTTTATTCATCCGGAAGCTAAAATTGGCAGTAATGTAAGAATACTTCCTTTTACATACATTGCTGGTGATGTAGAAATTGGTGATAATTGTGAAATAGGACCCAATGTTAGCATTCTCGATGGTGCAAGAATTGGTGCTCACTGTAGAATTTTTCCGGGAGCTGTAATTGCTGCTGAACCTCAGGATCTGAAATACTCAGGTGAAAAGACCACTGCAGTTGTAGGAGATTATACAACTATCCGTGAATGTGTTACCATTAATAAAGGAACCAGCTTTAGTAATAAAACAATTGTTGGAAGTAATTGCCTGATTATGGCATATAGTCATATAGCCCATGATTGTGTAATCGGAGATCATGTTATAATGTGTAACTGTGCGAATCTTGCAGGGCACGTGGTTATCGAAGATTATGTAACTATTGAAGGAGTTGTAGCAATACAACAATTCGTGCATATTGGTATGTATGCATTCGTCGCAGGCGGTTCTTTGGTTAGAAAAAATGTTCCACCTTATATAAAGGTAGCTAAAGAGCCATTAATGTTTATGGGGGTTAATAAGATAGGAATGCAGCGAAGAGGCTTCGATAAAGAAACCATCAATAAAATTGAACAAATCTATAAATTGCTTTTTGTTAAAGGTATGAACGTTACTAATGCAGTTAAGTCTATACAGGAAAGTATTAGCGACTCAACTGAAAAAGAATATATTTTGAATTTTATCAAAACTTCTAATAAAGGAATTATTAAAGGGAGAAATAAGAATGGAAATTCAGTTAAGTGATCTTGGGAAACGTTTTGGTGCAAATTGGCTGTTTAAAAATATTGATTATAAGTTTTTAAACAGTCAGGTATATGCAGTTACAGGAGCTAATGGTTCTGGTAAATCAACTTTGCTTAAAATTTTAGCAGGCTTAATGAAGCCTAATGTTGGGGGAATTAATTGGGTTTTTGAAAATAAATCATTAGAAAATGAAATAATTTTCAATTACATATCGTTTTGTGCTCCGTATATTAAATTGCCAGACTCAATGAACTTAGAAGAAGTCATAAAATTTCATACTTCTTTTAAACCTTTTGAAAAAGAAATGTCTATTCCTTCATTTGCAGAACGAATTCAACTTATGAAAGAAATCTACAATCCACTACACCAATTTTCTATGGGGATGATGCAGCGTGTAAAGCTGGGACTTGCACTTTTTAGCAATTCAAAGATCATTCTTCTGGATGAACCTACCAGCAATCTGGATCGAGCTGGTAAAGATTGGTTCTATAATATACTACATCAAATAAAAGAAAGTAAAATAGTTTTGATCGCTTCTAACGAAGAAGAAGAGATTCGACATTCTGATTGTCAGCTTTCTATAAGTCATTATCAATGATATTGGATTTTTAATAATAAATTAAATATTAATTTATCCTTACTTTTTGAAAGAAACTCGACAAGTTAAGCTCAAAATTATGTAATTTTGCAGTCTGTACTTAATTCAAGTGCGCCTGCCTGTGAAAGTAAGGGAAGTAATATTGATTTTAAAGTTTAAAATATTAGTTACTTATTATATAACCTAGTGTCTAAACGGCACGCAAACCCTTATCTTAAACCAAATTTTATTTATGAAAACACAAAAACTTTACTTTGTTTTGCAAACCCTATGTCTCGTCGTCGTGGGGTTGTGGGCAACACCGTCCTTTGGACAATGTGAAGGATTCGATCCGTTGCCTGATGTGTTGACACTCTGTAATGAGTCTCAAACAACATTAGATGGCCCTAGTGGCTACGCTTCTTATTCTTGGTACTTCGAGCAAGTAGATGGACAAGAATTAATTAGCAATGAGGAAGACTTAGTCGTAACTCAACCTGGTAAGTACATTATTTCCGCTACAGATGCTAACGGAAATGTATGTATTGATTTCGTTGAGGTGAACTTCAAAGTCGTAACTCTTGATCCTATGGGACCTTTCACTGCATGTGAAGGGGAATCTGTTACTTTGATGGGACAATCGATAGATGACACGATTAACCCAACTTATTACTGGTCAGATGCTGATGGAAACATTATCCAAAATGGTAATGGTAATTTAGTAGTAACTGCTTCAGGTACTTACACTTTTACAGCAGTTAACTTTAAAAACTGTGATGCGTCTATCGATATTGAGGTTAATTTAACTCCTAACCCAGACTTTAGCTTACCTAACTTAGAGGTTTGCGCCGATGAAACTCCAGTGGTTATTACAGGCCCTTCTGGATTCTCAAGCTATAGCTGGTCTAATGGAGAAGATACTCAATCGATTTCTACTAGTTCTGCCGGAACTTACACTTTAACAGTTACCGATGCTAATGGTTGTTCAGGTTCAGCTGCTGCTACTGTAGTAGTTAATGATGAGCCTTCGATCTCATTACAAGGTGCTGAGGTTTGCGCTGATGATGCTCCAGTTACAATTGACGGTCCTTCTGGATTCGAAACTTACAGCTGGTCAAATGGAGCTTCAACTGAAGATATTACTGTTTCAACTTCTGGAACATATACTTTAACAGTAACTGATGCTAACGGATGTGATGCTTCAGCTTCTGCTACAGTTGTAATTAATGCTGAGCCTTCAATTTCTTTAGAAGGTGCTGAGGTTTGTGATGATTCTGTAACAATTGATGGTCCTGCCGGATTTGCTTCTTATAGCTGGTCTAATGGTATGATGACTGAAGATATTACAGTTTCTGCTTCTGGAACATATACTTTAACAGTAACTGATGCTAACGGATGTGATGCTTCAGCTTCTGCTACTGTAACTATTAATACTTCACCTTCCATTTCTTTACAAGATATTGAGGTTTGTGCTGATAACGCACCTGTAACAATTGATGGTCCTGCTGGATTTGCTTCTTATAGCTGGTCTAACGGAGCTTCAACTGAAGATATTTCTGTTTCAACTTCTGGAACTTACACTTTAACTGTTACTGATGCTGAGGGTTGTACTACTTCAGCTTCTGCTACTGTTACTATCAATCCTGAGCCTACTATAACTATGCCGGATGAAACTTTATGTGATGATGGAAGTGGTTTAATGGTGTCTGCTCCTGCTGGATTTGCTTCTTACAGCTGGTCAACTGGAGAAAATACTCAGACAATTACTATCAATGGTGCTGGAACATATTCTTTAACTGTAGTTGATGCTAACGGTTGTGATGCTTCAGATTCTTTCACCGTAACTTTAGTTGGTGGATTTGAATTAGGTCCTGATCCAGCTGTACTTTGTGATGAGGATTCTTACCTTATAGATGGTCCTGCTGGTTACGATACCTATACTTGGACTGATCCAAGTGGTAATGTGGTAGGTACTAGTGAAGATTACACAGCAACTCAAACTGCTTTCCCAACTCAAACAACTAAATATACATTACAGACTACAATCGGAGATTGTTTATTTATTGATTTTGTTACTGTAACTTTTGCAGGAGTAGAATTAACTGATAAGCCACCTGTAACTATTTGTGAAGGTGAGTCTTTCACTTTTGTAGGAGAAACTTTCTCAAGTGTTCAAACTGGTGGTAACTTCTGGACTTTAAATGGAAACATTGTTCAACAAGGTACTACTTTCACTGCTTCAGGATATGGTCCTGGAACTTATGATTTCGTTTATACAGTACAAGATTTTAAAGGTTGTTCTGACCAAACTACTTGTACTTTAATCGTAGTTGGTCCTCCGCCGGTATCAGTAAATAATGCTGAGCTTTGTGCTGATGATCTACCTGCTACTTTAACTGCAACTCCTGATGGCTATGCTTCTTATACTTGGTCAAACGGACAAAATGGTCAATCAATTTCTGTTTCTGCTGCTGGTACTTATACTGTAACAGTAACTGATGAAAATGGATGTACTAATACGGCTACTGGAACAGTTGTTGTTAACCCAGAGCCAACTATCTCTTTAATGGATGTTGAAGTTTGTGCTGATAATGCACCTGTAACTGTAATGGGTCCTGCTGGATTCGCCACTTACTCTTGGTCTAATGGCGCAACTACTCAAAATATTTCAGTTTCAACTTCTGGTGTTTACACTTTAACTGTTACTGATTTTAATGGTTGTGATGCAATGGATTCTGCAACTGTAACAATTAATGAAGAGCCAACAATTTCAATTGATGGTGCTACTGTTTGTGCTGATGAGTTACCTGTAACTATTTCTGCACCTGCTGGTTTCTCTTCTTACTCATGGTCAACGGGTTCTACTTCATCTACAATTTCTGTAAATGCTGCTGGAACTTATACAGTAACTGTAATGGATGCTAATGGATGTGATGCTTCTGCTTCTGCAACAGTAGTAGTAAATGCTGAGCCTTCAATCTCATTACAAGATATCGAGATTTGTGCTGATAATGCACCTGCAACTATCGACGGTCCTTCTGGATTCGCTTCTTACTCTTGGTCAAACGGAGCAACAACTGAAGATATTTCAGTATCAGCTTCTGGTGTTTATACATTAACAGTAATGGATGCAAACGGATGTGATGCTACAGCTTCAGCTACAGTAACAATTAATCCAGAGCCTTCAATTTCTTTACAAGATGTAGAGATTTGTGCTGATTTTGCTCCTGCAACAGTTTTCGGACCTGCAGGTTTTGCTTCTTATATGTGGTCTAATGGATCAACTTCTCAGAATATCCAAGTATCAGCTTCTGGTGTTTACACTTTAACAGTAATGGATGCAAACGGATGTGATGCTACAGCTTCTGCAACTGTAACAATTAATGAAGAGCCAACAATTTCAATTGATGGTGATGAATTATGTGCTGATGATCTTCCTACAACATTAACTGCTCCTGATGGATTTGCTTCTTACACTTGGTCAACAGGTGCGACAACTCAATCAATTTCAGTTTCTGCTGCTGGAACTTATACAGTAACAGTAATGGATGCTGATGGATGTGATGCTTCTGCTTCTGCAACAGTTGTTGTAAATCCAGAACCAACTATTTCATTACAAGATGTAGAAATTTGTGCTGATGATGCTCCTGCTACAGTATTCGGTCCTTCTGGATTCGCAACTTATAGCTGGTCAAACGGTGCTACAACTCAAAATATTTCAGTATCAACTTCAGGAGTTTACACATTAACTGTAACTGACTTCAATGGATGTGATGCTACAGCTTCTGCAACAGTAACAATTAACCCAGAGCCTTCTATTACTATTGAAGGAGATGAGTTATGTGCTGATGCTTTACCTACAACATTAACTGCTCCTGCAGGTTTTGTTTCTTATATCTGGTCAAACGGTTCTGCTTCTCAATCAATTTCTGTAAATGCTGCTGGTACTTACACAGTAACAGTTATTGATGCTAATGGATGTGATGCTTCTGCTTCTGCAACAGTTGTTGTAAATCCAGAACCAACTATTTCATTACAAGATGTTGAACTTTGTGCTGATTTTGCTCCTGCTACAATAGATGGTCCTTCAGGATTCGCTACTTATAGCTGGTCAAACGGTGCTACTACTGAAGATATTTCAGTATCTGCATCAGGTGTTTATACATTAACAGTAACAGATGCAAACGGATGTGATGCTACAGCTTCAGCTACAGTAACAATCAATCCAGAGCCTTCAATCTCATTACAAGATGTTGAGATTTGTGCTGACTTTGCACCTGCAACAGTATTCGGTCCTGCAGGATTCGCTTCTTATAGCTGGTCAAACGGATCAACTTCTCAGAATATTCAAGTATCAACTTCAGGAGTTTACACATTAACAGTTGTTGATTTCAACGGATGTGATGCTACAGCTTCTGCAACAGTAACAATTAACCCAGAGCCTTCAATTTCATTAGAAGGAGCAGAGGTTTGTGCTGATGACTTACCAGTAACATTAACTGCACCTGCAGGATTTGTTTCTTATATCTGGTCAAATGGAAACTCTTCACAATCAATCGTTGTGAACGCAGCAGGAACTTACTCAGTAACAGTATTTGATGCAAACGGATGTGATGCTTCAGCTTCAGCTACAGTGATCGTTAATCCAGAGCCTCAGATTTCATTACAAGATGTAGAGATTTGTGCTGATTTCGCACCTGCTACAATTGACGGTCCTTCAGGATTCGCAACTTATAGCTGGTCAAACGGAGCAACAACTGAAGATATTTCAGTATCAGCTTCAGGCGTTTACACATTAACAGTAACAGATGCAAACGGATGTGATGCTACAGCTTCAGCTACAGTAACAATTAATCCAGAGCCTTCAATTTCTTTACAAGATGTAGAGATTTGTGCTGACTTTGCACCTGCAACAGTATTTGGTCCTGCAGGATTCGCATCTTATGCGTGGTCAACAGGAGCAACAACTCAGAATATTTCAGTAACTGAATCAGGCGTTTACACATTAACAGTTGTTGATTTCAACGGATGTGATGCTTCAGCTTCTGCAACAGTAACAATCAACCCAGAGCCTTCAATTTCATTAGAAGGAGCAGAGGTTTGTGCTGATGAATTACCAGTAACATTAACTGCACCTGCAGGTTTTGCTTCATACACATGGTCAACTGGTGCAACTACTTCATCTATCACAGTAACAACTGCTGGAACTTATTCAGTAACAGTTATTGATGAGAATGGATGTGATGCTTCAGCTTCAGCTCAGGTAATCGTTAACCCAGAGCCAACTATCGCTTTACAAGATGTAGAGATTTGTGCTGATTTTGCTCCGGCTACAGTATTCGGTCCAGCAGGATTCGCTTCATACTCATGGTCAAATGGTGCAACAACTCAGAATATTTCAGTATCAACTTCAGGAGTTTACACATTAACAGTTGTTGATTTCAACGGATGTGATGCTACAGCTTCTGCAACAGTAACAATCAACCCAGAGCCTTCAATTTCAATTGATGGAGCAGAGGTTTGTGCTGATGCTTTACCAGTAACATTAACTGCACCTGCAGGATTTGTTTCTTACGTATGGTCAAATGGAAATGCTTCTCAGTCAATTTCAGTAAATGCTGCTGGAACTTATACAGTAACAGTAATCGATGCAAACGGATGTGATGCTTCAGCTTCAGCTACAGTAATCGTTAATCCAGAGCCTCAGATTTCATTACAAGATGTAGAGATTTGTGCTGACTTTGCTCCTGCTACAATTGACGGTCCTTCAGGATTTACAACTTACAGCTGGTCAAATGGTGCAACAACTGAAGATATTTCAGTATCAACATCAGGTGTTTATACATTAACAGTAACAGATGCAAACGGATGTGATGCTACAGCTTCAGCTACAGTAACAATTAATCCAGAGCCTTCAATTTCTTTACAAGATGTAGAGATTTGTGCTGATTTTGCTCCTGCTACTTTATTCGGTCCTGCAGGTTTTGCTTCTTACGCTTGGTCAAATGGATCAACTTCTCAGAACATTCAAGTATCTGCTTCAGGAGTTTACACATTAACAGTTGTTGATTTCAACGGATGTGATGCTTCAGCTTCTGCAACAGTAACAATTAACCCAGAGCCTTCAATTTCATTAGAAGGAGC